>CAZHUS010000018.1:0-112177 GCA_964535555.1 uncultured Verrucomicrobiota bacterium
CAGCCAAGCCCGCACCAGCCAAGCCCGCACCAGCCAAGCCCGCACCAGCCAAGCCCGCACCAGCCAAGCCCGCACCAGCCAGGCCCGCACCAGCCAAACCGGAATTGGCACAGATCACCCAACCGGCTGAGCATCCCGCTGGCTCACCCGCAGCTCGCACGGATTCCGTCCGCCCACAGCCAGGCAGGAAACCGCCTCGGGAAAAGCCGGAAACCGCGAGTTCCCACAAAGCTGCGCGCTCGAAGCCCAGAGTTCCCTCGAAGCCCCCACGGAAGCCGGTTGAAACGCGGCCAAGCTCGCCTTCGGCTTCGGTGGTCCGCGGGTCGGTCGCGAAGCCAGAGATTCCCCAGCCACCTGCCGCCGTCGCCGCGGTATTGCCCCCGCCTCCGATTCCGCCAGAGCGCATCCCGGCCCTTCTGCTCGAGGACGACACCGATGAGGTTCCCACCCTTTCCGGGCCGGGGCGGCGCTACGAGCAACCGCACCTGCCGGTCCCACTGACGCGCCCGGCACCGACAGCGGCACTCGAACCAGATTCAGGTCCCGGCCTCGAGGAGAACTACGGCATTGGGCGGGTGTGGCTTGCCGCGCGCGATCCGCACACCCTGCATGTCTCGTGGGAATTGACGGAGCTCCAGGCTGCCGCCGGAGGAGACCGCGTCGCGGTGCGGGTGCGCTCCCTGTCGGAATCCGGCCGCGCTCACCAGGAAGTCAAGGTCGACGAACATCAACGCTCCGTGTTCGTCCGCGTGGACGAGCCAGGCGGCGTGTACGAGGCCGAGGTTGGTTTCCGCGACGCCGCGGGGGCATGGCACACACTCGCCAGCGGGCAACCGGTGAACACCCCGCCGCAGCGCGGCTCCATGGGCGCTGAACCGCGGTTCGTGCGGGTGGTCTTCGAACCGCCTTTGGCAGCGGAATCCGTCGTCGGCTCGCCTCAGAAGAGCGCCGAGACACCTTCGGGCGAGCCCGCCCCGGCTCCGACGTCGCCTGCGTCACCCTCCGGGCTTTCCGTCCCGCTCGCCGCGGAACGTCACCCCAAGCGGCAGAGCGCTCGCGAAACCCGCCCGGAACCGCAGACGCAAGCGCCCGAGGCCGTGGCCGACTCGACGACACTTCCGTCCGGGCCGGCGGCCCTGACCGAAGCCGCGACCGTGAAGTCCGCACCAGCGCTCCGCGCCGCGGAGGCCCGCCTGCTCCAACCCGAGCCCTTCCCGCTCAGCGGCGCGCCGGGAGTCGTTGCCCCCGCGACGTACGCTTCTGCTTTCTCCCAGGCGGAGCAAGGCCCAAAGCTTTCAGAGCCAGCCCGCTCGAGCGGATCGAGCCCTCGGGATGTTGGGGTGGTTATTCACGGCCCGCCGGCCTCTCGACCGGCCTCCGGCGCCTGGCGGGCTCACCTGATTGATGTGGCCCCGCCTCGGCTCGAGGCGCGAGCGGCCGAAGCCCTCCACGACCTCGTAGCCATCTCACTGCGGGAACCGGAGGCCCCGAGCTCTGCCGAGATGGTGTGGTCCGGACAGGCCAGGCCCGATCGGGTGGCGCCAACGCTTGCGCGCGGACCGGCCGAATTCGATCAACCCTCGAGTCAGGCGGCGATCCCGTCGCGCCCGCCCGGGGCTGGCAAACGCGACTTCTGGTTCATGGTGAACGCCGAGTTGATCGTCTACGGGGCCACCGAACCCGACGCCCAGGTGTTCATCGACGGCGAGGCCATCCCGTTACGCCCGGACGGGACCTTCACCTTGCGTTTTGCGCTCCCGGACGGAGCCTACGGGCTGTCGGCGGTGGCGATGGCCGCGCATGGCGAGGCCTCCCGATCGGCCCGGCTGAATTTCCTGCGGCGCACGGCGTATCGCGGCGAGGTAGGCAGGCATCCCGGCGACCCGGCATTGAATCCCCCCCCGCGGACACGGGACGCGGCTAGGCGAAGGCGGAGCCCGACGGTTTGATTACCACCATGCCAGGCCATTTCTCGCTCATTCTGCACGCCCACTTGCCGTTCGTACGCCACCCCGAGCACGAACGGTTTCTGGAGGAAAGCTGGTTCTATGAGGCCGTCACCGAGTGCTACCTGCCCTTGCTCGAACGGTTGCTGGCGTGGGAACGGGACCGCCTCAACGTCCGGATCACGCTCGTCTTGTCGCCAACGTTGTGCGCGATGCTGCTGGATCCCCTGCTGTGCGCGCGCTACGAAGGCCGGTTGACTTCCCTCATCGAGTTCGCCGAACGCGAAGTCACGCGAACGCGGTGGGAACCGGGACTCCGTCCGCTGGCCGAGCACTACCGGCAGCGGTTCGTGGCGCTGCGCCAGGTGTGGCTGGAGGCCGATCGCAACCTGGTGCGGGCCTTCGGACGCCTGCAGGAGCAGCGACGTCTGGAGATCATTCCGTGTGCCGCCACACACGCGGTGTTGCCGCTCCTGGCCTCGCACCGTCCGTCGCTGCGGGGACAAGTCCTCACGGCGCGCGATCACTACCGGAGCTGTTTCGGCATCGACCCGGTGGGCTTCTGGCTCCCCGAGTGCGCTTACGAGCCCGCCATCGAACCGGTTCTGATGGAGGCGAACCTTCGCTGGTTCATTCTCGATGCCCACGGCTTGCTCAACGGCACCCCTCGTCCCCGGTACGGCGTGCATGCGCCAGTCTTCACGCCGGAAGGCATGGCCGTGTTCGGCCGGGATCCCGAGTCGGCACGGCAGGTCTGGAGCCGGCAGTCAGGCTACCCGGGTGATCCCCAATACCGCGATTTCTACCGCGACGCGGGATACGACCTGGAGTTCGAGTACGTCCGGCCGTATCTGCCGGCGCCCGGCGTGCGGGGCTTTACCGGCATCAAGTATCACCGGATCACCGGCCCTTCGGGCGCGAGGGAGATCTACGATCTCAAAGCGGCCGCCCGGGTGGCGCGGACGCAGGCCCGTCACTTCTTCGAGGCCCGTCGGACGCAACTCGCCCGGCTGGCCGAGTTCATGGATCGGGACCCGATCCTCGTCGCCCCGTATGATGCCGAACTCTTCGGACACTGGTGGTATGAGGGTCTGGATTTTCTCGACGCCTTTGTCCGCGAAGCGCTCGCCGCCCCGGACTCGATCGTGTTCGACACGCCATCCGATTACCTCCGACGACACGAAACCCACGAACTCGTGCAACCGGCCGCCTCGAGCTGGGGCGAAGGAGGTCACCTCGGCGTTTGGCTGAATGAGAAGAACGAGTGGATCCGACGGCACCTCGCCGTGGCGCAGGAGCGCATGACCACCCTCGCGCAGCGCTGGCCTCCGGCGTTTGGCCTGGATCTCCGGGCTCGACAGCAGGCCGCCCGGGAGCTCCTCCTTGCCCAGGCCAGCGACTGGCCGTTCATCCTCCACACCGACACCAGCCCCGGCTACGCCCGACGGCGGCTGCGTGAGCATCTCCTACGCTTCAGTTCGCTTCACCGGCAGCTGACCAACGAGGCGGTCGATGAAGCCTGGCTCGCCGGCATCGAATCCGTGGACAATCTCTTCCCCCAGTTGAACCTCGACTATTGGGCGTGAAGCGGTCACGCGGCCGGTCCGGCGCGAAGCGCCTGGAGTGCGTCCGGTTTACCGGCGCTTTCTGGGTTCATGGTCCCAAGGCGTCTCCGGAATCAGAAGCACCGCCAGATACCCTCCATGAACCGTCCCCGGAGCGCGGACTTCAGTCCGCAGGAAGCCACGCCGGCCAAGGGACGTCCCTGCGGGCTGAAGCCCGCGCTCCTCAACGGTCCATGGCCGGTGAGCAGGTCCGCCAGGAACAGGGAGTTCTCCCTAACCCCTCGCATGTAGGGCAGACCTTCCTGTCTGCCGGTTGGGGCGACTTCCAGTCGCCCGCCGTGTCGCCGGACGGGACAGCCCGGCGCACCGACAGGCTCGGAAGCCTGCCCTGCCAGGTGCCAGTTTGGACTTCTGGGCCGGCCCGCGCGCCTCTAGAGTCGCGCGATGAATACGGGTGCCTTGGGGCAGTTCCCCGCCTACCGACCGCGACGCCTCCGTCAATCGGCCGTCCTCCGTCGCCTGGTGGCGGAGACGCGGCTCAGTGCAGACCAACTCGTCCTTCCCCTCTTCGTGCGTCCCGGTCGCGGGCTGCGCCGGCCCGTCTCGTCCATGCCGGGCGTGTTCCAACTGTCGCCCGACGAACTGCTGCGGGAAGCCCGCATCGCCGCCGAGGCCGGCGTGCCGGCGGTGCTTTTGTTCGGCATTCCCGACGCCAAGGACGCGGAGGCCTCGGGTGCCTACGCGCCGGAGGGAATCGTCCAGCAGAGTGTCCGGCTCCTGAAGCAGGAACTGCCCGGCCTGCTGGTGATCACGGACATCTGCCTTTGCGAATACATGAGCCACGGCCATTGCGGCATTGTTTCCGATGGCGCCCGGGGCGCGAGGATTCTCAATGACCCCACCTTGGAACTGCTCGCGCGTGCTGCCGTCAGCCACGCCGAGGCGGGCGCGGACATGGTCGCGCCAAGCGACATGATGGACGGACGCGTGGGCGCCATTCGCACGGCGCTGGACACGGCAGGATTCCAGGACACACCGATCATGGCCTATGCCGCCAAGTTCGCCTCCGCCTTCTACGGGCCTTTCCGGGAAGCCGCCGAGTCCGCGCCCAAGTTCGGGGACCGGCGCAGCTACCAGATGTCCGGGAGCAATCCCGAAGAGGCACTGCGGGAAGTCGCGCTGGACCTGCGCGAAGGGGCCGACATCGTGATGGTCAAGCCCGCGCTCGCCTACTTGGACATCCTCTGGCGGGTGAAGGCGGAATTCGGCTGCCCCACCGCGGCGTACGCCGTCAGCGGCGAATACGCCATGCTCAAGGCGGCGGCGGCGAAGGGCTGGTTGGACGAACGGGCCGTGACGCTGGAGGCCTTGCTCTCGCTCACCCGGGCCGGTGCCGACATCCTGATCACCTACTCCGCGGTGGACGTTGCCCGCTGGCTGCGCGAGCCAACCCCCTGACTCAGACGCCGAGAATCGAGAAGAGGATCAGGCCGATGATCACCACGCCCAGCGCGACGAACCCGTAGAGCATCAGCTTGCCCGTCTTGTCGCTCTTCCGCGCGAACGAGGTGCCCACCGGCTTGCCCGGGCGCTCCAACTCGTCCAGCTTCACGCCGCCGATCGGCATCGTGTGGGCTTGCTTCTTGGCAGGCGGCGCCGCGGCGGCACTTGCCGTCCCCGCCCCGTCATCCAGTCGAAGTTCAATCTGTCCGAGCCGAAAGACCTGCCCGGGCTTAAGGACGGCTTCCTTGACGGGCTGGTTGTTGATGAACGTCCCGTTGGTCGAGTTCAGATCGCGGATGCGGATCTCGGCGCCTTCGACCGCGATCTCGCAGTGATGGCCGGAGACCGACGACTCGGCGATCTGGAAGGTATTGTCTTCCAGTCGCCCTATAGTCGTCCGGTCACCTTTCAGCTCGTGAACGGTGCCGGCAAGACCCTCAGTCAGGACAACAAGCTTGGCCATCGGGAAGGATGTTCAAGGACGATTATTGATGCGCGCCGGACCAAGTCAAACGGTTTTCTGCCGCGAGTCGCCTGGTGCGGTCTCGTAAACTGCTCCGCCAGAAGCCCCAAGCAGCACGGCTCAGCGTGCGTGGCCCGACGCACGCCACGCCCTCACTTGAGCTCCACGAGCCCCAGCGTGTCAAGGATCGCGTCAAGATTCAGGTCCAAACCCTCGCTCACGTTCCGACGCTCGATGCCTTGAACGTGGGATTTCATGATGTCCACCAACCGCGGGCGCAACCCCGGATCCTGAGCCGCGACCCGCGGTGTCTTGCCCTCCAGCGGCTGCAGCGGCTTGTCGACAAAGCCGGCATAGGTGCGCTCGTGCGCCTCGCGCAACGCCTGTTTCCGCGCCTCCTCCTCGAGGGGCGAGGAACTCGCCGGTGCGGGGTTCTCGGCTGCGATCTCCGGCCCAACGTCCCCCGGATCGTAGAAGACGCGTTCCGCGGCGGTGACGGTGGCATCCTGCTGCCGCTGATTTTGCGATGCCCGTGTCAGGTCTTCGATCGATTCTTCGACGAACTCGACCTTGTCCCCCAGATACTCGACCAGCTTCCGGCGGGTGAACCCGTACTTCGTCTTTGAAAGGGTCTCCAGGACGAGCCGTTCGCCTCCCAGTCGAAGGCGTCCCGCGGTGCCCACTCCCCCCACGGAGGAGTCCATGATCACCAATCCCTCGAGCTCCTTGTCGAGCGCAGCCGAATCCCCCTGTCGCAACCAGTTGAACAGGATCTCGGGGGCCTCGCCCGCCGGACCCGCAGGCGCAGGTTCCTCCTGGAACTCGGGTTTGCCACGCAGGACGGCTTCGATCTCGGAGGCCGGCACCTTGAGTTTGAAACTCGCCACGCACCGATGCATGTCCATCTGGGAAAGCAGGCGATCCATGTACGCTTCCCCCAACGTGTGCAGCAGGCCGGCATAGCGGGCAAAGTGGAAGCTCAGGAAGTCCCGGAGGCTCGTCCCAGGCTGCCCTTCGGAGGCGAAACCGTTTTTCACCTGGCGCTCCCAGTCATCCCACAGATGATGACCCACCTCGAAGGCCGGAAGCGTCAGTCGGGATGCCCCGGGGTAATGCGTCAGCCAGCCCAACAGGCGCGTGAACCGCACCGCCTGGCGATTCATGCCTCGGTCGCATAGCACGAAAGGCGGCCGTTCAGGATCGAAAAGGTCGCGACACGAGAAAGTGCCGTCGGGAAGAACACGCTCCACCTCGATCACGGTCGCCCGCGCGTGCCGGCGATGGCGCGTCATGACTCGCTCATCATTGTTCAAACCGGCCCCGGCCGATTCCAGCCAGGCTTCTCCCCGGGTCGCTCCGGAAGCGACCGGCTTGAGGAAGAGCTCGGTCATCAAGATGTAGTGGAGCGTGGCGTTCAGCTGGGCGGGCGGGTTGGGCGCAGGGATCGGGGTTTGCTTGATCAGGGTCTGAAGCGTTTCGCGTCCCAACTGCGCCTGAAGAAATGTGAGCGCCTTCACGCTCCACTCGGATTCCAACCGCAGCCAGAGTTCGGGGGCGGCCACCCCGAACGGGAAATGCGGGCACGTGGCCGGGCAGTTGAGCACGCTGCCGCGCTGGCTCCCGCACTCGGCGGGCGTGATGACACGCCCCAGCACGGGGCAGTCGCGATGCTTTTTGCCGGGGGGCTTGAGGGGGGCGACCATCGTCATGTTTGTGGCGACGCAGAATGGACTCGCGCTGCGCCTCACGCCAAGGCTTTTCCTGCGGATCGGGCTCCCCCCCACGCATTCCCGGGCCCGAATTCGACGTTGTTTGCCCGGGGCGCTGCCCCTATGCTGCGGGGGTGAGTCGGCTGACGCGGCATGAGCAGCAGGTGGTCGCGGTGGTCATCTTGTTGCTGCTGACGGGATGGGCCGTGAAGACCTGGCGGACGGCGCACGTGCCCATCCCGCCCCCGGCCGCCGCCAAGCCTTGAAGGGCATGCAACACCAGAACTTCGACGATGTTCTTGATACGGTGGTGGCCGGTGATTCCCGCTATCACCGGGATGCCTACCATTTCCTGCGCGAGGCCTTGGATTCCACTCAACGCGCCATCAGCAAGGCCAACCACGGAAAACCCCGCCATGTCAGCGGCCAGGAACTGCTCGCCGGCATTCGCGCCTACGCGCTCCAGCAGTACGGCCCGATGGCCCTCACCCTCTTCCACGAATGGGGCGTCCGCCGTTGCGAGGACTTCGGCGAACTGGTCTTCAACCTGATCGACCACCGCGTGCTCAGTAAAACGGAGCGCGACAGCCGGGCCGATTTCGCCGGCGGCTACGATTTCGAAGAGGCGTTCCGAAAGCCCTTCCTGCCGAACCGACCCCCTTCCCGCTGCGACACCCCCGCGCCGCGGGAATCGTGACGGACCGCACTTGTTCCCCCGCTGCCTGCCGATGGAAACCTCACCCGCCGCCCGCGTCCCGCATCCGACGAGCTCCGTCATTCCGCCCATTCCTGCGGGCGTCCGCCTTGTCCACCTCGAGAACGGACTCACCCTCATCGTGCGGGAGGACCACAGCGCGCCGGTGATTTCCGCGCAGGCCTGGTGTCGGGCCGGCAGCATCCACGAAGGCCGCTGGTTGGGAGCCGGGCTCTCGCATGTGCTGGAACATATGCTGTTCAAGGGTACCAGCACCCGGCCCGGGAGCCGCATCGACCAGGAAGTGCAGGAGGCCGGCGGCTACATGAACGCCTACACGTCGTTCGACCGCACGGTCTACTGGATCAACGTCCCCAACACCGGCGCGGCGGTGGCCATGGACATCCTCGGAGACATTGTCCAGAACGCCACCCTGCCCGAAGCAGAGCTCACCAAGGAACTCGACGTCATCCGTCGCGAGATGGACATGTGCCAGGACGATCCCGGACGCCACTCCGCGCGGCGGCTGTTCGAGACGGCCTATACGCTCAGCCCGTACCGCTACACGATCATCGGATATCCGGACGTCTTCAATCGGATCACCCGGGAGGACATCGTCGGCTATTACCGGGAACAGTACGCCCCAAACAACCTCTTCTTCGTGGTCGCCGGCGACGTGCAGACGGACGAGGTCGTCACGCGCATCACCACGGCGTTCGCCGGCGCGAAGGCGCGGCCGCTCCCCCCCGTGGTCCTGCCCACGGAGCCCCGCCAGGTGGCGCCGCGGGAACTCTTCGAGGAAGGGAACGTCGAATTGGGTCACGTCCACTTCAGCTGGCACGTCCCGGATGTCCGCCATCCCGATGTGCCGTTGCTCGATGTCCTCGGGGTGCTGTTGGGTCGCGGCCGCAGCTCGCGCCTGTACGAACAGGTGCGTCAACGCCAGGGACTCGTCACCTCGGTGGATGCGTGGACCTATAACCCCGGTGGAGAAGGCCTGTTCGGCATGAGCGCGGTCGTCGAACCCGCGAACCACGCCGCGGCGGCGGCCGCCATGCTCGCCGAAATCGAACGGCTCAAACGCGAGCCGGTGACCGACGGGGAAATCGCGAAGGCCGTGAAGCAGTTCGTCGCCGCCACGCTCGCCTCGCGCAAGACCATGCAGGGGCAGGCGCAAGATCTTGGCGGGAGCTGGATCGCGGCCAGCGACTTGAACTTCTCCGCCCGGTACCTCGAAGCCGTGAAGGGCATCACGCCCACTGACCTGCAGCGCGTCGCCTGCCGCTACTTGACCCCGGAAAACCAGACCCACTATGCGCTGATGCCCAAGGACTCGCTGCCGCGGATTCACGTCCCTGGCGAGTCAGCTCCGGAGTGCCAGGTCAGCAAGCTCGAACTGACGAACGGCCTCCGTTTGTTGCTGAAGGAGGATCATCGGTTGCCGTTCATCGAAATGCGTCTCGTCCTGCGGGGCGGGGTCCTGGCCGAAAATCCGGCGAGCTCCGGGCTTTCCCAGCTCACGGCGCAGATGCTGATGCAGGGAACAGCGACCCGATCTGCCGAACAGGTCGCCACCGAGATCGAGTCCGTGGGGGGCAGCCTCGATTCCTACAGCGGGAACAACAGCTTTGGAGTGATGACCGAGGTGCTGGATGCCGACTTTCGGCTGGGGTTGGAGCTGATGGCGGACGTGCTGTTGCGGCCCTCGTTTCCCCCGGAGGCGCTCGAACGCGAGCGTCAGGTGCAACTCGCGGCCATCAAGGCTCAGCGCGACCAGGTCCTGCACTCGGCCTTTCGCGCCATGCGACGGCAGCTCTTCGGAAAGCAGGGTTACGGTCTGGACCTTCTCGGCGAGGAGGAAATGGTCAGCCGCTTCGCGGTTTCGGACTTGAAGACGCAGCATGCGGCCCTGGTGTGTCCCGACCACGCCGTCCTGGCCATCTACGGGGCCGTCCCGGCCGAGGTGGCCCGCGCCGAGGTCGAATCGGTGTTTGGCAGCTGGCGGCGGGGCATGGGGCCGGCAGCCGCTGCCAGAAATCCTGGCGGGGCCGGGCGCGTGACTGAACAACTCGACAAGAAGCAGGCGGTGCTGGTGCTCGGTTTTCCCGGGGTGACCATGACCTCTGACGACCGCTTCGCCCTCGAACTGGTTCAGGAGGCTTGCAGTGATCTGGGATCGCGTTTGTTCCTGCGCATCCGGGACAAGCTCGGGCTGGCTTATTTCGTGGGGGCCCAGAACTTCCTGGGGTTGGAGCCGGGGTACTTCGCGTTTTATGTCGGGACCGCGCCGGAGCGGCTGAACCAGGTCGAGCAGGAATTGTTCGACGAAGTGGCGCTCCTGCGCGCGGAAGGTCTCACTGCGGAGGAACTGCTGCGGGCGAAGGCGAAGGTCATCGGCCAGAAAAAGATTGCGCGCCAGGACCTGGGCGCCCAGGCCATGGCCGCAGCGCTGGATGAGCTGTACGGACTCGGGTACCGGAACTGGGAGACCGAGGATGCTCGCTACGAGGCGGTCACGCGCGAACAGACCCGCCGTGTTGCCGAGAACTACTTGCGTCCCGAACTCGCCGTCCTGGCGTCGGTGTGTCCGCAATCGCCTTAAGCGCCGGACCGCGGAATTGCGACTCCCTATCCGGGCCAGCGCCTCCCTGGTGGCGCGCTCGCCGACGAGCCGCTCAGGTTGTGGCGCCGGGTTCTGTGGCCGGAGTGGGTCGGATGGGTCTCCCGAACGAACGTACCCATCTGCTTGGGACAGGTTCCTGTTTGATTCGCCTGTTGCGAGGGGCGAAGTTCCGGCCATGAACCGGCTGGCCGCAGCCTCGCCCCAACGCCACGATTGCAGGCGCCGACATCAGGCGGCGATGCCTCCTTTCCCCGTCTGAATCCCCGCTGCCCGTGTCCTTCGCTGCCCCCATCTTCCTCGCGTTTCTCGGCCTCGGGGTGCCGATCGTGCTCCTTTACCTCCTGAAGCAACGCCGGCGCCGCGTGGAGGTGAGCACCCTCATGTTCTGGGACCGCATCCTGCGCGACGAGCAGAGCGTCACCTCCCTGACGCGGCTCCGGAAGCTCCTGTCGTTGTTCCTGCAACTGCTGTTCGTGTTGCTCCTCGCTTTCGCCCTGGCGAGGCCGCTTTGGTCCGGCAAGCTCACCGGCTCGCGGCGCGTGGTGATCCTGCTCGATACGAGCGCTTCGATGAGCGTCCCCGAAGAGGGAGGCACCCGGTTCGACCTCGCGAGAAAGTCCGCCCTGGGCGTGATTCGTGGGCTTTCGATGGGAGACAGCGCGATGCTGGTGACCGTGGCGGAGGCTCCGGACATCGCGCATCCGTTCACCGACAGCCCCAAAGCGCTTCGTGAAGCCCTGCTCGCGGTGAAGCCAACCCAGACCGGCACGGACTTCGCCGCGGCGCTCCGCCTCGTCGAAGACCTGCCCCCGGACCCGCGCGAAACCCACGTGTATCTCCTCACCGACGGCGCGTTCGAACCGGTGGAAGTCCAACCGCAAGACCGGGTGCAATTCGCCTACATCCCGGTGGGGAAGCGCGACAGCAACGTGGGCATCACCGGCTTCGGAGTGAGGTCCCTGCCTGCCTCGCCGCGGGATTTCCAGGTCCACGCCGAACTGGCCAACCTGACCCCGGAAGACCGCACCGTGCCTGTCGAACTCCGCTTGAACGGCAGGCTCACGGATGCGTTCGAGGTACGCGTCCCGGCGGGAACGACGGTCACCCGGGATCTGCGCCAGTTCAGCGCGGAAGGTGGCGAGGTCGAGTTGATCGCGGACGTGGCCGATGATTTTGCCCTGGATAATCGGGGTTACGCCGTGCTGCCCGCCCCCCGTCCGGTCCCGGTCCGGCTGGTCACGCCGGGCCACGTGTTCCTCGAGCAAGCCCTGGCGACAGATGCCGATGTGGCGCTGCACGTGGTGCGTCCTGAGGGCCTCGCCACGGCTACCAACGAGGCTGCGGTGAGCCTCTTCGTCGGGTGCCGACCTGAAGCGACGCCGCCGGGCGCCACGGTCTTCGTCGGGGATTGGCCCGACGACCTGGGCCTCGTTCGCCAGGGCGAGGCCGCAAAGCCCCTGTTCACGGAATGGCAACGCGAGCATCCCGTGAACCGGCACCTCGCGCTCCAGAACGTGAGCGTCGAAAAATGCGTGCGGGTGGAAGCCCGGGCGCCGTGGCAGCGGCTGGCCTCGAGCTTCGACGATCCCCTGCTCCTCTTGCGCGAGGACGCCGAGCGGCGGGTGCTGGTGGTCACGTTCGATCCGGAGGCAAGCGATCTGCCGCTGCGGGTGGCCTTTCCCATGCTCGTGGCCAACGCCGTTCGCCACTTTGCCCAGCACGACTCGAGCGCGCAGGGGATCGCGCCGCGGTTGGGAACCCGCCTGGGCATCCCTGAACTTCCGGTCGTGCCGGGCCATCCCGGGGCCTCCACCAACGAAGCGATCCAGGCCGTGCTCACACCCGGGGGCGTGCAAATCCCAGTGGCCTCAGGAACGCCCGTGGTCCCGGTGCTCGAGGCGGGGTTCTACCGCGGCGTGGACGGCACGGGCCGCACCAACGCCCTCTTCGCCGCGAATCTCATCAACGAACGCGAGTCGCGGATCCAACCGTCCGCCACGATCCCGCTCCGCTCCAAGGCACCCATCCCCGAGTTGCGCGAGGGCCTGCGGCTCGGATTCGAGCCCTGGGTGGCGCTGACGTTGCTGGCGGGGGTCTTGAGTGTGGCGGAGTGGGTCCTGTTCCACCGCCGGATCATCGAGTGAGCCGCCATGCGTCTGGATCTTGAACAACCTTGGTTCCTCGTCGCGTTGCTGGCGCTGCCGCTGGTGTTCCTGGTCCTGCGGGTGACGCTCGTCGATTCGCCGCGAAGCCAGCTCGTGCTCTCCGCCCTCACGCGGTGTGCGGTGCTGGCGCTCCTGGGTCTCGCGCTCGCCAGTCTCCTTCACCTGCGGCGCTCCGACCGGCTTGCCGTCTGGGTGCTGGGGGACTTGTCCGACTCGGTGCCGGAGACGGCCGCCGCCCAGCTCAGCAACCTGTGGACGGAAGCGCGCGACGTGGCGCCGGAGCATGCCCGGTTGGGACTGGCCTGGTTTGCCCGGACAAATCGCGTGATCCATCCGCTCGAAGCCGCCGCGGAGCCGGACCCGGTCTGGGCGCGGCCTGCCGACGGTTCGGAGACGGCGATGGAGCGCGCCCTCCTGAGGGCCTGGCAGGGCTTGCCGGGTGATCGCCTCGGCAGGTTGTGGCTGCTCACGGACGGCAATGAGACTTCCGGCGACGCCCTCGCCCTGGCCCGTCGCGCCGCCGCGCACGAGGTCAAGGTGTTCACCAGGCCGTACACCAACGACACCCGTTCCGAGGTGTTGCTGGAGGACTTGCTGGTCCCCAGCGAGGTTCGCAAAGGGCAGAGCTTCGCCGTGAAGGCGGTCGCCCACAGCACCGAACCGACGCGGGCGAAGTTCACGCTGTTCCGCGACGGCTTCAAAATCCAGGAGAAGGAACTCGAGCTGAAGCCGGGCGCCAACACGCTCGCGTTCCAGGAGACCAAGGCGAAGGAAGGCCTGCTCAAGTACGAACTGCGCGTCCAGGCCACCAACGATTTCTACGCCGACAACAATGTCGCCGCCGGGCTCGTCAGCATCGCCGGCGAACCGCGCGTCCTGCTGCTGGAAGGCAGTGAGCGCGAAGCCCGCTTCCTGGCCCGGGCGCTCGAGGCGGAGAACATTCGCGTCGATGCCCGGGACGGCAAGGGGCTGCCGGGGTCGCTCGAGGAACTCGCGGCTTTTGACGCCGTGATTCTCTCGGACGTGCCCGCCACGGACTTGAATGTGCGGCAAATGAGCCTGCTGCGCTCGTACATCGAGGACCTGGGAGGCGGCTTCATCATGGTGGGGGGCCAGAACTCGTTCGGTCTGGGCGGTTATTACCGCACCGCCATCGAGGACGCGCTTCCTGTCCGCATGAAATCGGAGAAGAAGAAGGACACCCCGGGGCTCGCCATGATGCTGGTGATCGACAAGTCCGGAAGCATGGAGGGCGACAAGGTGCAACTGGCCAAAGAGGCGGCCATCGCGGCGGTCGAACTCCTGAGCGACCGCGATTACGTGGGCGTGATCGCGTTTGATGGCGACACTTATGTCATTACGGAGCTTCAGAGCGCCGCGAACAAGCTCGGGATCGTATCCGCCATCGAGCGCATCGAGGCGGGCGGCGGCACTTCGATGCACCCGCCGATGGTCCGCGCCCACGAGATGTTGCAGGGCGTCACCGCGGCGCTCAAACACTGCATCGTGCTCACGGACGGGGTTTCGCAGCCGGGCGATTTCCCGGGCATCACCCAGCAGATGAGCGGGGAGCAGATCACGGTGTCGACGGTGGCGGTCGGCGAGGACATCGATGCCGAATTGCTGCAGAGCATTGCGCGCTGGGGTCGCGGTCGCTTCTACCACACCACCGATCCCCACGACGTTCCACAGATCTTCACCAAGGAGACCATGACGGCCAGCAAGTCCTCGCTCATCAAGGAACCGTTCCTTGCCCAGGTGCTGCGCGATGACCCGGTCGTGCGCGGCGTCGACTGGAAGAACGCGCCGTTTCTGTTTGGTTACACGGTGACCACGCCCAAGCCCACCGCCCAGGTCGCGCTCCTCACCGAGCGCGGTGATCCCCTGCTGGTGAGCTGGCGTTTTGGCCTGGGAAAGAGCGCCGCCTTCATGAGCGACGCGAAGAACACGTGGGCGGCCGACTGGTTGCGTTGGCCCGGCTATGCCCAGTTCTGGGCCCAACTCGTGCGGGACGTCATGCGCACCAGCCAGCAGCGTGGCGCCGAGACGAGCATCGCCCTCAAGCCCGGCCGCGCCGAAGTGCTCGTGGATTCCACCGACGAAGCGGGCAACTTCCTCAACGGCCTCAAGACCACGGCCCAGCTCGTCAAACCGGACCTGACTCTCACCTCGCTGGTGTTCCGGCAATCGGCGCCGGGTCGATACGAAGCCGGTTTTCCCATGCCGGAGATGGGCAGCTACCTGCTGCGCATCCGCCAGTCGCGGACCGGCGCCGATGGCCAGGACGAAACGGTAAGCGACTTTACGCGAGCGGTCACCATGAGCTACCAGCCCGAGTACCGGCACCTCGGCTTGAACGAGCCGCTCCTGCGCAGTCTCGCCGAAAGCACCGGGGGCCGACACCAGGCCACAGCGGCCGACGTGTTCACCGTTGGCCCGGAAGAGCGGGCGCTCGCGCGCGACCGGCTCTGGCCGTGGCTGCTTTCGGCGGCGCTGATCCTGTTCGTCCTCGATGTGGCGTTGCGTCGGCTTGACCTCGCGGGCCATCGCCTCTTCCGCGAGACGCCACGGCGGTATGGGTGATTGCGGCAAGCGACGGCATAGCCACTCCATGAAAATCACGCGCGTTGCTCTCACGGAGGCACAGGGGCACGGAGAAGAAACCCGGGTGGGAGCTGCGCCAAACCGCAACCCGGTGGGCCGGGCACTCCGCTCCCCGCCGCGACCGACGCACCAAAGACTGCGCCCCTGCCCGGAAATACAGGTTCACGGCCCCTACGCGCGACCCACCCTTGGTCATCGAAGCCTTCTATGAAACCCCGTTCCCTTGCCCTCCTTCTTTGGTTGCTCGCCGCCACCGCCGTCAATCTGTCTGGCCAGCCGGTACCCGCCGGCGACGCCGATCGCGAGCGCGAGGTGCGAACCCGCTATGAGGCCGTCCTGGTCAGGAATCCCTTTCAGGACCGCGCCTTCGACGCTGTCTACGAGGGCTACGCCAAGTTCGAAGGCGTCGACCAATGGGTGACCGCCCTGAAGCCGCGGAGCGAGGCCGGTTCCGGTCCGGAGGCCCGGAGTGCCCTGGTTCTGCTCGGCCGCATTTACGACCGCCTTTTCAAAACCTCCGAAGCGCTGGCCGCTCTCGAGCAGGCCGCCGCCGCCGGGGAGGACAATCCGCAGTTCAAACTCCTGCTCGGGTCCATTTACTACAAGGCCGGGCGGGACGAGCCGGCCGCGACGAACCTCGCTGCCGCCCTGGAAGCGATCACCGATCTCGACCAACGGGCCAGCACCTGTCGCCTGCTGGGCAACCTCTACCTGCGCCAGGGCAAACGCGCCGAAGCCATCGCGGTCTGGAAACGGATCGCCGAACAGAACCCCGAGGAGATCTTCGCCCAGCTCGAACTCGCCGAGATTTACGAGGACAACCGCATGTGGGACGAGGCGATCACGGTGTATCGCGGCATCGTCGATCGTTCCGAAGACGATCCCTACCGGCGATGCCGGGCCTTGCGGGCCATCGGCAACTGCCAGGTGCAACAGGAGAAACCGCAAGAGGCCATCGCCACCTATGAACAGGCGCTCGGCCTGGCCGCGCCCGGCAACTGGCTTTTCGAAGACCTCAAGCTCCGACTGGTCGGGGTCTACGAGGAAATCGGTGACCTGGGCGGGCTGGCGCGGTACCTGGAAGCCCGCCTGGCACAAAACCCGGCCGACGCGGAGTTCCGGGACCTGCTCGCCGAGACCTGCCTGCGGATGGCGCGGTTCGACGCTGCGGAAGCTCATTACCGGGAACTCCTGGAGCGCAACCCCCGCCAGAGCACGGTCTACGAGAAGTTGATCAACCTCTACACCCGTACCGAGAAGCGCGACCAGGCCATCGAGAGCTTCGAAAAGCTGATCGCCCTGTTCCCCACCGAACCCGACTACCTGCGTCGCCTGGGCGAGTTCCAGCTCCAGGCCCGGCAACCTGACCAGGCGAAGGCGACCTGGCGCCGGCTGCTCAAGGACGGGACGACCGGCGAGCGCCTCGCGCTGCTGGCCGGCTGGTTTGAAGCTTATGAGTTCCCCGACGAAGCCATCGCCACCTACGAGCAGGCCCTGCAGCAAAAGCCCGAGCGCGACTGGGTCGAGCGCCTGGCCTCGCTGAAATTCGAAAAAGGCGACGAAACCGAGGCGGTGCGCCTGTGGCTTAGCATCGTCGCCCCGCCCAACACCACCACGGAAGACTGCGCGGCGGTCGCATCCATCCTGGAGGCGCATCAAAAGCTCGCCGAAGCCGAATCGGTCCGACGGCGCGCCATCGAAAAGGACCCGCAGAATCTGGAAGCCCTCCTCGCGCATGCCCGTCTCCTGGTGCGGCTCGGGAAGCACGACGAAGCGGTGGCCCCTTTCGAAACCCTGGCCGGGCAGGACGAGAACGAATTCCTCCGCAACCAGGGTGAGAGCGGCCTGGTCGATGCCTGGCGGCAACTGGGCGTTCTCGAGGAGAAGCAAAAGGGGCTCGAGGCCGAACTCAACGCCGACCCCGCCAATCCACGCAAACTCGGCAAGTACGCCCGGGTTCTGGAGCGTGCCGGGCAGCAGGAGAAGGCGATTGCGCTTTATGAGACCCGCCGGGACGCCGACCCGGCCAACGTCGAGTATTGGTGCGCCCTCGCCGCGCTTTACCAGGAGTCCAAGCTCATCGACCCGGCGATCGCGGCCTACAAGGAACTCCTTACGCGGGACCGGAACCGCGCCCGCGTTTACCAGAAGGAACTCCTGGACCTTTACCTGGCGATGGATTTGCAGAGCGAGGCGATGGCCGCCGCCGAGGCGCTGGTCAGCCTGGCCCCGGCCGATCCCGAGCTCCGCCTTCTCCTCGCGCAAGTCTACCAGATGTATTCCCTGCCGGAGAAGGCCTATGCCGAGTACCGGCACGTCCTGCGCCTGGAGCCGAACGAACCCGACTACCATCGCCAGTATGGGTCGGCCCTCGAAGCCGAACGGCGCTTCGGCGAGGCCCAGGAAGCGTACCGGAAGATGCTGGACACCTCCCGCGAAGACAGCACCCGGCTGGGCGCCGTGGCCAATCTGGCCAGGATCTACAGCCTGCAGGGGCGGTTGCCCGAGCTCACCACCGAGTTCCAGCGACGGGTCCGCAACACCCCCAAGAAGCTCGCCGCGTACGAGGAGCTCGCCGCAGTCTACCGGGAATCCGGCCAGGTCAACCGCACCGTGGAAGTCCTCGAAGAAGGGGTCAACCAGGTCGACGACAAGCCGGAGGCGTTGAAGGCGCTGATCCGCGCCGCGCACGAGGCCCAGGATTTCCAGAAAGTCCGGACCAGCTATGAACAACTGCTGGCCGTCAGCGGCCAACCGACGGCTGCCGAGTACGAACGACTCGGCCAGATCTACGCCCAACTCGGCGAGATCGAACTGGCCAAGACCACCTGGACCCGCATCGTCAGCGAGGCCCCGAAGGATCCCAAGGCCGCCGACCGGCTGGCCTCGTTGCTCCAGCGTGAGGGCTGGACGGAAGATGCCCTGGGGTTCAAGGCGAAGGCCGTTGAATTGGAGCCGGCCAACTACCGGCGCCGGTTCGAGTATGCCCAAATGCTGGCCGAGGGTGAGCAACCCGTCGAGGCCCTCAAGGAACTGCGGACCATCCTCGATCTCGGCGAGAGCGAGCTCCGGGCCGAGGAACAGAAGCGCGGCGAGAAATCGGTGCCGACCGTGACGCGGGGTCCGCGCGGCGCGACGGGAGTCAGCCCGTACCAGTTCATCAGCGGCATGGGCGCTTACTACGGAGGCAGCGCTTATTATGGTGGCGGCTGGCGGGGGACTTTCGCCGAGTTCCGTCCGCAGATTCTGATGCTGATGGCCAGTGTCGCGCAGCAAAGCATCGGCGAGGACGCCTTCGTCGAGGAGTTCAGCAAACGAGCCACGGCCGCAGACGCCCCCGTCACCGCGCGCCGCGATCTGCTGCAGGTTCTGACCTTCTTCAACCGGGCCGAAGAGGCGGTGAAAGTGGCGACGGAACTCCTCAAGTCCACCCCCCACGACACCGAACTGGTGCAGCAAGCAGCGGTGTATTACCAGTCGCAGGGCAAGACCGACGAGGCCATCGCCCTGCTCGAGGGGATGCCCCGCCAGAATCCGCGGGAACGCCTGCTGGCCGCCCAGGGCCTCATTCCGCTCTACTTCCAGGGCAAACAGGAGATCAAGGGCAAGGCGCTGCTGGACGAGTTGCTCAAGGAGAATCCGCGCGACGCCGCCACGTCCATGGCCATGGGGAATCTCATGCAGCAGCTGGGCAAGCTCGATGAGGCCCGGAAACTCTATCAGCGCGCGGCCGAAGTCGACCCGCAATACCGCCCAAACCTCCTCATGCAACTGGCCATGCTCGCCCGCCAGCAGCAGAAGCTGGACGAGGCCCGGGGCTACCTTTCCGAGCTGCTCACGAACGATCTCAGCCCCCGGTTCCTGGCGTACAACCCGGGACGAGCGCGCCGGCTCTTTCAACCCCAGCCCAACAATCCCATGGCCAGGGCGCGATATGGCGGAGGCCAGGTCTACAACTACGGCCAGCAGATCTTCGGCAACTTCGACTACTACCGCGCCAACGCCCTGACCCAGCTCCGCCAGCTCGACAAGAGCCCCGAAGCCGCCACCGAAACAGTCAACCGCCTGGGCGAGGAGGCCCGACGGACGCTCGCTTCCGCCAGCACGCAGGAACGCCGCCGGGGCTGGGAGACCGCCAAGCTCGTCTGCCTCTTCCACATCTCCGAGCGCCAGACGGAGCAGGCTTCCAATCTGCTCGTCTCGGTTCGCCACGACAGCCGGGACAACCTGGAATGGTTCAACGCCGCGCTGTTCCTGGCCCAGGGACGGGAGGATTTTGACGGGATGCTTGCCCTGTACGACGAGGTTGACCGGGACTTTCCAGGCCTCTCTCGCGATGTGGCCCGCGCCCGCACCGCCACGCTCATCGCCGCGAAACGCCCCGAGGAAGCCGCCCGGCAGATCCGACTGTTGAGCCAGCGCCGACTCCCTCCTGCCGAGATCGTGGGGCTGATCAGCCAGTTTGCCGCCGTGGCTGGCGAGAAGCAAAAGGCCCGGGAACTCCTGGAAGAGCAGCTTGCCGGCGTCGGCCGCACGCCGGAGGCATTGTCCCAGTTGGCTGGCCTCTACGCCGCGGAGAACGACTTCGAGAAGGCCATTGCCCTCGGCGAGGAGGCTTGGAATCGAAGGTCCCGCGGCCGCCAGGGCCAGTCGTACTATTACAGCGGCGGTATCTACCCGGTGCGTTACTACGCGGGGCCGACCGGCGACGGGACGTTGGGCTCGCTGTACCAGTACTACGTCGGTGCCGGCAGGAGCGAGACGCTCGTGGCACGATTCGAGGAACAACTCCGGCAGCAACCCGGTTCGGTCACCGCCCACGAGGAGCTGGCGCAGCTTTACGTCCTCAGCAACCAGCGTCCCAAAGCCCTGGAGACCTACAAGCAACTGGCGGCCCGGCGCCCCCACCTGCACCAGGTGAAGCGACAGATCGCCTCGTTGTACACCGAGATGGGCGACTTCAACCAGGCGACTGCCCTCTACGAGAACCTGATGAAGGCCAATCCGGCGATGTACCAGGAATTCAGCTGGGAACTTCGCCAGCTTTACCAGCGCATGGGAAAGGGCAAGGAGCTCAACGAAATGGAGGAGAACCTCGTGGCGAAGGCCCGCGACCCCTACCAGGTCCAGGAACTGGCCCAGCGCTTCCAACAGGAAGGCGATCTCGAAAAGGCGGCCGAGCTCTATCGAAAGGCCATCCAGATGAGTCCCGGCCAGCCCTACATGAAGAACCAACTGGCTCAAACCCTGGTTCAGCTCGGCCGCCTGGACGAGGCGGTGGAAATGTACCAGGAATGGCTGGATTCGCCCCAGATGCGCGTGCAGGGCTACCTCGACCACAGCACGCTGTCCATGCTCGTCGGGCTCTACCGTGCGTCGGGACGGCTCGAGCAACTGAAGCAGCGCTGCGCCGACGAACTCGCCAAGAACCCCGGCGATCGCCTGTCCCTGGCCCTGAAGCTGCACATCGCGGTCGTCGAGAAGCGGTTCGACGAGGCCACCGCGGGGTTCATCGCGCTTCAGGAAGGACCGCAGCGGGATCCGAACGGCCTTTACCAGCTCATGGAGCTGGTTGATATCACCGGCGATCTTGACGCGGCGTTGGCCGTGGTCGAGAAGTCAGATCTCACCCAGGGCTACTTCGATCATCAGCGCGTCGCGCGTCTCTACATGGCCAAGGGGGACGCGGCAAAAGCGCAGGACGTCATCACCCGCTGGGTGGAATCCCAGCTCCAGATAAACGGTCCCTGGGTGTTGCGCGAAGGTCTGAACCTCCTCGTCCAGTTCGAGCTCTGGGACGCCGCCGATGCGTTCGTGCGCAAACACCGCGGCCAGGACCTCCAAGGTTGGGAGGCCCAGGAACTGGACCGCCAGATCGCCGAGGCCTACATCCAGGGCAACCGCTTTACCTGGGTCTTCGACGAGATCCTCGCCAAGGAAGCCATCAAAGGCCGGGACCTCGAGCTGATCCGCAGTGTGGGCCAGCAGCTCGACTGGAACAACCAGCGCGAGCGCAAACTCCTCTTCCTGGAACGGGTCATTGCCGCCGACCCCAAAAACCGCGAGCTCGCGTTCGACCTTTGCCGCGCCTACGGGAATGAGGCACCGAACCTCGCCAGAAAACTGGGACTGCTGGAGAAGCTGGTCGCCGAGGATCCGGCCAACGCCGCCTACCGTGAGTCGTGGGCCGCCGCCATGATCGCGTCGGGACGAACCTCCGAAGTGCTCGAGGCCCTCGAACGCTGGGCCGCCGAGCGTCCGCATGAATCCCGGTACCTCATGCTTTCGCGGCAGCAGCAGGCCGCAGGACACATGCGCGCCGCGCGCGCCTCCCTGCTCAAGGCAAGGGAGATCTCCGATCCCAGCCGGCATCTGGACCTTGACCTGGAGATCGCCGCGTTCGATGCCGCCTTTGGCAACCCGGAGGTCCGTACCGCGGCCTTGCGGAAGGCCTTCGAGGAGCGAAAGAACGCCCCCTCCTTCCACGCCTTGCTGTCGCAGTTGATCCAAACGGGTTCCGCCCCGGAGGCACACCGCCTCTACCTGGAAAACCAGGAGGCCGGTTACCTCGACCAGTACCAGGGCCAGAACGAGGAGGTCCCCAACTTGTGCCTGAATCAATCCGACTTCCAGGCCGCTCTGGATCTGAACTGGCGCCTGTCTCGTTACGGCGAACAGTGGACCCGCGACCAGACCATGGAGCAGACAAAGCGACGCTTCCACGACCGCGGCAAACTCACCCTGCTGGCCGCCGACTTCGAACGACGGCTCGATGGAGAAACCAACCGCAACCCGGGCATGCTCCGACGGTTGGCCGACCTCTGGGCCCGAGCCGGTTCCCCGGAGAGGGCTCTGGGAATCTACGACCGCCTCCTTCAAACGAACCGGTTCGATGCCGAGGCGGTTTCCGGCAAGATCGAGCTCCTGCGGAACCTGCAACGAGCCGACGAGGCCGTCAGCCTGCGACGGACGATGACGGGCGTCACCGACCTGCAGGCGGAGGTTCAAGCGACTTTCGAGTTGATCCGGCTTCTCTACACGGTGGGGCGCGAGGCGGAAGCCGTTCGGGAGGCGGAGACGTTCGGCGCCTGGGCCAAAGGCGGCGCCATCCGCGAACAACTCGGGAGCCTCTACTTCGACCGCCGCCAGTACGACCGCGCTGCGGCCGCGTACGAGACCGCGCTGCGATCGTCCCGCTCGTGGAATCACGAGAACCTGCTGGTGAACCTGGGCTGCAGCTATGCCGCACTCGGACAGGAGACCAACGCCCTGCAAACCTGGGACAGGCTCGGGATCCGTCGCCAAAACCATTACCCCCGAATCGCCCACTGGCTGCAGGCTGACTCGCGCCATGACCTCACGGCCCGTTGGTGCGAAAAGGAACTGGCCACGCAAAGCAACCGCACCGACCTCGTCGAGTGGCTGGCCATCGCGGAAGTGAAGCGCCACCGCACGAACGAGTCCCTGGTTGTCTTCGAAACCTGGCTGCCCTCGGTCACCACCGGGGTTCAATCGGACCTTCAGCAACGGTGCGCGACTTTCCTCCGCGTCCACGCCCTGACTGCGCAAGCCCGGGAGCGCCTCAACACGCCCCAAGGCGCGGCATTGTTGCCGCCGCTCCTCCAGGCGTACGTCCAGACGAAGGACCCCATTCCCGCTTGGGAGGAGTTGGTCGAAAGAACCGCGGCCGAACCGACGCTCGCATTGCTCCTGGGTCATGCCCTCCATTACCGCGGACAAACCGCCCCTGCGGCAGCCTGTTACCGCGCTGCCCTCACCTCGACCAACGCCGCCGAGCGGCTTCAAGCCGCGGTAGCGCTCGCCCTGGCTGGTCACGGCCAGGAGGCCGCTCCTGAGCTGGCGAAGCGACTCGAGACCCACCCGGTCGATTTCCTGGACAACACAAACCAACTCGCCGCCCTTGCCCGCACGGGTGAGGAGACTCTGCTCGCAAAGCTGGGAGCGTTTGTGGCCGAAAACGCGATCCATGAGACTCAATCCAAGTACCTCAACTTCATGGTCGACTGGTATCGCGACCGCACCAACGAGGCCCGCGCGACCCTCCCGGGCCTGGTGAACGTTCCGGGCCTGCGCGTCGATCAACTCGCTGCCCTGATCACCGTGAGCACGGCTCTGGAGGCCACCCCGGAGCGTCGCACCCTGCTGGAGCGCCTTGTCGCCGCCGGCCCGGGCCCCTGGCAACGTCATGAGGCGTTGACCGAACTGGCCCAAGTCCAGGCCTCGACCCGCGACTTTCCCGCCGCCTTGGCCACGCTCCACGAACTTTACCCGATCTGGGGCAATTGGATCGCCGAGGAGGCCCGCCAGGCGGTCGCCGATGCGGTGACGCTCGAGTCGCTGGACGCCTTCAAAGCGGCGACGCTCGCCGAAGTCCGAAAGCACCCGGCCCATGATCAGGATTCCAACCTCCTGGGCTTGTACAAACACGTGGCCCAGCGGTTGGGTCAAGACGTGAGCGCCGCCCAGCTCGCGTCCGAAGCCGGCGTTTCGCCGGACGAAACCCGCGAGGCTGGCGACTGGGATCAGTTCATCGAGGCCTGGGAGTTGGCGGGCCCGTACGACGCCGCGACTCCTGAGAACCTGATTCCACCCGAACGAGCTGAACTCGCGCTCGCCTCCGAAGGTGCCCCCTCGGAACCGGTAAACTGGCAGCCGACGGATCCCAAAGCCGTATTGGGCATCGTTCGGCTCGGCCCCGCGTTCAAGGGTCGATCCTCCGAGATGAGTGCCAAGGCCGCCTGCGCCCGCACCCACCTGAACAGCGCGACGGATCGCAACGTCACCCTGGCTCTTGGCACGGATGACTGGGCCAAGGTATGGGTGAACGGCCAGCTGGTGCACACCCATGGCAGCGGACGTTCGCTTGCCCCCAACCAGGACCGGGTGCCGATCCGGTTGCGCGCCGGCGACAATGTGATTCTGCTCAAGATCGGAAACCAAACCGACGCCTGGAGCTTCTGCGCCCGGATCGAGGCGACCGATGCCGCGTCCCCGTCCCTTGCGGGCAACCCGCGTTCGCTCTGAAGGCCCGCGACCGCTTGTAGGCCCGGTGCCCTGACCGGACGGTTCATGGTTCCAGGTAGGGCGCGCAGTCCCTGGCGCGCCGGATCGGCGGGCAGCAGAGTGCCCGCCCTACCTGATGGACCTGCGCATCGGCCATGAACCGGCCCCGCCGGGTCGGGGGACACGGCTTCAAGCTGCAGGCCCGGGGGCCCTATCCGGACGGTTCTTTGGTAGAGTTCCGCCCCCGAGCGCCTGCCAACGCTGCGGCCGGGGACCGGCCGCGGTCCAAATGACTTGAGAAGATCCTCTGGCCTCACCCCCGCACCCGCGCCACCAGGATTGCACGGCGCGGGAGACCCGCTAGACTCGCGCCGCTTGGGGGCCGGCTCGGCAAGCGGTTCCCGGGTCCGATCTTGTGATAAGGCTGGTCTTGTTCGACATCGATGGAACGCTCATCCGCACCGGAGGCGCCGGAGTGGCGGCCTTCTCGCGTACTGGCGAGGTGGCTTTCCAGGTGCAGGACGGGATGCGCAAGCTTCGGTTTGCCGGGCGAACGGACACCTCCCTGGTGCGGGAGTTCTTTGCCGGACATGCCATCGATCCTTGCGCGTCCAACTTCCAGAGGTTCTTCGACCATTACGTGTTCCTGCTCGACGCGTTGCTGCCCTTGCACATCGGGGCCGTTTGTCCCGGAGTCCCGGAGTTCCTCGACGGGTTGAGGGCCTTCTCGCCACCGCCGTTGCTCGGCCTGCAGACCGGCAATATCCGGCTTGGAGCCGAAATCAAACTGCGCCATTACGGCCTGTGGCATAACTTCGAGCTCGGCGGCTTCGGCGACGACGATGAGAACCGGCGCGCCCTGACGCGGGTGGCCTGGGAACGCGCCGCACGTCGATTCCCCGGCGGCTTGCGCCCCGAAGAGGTGCTGGTGGTGGGGGACACGCCCCACGACATCGATTGCGCGCACGCCTTGGGAGCCCGCGTGCTCGCCGTCGCCACCGGGGGAGCCACCTCCGACGAGCTCGCCGCGCATCGACCCGATTGGCTGGTTCCTGATCTGACCGCGATCAGTCCCACCTCCCTGGCCTGAGGCGCTCGGCGCCGGGGTCAACCTTCCATGGGACGCTTTCTGAACCAGTTCCTGCAGCCGGTGGCGATCCTCTGGGTGTGCCTGCTGCTTTACACCCTGTTGAAACTGGCCAGGCGCCAGTGGCGAAGGGCGTGGTGTCCGTTGTTCACGGGCGTCTTTCTCTACCTCGTCGGCGCCACCGAGATCCCTGCCTCCCTGCTGAGGTCCCTCGAACAACCCTACGCCCGGGTGGAGCCAGCTTCCCTGCCCGAAGTGGACGCGGTGGTCATGCTCGGAGGGATGACCACGCCGTCCGAGAATGACGTCTTCGATTTCCATCTGGACGAGGCCGTGGACCGGTTCGTGACTGCCGTGGAGCTCGTCCGACTCCGCAAAGGACGGGCCCTGGTCCTCGGCGGTGGCATTAACCGGCAGATCGCGAACCCCGGAGAAGGCGAGTTCCTCCGACGGTGGGCCGAGACTTGGAACGTCCCCCGGGCTCCGCTCCACGTGCTGGGGCTCTGCCGGGACACGCATGACGAGGCCGTCCGCACGCGAGCCCTGGTGGACAGCGAGGGATGGAAGCGCGTGATTCTCGTCACTTCGGCCGCTCACATGCGCCGGGCCGAGGCCACGTTTCTCCGGACGGGAGTCGAGGTGGTGCCATTTGCCTGCGATTTCAAAGGAACTGCCCAGGCACCGCGTCGTTGGCGGGATCGGATTGTTCCCTCTCTATCCGGATTCGGCGAACTGGAACAGTACCTGCACGAGGTCGTCGGGTACTGGGTCTATCGCTGGCGGGGCTGGCTGTAAACCCGCGGGCTCAAATCGCCGCGCCTGCGGGGATTGCCGGGGCTTCGGCGAGACGCTCGTTGACGACGCGGAGGTAGCTTTCAGCCAGCCAGTTCCCCCACGGTTGGATTGCGATCGAACGCTCCAACCACTGTTTGGCCTCCGCCCAGTTGGCCACCTGGATCGCGTGCCAACCGCGGAGCAGGGCGACGTAATGGTTGTTGGGATCCAGGTCGCCGGCTTTCGCAAACAGCGCCGCCGCTTCGTCATGGCGGCCCAACCAGTCCAGAGTCATCGCCCCGTGCAGCATCGGGAAGGTGTCCCAGGGGTTCAGCGGCAAGGCCGATTCGAACCACTTCCACGCCTCCACCGCCGCCGAACGCCAGTCCGGATCTCCGATCCAACTCCGCTTCCGCAGCAACTCCCCAATCCGGGAGCGCGTATCGGCGTTGGCCGGCTCAAGCTGGACGGCCGCCTCGAGCGCCCGTACTTGAGCAAGCAGCGTGGGACTCCGCTCGGAAGCCTGCACCCATCGGGCCTCCCTCCAGCGTTGCAGCCCCTGCTGGATCAGCAACTCCGCGCCCGCGAGACAAAGCAGTCCCATCGCCACCCACCCTCCCAATCGCGGGTTCAGCCAGTAACGGTTCGAGGCAAATCGCAAGTGCGCCGTCAACAACGCCGCCCACATGACGGCGAGCATCGCGTTGGACGGGATCTGCATGTTGAAATCGGTAACCGAGTGCAGCGCGATCGCCAGCAGGCCGGTGCCGAGTCCCAGGACCGCCGCCGCGCGGTCGCTTGGTTTTGTCGCCAACCCCGCGTCGTCCCGCCGCACAAACCGCCACGTGCGCCAGCCTCCCACCGCCAGACTTCCCATCCCGCCGGCCAGAAGCAAACCGCCCACCACGCCCCAATCCGCCAGCGCATTCAGATAATCGTTGTGCGCGTAGTACGGCCGCGATTGGACCCGCTCCGTCCGGTACTCTGGGAATCGCACGTCGAAATGCCCGGGGCCAACCCCGAACCAGGGATGGTCCAGCCACATGCGGGCCGTCAGGCCCCAGAGATCCAGGCGGCCGAGGGCACTGTCCTTCTTGCCCGGAACGAACGTGAGCCGCAAGCGTTCCTGAGCCCCCCGGGTCGTCCAGAGAAAGAGCGCCACTCCCAACGCCGCCGCAATCACGCCGCCCACCGCGATTCGCCGATAGGTCCGATGCCGAAGCAGGACGCCGCCAAAGGCGCAAAGGGCGATGCCCGTGGCAATGTAACCTCCCCGCGAGATCGAGACCGCCAGGCCGGCCGCCATCATCAGCAGGCCGTAACCGGCAAAAATCCTGGTCAGCGCCCCGCCCCGGCTGAGCACCAGGATTCCCAGGGCCACCGGAATCGCCATTCCCAGGTACCCTGCGAGGTGGTTCGGGCAGATGAAGGTCCCCGACCCTCGGCCCCGGAACCCCGGAGGCTTCGCAAACCCGAGAACTCTCTCGGAACCGGTGAGGTACTGGTAGATCGCGTAGAGCGAAATGGCAGTTCCCACCGCAATGACCGTTGCCATCAGGACTTGTGTCGCGTCCTGCCGGTGCAGGTTGTTCACGACGAGGAAGAAGAGGAGGCAGTACACAAGGACCCGCATCGCCTCCAGACGCGCCACATACTCGACGTCAGCCTGGAAGTACCGGACGCCGGCGTAGACGCCGAAGGCGAGAACGAACCAGCAAACCGGAGACCAATGGAGCCGATAGTCGGGATTCAGCCACGGCCGGGCAGCCCAGAGGATCACCCCGAGCGCCAGCCAGATCTGGAGCAGGCCGAAATCGCCCGGGCGCACCGACCCCAAAGCCAGGGGAGCAACCACGGCCGCGACGACGACCACGACCAGGATCCCCCGCTCGCACCACTTGTCGAGGAACCGTCGTTCCATGTGCCGGGGATGCTACAGCGCAGCGAGGCGAGGTCACGCGAATTTCTCAACCCCACGCGCTTACACGAAGTGAGGCTCGTTTTCAGACTGGACGAACCGGCGGGTGCAGGTCAAAAAAGCGCGCGGAAATGATCCCGGGACAAGGTCCACGATGGCATTTTGCCTGCTTAGGTAAGTTTGTGGCAAAAGTCGTTGACACCCCGAATTGAACGCCTAGAGTGCGTCGAACCGTAACCCAATAGAACAGTAGAACCGTATGAGCCGAATCCTCCGGAAAAATAAGCTAGGGGCTTTCACACTGATCGAACTGTTGGTCGTGATCGCCATCATCGCCATCCTGGCCGGCATGCTGCTCCCCGCGCTCGCCAAGGCCAAGGCCAAGGCGCAAAAAATCAACTGCGCGAACAATCTCAAGCAAATCGGGCTCTCCTTCCGGCAGTTCGCTACCGACCAGCAGGACCGGTTCCCCATGAGCTTGAGCACCAACGAGGGTGGCTGCAGTGAGTACGTCAACTCGGGTACGGGCGGCACCGGCAACCCGTTGATGACCTTCTGGATCTTCGTCACGATGTCGAACGAACTGGCCACGCCCAAGACGGTCGTCTGCCCCGCTGACAGCCAGCGCGCCGCCATCAGCAATTTCGCCGGCATGGTCAAGTATGCGGCAGCCCAAGGCGGTCAGAACGGCTCGGTGAGCTACGGCGTGAACCTGGACGCGGATGAGACCCGTCCTCAGGGCATTCTCGCCATGGACCGCAACTTCTCGAGCGTGTCCAACACGACCACCGCCACCGCGTACGACACGTTCTTCAAGGTCCAGCAGAAGTTCCTGCCCAACCTGATGAACACCACCCAGAAGGGTCTCCAATTCCATAACACCATCCACCAGGGCCAGGGCAACGCCGGCCTCGCCGACGGTAGCGTTCAGGCCGTCACCGGAGCCCGCGTGCGCGAGCAGATCCTGAATTCGCAGGACACGCACCGCATGATCTTCCCGTTCGTGGCTGGCAAGAACAACTAAGTCACCCCCATTTTGGGTTACCAAGGCACCCGCAAGGGTGCCTTTTTTGTTGGTCGAAGCCCGGTGCGGCAAAGCCCCGGAAAACCCCATTCCGCGACACCGGCCCAGCTCTCCTCGACCCTCCCCGCTCCCCCTCAACTCTCAACCCTCAACCCTCAACCCTCCCCCAACCTTCAACCCCCACCGCTCACCCCGCCGTCGTACGAAGGATATCCGCTAACGAGCTGCGCACGCGAAAGCCGGTCAGCCTCGCCAGCTTCTCCACCGAAGGACGTCGCCGGCGCATGTCCTCGAATCCAGGCGCATAGGCTTCGTCGTAAGACAGATACTCGATGCGCGAAGGCGAGTTCACCGTCCGGATCACCTGCCCGGCCAGGTCGCGGATGGTCACTTCTTCCGTGCTGCCGACATTCACCACCTCGCCTCGTGCCTCCGGACACGCCTGCAATCGCCTCAGCGCCTCGACCGTGTCCTGCACGTGGCAGAAGCACCGGGTCTGGAGTCCATCCCCGAAGATTCGCAGCGGCTGGCCTGCCTTGGCCGCAGCGATGAACCGCGGCAGCACCATGCCGTATCGCCCGGTTTGACGTGGCCCCACCGTGTTGAAAATCCGTGCGATCACCACCGGCAGCCCCCGCTCCCGCACGTAAGCCAGCCCCAGGAACTCGTCCATGAGTTTCGAGCAAGCGTAGCTCCAGCGGCCGAGGTTCGGCGGGCCAATCAGCAGATCGTCCTCCTCGCAAAACTCCGTCTTCAGGCTCTTCCCGTAGACTTCCGAAGTGGAGGCGATGAGCACGGGCACTTTGCGCCCGGAAGCTGCCTCCAGGATCGCTTCGGTTTCGTCCAGGTTCGTCCGGATCGTGCCGATGGGCGACCGGACGACGAGATCCACGCCCACGGCCGCAGCCAGGTGGAAGATCCCGTCGGCCTCCCCCGTGAGCGCGTCCAGTTCGCGGCACTCCGAGACCTTGGAGCGTATCAGCCGAAGCCGCGGATGGTCCCGGACGCTTTGCAGGTTGTCCAACGACCCGGTGGACAGGTCGTCGATCACGGTCACCCGGTGCCCTTCAGCCAGGAGGGCTTCCACGAGATGCGAGCCGATGAAGCCCGCGCCGCCGCTGACAAGAATGGTGGAATGGGAAGCCATGATGAGCGATCCGATCTCAACGTCCGGCCTCCAGCCAGAGGTCAACGGGTTTGGCTACCTTCGGTGCAAAAGGAAGCAGGACCTTCCGCCCCGTGCCCGCCGAGGCGTACGCGGCATACAACAGCTCCAGCACGGCCTTCCCGTCCTCTCCCGTCACCCGCGGTTGCCGATCCTCGGCGACGCACTGGATGAAGTGCTGCAATTCCTGCGGATACCCTTGGTTGAAGGCCTCCTCGAACATGGTGAAGGTCCACCCCTGGGTGCGGCCGGCCTTCTCCATGGCGTAATCGTAGCCGGTCTCGCTGTACGTAAGCGCTGCGTTCCCCTGAAACAGGTCGGCATAACAGACGCCGCCTGACCCGTGAACCTCGGCGCAGTCCTGCATTCCCCCCCGGCGAGCCCAGGAATTCTCGGCCACGCCGATGCAGCCGCCCCCGAATTCGACGATGACAATCGAGTTCTCCTCGCCCCGGGTTCGGCCCTGGTGCAGCAAGCCCGTCTGCAGGTGCGCCGTAACACTGATCGGCCTGGGCTTGCCCCCGAGCATCCAGCGAAACCACGCCAGCGCATGGCAGCCCATGTCCATCAGGACGCCGCCCCCGGCCTGATCGATGTCGTAGAACCAATCGCTATGCGGCCCGCTGTGCTTCTCCGCCTGCTTGAGCATGTAGAGACGGCCGAACGCGCCCGCGTTGGCCAACGCCCGCACACGCTCGTACTTGGGGGCAAAACAGAGCTCCTCGGCGTACATCAGCTTGCGCCCGGCGGCACGCATGGCCGCGATCATGTCGTCGGCCTCCTCGAGCGTGAGGCAGAGCGGCTTCTCCACAATCACGTGCTTTCCGGCCCGCGCCGCAGCCAGCACGGCCCGGTGATGGAGAAAATTCGGCAGACAGACATCGGCCACGTCGGCTTCGGACTCCTCAATGGCCGCTTCGATCCGGTCGAAGGTCTTTGGGATGCCGTATCGTTGCGCGACGCCGGCTGCGGCTTCCGGCCGCCTCGAGAAGATCCCGACCACCTCGGCGCCTGGCACAAAGCGGTGGTAGGACTCAAGGTGGACGTTCGCCACAAAACCTGCTCCCAAGATGACGACCCGTGTCTTGTCCATAGGCAGTGCGGCACCATTACGCCACGAGCGAGGGCCGCAGCGCAACAATACCCGCTCGGGGAAGCGGGCCGGTTTGGGGCCGGGACCCTAACCGCGGTGTCCCAGCAAGCGGGCCGGAAGAAAGACAACGGCCCGAACCAACGCCAACGCGGCCTCCAGCACCGTCCCGACCAGTCGAAACGGGAGTGCAACCAGCCAGACGAACGGAAACACCAGCACGGCCAGCAGCGCCAACGGCCAGCAGAACACGAGCAACAGACACCAAAGCAGGAAGACGCCGAGGGTTCTCATTGCCTTGCGATTCTTGTCCCGTGACTTCAGTTCAGCCCCACACGTCAGGGCAACGGCGCGATCGGGAGGGGCCTGAGACCATTCGCGCAGCGCCGCCACGCCGCTTGAAGCTCCGCCTGGTGGCGGCGCGCCCATTCTAGCACCAAGGCCCGGATGGGCGCCGGCACGTCACCTTGAATGACCTCGACCGGGCGAATCGAGACCACAAGCTCGTTCTCTCCATAGATGGCGTGGAAGTGGGCGCCCATCACGGGGGCGAACAACATTCTGACCACGATCCCGTAGAATTTCGAAATCACTGGCATAGGCGCGCACCGTTGACCCCGACGCCGCCTGCGATCCCCACGTTCGACAATCCGCCCGTGACACACGATCGCAGCCACCGACGCCGACGTAAGGTCAGACACTTGCCCTTCCCCTTTGGTTTCAACAAACGCCAGCCAAAGCGGGTCCGCGACACCGCGCCAGCGAGGCTCTCGATCCTAGGAAGTCCGCTTGGCCGGGCGGCCATGCGCCGTGGCCATGAACCGGTGAGGAGCGCGGGCTTCAGCCCGCAGGGCCATCCCCAAGCCGGCGCGGGTTCCTGCGGACTGAAGTCCGCGCTCCAGGGGCGGGTTATGGGCCGTGCCGGGGACGCGCCGAGGCGGCGCCGGTGAATCCAACCGGGCCGGAGCCCGCTCAGCGAATCATCTCCCCGGAAACCTGGGTCAGGGCGTGGTACTTCTCCTCCAGCAGACGCGTGAGGGCGCCCGGTTTGCCGGTGCCGATGACGCGTCCGTCCAATTTGACCACGGGGACGATCTCGGCGCCTGTACCGGTAAGGAAACACTCATCGGCGTTGAAGATGTCGTAGCGCGTGAGGTTGATCTCGCTCACCGCGATGCCCGCCTCGCGGGCCAGATCCATGACCGTGCTGCGGGTGATCCCGTACAGCGCCCCGGCGTAGAGGGGCGGAGTCAGGATCTGTCCGTTCTTGACGATGAACAGGTTGTCCCCGGTGCACTCGGCCACATAACCCTCGGCGTTGAGCATGATCGCCTCTTCCACGCCGGCGATGTTGGCCTCGATCTTCGCCAGGATGTTGTTCAGGTAGTTGAGGGACTTGATCGCCGGGTTCACGGCGCTGTGCAGATTGCGCGTCGTGGGCACGGTGATGATTTCCAACCCCCGCTCGTAATACTCGGGGGGATAAAGCTGGATCGTGCCGGCGATGATGATCACGGAGGGCCGCTTGCAGCGGTTGGGGTTCAAACCCAGCGTCCCCACGCCGCGGGTCACCACGAGCCGCACGTAGCCGTTGCGGATCCGGTTCTGCCGGCAGGTATCGACGACGGCCTTCGTCATGGCCGCCGGCGTCATCGGGATCTCGAGCAGAATGGCCTTGGCCGAGCAGTACAACCGCTCGACATGCTCCTTCAGCTTGAAGACTCGCCCGTTATAGGCCCGGATCCCTTCAAAAACGCCGTCCCCATACAGCAGACCGTGATCGAACACCGAGATCTTGGCCTGCTGCTCACTGAAAAACTTGCCATCGATGAAGACCTTCATGTATCGGGCTCGTGAGCCTAAGGATCGACCCCGCCGGGCGCAACAAGTTTAACCTCGTTCCGCCTGCATGCGCTGTGATGGAACGGGTTCGGCCGGGAACCGGCATCGGCGAAACGGGGCGATGAGCCGGGTCTCGGACAGCGGACCGCCATCGGCCTTCACAAAGAGCTTGCCGAACCCGCCGCCACGCGCTTAATTGCAATCGGTTTGCATTTGAAAAGACCCAGTTCATCGCGAATGCGGCGGGCCTCCGTGATCGGCACGGCGGCCCTCCTCACCGTCGTGCTCTGGGTCGCGCAGTTGGCCGCCTCCTCCCCCGCCTTCCATCACTGGCTGCATCACGACGTTTCGGGCACGCCCCACGAGTGTGCCGCGGTGCTGCTGCAGCAGGGACTGATCGAAGGCCCGCTTCCCGAGGTCGCGCCTCCCCTCCCGCCGCAGCTTGAGCTGACGATCCGTTCGAAACCTCAGACCGTCATCCCGACCTCGCCTCGCGAGTTGCCTCCCGGACGGGCTCCCCCCCACGCCTGAGCCAGATCGGTGCCGACTCCACGGCGGGCTGCACAGCCTCGAGACGTGGAAATTCGGCCATTGACCTGTCGTGTCGTTGCCCACAGACGGCGCACGCCATGCCGGGCGAGCAGATCCGAAAATCCGTGCTGACCTCAGGTGTTACATGAAGTGCTTTGACGTTCCGACAAGTAATCTCCCCGGCGGGTGCGTAGCCCGTCGGGACCCTGCAGGGGGACCGCCTCCGGGCGCGACGCCCCGCCCCGCCCTGCTTCCTGGCCGGCGAATTCAACGCCCGCGCGGGTTCACGTTGATTGAACTCCTGGTCGTGATCGCCATCATGGCCATTCTCGCCAGCTTGCTGCTCCCGGCGATCGCCGCGGCCAAGTCCAAGGCGCGCCAGGCCTCGTGTGCCTCGAACCTGCGCCAGATCGGGCTCGCCCTGAGCATGTACGCCGATGACCACCGCGGCTGGCTGCCCGAAACCACACATGGCTTTACCCAGACCAACCGCTCCTGGATTTACACCCTGCGTCCGTACGTGGGCAACGTGGACCACATCCGGGTGTGCCCAGCCGATCCACGCGGACGCGAGCGCATGACGAACAACGCGTCCAGTTACATCCTGAACGAATACGTGTTCGTGGACCAGGTGGACCCCTTCGGCGGCCTGCTGCAGAGCTACCGCAATCTCGACCGTTTGAGCAAACCGACCGAGACCATCACGGTTTTCATCTGTTCGGACGAACTCAGTCCCAGCATCTACTCCGACCACACCCATTCCCGGAATTGGAACAAGGGTTGGACCACGGTCCTGACGGACATCCAGCCCGACCGCCATCGCAGCGGTGGCCCCAGCCCCGATCACACCACCGGCGGCGCCAACTACCTCTACGCTGACACGCACGTCCAGCTCCTCAAGGCCGCCCGGGTCAAACAGGGCTTCGACCGCGGTGAGAACTTCGCCAGACCGCCGGAGTAGAATGGCAACAGCTCCACGCTCGCGGTGTTCGCGAAAGCCCAACCTGCCGCCGGCACCATCATGCGCCTCCCATCATCAGCCCTCTGGATTCCATCGCCCGAACGGAAGAAAGCAAAGGGAGGCTCGATGGCTTCCCGCCTCCCTCTGGATACCCTTCTATGAAGCCCCTCGTCAGCCGGCTCTGCACGCTCACCTTCACCACGGTCGCGCTTTCCATGCTCACAGCCGGGGAACCGGCAGAACGCGATCGGCTGCTGACCACCCACGCGGACATCCGGGTGGTTTACCAGCCGGACAACCCCACGAACAAGCTGGCGATTGTGGTCGGAGACGACGACCGGGGGCTTACCTATCGCTCCAATGAGGTTGCCCTGGTCGCGGTCGAGGCAGCCCGACTCGCTTTGCCACCCGGGACCATTTTTGGCGAAGAAGGCGCTCCGCTCTGGGTCTTACCCCAGAGCCTCAACCCGGAAATCCTTTACCTCGGGCTCTCCGGGGAGCAACTGAGTGCCGGCCTGTTTGCTGGCGAGGTCGAGCTGCGCCTCGTGGAGGTCCAGGGACCGGGGGCCTTCTACCTCTGGCAGGCGGGTGCGTTCGGCGCCTTCGATTTGCGCCTCAACAGTGCCGACGGCATTTCGGCGGAGGACATGGTTCCGGTACCCGCCGGAGGTCATGCCCATTACAATTGGGGCTTTACCACGAACGGCAGCTACGAGTTGGTGTTCCAGGCCTTCGGCCGACGTGCCGGGATTGAAACCAACGACTTCAGTCTGCCAACGCCCTTGCGTTTCGAGATCGAACCGCTGCCACTCGAGCCGGAAAAGCCTTTCGAAATCTGGCAGCAGGCCCATTGGCCTGACACGACGGAGCCCGAAGTGGTTGGACCTGGAGCCGACCCCGACGGCGACGGGATTGCCAATGCCGTCGAGTACGCCCTGGGAATGGATCCCCGGCGAGCCGGTCGCGAGGGGTTGCCGGTTCCAGGCGCCTCGGGAAAACCGCCCCGGGCAACGCTGCAGTTCTCCACGCCCATCTCCGCGACGGATGTGACCTTCACGTGCTGGCGGGCGCAGGCGATTCCTGCGTCCTGGGAAAAGCTGGGTGATCCTCTGGTGGCCCCCGGTTTGCCGGGCGATACGAACCGGGTCCTTATCTTCGATGGCGGCCTGGTTGCGCCGGGCTCGCCGGTCTACCTGCGCCTGGAGGTCGAACTCCACTAACCCGACAACGCTGGGACAACTCTCCTCGGGCCGCCCTAACCATCAGTAAGCCCCGCGATCCTCGACGCGCCGGACTCGATGGGCGATGGCGTGCTCGTCCTCCCGCGCGGTGCCATCCGTGTCATCTTCCCGCTCGCGCGCCGCCCGGCCGAGCGCATCCAGATTCGCGGCGGGTGTCTCGACTGCCAGCGTGCACCCGGAGCTAAGCACAAAGCGGGAATGCCCGGTTTTCGCCGTGGCCTCGAGGGCAGCCCGAGCCGCGGATTGAACCGCTGCCGGAGTCCCATGGGCCAGCACGGCCACCGGATCCAGGTTCCCCCACAGCGCCACACCCGGTCCCACAATCTCACAGGCTTCCGCCAGGTCGACCGCGTGATCGATCTCCAGAACATCGGCCCCGGTGTCCGCCATCCCTTTCAGCAGCGGCGTGGCCTGGCCGCAAACATGGAGGGAAACCGGCTGCCGGGTCACTTCCTTCAGTCGGGAGACCACTCGCCGTTCGACGGGCTGGATCAATTCCGCATAGAGACGGGGACTCACCAGGCCTGCCGGGGAGTCGCCGCCGCTCAGCATATCGACTCCGGTTCGCGCGAGCGCGGTGGCGTAGGCGATGGCGTACTCCTCGCAGCGCTCCATGAGCGCCGTGACGAATGGCGGGTCTTCCATCACCTTCACCATGATCTCGTTCATTCCCATCAGCGCCGCCGCCAGCGAGAAGGGGAACTGGTCGAAGCAAGCAACGACAAACACGTCCTTGCCAAGCGCGTCGACAATGCGCGCACAGGCTTCGAGCATCAACGGGTACCGGGCCTGCGAAGTCACGTCCGGCGCCGGGATGCGTTCGAGGTCGGACACGGCTGTCACCAACGGCTTACCGAGCCCGCCGAGCGGTTGATGGGGGTCCGTCGAACCCACGCGCGCGCCCATGGCTTCGGCGCTTACCCAGGTATCGGCAGACAACCACACCGCATCGGGCCGGAATCGTTCGTGGTAGCGAATGACCGCCTCGGCCAGCACGCCAGGGTCGGTGGAGTATTCCTCGAGCGTGCAGCCGGCAATCCCGGCACAGAAGTGAACCGCAAGCGGACCGACCGGCACTCGATGAATCGGTTCCCCCGCCAGCGCTGCAGTGACCAGTTGTTTCGAGTTCACGGAAAGGACGGGGTCGGCAATCCGGTTTCCCGATGCCATGCTTCCCAAAGGGCCCGCGCCCTATCCTCGGGCAGCACACCCCCGGTGTGGGTCCAGAGCCTGTAACGGAGCACCAAAGGCACGGCGGGCCGGAGTGCGAAGCGGGTTCCAGATGTCGGGAACGTCGGCTGGCACCAGGAAAGTTCGGGATACTGCACCCATTCGCCGGGGTATTCCGGGTTGTCGTGATGCTGGAAAACCGCCAGACCGGAGGGGGCCGTGGCGCCTTGAAACTGTCCGCTCAAGTCGGACCACGCCGCACGCGACGGGACGCCAGGGGGATCAAGGCGGGTGGAAATGCTCTGGTCGGCCGGGGTTTCGAGGCGCACGTTCAATCCTCCATAAGCGCTGGTCCCACGCCGCGCCAGCGTCACGCCTTCCTTGAGCGCTTCGAAGCGGAACACCAGATCCACCACCCGACCTTCCGCCGTCGCCGGGTACGCCCGGATCAGCGTCCATTCCCGGACGATCGGTTCCCGGTCTTCCCAGAGCCACAGGTTCTCGGCCTCGACCTGGGCAAACTCGGATCCGCTCGTGAGTTTCAGCCGACCGGTGGGCCGCGCAAAGACAATCTGAAGGGCGTGCAGGTCGCCCCGGGCCGTTCCAAAATCCACCTCAGGCCACGCCCAATAGATGCCCCGGTGGTGAGGGTGATCGATGGACCAGTCGCGCGTGAGCACCTCGCCCGAGGGCCCATGCAGCGGATGGATGTAATCGCTGCGAGCCCGGGCATAGATTTGATTGCCTTCGCTCACCAGGCTGCTGAGGGCTCCCGGTTCGACGGTGCGGTAATTGTACTGAAGGACCGGTTGGCCGCGGTCGGCGAGCACAACCTGGCCGGCGGCGGAGTTCGTGGTGGCAACCATCGGCGGCGGAGTCGCCGACCGGGGGCTGCCGGGAGACCCGCCGGGTGAAAGAGCTGCTGCAGGCTCACCTCCGCGCAGGTTGCCGCATTGGAGACTGACGGCGCTCAGCAAGGTCGCAGCGACTGCCGCGCGGAAGGGAAGGGACCACCGTTGCGCAAGGATACCAGGGTTCATCTGGATGTGGATGCGCAAGATGCAAGAACTCCCGCCACCGAGTCAAAGCCCAAAGCACAGGAGTCACGGTACTTTTTGCTCGCGTGTGAAACCGTCCGTTTTTAGCCTAGCCCTCAATCACCCGTAATTCGTGAGGTTGCCATGGATGTCACGTTCCATTGTCCCCACTGCAAGCAGAACCTGGAGGTAGACGCCTCCGCAGCCGGCCAGGCGATCCAGTGTCCCGAGTGCAAAGCGGAGATCACCGTCCCGGAACCGGATGTCACGAACATCCACGCCGCGCACAGCTCGATCACTTCTTCGGCGGCGGCGAAGGTCGAGCATCACTTCAGCGTTCCGGTTCATGACGGCCCCGCCGAGGTCCTGATCAAGCGGTCGGTCCGCGAGGAGGACGTCATCACGGAAGGGCCCAAGAAGATCAAGATCAAGATCTTCCGCCATACCGACTGCATCGAGGTCGGCCGTGACCGCTACGAAGAGATGGTGGGCGCCTTCCTGAACAAGGTGGGGCAGGACAACATCATCAGCCTGATGCCGCTGGGCTATACGCACATCGACATCGCCACCCGCCAGATCCTGACCGACTACGCCATCCAGATCATCTACCGCGGCTGAGCCAGGCAGCTCGCGTCCTCACGCGTAGATCATCTCGTTCACCGTTCGCCCCGCCGGAATGAACGGCAGGACATGTTCGGTGTAGGGGGTGATCACGTCCAGGACGTACGGTTCGTCGGTGTCGAGCATCCGCTGGATGGCGCCGCGCAAGTCCCGCCGGTACATGACCCGCTCGCACTTCACGTGGAAGGAATTGGCGATCGCCACAAAGTCCGGGTAGATCTCCGCACGCAGGTTGGGGTCGCCCAGGTACGTGTGACCGCGGTTGCTGTTGTAGAACCGGTCCTCCCACTGCATCACCATGCCAAGGTGCTGGTTGTTGAGGATCATGGCCTTGGCCGCAATGCCTTCGATGTGCGCCATGGCGAGCTCCTGGACGTTCATCAGGAATGAGCCGTCGCCATCAATGTCGATGACCTGGCGGTCAGGCCGCGCCACCTTCGCCCCCAACGCCGCCGGATATCCGAAACCCATGGACCCCAGACCGGCGCTGGTCACGAACTGGCGGGGCTCGCTGAACTGGTAGAACTGGCCCGCCCACATCTGGTGCTGCCCGACACCCGTGGTAATGATGGCCTCACCGGCGGTCAGCTCGTGGAGGATCGCAATGGCTTCCTGCGGCAGGATCACCTGGCCGCGATCGCCCGCCATGTGGTCGCGGACGTGCTGGGACTTGAGCACTTCCTCGGTCACCTGCCACCGGAGCGGCGCCTTCGCCTTCAACTCGGCCACGCGATGATGCCAGGCGCCGAACTTCTTGGTAAGGGGACGTTCGGCGAGCAAGGCGTTCAGCCGTTCCAGGGCGTAGCGCACGTCGCTGATCACCGGCAGGTGAACCAGCCGGTTCTTGTTGATCTCCGACGCGTCAATGTCCACGTGCACAATCGTGCCGTGCTCGCAGAACTTCTCGACCTTGCCGGTCACCCGGTCGTCAAAGCGCACGCCAAAGGCCAGCAGCAAATCCGCTTCCGCGACGGCCCAGTTGGCGTAGGCGGCACCGTGCATGCCCAGCCACTTCAAGGAGAGCGGATCGTTCTCGGGGAAAACCCCGCAGCCCATGATCGTGGTGGTCACGGGAATGCCCGTGGCGGCCACGAGCTTGCGCAGCGCGGCAGCCGAACCGCTGCTGATGATGCCACCCCCGCAGTACAGGACCGGTCGCTCGGCCTTCTCGATCAGGCGGATGATCTCCTGGAAAGCGCTGTCGTCGCCGCGCAGATCCGGGTTGTACCCGCGCAGGTTGACCTCGGTGGGGAAGACGGGCTCCGCCCGCTGCTGCTGAACGTTCTTGGGGAGATCGATCAGGACCGGCCCGGGACGGCCCGTCTGCGCGATGTGAAAGGCCTCCTTGACCACCCGGGGAATGTCATGAATGTCGGTGACCAGATAGCTGTGCTTCACCACCGGCAGCGTCATCCCGAAGATGTCGGTCTCCTGAAAGGCGCCCTTGCCGATCATGGCCTGGGGCACCTGACCGGTGATGGCCACCAGGGGCACCGAGTCCATGTACGCATCCGCAATCCCCGTGACGAGATTCGTCGCGCCGGGCCCGCTGGTCGCCATGCAGACCCCGGCCTTGCCGGTCACCCGCGCGTAACCCTCGGCGGCGAACACGCCCCCCTGTTCGTGCCGTGGCAGATAGGTCCGGATCTGGTTGGACCGGGTCAGCGCCTGGTGGATCTCCATGCTCGCCCCGCCGGGATAGGCGAAAATCACCTCGACGCCCTCGCGCTCGAGGCACTTCACGAGGATATCGCTGCCCTGACAAGGGGTGCCGGTCGGAGCCGGGGTTGCCGGCGAGGCCGCCTTGCCATTCCGCTTCTTCGCTGCTGTCGTCTTGCTCATGTGTTCTGCCTGACTCTCTCGCCGGCTGCAGTCCGGGTAACAAAAAACCCACGACTGTCGGCCAGCCGTGGGTTTTTGGTACAACTGATTGCTCAGCGGCGACAAAACCCGGCGGCAGCGCCGCGCACTACCGCGGCTACCAGCACCAGGCCTTCTCGCACGATCCGCATCATTTGTGAGGGCAGAATTACCGGCTGCCGTTTCCAGGTCAAGCACCCAGTTCGCGGCGGATGTCGACGTTGCCAAACCGGCACGGGCCGTCCATCTTCAGGCTCTGCATGAACGTGCCGTGGTCAGGGAAGACGCCGAACGGATGGGGCGCGCGCGGAGTCCACGAACCGGCGGGTGCGTACGAAGCTGCAGCTGCAGCTGCACCTGCAGCACCGCGCGAAGGCGGAGCAGCCGGCGAGCTCGATTTCCGCATCGCCCCGCCGACACTGACCAAGCGTCTCCTTCCTTATGCCTGAAGCGCACATGTCGAGACCACTGAGCTCAAGATGAGCGATGCCGCTCAGTCCGGCCCCGATCACCGGGTGCTGACCCTGGCCGCCTTGGGGGTTGTATTTGGGGACATCGGGACGAGCCCTCTTTACGCCCTGCGCGAGTGCTTCGACGAAAAGCACGGTCTCCCGCTCAATCCCGACAACGTCCTGGGCGTCCTGTCCCTCATCTTCTGGAGCCTCATCCTGATCATCTCGGTCAAGTACCTCGTTTACGTCTGCCGCGCCGACAACAAGGGTGAAGGCGGCATCCTCTCCCTTCTCGCCCTGGCGTTCCCGGAGCGGGCGCGGCGTGGCAAGACCGCACTCGGGTTGGCCGGTCTGGGTCTTTTTGGAGCCGCGCTGATGTTCGGCGACGGGATGATCACGCCGCCCATCACGGTGCTGGGCGCCGTGGAGGGACTCAGCGTGGTGGCGCAGGATCTGGACGCGCTGGTGATCCCCATCTCGATGGTGATCCTGGTGGGACTCTTTTCCGTCCAACACATCGGGACCGGCAAGGTGGGCCGGGTTTTCGGCCCCGTGATGCTGGTTTGGTTTATCACCATTGCCGTCCTGGGTGTGTTTCAGGTCGTGAAAAGCCCGGGTGTGCTCAAGGCCATCGCTCCCTGGTACGCCGTCAAGTTCCTGGTCAGCGGCGGCTGGACTTCCTTCACGGTGTTGGGCGCGGTGTTCCTGGTGCTGACCGGCGGTGAGGCCTTGTATGCTGACATGGGACACTTCGGACTGCGCCCCGTCCGCCAGGCCTGGTTCGGCCTGGTGCTGCCCTCGCTCTTTCTCAACTACCTCGGCCAGGGCGCGCTCCTTTTGAACAACCCGGAAGTGACCAATCCGTTCTATGCCCTGGCCAGCGGGGTTTGGGTCTACCCGCTGCTGGTCCTGGCGACGGCCGCGGCGATCATCGCTTCGCAGGCCCTCATTTCGGGCGTGTTCTCGCTTACGATGCAGGCCATCCAACTCGGATATCTGCCCCGCGCGGAAATCCGGCACACGTCCCAGACCCTCCGCGGCCAGATCTACGTCCCGCTGGCGAACTGGTTGCTCCTGCTTCCGTGTCTGGGTCTGGTTCTGGGCTTTGGCAGCTCGAGCGGCCTCGCGGCTGCCTACGGGGTCGCGGTAAGCCTGACCATGCTGGTCACGACCATCATGTTTTACCACGCGGCGCGCCGGTTGTGGAACTGGAGCCGGGCTCATGCGGCGCTCGTCTGCGGCGTCCTGGCTGCTGTTGAACTACCCTTTTTGGCGGCCAACCTCGTGAAACTTCCCGACGGTGGGTGGTTTCCCATTGTGGCCGCGCTGGTCCTGTTCGCGCTGATGCGGACCTGGAAATCGGGCCGGCGGCGCCTGCGGCAACGGCTCGAGTCGAGCATCCTGCCGCTGGACATGTTCCTCGCCGACATCGAGGAGCGTAAGCCGCACCGTGTGGGCGGGACGGCGGTGTTCATGGCGGGCAGTCCGACCGGCACGCCTCTCGCGCTCCTGCACAACCTGAAACACAACCGCGTGCTGCACGAGCGCGTCGTCCTGCTGACGATTACGACGGAGGAAGATGCCCGCGTTCCGGGAGGGCGCCGCGTCGAGATTATCCGCCACGGCCAGGGTTTCTACCGCGTCATCGCCCGCCACGGATTCATGGACGAGCCCGATATCGTCGAAATCCTCCGTCTCTGCGGCGAACAGAACCTCCAGCTCCGGCTCTCGGAGACCACCTTCTTCCTCAGCCGCGAGAACGTCCTTTGTCGGGAAGGGCGGGGCTGGGTTCGCGGCTGGCGGGATCGCATCTTCGCGTATCTTGCCCGGAATGCCCAGAGCGCCACGGCCTTCTTTGGACTCCCGGCCAACCGGGTCGTGGAACTGGGCATGCAGGTGGAGCTGTGAGCCGGGCGTCATCCCGAGCCCGAGGCGTTCATTTGCCTCCGTCCCGGTCCGCACCTACCCTCCCGCGGTGAGCGAATTGCCCTATCCAGACAAGCTGCATTACGATGCCGCCACGGGCTGGCTCATGTTGGGAGATCCCGCCTCCGCCATGATCGAGCTCGGACGGCTGTCCCCGGCGACGCGGAACTGCCCTTGTGTGCTCGAGGTGGAATGGGGCGTTCACGCCGAACAGCGCGACTGGACGGCGGCTGCGGCCACCGCCCAGCGCCTGGTGGAGAGCGCGCCGGAGAACACTTTCGGCTGGATTCACCGCGCCTACGCAGCACGCCGACAACCCCAGGGCGGGTTGAATCTCGCCTGGCAGCTTCTGTACCCGGCCCTGGCCCGCTTTCCGGCCAACCCCACCATCGCCTACAACCTCGCCTGCTATGCCGCTCAACTCGGGCGACCGGAGGAGGCCTGGTTACTCCTCCAGAAAGCCATCGGGCCCGGACAGGAGGCCGCCAAGTTCCTTTGCCTGGCCCTGGTGGACGAAGACCTCAAGCCGCTCTGGCCCCGGATCAAGGCGATGCCCCTGTTGCGCGGCGAATGCGAATCGTGAGCCTTTCTCGATGAACTCCAACCAACTGGGGCGGGCTCTCCGCGGTCCCTCGAACAATTTCCTCGCGCTGGTGGCAACGCTGGCGGCCATGCTGACGGCAACCGCGGCCGTCCCTGAAACCCCGGCCGCCGCGGCGCCCGCTTACGAGCACCGCGCGCAGCCTAGCCCCGATGGGATCGGGGTCTTCTATCTGGGACGCGAAATCGCCCACGTCATGAGCCACGCCGGAGGCGACTGGCTCGAGCGCCCCGAACGCGCGGACGAAGAGCGACCGGACCTCCTGATCAAGTCCCTGGGCCTGCGCCGTGGCGAGGTGGTCGCCGACATCGGGGCCGGCACGGGCTATTACACGTGGCGCCTCGCCGAAGCGGTCACGCCTGCAGGCCTCGTCTACGCGGTGGAGATTCAACCCGAGATGCTCGCCCGGTTGCGCACGAACCTGACCGCCCGCGGCACCACCAACGTCGTGACGGTGCTTGGCTCAGCCACGGACCCCAAGCTCCCCTCCGCGTCGCTCGACCTCGTCCTCATGGTGGACGTTTACCACGAGTTCGACCGACCGCACGAAATGCTCGACGCCTTGTGCGAAGCCCTCAAGCCGTCGGGTCGGATCGCGTTCGTGGAATACCGCGGCGAAGACCCGGCCGTGCCCATCAAGCCGCTGCACAAGATGACCGAAGCCCAGATCCGCAAGGAAGCCGTCGTGCATCCCCTGGAATGGGTCGAGACGATCTCGAAGCTCCCGTGGCAGCACGTCGTCATCTTTCGGAAGCGCACCGCGGTCCCATCGCCCCCTCCTGACTCCGGATCGTGATCCCGCCAGGGACCCCGCGGGGCCGGGCCAGCCCGGGGGCTCCCGGGCACCGAGCTACTTCGCGAACTCAATGCAGCGCGTCTCGCGAACCACCGTGACGCGGATCTGACCGGGGTACAGGAGATCCTCCTCGATCTTGTGAGCGATGTTGCGGGCAAGAACGAACGCCTCCTGGTCGTCCACTTGCTCCGGCCGCACGATCACCCGGACTTCGCGTCCGGCCTGGACCGCGTAGCACTTCTCGACACCGGTGAAGCCGGTTCCGATCCGTTCCAGGTCGGCGAGCCGTTGCAGGTAGGTCGTCATGGACTCCGAACGGGCGCCAGGACGGGACGCGCTGATGGCGTCGGCAGCGCTGACCAGGAGGCCGATGATCCCCACATGGGGCTGCTCGTCATGGTGGGAGGCCACGGCCTGCACCACCTCCTCCGCCTCCCCATAACGCCGGAGCAACTCAGCGCCAATGGCGGCATGCGAACCTTCCATCTCGTGGTTCACGGCCTTGCCAATGTCATGAAGAAGCCCGGCGCGACGGGCGGTGTTGGCGTCCGCGCTCAGTTCGAGCGACATCAGGCCCGCGAGATGCGCCACCTCGATGGAGTGGTCGAGGATGTTCTGGGAGTAGCTGTGGCGGAATCGCAGCCGGCCGAGCAACCGCACCACTTCGACGTGCATCGGCGGCAGGCCGACTTTGAAGACCGCCTCCTCGCCGGACCGAAGGATCGTCTCCTCCATCTCCTCGTTGACCTTCTTGACGACTTCCTCGATGCGTCCCGGGTGAATGCGGCCATCGGCAATCAGCCGTTCCATGGCTTGTCGGGCGACCTCGCGCCGCACCGGGTCAAACCCGGAGAGCACGACGGTGCCGGGCGTGTCATCGATCAGGACCGTCACCCCGGTCTCCGCCTCGAAGGACCGGATGTTTCTGCCTTCACGACCGATGATCCGGCCCTTGATGTCGTGGCCGTTCAGGGAAACGGTGGCGGTGGTCGTTTCAAAGGCGTGCTCGCCGGCATAGCGCTGAACGGCGAGGGCGATGATCCGGCGGGCGTGGACCTCCGCCTCGGCGCGGGCGGATTCGAGCAAGTGCCGGGTCAGGTCGGCGGCGTCCTTCTTGGCCTCTTCCTCGATCTCCTTCAGCAACTGCGCGCGGGCCTCGGCCTCCTGCAACCGGGCAACGGCAGCCAGTTCGGCGCGCCGCTGCCGGGACAGCGCTTCACAGTCACGCTCGCGCTCCTCGACCTGGAACTCCTTGGCTTCCAGCGTGCGCTTCTCCGCCGCCAGGGTTTTTTCCTGTTCCTGGAGCTGCTCGGCTTGCACGCGGAGGAGGGCCTCTTGTTGGGAGTTGCGCGCCTCCAACCGATCGAGCTCGACGCGGCGGCGGTCCCAGGTCTCCTCGAGTTCTCTCCGGCGCGTGAGGTTTTGTTCGTCGGCGGTGACGCGCGCCTCGCGGACCACCGTATCTGCCTCGCGCTGCGCCCGCTCCATCATCTCGCGCTCATGGACGGCAAAGGCCCGGCGCGAGCGGAGGTCAAACCCACGCCACAACAAGAACCCCAGAAACAGGCCTGCCACCAGGGCCAGTCCCGCGATGGTCCAGTCCACACTCGCCAGCAAAATCATGAGTCAAACCCCCGCCGCTCTACCGCGAGCCAGCGCGACGGAGTCACAATGCAATTCACCTCAGCGTCATGGGATTCGACTGGAATGGCTCCCAAGACCTGCCAATCCATCGCCACCCCACACGCTGTCCCTGAGATCAAGGCCAGAAGGCGGTCGTAGTACCCTTTCCCGTGCCCCAACCGACGACCGGCCAAGTCGAATCCTAAGCCGGGCACCAGAACGAAGTCCAGTTCGTTCAACGCCCGCACCGGACATCCGCACGCCGGTTCACGAATCCCGAAGCTCCCGGGCACGATCTCCCGATCGAGATCGCGCACTTCGGCGGCCTCATACGCGTCGGCGGCCGCGTTGTACCGCGGCAGAGCCAGTGCCCGGCCCTCCGCCAACACCTGAACCGCCAGGGGCCAGACGTCGGGCTCACCGGCCATGGGGGCATACAGCAACAACCGACGCGCCTCGCGCCATTCCCGACGCGCAGTCAACCGCGCCACGATCCGCGCACCTTCGGAAATCCAGAGGGCCGCCGGCACGGCTTGCACCCGGCTGCGCAATTCGCGCCGCAACGCACGTTTCAATTCCCTGGCGCTGCTCACGCGCCCGTCCCGTCCTGGCTCGTGGCCCCAGCAGCGTTCGGAGTTCCCGCCTCCCCCCGAACCGCGCGGAAGGCGGCTCGCCACCGCTCGACCCGTTCGCGGATCTTCCGCTCCACGCCCTGATCCGAGGGTTCGTAGTAGCGCCGGCCGGCGCCGAGGTAGTCCTGGGCGACGAAATGCCCCGGATGCTCGTGCGCGTACTGGTAACCCGCTCCGTGACCCAACCGGTCCGCCCCGGCATAGTGCGCGTCCCTCAAGTGCTCGGGAACCGCCAGCGTCCGGCCTTTGCGAACGTCCTCCAGGGCCGCGTCGATCGCCACGATGCTGCTGTTGCTCTTGTGGGCGGTGGCGATGTAGATCGTCGCTTCCGCCAGCGGGATGCGAGCTTCAGGCCAGCCGACGTACTCCGCGGCTGCCAGCGCTGCCTGGGTGAGCACCAACGCCATCGGATCCGCCAGACCGACGTCCTCGGCCGCGCAGATGACCATGCGACGCGCAATGAACCGCGGGTCCTCCCCCGCATGGATCATCTTGGCCAGCCAGTAAAGGGCGGCGTCCGCGTCGCTGCCTCGCATCGACTTGATGAACGCCGAAATGGTGTCGTAGTGCGCATCGCCATCGCCGTCGTACACGATCGCCTTCTTCTGGATGCTCTGCTCGGCGATCTCCAAGCTGATCCGAATGCTCCCGTCCGGATCCGGCGGTGTGGTGAGCGCCGCCAGTTCCAGGGCGTTGAGCGCCTTCCGGGCGTCCCCGTCCGCCACCCGGGCCAGGTGCGCAAGCGCTGCGGGCTCAGGCTGGAGGCGGCGCCCGGCCAGACCCCGCTCGGAATCCGCGAGGGCCCGCCGCAGCAAGGCGAGCAGTTCCTCCTCGCTGAGAGGTCGGAGCTCGAAGATCTGCGAGCGACTCACGAGCGGCGAGTTGACGAAGAAGAACGGATTGTGCGTCGTCGCCCCGATCAACCGCACCGAACCGCTCTCGACATCCGGCAGCAGGACGTCCTGCTGGGCCTTGTTGAACCGGTGGATCTCGTCGATGAAGAGGATCGTGAACTGCCCGGCGTTGGCCAGGCGATTGGCCGCGCCGCTGAGCTCCCGCCGCAGGTCGGCCACGTTGGACTCCACCCCGCTCAGCCGGACAAAACGCGCCTTGGTCTGACGGGCGATGATCTGGGCCAGCGAAGTTTTGCCGGTGCCGGGCGGGCCGTAGAAGATCAGGGACTGGATCCGGTCGGCCTCAATGGCGCGCCGGAGCAACTGGCCGGGGCCAAGGATGTGGGATTGTCCGACGTACTCGCCCAAGTCCCGGGGTCGCATCCGTGCCGCGAGCGGGGCGCTCGAGGCCATGGCGCCCTGGCTTACGCCGGGGGACGCCGCACCCGAGGGGGATTTCAGCGGTCCGAAGAGGTCATCAGCACCCACGGATCGAGCATAGGCCGCCGCCGAACGGTGCAAAAATGAAAAAGCGACCGGCGGAGGGGAGATCACCGGTCGCTTGAAGAAGGAACCCCGCCACGATGCCGTGTTTCACAGTTCCTTTGAACGTGATCAGAAACAGGTGGAACCCTGTCGGCGGGTTTCGACTTCCAGTAAAGGCCTGTCGGCAGCCGCACGAGTTACGGATTCCGGTGATTCGAGCTTACGGTTCAAGGACATAGTTTCTAAGCACGAGCAATGGCAGGGTAAAGTCACTTGCCTACCGCTATCAAAGAGCCCCTCGAGGCGCCTCGCGCCTCATCCGTTCACGAGTCTTGTTCTACGCATTTCACGCCGAGGAACAAGGCGAAAATCTGCCAAAAAAGTGACGCCCCCACCATCTCTGGCGCGAATGAAGCTCGCCACGCTCAACGCTCAACGCTCAACGATTCCCCGGGAGCATGTAACTCGCAAAGGTGATCAAACGCTCCTTGAGTTGCTTCCGCGGCACGATCGCGTCCACCAACCCACGGTCCTGCAGGAACTCCGCCGTCTGAAAACCCGGAGGCAGTTCGGCCTGCGTCGTGTCCTTGATCACGCGCGGTCCGGCGAAGCCAATCATCGCCCCGGGCTCGGCCAGGATGAGGTCGCCCAGGCTGGCGTAACTCGCCATCACGCCCGCCGTGGTGGGATGCGTCAGCACGCTGATGAACGGGAGTCGTTGACGCGCATGATATGCCAGGGCCGCCGAGGTCTTGGCCATCTGCATCAGGCTGAACATCCCCTCGTACATCCGTGCGCCGCCGCTTGTGGAAACGATCACCAGCAACAACCCGCGGTCCGTGGCCGCTTCGATCAGCCGCGTCAGCTTCTCGCCCACCACCGATCCCATGGATCCGCCCAGGAACCCGAAGTCCATCACTCCCAGCGCCGTCCTTACCGGCCCGATCCTCCCAATCCCGGTGATCACGGCGTCGCGCAAGCCCGTCGAGCGCTGATACGCGGCCAGCTTGTCGGTGTAAGGAGCCACGCCCGTGAACTCGAGCGCATCGACGCTCGTCATCATCGCGTCCATCTCCTCGAAGGAACAGGTCTCCACCAGCGCGTTGATGCGTTCGCGCGCGCTGATCGGAAAATGATGGCCGCAATGCCGGCAAACCTTCAGATGCGTATCCAGTTCCTTGTCGTAGAGCATGGTCCCGCACCCGGGACACTTCGTCCAAAGCCCCTCCGGGATGTCGCGCTTTCGCGCCTTGCCCGTCGCAAGCTTCGGCTTCTTCGGAAACGTGGTCTCGCCGGCAGGAGCCGTCCCCAGGCTTTCCGGAATCCGGGATATCTTCGGTGTGCTCATACGTAAAACCTCAAGTCCGCCACGTCCCCCTCGCCACGGTCCAGACACACACGTCCGCCGCTCCCGCCTCGCGGACCGCCCGGGCACAGGCGCTCGTGGTCGCGCCCGTGGTGAGCACATCGTCCAGAAGCACCACCCGTTGTCCCTGCAGGTCGCCAACACCCGTGGGAACGAATGCCTCGTGCATGTTCTCCATGCGCTCGGATCGCGTCAGCCGCGTCTGCGTGCCCGTCGCCCGCGTCCGACGCACGGCCCGGGTGTGAGTGGGAATGCCCGTGGCGCGGCTCAGCAGTCTGGCAAGCCGGGCCGCCTGGTTGAATTCCCGTTCGCGCTCTTTCACCGGGTACAGGGGCACCGGAACGATCCAGTCCCAAGGCTCCCGGGCAAGCTCGGGCGCGGCTGCGTCCACAAGCAGCCGTCCCAGGAACCGCTCGTACCAAAGTCCCCGCCGGTATTTGTACGCATGGATGATCTGCAGCACGAGGTCGCTCGCGACGACAGCCGCCCGGGCGAACCTAAAGTGCAATTCAACTCCCGCACAATGACCACATTGAAAAGGCCCGCTGGCTTCGCCGTCGAACGGAAGCCCGCAACGATCGCAAAACGGGGGCCGGATCACACGTAACGCCCCGGGCATCTCCCGGCAGCGCCTGCAGACATAGCCCTCGCCCGGACCGGCCGGTTGCTCGCCGCAAAGCTGACACACCGCAGGGTAAAGGAGACCGCATGCCCCTTCAAGCCACGCGGCCCATCCGGACGCAGGTGTCATCGGCTTCAGCATGCCCCACGCTTGGGGTCCCCACAATCCCGCGTTCCTGCCCACCGGGCTGCCCGCCGGCGCCCTCACACCGCCAAGCTGACGAAATTCCTCAGGATCTGCAATCCGACCTCCTGGCTCTTCTCCGGGTGGAATTGCGTCGCAAAGACGTTGTCCCTCCAGATGGCCGAGGCGAACGCTTCGCCGTACTCGGTCCGGGCTGCCACGAGCCCGTCATCCGCGGGCCGGGGATAGAAGCTGTGCACGAAGTACACGTGACTGCCGTTCGGCACGCCGCGGAACAAGGGGCAGTCAGGCCGCACGATCTCGAGTTGATTCCAGCCGATCTGGGGCACCTTCAGGCCCGGCGCGCCCGGGAAGCGCACCACGCGGCCCTTGAACATCCCCATCCCGGCGGCGTTGCTGTTGAACTCCTCGCTGGCTTCGAACAGCGCCTGGTACCCGACGCAAATGCCCAGGAAGGGCCGGCCACTGGCCATGAACTCGCGGCACGCCTCGAGGAGCGCCTGCCGGTGCAATGCATTCAGGCAATCGTCGAACGCGCCCACCCCCGGCAACACGACCGCCCGCGCTTCCGCGAGCGGAGCCGGGTCGCGCGTGAGTCGCACCTGGGCTCCCAGGTGGAGCAGCGCCTTGTGCACGCTCCGCAGGTTGCCCGCGCCATAGTCAAGCAGCGCAATCACGGGGCAAGCATACGGGTGCCCCGGGGCCACTTCAACGCCGCGTTCACCGCTTCACCAGCCGCCGGCTCAAGCAAGGATCGGGTGCATCACTTCGCCATGAACATCCGTCAACCGCATGTCACGGCCCCCAAATCGCACGGTAAGCCGGGTATGGTCGAGACCGAGGAGATGCAGCATCGTGGCGTGCAAGTCGTGGATCTGCACCTTGTTCTCCACCGCGTGGTACCCGTAATCGTCCGTGGCGCCATGGATCAGCCCGCCCCGGACGCCCCCACCCGCCAGCCACACCGTAAATCCGAACGGATTGTGGTCCCGCCCGTCGGCGCCCTGGGAGAAGGGCGTGCGGCCGAATTCGCCCGCCCAGACCACCAGCGTGCTTTGCAGGAGACCCCGGCTCTTCAAGTCCCGCAACAACCCGGCAATCGGCTGGTCGACGGCCCGGGCGTTGTTCTCATGACCGCTCTTCAATTGCCCGTGCTGGTCCCAGCGGTCGCCCCCCGTCGAAGGACACGTCAATTCCACGAACCGCACCCCGCGTTCGACCATCCGGCGCGCCAGCAAACACTGCAGCCCAAACGTCCGGGTTGGTTCGTAGTCGGCGTCCAGGCCATAAAGCCGGTGCGTGGCCGCCGACTCACCCCGCACCTCCATCAACTCCGGTACCGCGGCCTGCATCCGGAAGGCGAGCTCGTAGTTTTCCACGGCGGATTCGAGGGCATCGACGCGGCCCAGACGCCCCAGGACGCCGGCGTCGAGCTGTCTCAACAGCTCGAGTTTGCCAGCCTGGATCTCCGGCTCCGCCTCCCGCGCCCGGACGTTCGCCACCCCGTCGCCCCCGGGCCGGAAGATCGAGCCCTGGAACGTCGCCGGAAGAAACCCGCTGCCGAAGTTGTCGAGTCCCCCCGGCGGGATCAACCCGCCGTTGAGCACGACAAAGGCAGGCAGATCGCGGTTCTCGCTGCCGAGCCCGTACCCGACCCAGGCGCCCATGCTGGGACGACCGGAGAGACCCAGTCCCGTGTGCAGGAAATAGTTGGCGTTGGTGTGTTCGGAGAAGTTCGACGTCATCGAGCGGATCACGCACAACTCGTCAACGCACCCGGCCACGTGCGGAAACAACGCGCTCACCGGGATCCCGCTGCCCCCGTGCGGGTGGAATTCCCAGGGGCAACCGAGCGTCGCGCCATTGTCGTTGAACTGGGTCGGCTCCATCTTGAGACCGAACGGCTTTCCGTGCTCCCGGTTGAGACGCGGCTTGGGATCGAACGTGTCCACCTGCGAAGGCCCGCCGTCCATGTACAGGAAGATGACGTTCCGCGCCCGGGGCGCGAAGTGCGGGTTTCGGGGTGCCAGACCGTTCGTGACGCCCTCCCGCGGGCCAGGTTGGGCGCCGGACACGGTGATTTCATTCAGCATGCCCAGCAGCGCGATCCCTCCGAACCCGTTCGCACACCGCACCAGCATCTCACGCCGGCTCAGCGGGGGCTGGGCGTATCGCCCGCAGGGATATCCGGGTTCCGTTTTCATCGGCGTGCGACTCAGGGTAGAAACACAAATTCCTTCACGTTGAAGAGCACGTGGCACAGATCGGTCCACCCCTCCTCCTCCGGATCGGATGCCCCGCTCAGACGACCGCCTCGCGCTCCCCGCGAATCCAGGTAGGTCATACTCTGTTCCAGTTCCGCAGCGGTGGGCGCCCGGCCGAAAGCGCTCCAGTAGAGCTTGCGGACGCGTTCGGCACGGTCGCCACCGGTCGCCACCTGCGTACGACCCGCCCAACGTGCCGCCTCGGCGTGCACGAACGGGTCGTTGAGCAGAATCAGCGATTGGGCGGGGACGTTCGACGTTGGCCGCCGCCCCACCGTGGTGAACGGGACCGGCGTGTCGAAAGCCCTCAGCATGGGAGAAAGGAAGTTCCGCCGCACCTCGACGTAGATGGAGCGGCGTCCCTCGCCGTCCAGCGGCCCACTCACCCCCGGCCGTCCCCGGCCGTCCATGAACTCCGTCAAGTGGACCGGGACCGCCGGACCGTACATCGCCAGATCGAGCCGGCCGGACACGGCCAGCATGGCATCTCGGATGGCCTCCCCCTCGAGCCGCCGAATCGGCATGCGATGCCACCAGAGATTGGCGGGATCGCGCGCTTCGGCCACGGCGTCATCCGGCCGGCTGGACATCTGGTAGGCTCGCGACGTAACCAGCAGGCGCACCAGCGCCTTGATCGACCAATCCCCTTCTTCGCGAAACCAGCTCGCCAGCCAGTCCAACAACTCCGGGTGCGTCGGGGCTTGCCCCAGCACCCCGAAGTCGTCAGGCGTCGGCACCAGGCCGCGGCCAAACAGGTGCGACCAGACGCGGTTCACGATCACGCGCGCCAGGAGCGGGTTGGCTGGATCGGTCATCTCGCGGGCAAGCTGGAGGCGGCCGCTTCCGGGACCGGCATACAGCGCCTCGTTCGAACCCAAGGCTTCCAGAAAACGCCGGCGAACCACCTCCCCGCGGTTTCGAGGATTCCCCCGGATGAACAGAAACTCGTCCAGCCCCGACCCGTCCATGGAACCCGGCGCCCGAGGCGGGTCCCGCAAGCTCGATTCGGCGGCCAGGTACACGGCAGCGCTGCGCCCGGCGCTGGATTCCGGCTCCAGCGTGAGGAGTGTCAGCCCTTCGGATTGCGCGGAACCGCCGGGCGGCCTGTCGCTGTCCGAAAAGACCACGCTGGCAACGGCCACATAACCGTCCGCGGGAAAGCCGCCGCGATGCCCATCGTCCGCCAGGTCCGGAGCGGTGGTGTCGCAAAACTCGAGGCAGGCCCGGCGCCCGGGCCACAATCCGACGTCCAGGGTCAGCCATCGCAGTTCGTCGTGATCGAACGGGCGTTTGAGGACGCCGTAAATGGGGTCCCGGATCATCGTCAGGTTTTCCACCGGCACCAGGACCCTGCTTCCCCGTCCCGCCGCCAGGATGTGGATGAAACGATGCGCAATGGTGAACGTGGGCGACGCGAGCACACCCTGCTGCCGGCGTCCGGACGACGCACTGTGGGCACAAGGGCGGTTCAGGACGGCCACCTGATTGGTCGCCAACACGACCAGGTGTCCTGCCGGCGCGGGAGCAGTTCCGAACGCCTCGCCTTCGAGATGCCAGCCCGAATACCCCTCGCGGGCGAAATCGACGAAGACCTCGGACTCGCCCTGTTCCCGGGCCTCCGGGACGCTTGAGATCCCCCCTGGCTGGGCGTCCTTCGCGTCGAACCCGAGAGCAGCTCGCAGCTCCGTCCCTGCGGCCAGCATCGTCGGACCCGGAGCGGGAACGGGCTCGAGAGCGCGTTGGACATACCGCGAACTCGAGAGGATGCCGTACAGCGCGTAGTAGTCCTTCGCCGAAATCGCGTCGAACTTGTGGTCGTGACACCGGGCACACGCCACCGTCACCCCCAGGAACGTCTTGGTGAGCACATCGATCTGATCATCGATCACGTCGGCCTCGTGCTGCTTGACGTCCACCGGCGAATGCGTCCGTTGCCCCAGCCAGTAGAACGCGGTGCCAATGACCGACTCGTTCAACCCCGTTGAGGGATCCCGGCGTGGAGACGCCAGCAAGTCGCCGGCCACATGCTCACGGACAAACTGGTCGTAGGGAACATCGGCGTTTAACGCCCGCACCACGTAATCGCGGTAGCGCCACGCGTGGGGCGTCGGGTAGTCGAATTCGTGGCCGAGCGTCTCCGCGTACCGCACCAAGTCGAGCCAGTGTCGAGCCCAACGCTCCCCGAACCGCGGCGAGGAGAGGAGTTCATCGACCAGCGTCACGTAGGCGGCGGGATCCGGATTCGCCGCGAACGCCTGGCTCACCTCCGGCGCGGGCGGCAGGCCGATCAGGTCGAAATGGAGCCTCCGTGCCAGGACCACCGGATCGGCCGCGGGAGCGGGTTCGAGCCCCTCGCGCTCGAGGCGCGCCAGCAGGAACGCGTCGGGTGCCTGCCGGACCCATGCTTCCTGTCGCACCGCCGGCACCGAGGGTCGGGTAACGGGTTGCCATGCCCAATGCGCGCGCTGGCGCTCCTTGAGATCGAACCCGTCCCGGTTCGCCACGAGCGATCCGGCTTGCTCTGTCGTGGGCCAGGGTGCCCCCGCGCGGACCCAGGCAGTGATCGCCTCGATTTCGCCGTCCGGCAGCTTCCCTCTCGGGGGCATCTGCAGATCGGGATTGTCGTACCGGATGGCCTCAATCAAGCGGCTGAGCTCGGGCTCGCCGGCCACCAGCACGGGTCCGCTCTCGCCGCCTTGCCGCAGGCCTTCCGCCGAGTCCAGCCGCAGGTCTCCCTTGACGCGATCGGCCGTCGCGCTGTGGCAGGAGTGACATCGCTCGAGCAGGACTGGGCGGACGCGCTTCTCGAACAACTCGAGGCTGTCGTCCGCCAGGCCAAGACCAACGCCACTCGCCGCCGCCGCGGCGAGCCAGGCGCCAACCAGGATGGAACCACCAGCGCGCAACGCCACTATTCTACGGGATAAGGCACCGAAATCACCTGCAATCTGCCTCTGCGGGGGTGGTAGGTGGGGCAAGCCGGCGTGCCCGGTGGGGCGACGCTGCGCGGAGCCGGGTGCCAATAACCGACCTCAACTGTCGAGCCACGTTCACGAAACGCGGCGATGCACGGCCGCACTCCGTGCGCTTCGCGGCTCCGGAACCGCGTTCATCCGGCGCAACTCAGGTTGGGACGGCCAGGCCGCGGAATGCGCTCGGGCTTCCCAAAAGAGCCCCGGCCCGCTACGGTCATCCCATTCCTGAGATGAATACGAACTCCGCTGTGCGCGTGCGGGGCACGGCTGCCACCCTGTCCGTGTGGCGTCAGCCTCCCCGTTCAGCCACGCCCCGGAGTGCCCGCCCCGCCCCACGCATCCTCCCCTCCCCTCGCCTGCCATGACGCATCCCACCGCCAGACCCGACCGTTACGCCGGCAGAACCGTCCAGGTGGCGGGATTGGGACGCGTGGGGCTCATCAGGGCTCTCGCTCAGAACCCGGAGACGTCCCTCTACCAGACCGACCACGACGGTGTGGTCGTCAAGGTCTTTGACCTGAGCTGCGGTCGGCCCGATGAGATCGGTTACGGGCCGTACGTCAATTTTCAGGCGGAGCTGGCGAACTTCGAGGAAATCCACGCGATGGAGGCTTTGCGGGATTTCGTTCCGGCCTACTTCGGGGCGCAGATCGACTACGACGCCAAGTTCGCCTGCATTGCCATGGAGTACCTCCGCGGTCGTAATCTGAGGTTCTGGGCCGAGGAACTGGCCGCGGGCGGCTACGACGCCACGGCCCTGGACGAACTGCGCCGCGCCACCCAGGACGTGTTTGCCATCCTCGACCAGTTCCACCAGCACGGCCTGATCATGATCGACTTCAAGCCGGACAACGTCATCCGCCTCGAGAGCGGGCAGGTACGGCTGGTCGATCTCGGGGCGTTCTTCATGCCGCGGCATCGCTCGAACGTGTCGAGCTTTGTGTATGCGGCGACTCCCGATCATGCGGAAGTGTTGATCGACGCCTCCAACCTGCAGGCCGGGGTGCCGCTCTCGACAGCCTCGGACGTGTTCTCCGCGGGCGTGGCCCTCTTCGAACTCGCCACCGGGGCGTCCCGCCTGGTGCTGGACGCCGGCACCGCCGAGGAAATGCTCGCCACGCCTTCGATGTACCTGTTCCGCGACTCCCAGATCGCGGATGTCTGGCGCGCTTTCCCTCACTTGAAGCAAGCGCTGCCCCTGGTCCAGACCCAACTGCGGGAGCGCCGCCTGCTGTTCTCCGAGGCCTGGCATTTGCTGAAGTCGTATGTGGCCGCACGGACCCAGGACTGGGAGGCCATGGGTTCCGGCGAGCAGGACGCCATGATCCTCGCCACCGGAACGACGTTCATCACCGAACAGCTCCCGGACGCGCTGGCTTGGCTGGGCGACGCCATTGCCCGAGCCACCACGCTCCGCAGCCTCCGCGTCCGCACCCTCGGCGAGCTGGGCCAGCTGCTGAACAATCCCGTCCCGGAGGCCGTACGTGCCGGCTTGGTCGAGACCAACACGTTCCTGCGCTGCCTCCGCGTCCTGGAACTGGACACCTCGTTCGTCGAGCGCCTGAACCAATGGGAGGCGCGTCAGGACCCCGATTCGGGGCTCTGGGGCATCTCGGCGGCGGTCGCGCTGCGGGAAATTGCCGACAACGCCGCCTTCGTCCACCTGACCCGGGTGCACACCGACGCGGAGGGCCATACCTTTTGGTCGACCCTGGAAGAGGCAACCGCGGATGATGACGCGCCGGACAAAACGAGCCTGGCCCAAGTGGGAACCGACAAGTTCGCCTGGCTGCAATAGGCCATGCGAGGTAGGGCAGGCTTTCGAGCCTGGCGAAAGCAGGGCGAGTGGGAAGCGTCCTGTTCCGTTTGGGCCTCCTCAGTCGCCAGAAACCAAAAAGCGCCGCTAAAGCGGACGCACTCCAGACGCTTCGCGCCGCTCGAAGGCACGTCTGGGGCCGCGAAGCGCCTGGAGTGCGGGGATTCATCCCCGCTTTCCGAACAGGCTCATGGGAAGAGCCGGGATGCCGGGAGGACCGGCGCGCCTGGGGATCATGAACCGATCCTTCCACAGTAGGGCGCGCAGTCCCTTGCGCGCCGGAGCGGCGGGCAGCGGAGTGCCCGCCCTACCAGGTTTCTCGACACGAACGCCGACCACATCGGCCAGTGCGGCTTCTGTGGCTACGTGCCCCATGGTCCCCAAATGGGTCGAGGACATCGCCGACGCCGCCCGAGGGTCTGGACTGAAGCCGACGGTGGTTCCTATCCGAAGCGCCGAGGAGTCAAGGCAGCTTCCAACCCCCTCCGGCATGTTCAGCGTGATCTACCAGGGCCGGTTGATCGCCAGGCGTCCGGTAAGCGCCACCCGCTTCAGAAGCCTCAAGAAGCAGGCCTTGCTTGAGGGTTAGCCAGTCGCCCTCCCTTGCTCTCTGGATGGCCCCCATCTACCCTCCCCTCCCATGGCTGACCCGGGCTCTCCGAACCCACCCAGACCTTGGCCGGAACGCCGTCCGGAGCCGGCCGACGCTGAAGCGGACTGGCTCCGGAACGTCTTCCGTCCCAGCGAGCGCAACCTGACCCTCCGTGCCGTGATCGCCGGCATGGCGATCGGGGCGGCGATGTGCCTCTCCAACCTTTACGTGTTCCTCAAAACGGGGTGGAGCATGGGCACGACGCTGACGGCGTGCATCCTGGCCTTTGGCCTGTTCCAGGCCCTGCGGGCGGCGCGATTGGCCCGGAGACCCCTCGGCGCCCTCGAGAACAACGCGCTGACGACCGTGGCGTCAGGCGCGGGCTACATGACAGGCGGCGGCAACATGGCCGCCTTCGGCGCCTTGCTCATGGTCACCGCGGTCCGTCCCGAACCCATCCCGATGATCCTCTGGTTCGGAAGCATCGCCGCCTTGGGGGTCATGGCCGCCATCCCCATCAAACGCCAGCTCGTCAATCGCGAGCAACTGGCGTTCCCGACCGGCACGGCCACCGCGGAGACCATCCGCTCCATCCATGCCACCGCGGGAGGAGCCGGGCGCAGCAAGGCGCGCTGGCTCGCCGGGGCAGCGGCTTTCGGAGCGCTGGTGGCCTGGTTGCGGGACGCCTGGCACCTGCTCCCCGTCACGATCGGCCTGCCGGTGACGCTTGCGGGGCGGGCGCTGTCCGACTGGACGCTGGCTCTGAAGTCCGAGGTGGTCTTGATCGGCGGCGGAGCCTTGATGAGCTTTCGCACCGGCTGGTCGCTGTTGCTGGGTGGACTGCTCACCTATGCGGTCCTGGCGCCTCAATTGGTGGCTTCGGGTGCAGTCCAGTCGGTCTCCTACAAGGCCATCGTGGCCTGGACCCTCTGGCCGGGCGCCGCCATCCTCGTGGCCTCGGGGCTTTGTTCCTTCGCCTTCGACTACCGCAGCATCGGGCGTTCGCTTTCCGGCCTCACCCGGCTGACGCGGAAACGCAGCGCGGACCAGGACCCGATCAACAGTGTGGAATGCGCCGACTGGTGGTTCCCCGCTGGCTTTCTCGTGCTCACTCCACTGGTGGTGTTCCTCATGACCCGGCTCTTCCAGATCCCCGTCTGGGCCGGCCTGCTCGCGGTGCCGCTGGCCATCCTGATGGGATTTGTGGCGGCCCGGGTCACAGGCGAGACCGATGTGACGCCCACCAAGGCGCTCGGGCCCGTCACGCAACTCCTCTACGGCGTCATCACTCCCGGAAATCTCTCCGGCAACATCATGTCGGCCAACGTGACCGGAGGCATCGGGCTCCACGCCGCCGACCTGCTCACCACGCTCAAGACCGGCTGGCTGCTCGGGGCACGGCCGCGCCACCAGTTCTACGCCCAGCTCTTCGGCGTGCTCACGGGAGCGTTGATCGTCGTGCCGGCGTTCCGCCTCATTCTGCCCGACCCGGCAATGCTCGGCAGTGAAGCCTGGCCCGCGCCTTCGTGCGTGGTGTGGGCCGGGGTCTCCGAAGCGTTCGCGGGCGGGGTCTCCGCCCTGGCCGGCAGCGCGCGGATGGCCATTCTCGTCGGACTCGCGTTGGGCGTTGCGCTGGCGTGCCTGGAGCGATTCGCTCCGCGGCGTCTGCGTCCCTGGATCCCCTCGCCTTCCGGCCTCGGGATCGCCATGGTCCTGCCCGGGAGCAACTGCATGGCCATGTTCCTCGGCGCGGCCGGAGCGGAGTGGCTCCGGCGGCGTCATGCGGCCCTTGCCGAGAAGACCGTCGTGCCAGTGGCCTCCGGGTTGATCGCCGGCGAAAGCCTGATGGGCGTGCTGATCGCCTTCCTGATCGTGGCGGGCGTGGTCGGGAAGTAGGGTCGCCGTGCGAATCGCCGGCCCGGAACTCAGGCGCCCTTCAACTCCGCAATAACAGGAAGCCAAGGACGCCGCCAGCCAGCACCAGCCAGGCGGAGTTCACTCGAAACCGCACCAGCAGGACCGCGCTGGCCAACGCGAGTGCCACCGGCAACCAGCCGGCCAGGGCAACCCTCCCGAGTTGCAGCGTAACCACCGCCATCAACGCCAGCGACGCCACGTTGACTCCATCGAGCACATCACCCGCAACCCGCGATTGCCGGAGGCGCGGGATCAACGGACCACTCAGCGCGACGAAAACAAACGCCGGAAGAAAGATGCCAACCGTCGCCACCGCCGCGCCAGGCGCTCCTCCGAGCAGGAAACCAATGAACGTGGCCGTGGTGAAGACGGGACCGGGTGTGAACTGGCCGACCGCCACGGCATCCAGCAACTGGGCCTCAGTGAGCCAGCCGCAACGCTCGACGAAGTCAGCGCGCAGAAACGCCAACAAGACGTAACCGCTCCCGTACAACACCGCCCCGATCTTTAGAAACGACAGGAAGAGCGGTCCGAGCCCGAAAGGCACGACACCCGCGGCGCCCGCCGTGGCCACGAGGCCTGTCGTCCCTGCGGCTCCCCAAGAGGGCAGACCCGGCCCCACCGCCAGAAGAACCGATGCCTTCGATCCCAAGCCCGAACGCACCCCGGCGCGGGCCAGCGCCAGCAGACCGCCACCGGCGAACAGCACCACCAATTCGTGGACCCCGGCCAGCACCGCCGCCGTCGCCAGCAGTCCTGTGAATGCCAGCCCCCGGGTCTTGACGGCGCTTCTTCCCAGGCTCCACAGCGCCTGCACCACCACAGCCAGGATCACGGGTTTCACACCCGCCAGCACACCCTGCGCATCGGGCAGCCTCCCGAACCGCACATACGCCCAGGCAATGACCGTCACGATCAGCGATGCCGGGAGGATGAAAGCCGCCCCCGCCACCAGCAACCCCGGCCAGCCCGCCCGCCGATGCCCGATGTGAATCGCCAGTTCGGTGGAGTTGGGTCCGGGGATGAGGTGCGTCGCTCCCCACAAGTCCAAAAACTCCTGGCGACTCAACCATCCCCGGCGGCGCACCACCTCGTCCTCCATCATGGCGACGTGGGCGGCAGGTCCGCCAAAGGCGATCGTGCCGAGTTTCAGGAACAGCCCGGCCAGTTCGACCAGGTGCCGGGACTCAACCGGTCGTCGGTTCAACAACGGCATGCGGGCGGGAAAGTCGTCTCCAGAGGGCTGAAGTTCGAGCTTCTGGCATGATCGATCCCCGCGTGCCATGGATTCTAGCCCCGTGCCGGACCCTCAACAAGTGACCCGCCGGCCACCCGCGCCCCGGGCACTCACCCCCGCGCCCCGGGACGCGGGTGAAAGGACCATGGCAGTTACGTTCGGCGTGGCCCGTGTTCGGGCCTCAGGCGATCGTAACGGCGGTGCCGCTCACACTGACCATGAGCATGCTGCCCTGCCCGCCGACGGTCTCGTAATCGAGGTCGACGCCCACGATCGCATTGGCCCCGAGTTCCATGGCCATCTGACTCATCTCACTGAATGCCACCTCGCGGGCCCGCCGGAGTTCCTTCTCGTAGGAGGCCGCGCGCCCTCCCACGATGTCGCGGATGCCCGCAAAGAAATCCCGGAAGATGTTCGCCCCGAGGATGGCCTCGCCGGTCACAACGCCGTGGTACTGCTGAATCGTCCGCCCTTCGACGGTAGGTGTGGTCGTGATCGTCATACTGCGCCGAGGATGCCCCCGGGAATGCCTCCCGGCGAGTGCAAGTTCCCTGGCGAAATGGAACCAACCTGCGAGGTGTAGGCGCCGACGTAAGGAGGCGGAGTGTCTGGCGGAGTCTCGCCTCACCCACCACGGCTCGAATCCTGTAGGCGCCGACGTGAGGAGGCGGCCGGTTCGGCGTAGCCTCGCCCTACCATCAGCCTGCCTGGGGCGCGCGGGCTTCAATCCGCAGGCACCCGCGTCAGCATGGGGACGTCCCTGCGGGCTGAAGCCCGCGATCCTCAGGTAGGGCGGGCACTCCGCTGCCCGCCGCATCCGTCGCGCCAGGAACGGATCGCCCTACCTGGAACCAGGAACCGCCTGGTGAAGACCCCGGGCCTGCCACCTGCAGGCCGGGTCCCTGACCGGTTCATTAACCACTGGGCTGACAGCTTCTCAAAGGTTGAACTCCGGCCCGAGGTAGATCTCCCGGGCCCGCGGATCGTTCACCAGGAACTCCGCGCTTCCTTCGCAGAGCACCTCGCCTTTGTGAATCACATACGCCCGGTCCACCAGCTTGAGCGTCTCGCGCACGTTATGATCGGTGATGAGGATGCCGAGACCGCGCTCCCGGAGTCGCCGCACGATCTTCTGGACTTCGTACACGGCAAGCGGATCGATGCCGCTGAACGGCTCGTCCAGCAGCATCAACTTCGGGCTGGTGATCAGGGCCCGGGTGATCTCGAGCCGGCGCTTCTCGCCACCGCTGAGCTGGTAGGCCTTGCTGCGGGCAACGCTCGTCAGGTCCAGCTCTTCCAACAGGTACTTCAAGCGCAGTTTCCGCTCGTCCCGTTTGATGGCGCAGGTCTCGAGGATCGCCAGCAGGTTCTGCTCCACGGTGAGCTTGCGGAAGACGGAAGGTTCCTGGGTGAGATAGCCGATCCCCAGGCGAGCCCGCTGGTGAAGCGCCAGGCCATCGACGACCCTGCCCTGGAACCGCACCGCGCCGCTGTCCGGCCGCACCACTCCCACGATCATGTTGAACGTGGTCGTCTTCCCCGCGCCGTTCGGACCCAGCAATCCCACGATCTCACCCGCGGCCACATGGATCGTCACCCCATTCACGACCCGACGTTTGCGGTATTCCTTCACCAGCTTCTCGGTGGCCAGGAGCGGTGGCAGGTCGGTCCCGGGCCCAGCCTCTCCCGGCTGAGGTTTGGGCTTGTCAGGCGAAACGGACGTCCGGCTCATGACTCAACGGTTCCCGGGCAAGCGCAGTCCCAGCCCGGCATGGTTGGTGGGCGCATGGAACCACTCAATCCGGTAGGCGCCCCGCCCGCGAATCTTGCCAGTGAGACTGTCCCACGTGAGCGATTCCGCATCCCGAATCCGCCCCTCGGGCGAATGCACCACCGGTTGACCGGTGAGTACGAGGGCATGGTTGGTGCCGCTGTAATCAGCGCGCTGGCCTTCCGCCACTTGGAGCCCGCGCTCGAGGTGCAACGCGCCCTCGGCACTGGCGACGTCCAACTGGTTGCTCGAGGTCAGGAACGTGGCGCGTAGCAACTCCGCCCGGAGACGTGTGACCAGCGGATCGACGCCTTCGCCGCGCGACTCCGTCTGGCGTCCCCGCACCCCGCCGTCCGCCACAAGCCCCCGCACGCGCCCGCCTTGATCGAAGTCGATCTGAAGACGCTGGCACTCCACCACGCGTCCCAACACCGGCCGCCCCGGGCGTCCGAACTGTTCCAGAAGCACGTCACCGTCGGCTGCCATCCGCTCCAGGCGATCGCTGTAAGCGACGACCAGATCTCGACACGTGAGCTGCCCCACCAGGACTTCGCCTGCCTGGAGTTGCGCCCGCACCGGGGCCGCGAAGCGAAGCAGCCCCCGGCCAAACACCGCCCGCTCGGACTCGACTTCAACCAGGAGATTGGTACCGATCGTCATACCCGATTGCTCGCGACCGCCCAGCGTCGGCAGGTTGACCCCAAACGCCGCGGCGGGAAACCGCAGACGCGCCTTGCCTTCGGCTTCAAAGGACCGGTCCCGCGTGTCCAGGCGCAACACCTCGGCCCGGATCGACCGCTCGCCCTGGCGCCACTCCGGATCCTCCTGCAATTCGAGCACCGCATTGGTAAGCGTGGCTCGTCCCGCGGTGGCCTGCCAGCCATCCAGACGCGACTGGATCAAGACGTTCGTTTCCGCGACGAGACCTTGCACCGGACCGTTCGTCGGGGGCAGGGCGAGCATGATCAGGCCCGAAGACAGCTCCAACTGGCGGGCCGCTCGTGGCGCGGTGTTCGTCTCCGCCGCGGCCGGTAACGGATCGGGCGCGGTTCCGGCCGTTCCTGGCGTCGAGCTCAGCATCGGCCAGGCTCCCAAGTCATTCGTGCCTGCCGGCAGTCGCATCCAGGCGTTCCCCTCGGCCCTCATGAGTTGAGGCTCGGGCTTCCGCGTCCGCTGAAGCACGAACCGTTCGGCCCGCGCCTCTCGGACGGCGTCCCGCCAGTGAGGCTCTCCGGTAAGTTCCATCCGCTCACCGCTGTCCGAGAGCGTGTATTCCGCCCTGGCCGCGGTGGTCACACTGCCGTCGCGTCGGCTCAGGATTCGCACGGCGTCCTCCGCGACAATGTGGTCGAACTTGCCACTCGGAGACCGGCGGACCGTCAAGCGCTCACATTCCACACCCATCTCGGGGTCCTCGGCGCGAACCGCGTCCCGAAACACCACCACGTTCGAAGCGTAGCTGAACCGGAAGTGCCCGCTCTCGATGCGCAGGTGCACCGCCTCGGCGTCTGTGGCCTCCCCCTTCCGCACCAGCGTCCGAACCCGATTGGACACCACCAATTCGTTATTCGTCTGAGTCCAGACAAATCCGAAGCCGTCCAGGGCAAACTGCCCGTCCGCGGTGCGCAATCCCAAGCCGTCGGGCGACCAGACCACGTTGCGCTTGAGATCCGCAACACAGTTCGTCGCCAGGACGATCAGGTTGGCGTTGGTATTGCCGCCCGCGTCCGTGTACTCGACCCGCGCGGTCCGCAACCGGATGCTGCCATCGTCCTGCAAATCCGCTCCCTGGCCGGTCAGCAGACCGACCTGTCGCCCCTGGCTCAACAGGGGCGCGCGGAACTCGCCGCGCACCTGCGCGGTGGACGGCGCCGTGGACTGCGCCAGGGCAGGAGGACCGAACCCGCCCCAGCACCCCAGCAAAAGCGCCAGCATGAGACCGGAAGGTCGCCTCCCTGGCGACGCGACACGGACCCGCTTTCGTGCCGTTCCCGGTCTCATGTCGGCCTGGTCTTCAGGCGGCGTATTCCTCCACCAACGGCGCCCATTTGTCCTGCGCCTTGAGAATCATCTCGGCGACTTCCCGGACCGCGCCATAGCCCGCCGAGGCTTTCGCGGTGTAATGCGCGAGCGCCTTCACCTCCGCGATGCCGTTCGAAACCGTCGCCGCCAGGCCCGCTCGCTTGAGCGCGCCCAGGTCGACGATGTCATCCCCCATGAAGCAAACCTCCTCCCAGGCGATGCCCTCCGTCTTGAGAATCAACTCGATGGCCGCCACCTTGCTGCCGGTCTCCTGGTGCACGAAGTCGATCTTCAGATCTTCGGCCCGACGCGTGGTGGCAATCGACTGCCGATGAGAAATCCATCCCACCTTGATGCCCTGGCGCTGGAGCAGGCGCAGACCGAATCCATCGCGGATGTTGAACCGTTTGGTCTCGCCGCCCTCGCCCATGGAAACGCCGCCGTCGGTCAACACGCCGTCCACGTCGCACAGGAAGATCTTGATCTTCTTGAGCCGCTCTTGCAGGCGCGGGTCCGGGACCGTGGGACGCGGCGCGGCTTCGGGACCCTCGACGGGTCGACGAGGCCGGTCGAATTCACGCCGGGGTCCACCATAGCCATAGGGGCGACGATAGGGCGCCGAACGGTCGCCATACGACCGCTCGCCGCCATACGACCGCTCGCCGCCATACGACCGCTCACCGCCGTAGGGGCGGCGCGGAGGATAGGAACGCTCCTCGTACTCGCGGCGCCGGGGCGGACCCGACTCGGCTCCATAATCTCCTCCCTCGTAGTCGGACGGTGGAGGGGCGTCGTCGCCCTCACGCGGGCCGCGGTCTTCATAGGAACGGGGGCCACGCGATTCGTACTCGCGAGGGCCGCGGAACGGACGGGGGCCGGAACGGAACGGTCGGGAACGGGGTGGTTTCATGTCAGTGCTTCACGGATACGGATGAGTTGTTCAAGGAGTGGCGGAACCTGGGCCAGCGGCATCATGTTTGGGCCGTCGCTCAGGGCGCGGTCCGGATGAGGGTGGGTTTCGAGGAACAGGCCGTGGGCGCCTGCCGCCACGGCAGCGCGCGCCAGAACCGGCACGAACTCGCGCTGTCCCCCCGAGCGGTCGCCACCCGCACCCGGCAATTGAACCGAGTGCGTGGCGTCGAAAATGACGGGAAACCCGGCCTTCGAGAGGACGGAAAGGCTGCGCATGTCCACCACAAGATTGTTGTAGCCGAAAGTCGTGCCGCGTTCTGTCACCAGCAACCGGCGGGCGCCGGCGGTAACCGCCTTGGCCACCACCCGCCCCATCTCGGTCGGCGATAGAAACTGCCCTTTCTTCAAGTTCACGACCAGGCCGGTCTTGACGGCCGCCTGGATCAGGTCGGTCTGCCGGCATAGGAAGGCGGGAATTTGCAGGACGTCCACCACTTCCGCAACCGGGCCGACTTGCGCGGTCTCGTGCACGTCGGTCAGCACCGGGACGTCGATCTCGGCACGAACCTTGGCCAGGATGCGCAGTCCGGATTCAAGCCCGGGACCCCGAAAGGAAGCGGCCGAGGTGCGATTGGCCTTGTCGAAGCTCGCCTTGAACACGAAGGGAACCTCGAGCCGGCGACAGGCGTCGGCCAGAAACGAGGCCACGCGCAGGCAGAGGCGCTCGGACTCGATCACGCACGGCCCCGCAATCAAGGGGAATCGGCGCGACGAGCTGAGGTCCTTCCACAGGCTGGCGGGCTTCAACAGCACGCGTGCGTTGTACCAGTTGGCTCGCGCCAAGCCAATCACCATCGGCGCCGGCAAATCCCGCCCAGTTTCGTGAACGGCGCTTGAGCTCGCCCGCGGGATGTCCGAGGCTGGCGCCAGGGCCAATGCAGTTCCCCATGCTTTCCACGAACCTGCCCCGGAGCGCGGACTTCAGTCCGCAGGAAGCCACGCCAGCCAAAGGACGTCCCTGCGGGCTAAAGCCCGCGCTCCTCACGGGGTCATGGCCATCGCGCATGGCCTCGGGGCCAAGGGGACTTTCCATGAACCTGCCCCGGAGCGCGGACTTCAGTCCGCAGGAAGCCACGCCAGCCAAACGACGTCCCTGCGGGCTGAAGCCCGCGCTCCTCAACGGTTCATGGCCACGGAGCAGGTCTGGAAGGCGGCACTCTCCGCCTCCCCCGACATCCCTCCGTCCGCTGCTCGCGGGGTTGCTGGTCGGTCTGTTCACGGCAAGTTGCGCCACCGGCGGTCCGGCTGACGCACCGGCTTCGGCGCCGGCACCAACACCAGCACCACCGACGCTCGCGACCAGCGCCGCTCCCGCAGTCGTTCCGGAAAGGCACGTTCTCCTCGACTTTCAGCATTGGTGGCTTGAACTCCCGGGCAACCAGCGCTTCGACGCCTCCGGTCTGAGCCTCACTCCCGCAGGCGAACTCCTCGTCATCTCCGACCGCGGTCCCCAGGTTTACCGGATCGAGCTCCCGGCCGAGGGCGACTCGGCAAGACTGGCAGCCGCTCCGGCCAACCTGGCAGCCGCCTCTCCGGCGATTCGCAAGCTGGCTCCCTCGGCACGTCTCGATTGCGAAGGCCTGGCCTTTGATAACCATGGAAACCTCTACCTCTGCGAGGAGTCCCGGCGCACGGTCTTCCGCGTGCCGTTGAGTGGCGGACCGGTTGAGCGGCTTGCCTTCGATTGGACCCCGGTGGGCAGTCGCTTTTCGAAGACCGAGCTGAACGCTTCGTTCGAAGGCATCGCCGTGGGCGGAGGCTCGCTCTTTCTGGCGAATGAGCGTGAGCAGGCCGCGATCGTCGAGGTGGATCTCGCCTCCCGCGAGGTCCGCGGCGCCTTCGTGGTCCGCCCGGAACGCCTCGGATTCGGCCCGCTGCACTATTCGGACCTGAGCTGGCACAACGGCCGGTTGTTTGTCCTGGCGCGACACCAGCGCACGATCCTCGAAGTTGACCCGAAGCGTCGTGCGGTCGTGGCGGAATACGACTTCGAGAAGATCGAGAACGCGCCTGAAATTCGCTATCGGCGACGCTATCCCACGGGCGTCATGGAAGGCCTTGCCGTCGATGACCAGGCATTCTGGCTGGTAAGCGACAACAATGGCGAGCCGCGGGCGGCCGCTCCGCAAGACAGGCGCCCCGTGCTGTTGCGCATCCCGCGACCGGCGCGGCCCTGAATCCGCCTCAGCCGCTCAGCGCGGCGGCGTCAGCAGAGCCACGGCCGTCCGCAAGCGCTCACGGTCCGCGCGGTCCAGCCCACGGGGATCGAACCGCAGGCGGTAGTGAAGCTCCATCGCTTCTTCGAGAGCTCGCGCGGGCAAGGCCTGGCCCAAGCCGAGTCGCGCGACCCAGGCCTTCAACGTCTCGTGCGCCGCCCTCGGACCGTGCAGTTGCTCCCAGCGTCGCACCACGGCGTAGAGTTCCGAGTCCGATCCCGGCGGCAGCAGGCCCGGTCCAGCCTGGAAACCGCGGCTGACCGAACGGCGCCAGCGACTGCCCCGCAGTTGCCGCCAGCCCAGCCAGCCCAGCGCTCCCACGCTCGCCGCGAACACATAAAGCCGCCAGGTGCCGCCGGACTGACGCCACCAGGTGAAGTAGTACCAACCGTCGGCGACGAGATCGGCGAACCCCTGCCACCAGGACGCCGCCATCCGCTCCCGCTCGCGCCAACTGCCAGGCGTCGTGTCCAACTCCTCCCATCTCCCATCCAGGAAGGCCAGGCACCACGCGTGCGCGTCCCGGCCCCGCGCCACCCATTCGCTTCCGCGCCGTTCGGACACGCTGTAACCCACGGCATACCGCGTCGGCACGCCAGCCGCGCGTAGCAGCAGGACCGTGGCGGTCGCGAAGTACTCGCAGTGCCCGGACTGCCTTTCGCGGAGGAACACCTCGAGAGGGCTCTGGTTGGTGCCCTTGCGTGCGGGCGGTTGCCAGAGGGAATAATCGAACTGGCCGAAGCGTTGCCGCAACTATTCCACCGCCCGCCGCGGCGTGCCCTCCAAAAGTCCCCAGGCGGCCGCCACTTCGCGCACCACGTCACGATCCGGCGCCGCCAGATGCTCCAGGTCCGTGTCGTCAGACTCCGGAGCGCCATCGAAGCCGCCACCCTGGCCGTGCTCGACGGTGTAGACGGCGAGCGCGGGTCCGAACTGCAGGCGTGCGGCGGAGAGGTAGTTCGTCTCGACCAGAAGCGCGGGGAGCTCCCGGATCGTGTGCGCGGCGGCGGGAAGGGCCAGCGCCGCGGAGCCCCCGGAGGTGAACCGGGCAACCTGGAAGGAGTCCCCGCCCCGATGTTGCGGGGTCAGCCGCCACCACAGGCCTTCCATGAGCGGATCGACCGTCCCGAAGTCCCGATGGGTCGAACTCCAGGCGTTCAACCGAAAACGGTTGTAGACGGCCTCGCGAAGCAGGGGCGGTGGACTGTCCTCCGGACTTCGTATCCTCAGGACGACTGCCCCCGACTGCTTGATGCGGCCCACCGCTCCCAAGGCCGTGTAGCCCCGGAGCTGATCCACCTCCGCGCCCCCCGCGCGCTGCATCCACCGGTTTTCAAGCTCCTGCCAGAATCCTCGCAGCGCCATCAAACCACGCTGGGCGGCGAATGTCGTCCCGAGCAGCACCAGCACCAGTGCCGCCCAGACGGGCGCGGGGAACCGTCGGTTTCGAAAGGGCCAGAGCCCGTACGCCACCACCACCATGAACAGGGGCAGGAAAGCCGTTGCGTGTGCCACCGTCGCGCACGAGGCGAACAAGGTCGTCGCCAGAAACACATGCCCGAAGTGTATCCCCGCCTGCCAGCCTGCAGAGTTCGCATCGGCGGATCGGCTGCGCTTCGATTCCCGCGCCCGCAGGTACAGGGAGAAGGTGGACCACGGCAGTTCCAGGCTCTGGCTCCAGGCGTGCACGGCGGCGAACGGGAACAGCACCATCGGCAACCAGCGCACAAACGTCACCGCCGTCTGGGAGAGCCGGCGCAAACCCTCCAGCCGCGTGCCCGCGGACTCCGTCGTGACCAAGGAACCCACCGTCGAGAACCCCTCACGCGCCAGGAAGAGGTAAAGCGCCACCCCGATGAACAGCAGCGTGGTGAAGTTCCACAGCCGGTTGAAGTCGGCCCGTCCCACTTCAAACCGGACCGGAGACCAGCGTGCCCCTTCGAGGATCAGCCCCATGGCCACGGCCCAAGGCAGCAATTCCGCCTGCCATCCCCACAAGGCCAGCGCCGCCAGCAGCCCGAACGGCGGAGGCCCGGGCTGGCGCACGGTCAGACGGGTCGCCTTCACGCCATGCCTCCCAGGGACTTCAGCCCCGCGGCGATGTTGCCCGATTCCAGCACCAGGAACCGGTCCGGTTGATCCGCGGGCTGCCCACGGTCGAATCCGGCCGCGCGTCCGTGTGGCACGAGCACCATGACCAGGGTTGGCAGTCTCAGATTCTTCAAACGCCGCACCAGGGCGCGTCGCGGCTCGTCCCATTCGAGCAGCACCAGCAGGCAACCGCTCAGCGAAGCGCCATGGCTCAGGACCAACCGCTCCAACTCGGCAAACCGCGGCTCCCGACACGGCCGAACCGCGGCGAGCACCTCCAACATCTGCTGCGCGTGCCCAACCCCACGCCCGCTCGTGACGCAAACCGTTCGCGGCCCCACCAACAGCAAGTCCAGCAATGACTCCTGGTCCGGTACCGTGCAGGCAAACGAAGCCGCCACCGCCACCGCTTCCTCGAACAACACGTCGCGCGCCGCCTCGCAAAATGTGTCCAGCAACAGCGCGTGCCGCACGAAGAACTCGTCCTGGAACTCCTTCACGATCGGTTGCCCCCGCCGGGCGGTGCTCCGCCAATGCACTCGACGAAGCGAATCCCCGCGACGATACTCGCGCAGCGCCACGAATCCCTCCGACTCCCCTACTCCGGCCGCCATCGCCACACCGCCACGCTGGTAGTGGGTCTGGCCAGGAAGGGCCAGCGGCGGCAGCGGATACCGCGACGGCAGCACCAGAACCGTTCGCGGGGCCGGGACGCGCCGATAGGCCCGGAACAGTCCCAGCGGATCCCGCCGCGCGACCACCCCGCCCGCCAACACCAACGGCCCGCGCCGGTACGCCACAACGTCGATCCCGATCTCGGTCCCACCTCGCGCCGGCAATCCCGGAAGCGCCACCACCCGGCTCCGCGCCGGTCGAATGGGCGGAAGCGGATCGCTCACCCGAAAGCTCCGATTCTCCCTTCCCGGCCTCAGTCGCGCTCGAAATTCCTGCAGCGTTACCGGCGGTTCGCGCAGGTCCTCGAGGTACTCGAGTCCCGCCTCGGGGCGGTCGGAGAGGTTCCGCAACCGCACCCGAACCGTAAACGGTTCCCCGGCGGTGACGAAGCGGGGTCCCTCACGTTCGATCGCGAACGAGCCGCGGTAGAAGCCCGCAGCCACCGCGCCGACAACCAGCAAACCAAGCAGGACAAGAAAAACCTGGAGCCCGAGTGTCTGCTCCGGATCGCCGGCACTCGCGCTCAGCCCGAGGCCCACCAACACGAAAGCTCCCGCCGGCGTGACGCGTCCCCGAAGCCAACCCGCGAGGCGTCGGTACCAGACGTAGCCGCGATGAAGAAATCCGATCATGCCAACTCAAGTCGCCGGCCCCTCTGAGGTTGGGGCGAGGCAGTGCCGAGCGATCTCTCCCAGGAACCCCCACCAGGTAGGGCGGGCACTCCGCTGCCCGCCGCATCCGGCGCCCCCGGCACCACGCGCCCTGCCTTGGAAGGCGGTTCCTGGCCCTCGAGCAGGTCCCGGAGGCACATGACGCTTTCCATGAAACGCCCCCGGAGCGCCGACTTCAGTCCGCAGGAAGCCACGCCGGCGTAGGGACGTTGCTGCGGGCTAAAGCCCGCGCTCGTCAGCGGTTCATGGTCACGGAGCAGGCCCGCAAGAAACACGAAACTTCGCATAGACCAATCTCGAAAAGCGGCGGTGAACCCCCGCACTCCACGCGCTTCGCGACTCCGGCACCCCGTCACTCCTGCCCGACCCTTCTGGTAGGGCGGGCACTCCGCTGCCCGCCGCATCCGGCATCCCCCCCTCCTGAACTCAATCCCTCGACAATGCGATTCCGCTTCAAGGACACGGGCGCTCCTCACGCCGGAACTCGCACCTGCCGGACAATTTCCTCGACGATGCTCCGGGCGCTCTGACCCGAGTACTCGGCTTGCGGGTCCAATACCAGGCGATGCGCGAGCACGGCGACCGCGATTTCCTGGACATGATCCGGCGTGACGCACTCCGCCCCGTCAAAGAGCGCCAGCGCCTGTCCCAGCTTCATCAACGCGAGCGAGGCTCGGGGGCTCGCTCCCAACCTCACGCCCACCGTTTTTCTCGTGCCATTCACGAGCGCCACCATGTAGGTCCGCATCTCCTCGCTGACCCGCACCTCCTGAACCGCGCGCCGCATCGCCAGCACTTCCGCCACCGTGGCGCTCGCCGCGAGATGATCCAGAGGATGATCACGCATCTGCGCCGCCAGGAGTGCCGTTTCCTCCTCCGGGGCCAGGTATCCCAGGCTCAGTCGCACGGCGAACCGGTCCATCTGGGCCTCGGGCAACGGGTACGTGCCCCGAAACTCCACCGGATTCTGGGTCGCGATCACGAAGAACAGCTCCGCCAGGACGCGCCGTTCGCCCTCGACGCTCACCTGGTTCTCGGCCATGGCTTCGAGCAGCGCGGACTGGGTGCGCGGCGAGGCGCGGTTGATTTCGTCCGCGAGCAGGATGTTGGTGAAGACCGGGCCTTCGTGGAATTCGAAGCCGCTCGTTTGCTGGTTGTAGACGGCAACACCGAGGATGTCCGACGGCAGCAGATCCGGGGTGAATTGCAGGCGGGTGAAGCGTGCCGTCATCGCCCGGGCCAGCGCTTTGGCCAGCGTCGTCTTGCCGGTCCCGGGGAAGTCGTCCAGCAAGACATGTCCCCCGCTGGCGAAGGCCGCCAGCAGGTGCCGTACTGTCCTCGCCTGACCGCGAATGACGCTGTCAATGGCACCTTGCAGGCGCCGGTACACCTCGCGAGCGGCCGGAATTCCGGGCGCCGCCAGCGCCGCCAGATCGTTCACAGGCGCCAGAGAACTCATGATTGCTCGTGCCCAGTGTCAGTCATCATCTCGCGCGGGCCAAGAGCAGACCCTCGCGTCAGATTCCCCCTCCGTCGCCGCGCCCTTGCACTCCGTGGCGTGACGCTGAAGAGCGCACCACTGCGCTCGCACGGCTGCGGCCGGGGACCAACCGCGGTCCCGCCACCCGACAACACTTGGACCGCGCTACCGCGTGCTTGTCACTTGCCGTCCGCCACGACCCCGGTAGCTTGCGCGCTCGATGAACGAAGTGCTGGTCATTGGGCACCGAAACCCGGACACCGACGCCATTTGCTCCGCGATCGCCTATGCCGAATTCAAACGGCGCACCGGGATGCCGGAAGCCGTCGCGGCCCGCTGCGGTGAACTCAATGGCCGCATCGACTTCGTCCTGCGCGAATTCGGGGTGCCCGCGCCCCGGTTTGTGGCCGATGTCTCCCCCAAGGTGCGCGACGTGATGCACGCCGGCGTGTTCAGCGTCTCTCCCCAGGCCGTGGTTGCCGAGGCGCTGACGCTCATGGACGAACATAACGTCCGCGTGCTGCCGGTTCTCGCCGCCGACGGGCGCTGCCAGGGCCTGCTCTCCCTCTTCAAGCTCAGCCAGTTCCTCTTTCCCTCCGGACGCCGCCTTGTCGACTCGCGGCGGATCCTCTCCTCGTTGCGCAGTCTTACCACCACGCTGGGCGGAGAGTTGCTCGTGGCCGAGAGCGCCGAGGCCGAGGAGGACTTGATCCTGATGATCGGGGCGATGGGCCTGGAATCCTTCGCGGAGCGGCTGGAGCATATTCCCCGGGAGCAACTCGTGGTGGTGGTGGGTGACCGCTGGGACATCCAAAACCTGGCCATCCGCGAACACGTCCGCTGCGTCGTCGTCACCGGCGGCCATCCGCTCGAGCCCAAGACCCTCGAAGCCGCCCGGCGCAACCATGTCAGCGTGATCTCCTCGCCGCACGACACCGCGACCACGTCCGCCCTTTGCCGGGCTTCGCTCGCCGTCCGGCACGTGCTCGATGAGCAGTTCCTCGCGTTCCGCGATGACGCGCCCCTCGCCGAGGCCCGCCGCGCCGCCACCAACTCCAACCACCCGGCCTTCCCGGTGGTCGACGAGGAAAACCGCACCGTGGGGATCCTCTCCAAATCGGATTTCCTCAAGAAAGTGGACCGGCGTTTGATCCTCGTGGACCACAACGAACTCTCCCAGGCCGTGCAGGGGGCGGACCTCGTCGAGATTCTCGAGATCATCGACCACCACCGGATCGGCTCGCTGACCACCACCCAGCCCATCCTCTTCCGCAACGAGCCGGTCGGGTCCACCAGTACCATCGTGGCCGACTGCTTCTTCCGATCCAGCGTTGAACTGCCGCCACCCATCGCCGGCCTGCTGCTGGCGGGTCTGGTCGCCGATACCCTCAACCTGACTTCCCCCACGACGACCTCCCGCGACGCCGAGGTGCTGTGGCTGCTCGAGAAGGTCGCCGGCGTGAACGCCCGCGCGTTCACCGACAAGCTCTTCGCCTCCGGTTCCGTCCTTACGGGTCTGCCCGCCGCCCAGGCCGTGACCAGCGACTGCAAGGAATACGAGCACGGCGGCGCCAGGTTCAGCGTGGCCCAGATCGAAGAAGTGGGCTTCGACCAGTTCTGGAAGCAAAAGGACGAACTGCTCGCGGCCCTGGACGCGTTCCGCACCGGCAAGGGCCTCCGCTTCTCCGCCCTGCTGGTCACCGACGTCGTCCGGCAAACCTCGCTGCTCCTCCTGACCGGCGAACCTGCCGTCCTGCGGGGTGTCGACTTTCCCGAACTCCAGCCTCGCGTGTTCGAACTGCGCGACGTCGTCTCGCGGAAGAAGCAGCTGCTGCCGTACCTCACCGAACTGCTGGACTCGCTGGCGTCCTGAGCAGCCGACGGTTGCCTTCCGTGGACCGCGACCTGGTAGGGCGGGTACTCCGTTGCCCGCCGATCCGGCGCGCCAGGGACTGCGCCCCCGGCGTAGGGCAGACTTCCAGTCTGCCGGTTGGGGCGACTTTCCAGTCGCCCCGGCGTTCGCCGGGCTTGAAAGCCCGGTCGACTGGCAGGCCGGAAAGCCTGCCCTACGCCAGGTACGGCGGGCCGTCATCAATCCTCGCGAAGCGTCTGGAGTGCGTCCGTTTCACCCACGCCTGCCGGTTCCGGTTTCGGCTCGACATCTCCTTCCCTCCACCACGCTGCCAAAGCGCGGGCCACGACTTCGGAGCCGAGCGCGTTCAAATGGGTGTCGTGCATGCCATTGAACAGCCGCCGTCGCATGCGCTCCGTTTCGGCGATCAGCGTCGGCGTCAGATCCAGGAATCGAATTCCCGTTGCCCCGCAACGACTCGCGAGGTATGCCGCCAGGCCATCGCCAAAATCCCCGCTCCAGCCGGCCGGGGCTTCCCCCACAAACGTCAGGTGGGCACGCCAGACGGCCTCCTTCGAAGGCAGGTACGCCAGGCGGGCCCGGACGCCGTGCAATCGTCCGAACTCCGCGTAGGCCGTCAGGAACGCGTCCAGAGCCGCCCGAGTCGGTTCCGACACGAGATCGCGCCCTGATGCACCAGGATCGATCGTCACGGGTTCAAGGCCTTGATCTCCCCGGAACCACGCGTTGGGTTCGGAGGCGAACTGTCGCGGCTCGCGGCCACGCACCAGGGCTTCGCGGACGGCCCGGAGCATTGACGTCTGGGGACGCCGCCCGCGCGATGGCCGGGTTCCAGACTCGCGGAACCTCGTAACCGCTTCCGACTCCCGCAGGAGATCGGCGACGTCATTCCCTCCGAAGAACACCACCAACACCTCCCGTGTGGACGCCGCCAGCCCGTAGGCCTCCAGGTAATGGAGCTGCGTCAGCGGACCGGTGTGGCTGACGCCCAGGTTGCGAACACGCCAACCCAAGGCTCCCGCAAGCTCTGTCGTGAACAGGCCGTCATAGGGCAAGTGGCCGAGCTCCGTAAACGAGTCTCCGGCGACGGCAATTTCCCAATCATCCCAACCGCGCTCGTTGCGAAAACCCTGGGCATCGTGGTTCACCGTGATCACCGGTTCGTGGGTGTAGGAGTTCGGCCAGATGCCGGCTTCCCGCAGGCCGGTCCGCAGGACCTGCCCGGTCCACCGCTCGGGACCGGCGCGGCGGTGGAAGACCGTGCCGGTGGGGATGAGCGGTTTGCGGAAGAACGGCGGCAGACGCTTCAATCGCGCCTCCGTCCGGTTGAAGTCGAAACCCGCCGTCCGAAACGCCACCTCCAGCGCCGCCAACGCGATCACCAGCGTCGCCAGGGCGAGGCAAAGCCCAACGGAAACACGGTCAAGGACCGGGTGGTAGGTGACCCATCCCAGCAAGGCGACCATCAACGCAGCTGCGAACAGCCACCGCGGCCAACCCAGCAGCGTCAGGGCGAGATCCGCCACCAGCCACGGCACCAACCCGGCCGCAGCCAGGAGTCCTGCGGTCGCGAGATGGAGCGTGAGGTGGATGCTGCGACTGTGCCGTGGAGCCTGCAAAGCAAGCGGTCAAACCGTGGCCCACCCGGGCCGGCCAGGTCAGATCCGTCCAGGGCTACTTCGCCGCGACATGAAACAAATGCTCATCGCCGCGGAACAACAACCCGTTTCCGAGAGGAACGGGAGAAGCCACAATCCGCTCGCCCATCGGATTCTCCGAAAGCAGTTCGAAGCGATCTCCCACGGCCGCGGCAAACACGGTCCCGTCCTCACGCGCGGCGTACAACCGCCGCTTCATCACCAGCGGCGAGGCGTAGTACGGAGCCCGGTGTTCCGGCAGCGCCTCCTCCCAAAGCGTCTTGCCCGTCCGGGGATCGAGGCAGGTCACCTGGCCGCGATGCCGCAACAAGTACACGCGTCCTTCCGCAAGCACCGGGCTGGTGACAAAGACCCCCACATCCTCGCGCTTCCACACACGATGCGTTTCCGAAACATCACCCCGGCCGCCCGTCCGAACCGCGTGGAGCCGGCTTTGCCCCGGACGGTCATCCCTTCCCACCGGCACAACGATCAGATCCCCGGCGATCACCGGCGTGGCGATGGCCGGCCAATACCCCGTGCCGTCGGGATTGAAGCCGCCGCACGACCACCACAACGTTCCGTCGGCGGCATCGTGTGCGGTAAGGTGTTCCGCCCCCCAAATGATCAACCCCGGCCGGCCGTCCTGCGCGAAGAGCAGCGGCGTGTTGTAGCCGTTGTCGTTCTCGACCGCGGTCTTGAAATTCCGGGGCTGCTTCCAACGCAACTCGCCCGTGCGCTTGTCGAACCCGGCAATCCACGACTCCCCGCCGTGCAGACGCGCGAGCACGACATGTTGATCCGTCACGACGGGCGAGGTTCCCTGGTCCCAAAAGAGGCGATCCTCGCCAAAACGCTCGATCAGGTTGGTCTCCCACCGAACCTTCCCGTCAAAGCCGAGAGCCGCCAGGTGGCCGCTCTTGAAGTACACAAACAGGCCGTCGCCATCCGTCACGGGAGAGGCGTTCGCGCTCGAGCCCAGCGTCCGGTGCTTGGCGGATTTCGCCGGCCCGAGGCGGGTAAGCCAGCGTTGCCGGCCGGCTGCATCGAGCGCCAGCACCGCGTCCTCCCCTTCCGCCGGCGTGGTGAGGTACACGGCACCCTTCCACACGATCGGGGTCGAGGAACCCTTCCCGGGAAGGCGGACCTTCCACGCCACATCGTTCGTTGTCCAACGTTCGGGGCCTGTCCGGTCCGCGACATACCCGGTGGCGGAGGGTCCGCGCCATTGCGGCCAGTCAGCGTCCTCGGCCCGCAAGGGGACGGGGCTCCAGCCACCGCCCGCCAACACCAGGACTAACAACCATCGGAGGAACCGCAAAGACGCCATCGTGGTTTGTGCCAAACGCATGCCGGGAAGCTTGCCACACCCGCCCGGAGCGCGCCACCCGGATGCGCCCAAACCGTTCAGACAGGGAGCGACCGCTGACACATCGCCTCACCGCTCTGTGGACGCCGGGCTCACACTCTCTTCCGGGGACTCGCCGCTGTCCTCCCCAATGACGGGCGCGATGGCCTGCAGGCGATCGCCCGCATCCAAATCAATGAGCTTCACCCCCTGGGCATTGCGGCCCGTCTCCCGCACGTCCTTCACGGCGATGCGCACCATCTGCCCCCCGGCGGTGATCAGCATGATCTCGTCCGTCGTCCGGACCGTGAGCGCGCCCACCACGCCCCCCGTGCGGTCCGTGGTGCGCATGGTGATGATCCCCTTGCCGGCGCGCGACTGCAGCCGGTACTCGTCGAACCCGGTCCGCTTGCCGAGGCCGTTTTCACCGGCGACCAGCAGCGTGGCGTCCGGCACCACCACTGCCAGCGCCACCACGCGGTCGCCGGATTCGAGTTCGATCCCGCGAACGCCCGTGGCCGGGCGGCCCATGACGCGGACATCCTCCTCTGCAAAGCGGATGCTCATGCCGCCATGGGTAATCAGGACGACCTCGTTCTGGCCGCTCGTCAACCGGGCGTCGATCAGCGTGTCGTCCGCGTCGATCCCAATCCCAATGATGCCTCCCCGACGCACGTTTCCGAAGTCGGCCAGCGCACTCCGCTTCACGGTGCCCTTGCGCGTTGAGAAGAACACGAGGTCCGGCTGCGTCCAGGTGGTGTCTTCCTTGTTCGGGCCGGTCCGACCCTGGATCGGGATCACCGCCGCGATCTTCTCCCCGGGCTGGAGTTCCAGCAGGTTGGCGATGCTGCGTCCCTTGGCGGCACGCCCCATGTCCGGGATTTCAATGACGCGTTCGACGTAGACCCGCCCGGTGTTCGTGAAGAACATCAGGTAGTCGTGCGTGCTCGCGGCAAAGAGATGCTCGATAAAGTCCGCCTCCTCACCCTCGACCGCCGATGTTTCGCGCGTGGCCATGCCGATGACACCCTTGCCACCCCGCCGCTGCGCCCGGTACGAGCTGACATTCGTCCGCTTGATCAGGCCGTTGTGGGTCATCGTGATCAGGACCGCCTCGTTGGCCACCAGGTCCTCGATCGCAATCTCGCCCTCGTCGGGAACGATCTGGGTGAGCCGCGGCGTGGCGTGCTTCTCTTTGATGGCGCGCAGTTCACTCTGAATGATCGCCAGCACCCGCGCCTCTTTCGCGAGGATGTCGAGCAGGTCCTTGATGGTCTCGAGCAACGTCCGGTATTCGGCCGCGACCTTGTCGGCCTCCAGCGCGGTGAGCTGGTACAGCCGCAACTCCAGAATGGCGTCCACCTGGCGCTCCGTCAGGGCGTACCGGCCTCCGGTAAGCCGCGCCTCGCTGCGGATCAGGATCCCCCAGCGCTCAACCTGCAGCCGGGCCCATTCGAAGGCCAGCAACTTCACCCGGGCCTCCTCCCGGCTTTGCGAGCTCCGGATGATCCGGATGAACTCGTCGAGATTTGCCAGCGCAATGAGGTAGCCTTCGAGAACCTCGGCGCGATCCTCCGCCTTGCGCAGCTGGTGCCGCGTCCGACGCAGGACCACCTCGCGCCGGTGCTCGATGTAGCACGCGATCAGCTCCTTCAGGTTCAGGGTCTTCGGCCGGCCATGATCGATCGCCAGCGCGTTCACGGCGAAGCTGGTCTCGAGCGCGGTGTGCTTGAAAAGGTTGTTGATGACGACCTTCGCCACCGCGTCGCGCTTGATCTCGATGACCACTCGCGTGTTCTCGTCGGACTCGTCCCGCACTCCCGTGATGTCCTTGAACTCCTTCACCTCGCCTTCATTGACGAGGGCCGCGATCCGCTTCACCAGCTCCGCCCGATTCACATTGAAGGGGATCTGCGTGACCACAATCTGCTCCCGGCCTCCTTTCAACTGCTCGATCCCCACCAGGCCCCGGATCTTCAGCGAGCCGCGCCCCGTGGAGAAGTAGCTCCGGATTCCCTCCAGGCCGCACACGATGCAGCCGGTGGGGAAGTCAGGCCCCTTCACGAACTTCATCAACTGGGCAATCGTAATCTCCGGATCATCGATCTGGGCACAAATGGCATCCACGACTTCGCCCAGATTGTGCGGGGCCATGTTCGTGGCCATCCCGACCGCAATCCCCGTTCCGCCGTTGACCAGCAGGTTCGGGAAGGCCGCCGGCAGCACGACCGGCTCTTCGTGCTCCTCGTCGTAAGTCGCGACGAAATCAACCGTCTCCTGGTCGAGATCCGCCATGAGCACGGCTCCCAATTGGGTGAGCCGCGCTTCGGTGTACCGCATCGCCGCCGGCGGATCGTCCTCGACCGAGCCAAAATTCCCCTGCCCGTCCACCAGCGTCTGACGCATCGACCATGACTGCGCCATGTGCACCAGCGTGGGATAGATGGCCTGGTCGCCGTGCGGATGGTACTTGCCCATCGTCTCCCCCACGATGCGCGCACACTTCAGGTGCTTGCGCGTCGGCAGGAGATTCAAGTCGTTGAACATCGCGAACAACAACCGCCGCTGCGACGGCTTCAACCCGTCCCGGGCGTCGGGCAGCGCCCGCGACACGATCACGGACATCGAATAGTCGAGGAACGAGTTCTTGATCTCGTCGGCAACGTTGATCTTCTCGATCTTCTCGTTGGCCGCGAAGACCGAGGATGATCCGGCGGGCGGCTCGGGAGTGGCGGGCGTTTCAGGCGTGTCAGGCATGGGATGGGGAAGACTCGCTCTTTAGCATGGCAAAAGCACCGGAATCACAACGCTACCGGGGTTCCGGCAGCTTCCGCAGGGGCAGGCCCAGCACGTCGCAGGCGTCCCGCACCCGCTGATCGCTGCTGGCCATTTCTTCACCCCCGTGCAACTCCGCCGTTGCCACATGGAGCGCGTCCAGGGTCCGCAGCGGCACCTCGGGATGGCACTGCTCCAGGATGCCGGCGGCCCGCTCGACCACCCGGCGGTCAAGCGACAACAACCCGATCTCCTGATCCCGCAGCTTCTCCTGGAACAGCCGCCAGCTCTCGTGTCGGACCCGCGTGGGTATCCGCCCCAGGCGTTCCTTCGCCATCAAGGCCGATCGGACCTCGGCGACCGCCAGCTCCGAGGTGACGATGGGATGCCCCAGCACCAGGCCATGCCAGGCCTCGCTGTCGGGCTCGCGGCTGATCAGCTTCACCAGGATGCAGGTGTCCAGGTACATCGTATCACCAACCCCGACCCTCACGGTCCTGCCGGACCAGTTCCTCCGCGAACGGCCCTTCCGCCTGCAGCGGCATCTGGCGCAGTTGATCCAGCGTCCCCGTGAAGGCACGGCGGCGATCCCGTCGCTCGGGACTCACCAGGAGCGCCTTGGGGGCACCGTCCGAAGTGATGACGATCTCCTGCCCGCCCGCCACCAACTCGAGCAGCGCCGACAGCTTCGCCTTGGCCACTCGCACCGGAAACGAAAGGCCCACCCCGGGAAGCGCCACCGCGTCCCGCAGGATCCCGGCCTCTGCCGGCTCACGGGCGGAACGGTATCTGAGTGGGGCTCGTCTTTTTTCTTTCACGGGCGCAATGTAGTCACATGTGACTACTCAATCAAGTATTTTCCTAAACGTCCAGGTTCCGCACGTTCAGCGCGTTGTCTTCGATGAACTGCCGGCGGGGCTCGACCTCGTCGCCCATCAGCGTCGTGAACATCTCCTCCGCCTCTACTGCGTCCGTGAGATCCACCCGGAGCAACTTGCGCTTCGCGGGATTCATGGTCGTGTCAAAGAGCTGGTCCGGGTTCATCTCCCCGAGCCCTTTGAACCGCTTGATCTCCAAGCCCCGCCGCCCCACCTCCGTCACGCCGGACAGAATGTCGGGGATCGCAAACAGGGGTGTCACCCGGGCGTTGTCTCCTTCGCCTTCCACCAACTCGAAGAGCGGCTTGTCATGCCCGGCGTAGTGGTCCACGGTGAGCCCCTTCCGGGCCAGGCGCAGCAGCAACTCCTCGATCGCCTTGCTCTCGTGAACCTCCGCGTGCCGCGCGCGGCGCGAGTGGCTGCCGTTATGCCCGTTGCGCTTCTCGGGCGGCAATTCCACCTCCTCGCCCCCGAAGAGTCGCAGGTCAGGATTCGCCTCCCCAAAAGTCTTCAGCTCGGCCTCGGTATGGAAATAGTGGACCACCTCGGTATTGCCTTCGCGAACCTTGACCACGTGACGCGGCAGGGCATGTGTCACCGGGTCCCGCCGTTCGACATACTCGGCGAAATCCCCGCCATGCCGCTGGATGGCCCGGCCAAACTTGTCGAGGGCAACAAGCAGTTCCAGGATCTCGCTCAGCTGGCGCTGCGAAAACTCGGAACCGTCGGCCAGGTTCCGGAGCCGGACCTCGTCGGTTCCGAGCTGGATCAGGATCCGGTTCAGGGCCTGGTCGTCATCCACATACTCGACCCGCTTCTTGCGTGAAATCTGGTAAAGGGGCGGTTGCGCGATGTACACGAACCCGCGTTTGATCAACTCGGGCATCTGCCGGTAGAAGAACGTCAGCAGCAGGGTGCGAATGTGGGAGCCGTCCACGTCCGCATCGGTCATGATGATCACCTTGTGATAGCGGAGCTTCCCGAGGTTGAACGCCCCCTCGCCTTCGCCGTCCCCGATCCCGGTCCCAACCGCGGTGATCATCGTCCGGATCTCCGCGTTCTGAAGCACCTTGTCCAGACGCGCCTTCTCGACATTGATCAGCTTGCCGCGGATCGGGAGAATTGCCTGGTAGCGCCGGTCCCGTCCCTGCTTGGCCGAACCTCCGGCCGAGTCACCCTCGACGATGTAGATCTCGGTGTTCACCGGGTCGCGGTCCGAACAATCGGCGAGCTTCCCGGGCAGGCCACCTCCGGTCAGCGCTCCTTTCCGCACCGTTTCGCGCGCTTTCCGCGCCGCCTCCCGAGCCCGCGCGGCGGTAAGCCCCTTGTCGATGACCCGCTTGGCCACGGACGGGTTCGCGTCGAAATAGGTCATCAAGCCGTCGTAGATGATCGAGGCGACGATCCCGTCCACCTCCGTGTTCACCAGCTTGACCTTCGTCTGCGATTCGAAGCGGGGATTGGGAAGCTTCACGCTCAGGACACAAACCAGCCCTTCGCGAACGTCGTCACCCGTGATGGCCGGGTCCTTTTCCTTCAGCAGACTGTTCTGCCGGGCGTATTGGTTGATCCCGCGCGTCAGGGCGCTCCGGAAACCGGTCAGGTGGGTGCCGCCGTCCGGGTTGGAAATCGAGTTGGCGAAGCAGAGAATCTGGTCCGTGTAGCTGTCGTTGTACTGGAGCACGCAATCGACAAACACGTCCTCGTCCCGACCTTCCATCTTGATCGGGCGCTTTCCGGCCAGGTAGATCGGACGCGGGTGGAGCACCTGCTTCGTCTTGCCCAGTTGCTTCACAAACTCCTCGATCCCGTCCCGGTAGTAGAACCGCTCCGTCCGCTCGGCGCGCTCATCGGAGAGCACGATTTCGATGCCGGGATTGAGGAAGGCCAACTCCCGCAGGCGGGTGGCCAGGGTGTCGAACTTGAGTTCCGTGGTAAGCGTGAAGATCTGCGCATCCGGCTTGAAGGTGATCAACGTTCCCGTGTGGCTGGACTTCCCGATGACTTCCAGCTTCCGGGTCGTGACCCCGCGGGCGAACTCCATGAAGTGCACCAGCCCCTCACGGCTCACCTCCACCTTGAACCACTCCGACAGCGCGTTGACACATTTCGCCCCCACGCCGTGGAGTCCGCCCGAGTACTTGTAGGCCCCCTGTCCAAATTTTCCGCCCGCGTGGAGATTGGTGAGGACCAGTTCCACCGCCGGGATCTTCCACTTGGGATGGATGTCCACGGGGATCCCCCGGCCGTCATCCCGGATCGAGCACGACCCGTCGACATGCAGCGTGACGTCGATCCGGCCGCAATACCCGGCCAGGTGCTCGTCGATGGAGTTGTCCAGCACCTCGAAGACGCAGTGATGCAGCCCGCGTTCATCCGGGTCGCCGATGTACATCCCGGGGCGTTTCCGGACGGCTTCCAGGCCCTCCAGTTTGTCGATCTTTGATGCGTCGTATTTCTCGCCAGCAGTCTCCGGTGTCGGCATGATATCCATGGACTCAACGCTCACGGGGGTGGGCTAAAGCGATACACGTGGTAAGCCGAACCACCCACGTCGGCGAGAGTATCGAGGCCCAGGAAAGACCTCAACCCGAAACTGCGTGCCCCACAACAAATGGTGGAGCGAGTCTTCGAAGCGCGGATTAGTTGTGGAGAAAGGCTATTCCTTCGGCATCGTGAGAACGACAAACCAGGCATCGCCAAGCTTCTCCTTGGCATCACCCGCCAGCACCGCCGTCTCGCCTTGCCGAAGTCCCTGGAGCGGCTGGCGCAGGGTCTTCATCAACGTCCCCTCGCCATACAGCTGGAGTTCCACCGTGAAATCATCCACGAGCTTGACCTCCAGCTCGCATTTCTTGCTCATCTTCACCCGCTGGGGCTCGCCCGGCTTCACCGCGAACCGCTGGTCCTTGACCTCGAAGTAGTTCTTCCACTTGAAGACGCGGGCGAGCTTCTCGCGCAGCTTGCCGCTCACTTCCTTGCAGTCGCCGTCCTCAGGTCGCGCATCGTTCGTGCCCCAGATCAACTGAGCTCTCAGCTTGACTTCCACCCCCTCGACCCGGGCCGGCAACGCCACCAGGCAACACGCGAACAGGACCGCTTTCAGGCCCGCCGAGGTCCATCGCACGATCAGGGAAGTCGGATGCATGCTGGTTGGTCCTATTCCACCCATACGACCGTCATTTGCTCACGGTCGGAACGGAACGTGATCGATCCCGCTTCTTCCACAGGGCTGTCGATTTCCGCGGGCAGCAGGCCGGCGTTCTGGGTCGGTGCGGGCTTGGAAGTCAGCAGCACCACCGCGACGGCCGCCACGATCCCTGCCGGCACCACCCAGCGAAGCCAACGACGGGCGACGGCCCATGCCCACTCCGATTCCTCCCGCGCTTCCACCGGCTGCCCGAGGGCGCGGGCGATGCCCGACCAATAGAACTCCCGGGTCGCCGGGACGGTCCGCGGCAGCTCTCCGACCGCCAGCAGGCTCTTGAACTGCCGCAGTTCGCGGACAACCCGGGCCGTCTCGGCGTCCGTCTCCGCCATCCGGGCGACTTGCTGGGCCTCGGCCGGTGACAATTCGCCATCCAGCCACGCCTGAACCCGCATTTCGGTGTCCTGTGTCATGCCTTTCGTTCGTTCTTCAATTCCGCGAGCAACCCCGCCAGCCGGCGACGCGCATAGAACAGCCGGGACATGATGGTGCCGATCGAGCAACCCATTCGCTTCGCGCAATCTTTGTATTCCAAACCTTCAAACTCATGCAAGATCAAGACGGTCCGGTGCGCCTCTGAAAGCTGGGCCAGCCCCGCATCGATCCGACGGCGCAGTTCCTGACGTTCGAGCCCTTCCAGCATGTCCGTCTGCACCATCGGCAGGTGCCGCTCCAGACCGCCCTCGTCGGAAAGTTGTTCGACCGACTCGGCGTGAAGCCGCTTCTGACGCCGCAGCGCGTCCAGGCAGAGATTGATCACGATGCGGGTCAACCAGGTGGCAAAGCTCGATTCGCCCTGGAACTGCCCGATGCGCTGCCAGGCCTTCACCCACGCTTCCTGAGAAAGATCCCATGCGTCGTCGTCGCTCCGCATCATGCTGTACGCCCGCGCGTAGACCTTGTCCCGGTGGCGCGCCACCAACTCCTCGAACGCCTGCATGTCGCCAGCCTGGGCATCTCGCACCAGGGCGTCGTCGGCGGCGGCGGAGTAGTCGTTGCGGCTCGACATGGTTTTCGACGGCGGCGTCACCGCTGCCTATTCACGCCGTCACAGCTTCCCCTTGGTGCTGGGAAGGATCCCCGCAATGCGTGGATCACGCTGACACGCAAAGTCCAACGCCCGCGCGAAGGCCTTGAAGAGCGCCTCGACCACGTGATGCGGTTCGTCACCGTACAGCAATTCAAGATGCAGATTGCACCGGGCTTCGTTCGTGAATCCCTGGAAAAACTCCCGCGCCAGACCAAACCGAAACGCCGACGACATATCCTGCGCTCGCTCCGCCGGCAACACCTTGTACGCCAGCTGATCCAGGCCCCGCCAGACCAGGTACGGACGCCCGCTCAGATCCACCACGCACCGCGCCAGACATTCGTCCATCGGGACATACGCCTCGCCCACGCCCGGGTTCCTCGGGTCAAAGCCCGTCCCATACCGACGGATCCCGCGCTTGTCGCCCACCGCTTCCCGCAGGGCCTGACCCAGGACGATGCCACAATCCTCGACCGTGTGATGCGCGTCCACCTCAAGATCGCCGCGGCAGCGCAACTTGAGATCCATCACCGCGTGCTTCGCCAACAGCGTTAGCATGTGGTCGAAGAAGCCGATCCCCGTCGAAATCGACGCCACCCCGGACCCATCCACGTTCACCTCGAGCGAAATCCGCGTTTCACGGGTGTCCCGCTTGATCCGGGCGCGACGGACATTCCCGGTGGTCCCGCGCCGACTCTGGCTGGCTGCATGCATTCGGCGGCACATCGTGCGCGAACCTCGCTCTGATCGCAACTCGCGGGATTCCAGCCCCTCGGACTCGCTGCCGTGGCGTTCAGTCAGCCTTCGCCCGCCACCGGCCGCCCGAGGTCCGCGGAGAAGGATGCGAGGGCGCCTCTTGGAGAGCGCTTGCTCCCCGAGGTGGCTTGGCCCTAAATGAATGCTGACCCGCGGGCCGCCGTCCCTTCTGCCGTGCGTTCCCGTAGCTCAACAAGTCCTAGCATGAACACATCCATTGTTCGCAAGTTGCTCCGAACCCTGATACCCGCGGCGCTGCTGGTCGCGGTTTGTGCCTCACCGGCCGCCACTCCCCCCAAACGCCTGCTGGTCGTCACGGCCACCAAGGGATTCCGCCACAGCTCGATCCCCGTGGCGGAGAAGGTCCTTGCCATGCTCGGTGCCGACTCCGGCACCTACAGCGTGGATTATGTCCGCGGGGGTCCTGATGGCAAGGACGACGCCGAAGTGCGCGAGAAGATGGCGCCCGAAAACCTGCAGAAGTACGACGGCGTGATCTTCGCCAACACGACCGGAGAGCTCGCCATTCCCGACAAGGAGTTCTTCCTCAACTGGCTCAAGTCCGGAAAGGCGTTCGTCGGCATGCACTCCTGCAGCGACACTTATCACGGCTACCCGCCTTTCATCCAGATGCTCGGGGCCGAATTCCTCACGCACAAGGCACAGGTCGGAATCCGCGCCATCAACGAGGACGCACACCACCCGGCCACCGTCCATCTCGGGCCGAACTTCCAGGTCTTCGACGAGATCTACATCATGAAGAACTTCCAACGGGACCAGGTGCACGGACTCCTGACCCTCGACAAACACCCGAACGACGGCTACCCCGGCGACTTCCCGGTCGCGTGGTGCAAAGAGTACGGGAAGGGCCGCGTGTTCTATACCTCGCTCGGTCACCGTGAAGACGTGTGGGACACCGAGTGGAAGGATGGCCAGGGCCGGCGGGCCAATTCCTCCGAGGTCGCCAAGGCTTATCAACAGCACATCTTGGGCGGCATCGAATGGGCACTCGGCTTGAAACCAGGCGAGGGCAAACCCCAGGGCACGGCGTATAAAGTAAGCGCGGAGGAAGCCGCCGAAGGGTTCAAACCGCTGTTCAACGGCCTGGACCTGGCGGGCTGGCACTACCGCAACCCCAACGGCCTGAAGAGCTGGAGCGCGCAGAACGGCATGCTCGTCAATACCCTGGGCAAGGATCAACACGGGACAGACCTGGTCACCGACGAGAAATTCATGAACTTCCGCGTCCGTTACGAGTACATGGTCCCCAAGGGCGCCAACAGCGGGTTCTATCTTCGCGGACGCCACGAGATCCAGGTGCTCGACGACGGCAACGCCGCCGAACCCACCATCAGCAGCAACGGCTCGCTCTACAACCAGACCGCACCCAAGAAGATGGTCTCCAAAAAGGCGGGCGAGTGGCAGACGGTCGATGCCACGGTGATGGGCAACAAAGTCACCGCGTACCTCAATGGCGAACTGATCCTCGAAAACGCCCCTCTGGACCGGCCAACCGGTGGCGAACTCGACAACAAGGTCAATGAGCCCGGCCCGTTCTTCCTCCAGGGCGACCACGGCGCCGTCGCCTTCCGTAATCTGCGGGTGAAGCCGATGCCTTGAGCCCGCTCCTCTGGGTCGGATTGGGTGGTGGCTTGGGCAGCATGGCCCGCCACCTCGCCTCGGGTTGGATCGCCCGTCACTGGGGCGAGTCGTTTCCTTGGGGAACGCTCCTCGTCAACGTGACGGGCTCTTTCATCATCGGCCTGTTCGGGGCCATGACTTCCCCCGACGGCCGCTGGCTGGTTTCCGCCACCACGCGCCAGTTCTTCATGATTGGCGTGCTCGGTGGATACACCACGTTTTCCTCCTTCAGCCTGCAAACCCTCACCCTGGCCCAGAACGGTGAGTGGTGGCGTGCCGCCCTCAATGTGGCCGTCTCCGTGATCGGCTGCCTGGCCGCCGTCTGGCTCGGCTGGCAGGCCGGGCTCCACCTGGGCACTTCCAAAGGCGGCTGATGTGACCAAGCTCAAGGACGCGACCCTGCTCCGGATCTACCTTGGCGAACGGGACCGGCACGGACCCCGCCCGCTCTACGAAGCCATCGTCCTCAAGGCGCGCGCCATGCAACTCGCCGGCGCCACCGTCCTCCGCGGACCCATGGGCTTCGGCAAGTCCAGCCAGCTCCATACCGCCAAGGTCCTTCAGCTCTCGATGGACCTCCCCGTCGTCGTCGAAATCGTGGACACCCCGGATCGCATCCGGACTTTCCTCCCGGTGCTGGACGAGATGATGCAGGGCGGCCTGGTGACGATCGAGAACGTCCAGGTTCTGGACCACGCCAACCGCAACAGCGCCTCCCCGCAACAGCAATAACCCCTCAGCCAGCCGCGCCGAGCCGGGGGACCAGCGCTGAGGTTGACCTTCCCGCCACCCCTCCCAAGACGGCCACCCGGCCGCCGTAGCCTTCCACGAACCGACGCTCCTCCTGGTTGATGGTCTCGATGGTGTAGTCACCACCCTTCGCGTAGATGTCCGGCCTGGCCACGCGCAGGAAGCCTAGCGCATCGTTCTCCTGGAACACGCAGACCCCGTTCACCGACTCGAGCGCCGCCACAACAGCGGCACGGTCGGCTTCGGAATTCAACGGCCGCCCTGGGCCTTTCAGGGCTCGGACCGAGGCATCGCCGTTGACCCCCACCAGGAGCAGCTCTCCCAGGTTGCGGGCCGCTTCCAGATACGTGACGTGCCCGAGGTGAAGCAGGTCAAAACAACCGTTCGTAGCCACGAGGCGCTTCCCTGCCTTTCGCGCCGCCTCACGCCACGCGGCCACCGCCTCGAACGACATCAACTTGCTGCGGAAGTTCACGCCCCACTCTCCCGTCCGCGCGGCGGGGCTGGCAATGCGAAATCGAGGCCTGCGTGGCACTCCGAATGGCGGTGCCACTCCCGGCGTCCAAGGCTCGGACATGACCACCCGGGGGGCACGGCGGGCTCCGTGTAGTATCAGGATGGCCGCCTCTCTCCCCAACGGCAGAATAACATTGGCAAATCGGTCCTGACTCGACACAGTGCGCCCGGCCGGCGGGCCGGACGCGGTCTCCCGGCGACCCGAGTCGGGCCTGGAAGCAGAGCTATGAAGAACGAAATCGACACCAATCTCAATCGACGCGACTTCCTCCGGGGCGGATCCGTGACCGCCTTCTTCACCATGCTGGGAGGCGTGCCGATTCTGGCGGGGGATGCGGCGCCTGCCGCGGGCGGAGCCACCAACTACAAGGGCGAAACCCCGCCGGTCAATGTCGGCGTGATCGGCTGCGGCGCCTGGGGACGCGAGATTCTCAAGACGCTCTCCACGATTACCTTCGGCCCGGTGGTCGGCATTTGTGAAAACTACCCGGCCTACCTGAAGCGCGGTGCGGCGCTGGCCCCGAAGGCCGAGCGCTATGACGACGCGGCGAAGTTGATCGAGAACAAGGACGTTCAGGCCGTCATCGTGGCCACCCCTTCCCATCTTCACAAGGACCTCGTCCTCGCGGCGCTGGCCGCGGGCAAGCACGTTTATTGCGAGGCACCGCTCGCCGCTTCGGTGGAAGATGCTCAAGCCATCGCCGCCGGCGCCAAAAAATACCTCCGTGTCAACTTCCAGCCCGGCCTCCAGGCCCGCTCGGACAAGCAGATCGTCAACTTGGTGAAGTTCGTCCGAACCGGCGTCATGGGCACGACGCTGAAAGGCCGGGGCCAGTTTCACAAGAAGACCAGCTGGCGGATTGCTTCCGCCAACCCCGAGCGCGAAAAGGACCTGAACTGGCGGCTGATGAACGCCACCTCGCCCGGCCTCATCGGTGAGTTGGGCGTCCATCAACTGGACATCGCCAATTGGTTCCTGAACGGCCTGCCCACCCAGGCAACCGGCATGGGCGCCGTTACGTACTATAAGGACGGCCGCGATGTCTTCGACAATGTGCAGACCCTCCTCCAGTACCCCAACGGGATGCACTTCAGCTACGAAGCCTGCATCGGCAATTCTTTCGACGGCGAACTGGGCATGTTCTTCGGGACCGACTGCGCGATCATGATGCGCGAGCGCCGCGCCTGGATGTTCAAAGAAGCGGATGCTCCGCTCCTCGGCTGGGAGGTGTACGCCAAGAAGGACGCGTTCTACAAGGAAAGCGGCATTGCCCTCAAGGCAGGCGCCACCAAGCAAGACGCCCAGGCCAAGAAGACCCCCACGGGCGAGGACCTCGTCGACGAGAAGACCGCCCTGCAGTACTCACTCGAGAACTTCCTCATCAACTCCGGCAACCACGCCGCCGCCGTGAAGGACCACATCGAGGCCTACGGCGAAGGCGATGACGACGCCCTTCGGGAAGCCCTGAAGGAGCTCGAAAAGAAGCGCGAGCCCGCCGCCTCCTGGCTCGAGGGTTATCAGGCCACCGTCGCCGCGATCCGGGCCAACGAGGCTGCCCTCAAGGGTACCCGGCTCGAACTGCCCGCGAGTCTGTTTCAAATCGCCTGATCTCCCCACCCCGTTGAATTTCGGCGGTACCTAGTTCATCCAATCGCGCAGAACGCTATGAAACTGAACCTGACCAAGTGGACCCTCAGCGCCGCAGCCGCCTTCGCCCTCACCACGGGCGCGCAGGCCGCGGACAACTGGATCCGGCTGACCTCCAAGCCGGGATGCAAAATCAGCATGGACGGAACTTCGAGCATCCACGATTGGACGGTCGAAGGCGCCATCATCCGCGGCTCCTTCGAGGTCGAACCCGAGTTCATGACGGACAAGACCTTGAAGTCGGTCAAGAGTCTCACCACGAAGGAAGTCAATCCCAAGGCCGAGCTGAGCATCCCCGTCCGTTCCCTGAAGAGCGGCAAGCAGAAGATGGACGAGATCATGCTCGAAGCGTTGAAGAGCGCCGAGCACAAGGACATCGTCTACAAGTTGAAAGAGATGGTCCTCAAGGGGGACGTTGCAGCCAATGGCGCCGCCAAGTTCGACGTCAAGGGTGAGCTCACCGTGGCCGGCACGACCAAGCCTTGCGACATGGAAGTCAGCTTGGACCGCGTCGACGACACCAAGGTGAAATTCACCGGCACGAAGGCACTCAAGATGACCGATTTCGGCGTCGCGCCGCCCTCCCCGGAAATCCCGGGCATGGCCGCCATCAAGACGGGCGACGACATCACGATCAAGTTCGAGTGGCTCCTCGCTCCCGCAGCCAAGTAAGCGAGCCAAACCGAAAATCCATTCCGCCTTGCACCGGCGCGGCACCACAGCCGCGCCGGTTGGTTTTTTGCCTCTGGCACGGCGCCGCCAGGACGCTCCACTCGTGAACCTACCCAGAAGCGCCGGCTTCACAGGAGCGCGGCCTTCAGTCCGCAGGAAACAGCGATCGAGGAGTTCCTCGGCCCATCCCGGCTCCCGACGCTGGAGGGTGTGACACCGTCGATCAGGCGCCACAAAGCGGGGGCCGACATCCCAGCTCGCCCCGAGGGCGCGCCGGCCAGAGATTCTGCGGGGGGAGTCCGCGGGGAACGTGCCCCCCCAACAACAACGTAGCGCCGCAAGTGGCAAACCGACCCCATCGTCTCGTTCCGCCTACTCGGTCAACGCGCCCACCAGACTTCGGATTTCCTCCTGCACCTGCGCTGCGTCCGAAACCGTCCCCGCCACCACCCCGACAAGCAATTCTCGGAAACGCCGGTTCAAGCGGCTGATCCGTTGCTTGATCGCATCCACCGACAACCCGTGTTGGGTGGCCAGGTCCGGATACGACGCCTGGGTCAAAGCGGCCCCGCCAGGCAGAAAGGCCCGCAGCGTATCGAATGGCAGCGGGGGGTTCGATCGGTCGTATTCCTGCCGGAGCCGGGCCAGGGTTTGGTCCACGATCTGCGCGGCCCAAGCCCGGTCATAGGCCAACCCGGGATCCTCTCCCTCCGCCACCAAGGCGTGAAACCGTTCGTCCGCGCCCGCGAAGTCGAAGGGGAGGTGTTCGAGGCCTCCCCCCCGCTTGACGGCCTGTTCCGCCCGGTAGGCATTGGAAAGCACGTACTTGAAATGGGTAAGCAGGAACGTCCGGAACCGGGTCTTGGATCGATCGGCCCGGGCAACCCAACGGTTGGCGATCAACTCCTGAAAGAACGTCTGTGTCAGGTCCTCGGCTTCGTGATGGTTCTTGCCCCAAGCCCGAGCGTAAGCATAGATCGGATACCAGTAGCTCTCGCAAAGCGCATTGAGAGCGGCCGAGGTCGTCTCGTCCCATCGCCCATCCTCGTGCCGGGCCGCCCGTTGGACGATGGCGGTCCAGCAGGTCTCTGGAAAATCACTCATGCCAAGACTCCCGGCCGTTGCCGTGCACGGAGGTTGCGGAGGGTGCGGGGAGCGGACAAGTCCAAATCGAGGGAATGCTGTCACGCGGGGCGCGAGTTTCCTTAGGAATGGGTGGCCGTGTGAAGCGTCGGTTGACCGTGCTTCTCCGGGCTGGGTACCGTCGAGGTGTGTTTCCGGCGGTGTGCCCAGATCCCTGCTGATGAACTCGTCGTTTGCGCGTTGCCCGAAATGTGGCGCCCGCCTGGCGCCCGCTGACCTCTGCCTGCGCTGCGCTCTGGCGGGGGATGGGCACGAGCCGGCCGACAGCCCGTTCGAGGTGCCGCCGCTCAAGCCGCCTCCGGCAGGAACGGCGTTGCGCTACTTCGGCCAATATGAACTGCTGGATGATGGACGTGCCGGCGGCATGGGGATTGTCTACCGGGCACGTCAGGCCACGACCGGGCGCGTCGTCGCGTTGAAAATGCTCAGGGCCGATTGTCTGCGGTCGCCCGAGGCTGTGCGCCGGTTCCATGCGGAGATCGAAGCCGCCACGAGCCTGGATCATCCGCGCATTTTGCCGATCTACGAGGCCAACGAGCACCGCGGCCAGCACTACTACACGATGAAGCTGGTCGAGGAAGGGAGCCTGCAGGACCAGATCGAGGCGGGTCGGTGGGGACTGGCGGCTGCGACCGGTCGGAAGGAGCGGACACGGCTGGAGGCGGTTGCGCGGTTGCTCGAGGAGGTGGCCCGGGCGGTGCATCACGCCCACCAGCGGGGCATCCTGCACCGCGATCTCAAGCCGGCCAACATCCTGCTCGACCATGCCGGCCAGCCGTACGTGGCGGATTTCGGACTGGCCAAGTTCCTGAACGAAAATACCCGGCTGACGCAGACCGAGGCTTTGCTCGGTTCGCCCCGCTACATGTCTCCCGAACAAGCCCGGGGACTCGCGAGGGAGGTCACGACCTCGTCGGACGTATTCAGCCTGGGAGTGATTCTGTACGAACTCCTGGCCGGACGGCCGCCGTTCGAGGGGGACACGGCGCTGAGCGTCATCCGCCAGGTGGTCGAGACCGAACCGAAGCGGCCAGGCACGTTGAACCCGGAGCTGGATCGCGACCTCGAGACCCTGTGTCTGAAGTGCCTCGAAAAGGTCCCGGCGCGGCGTTATCCGACGGCCGAGAGCCTGGCCGATGACCTGGCGCGCTGGCAGCGCCGTGAGCCGATCCTGGCCCGACCCGCCACGTCCTGGCAGCGTGGTGTGAAGTGGGTGCAAAGGAACCCCGTGGTCGCGGGGCTGATCGCGCTTCTGACGGTGGCCCTCGCCGGCGGTTTCCTCGCCACCCACGGGCAGTTGCGTCGGGCCGAGCGCGCCCTGGCCGTCAACCGCGAACTCACGGCCCATCGGAACGCCAGACTCACACAGGAACTTCTGGCCCAGGACAAGGTCAACGAGGCCCTCACCCTGCTGGCCAGCCAGGTGCGCGAAGAACCCCTCGACTCCGGGGCTGCGGCGCGCCTGCTGATGGCGCTGGGTCAGCACGACTTCCCCCTCCTGCTCGGGGCCCCGATCCAGCACGGAGCGGAAGTCAATTCCGCGTGCTTTAGTCCGGATGGCCGATGCCTCGCCACCTCCTCCGCCGACCGAACCGCCCGGGTTAGCGACGCTGCCACCGGCAAGCCGGTCCTGGCTGATCTGAGACACGCGGACGAGGTCGAGTGGGTTACGTTCAGTCCCGACGGTCGGTTGCTGGCCACGGCATCACGCGACGGCACGGCGTGCGTGTACGAGTTTCCCAGTGGCGCTCGGTTGGCCACCATCACTCACACCGCGGCCGTCCACCGGGTGGTCTTCAGCCCGGACAGTCATCGAGTGGCGACTTTCTCGTCCGACCGGACGGCCCGGGTCAGCAACCCCCGCACGGGCGAGCCTCTGTGCCGTCTGGTTGGACACACCGCGCCCGTGCTGACTGGTGCGTTCAGTCCGGACGGAACTCGCCTGGCCACGGCCGGCGCAGAGGTCCGTCTCTGGGACGCGTCCTCGGGAAAGGACCTGGGTGTGATGCGACTGCACACGGACGCGGTCAGAGCCGTGGCCTTCAGCCCGGACGGCGAGTGCCTCCTCACCGCCTCGAAGGACGGTACGGCCCGGCTGTGGGAGGTCTCGAGCCTTACGCCCCTCGGTGAACCCCTGAGGCATGCCGGAGCCGTTCACGACGCAGCCTTCAGTCCCCACGGGGCGCGTGTCGCCACCGCCTCCGCCGACGGCACAGCGCGCGTCTGGGACGGACGATCCGGTCAACCACTCACCGCGCCCATCATGTGTGGACGGGAGGTTGGTTCCGTCCGATTCAGCCCGGACGGACGGCGGTTGCTGACGGGCTGCGATGACGGGACAGCCCGCTTGTGGGACGCCAGCACCGGCGCACCGGGCAGCGAGCCGATGCGCCACCGCTCGTTCGTGATGCGGGCGGTGTTCAGTCCGGACGGGAACACGGTGGCCTCGGCGAGCAGCGATGGATTCGCGGCGCTCTGGGACGTCCGCCCGGGCAACGTAAGTCCCCAGCGGCTCGACCTGCCTGTTCCTGCCGGACATGTCAGTCTGGATCGATCCGGCTCGCGCGTCGCGGTGGGATCGGAGGCCGGGCAAACGTTCATTGCCGATCCCGCGACAGGGGCTCTGCTGACCCCACTGCTCGAGCACGGAAAAGGAGTGCGACGGACCACCTTCAGCCCGGACGGACGGTTTCTGGCCACCGTGTCGCATGACGGCACCGCTCGCCTCTGGGACACTCGGACCGGGCAACCGCTGGCGCCGCCGCTCGATCACGAGAGCTCGGTATGGCTGGCAGGGTTCGACTGGTCGAACCGGTTCGTGCTCACCGTGACCGATGGCAGCCTCATCCGCGTTTGGGACGTTCCGGACGGCAAGTTGCTCAATACCCTGCCGCCTCCAAACACGCCGAGCCTCGGTGGCCCCTTGGTGTACGATGCGGTCTTTACCCCCGACGGCCAAAGCCTGCTGATCGGCGGCGGCGAGGGGGTGGTGCGGGTATGGTCCTGGACTGGCGGCACCACCAATACCCAGACACTTTTCAGGCATCAGGCCCCCGTGACCCAGTGCCGCCTGAGCCCTGACGGCAAGCGGCTTGCGACGGCGGCCCTGGATCGGACCACTGTGTTGGCTGAGTTCCCCGGCGGGCGTCCGCTCTGTCCGCCCCTGGCGCACGATTCCGAAGCGATCCGGGTTGTGTTCAGCCCGGATGGCCGGGTGCTGGCGACCGGTACCTACGGCGGGGCGGCGCAGTTGTGGGACGCCTCCACGGGCCGCCCGATGACCGGTCCCTTGCGGCATGACGCCGCGGTGATCGCGTTGGCCTTCAGCCCGGAAGGACAACGCCTGGCCACGGCGTCCTGGGACAAGACCGCCCGCATCTGGGAGGTCCGAACCGGATTTCCGATCGGTGATCCGCTTCGTCACCCCGGGCGTTTGATCCACGCCGAGTTCCAGGCCGATGGTCAGCGCTTGATGACGGTCGGCGAGAATGAAGCGGTCCGGTTTTGGGACACTCCGCTGCCCGGGGGTCCAGCCCCCGCGTGGTTGGACCAGTTGGCCGACGCCCTCAGCGGTCTCGAGGCGCCGGACGCTCAACCGCGCGTCAGGACCCCGCTCCTCGCGCTCGCCGAGCTGCGCCAGCAGTTGGCGACCAAGACAGCCGGCGACGCCTGGAACCGCTGGGGACGGTGGTGGGCTGCCGACCGCGGGGCGCGTCCGGTGTCGCCGACCCAGCAAACGGTCCCCAGACCCTAACCCGTCTCGCTCCAGCTCTTGATGTCCGTTTTGCGTTAGCTCCCCCTCGGCGGGCTGGCTTCCCCTTTCGCGTGTTTGGCGTGTTTAGCGGGCACTCCGCACGGTGACCGTCAGCGAGGGGATGGCCCACGAAACACACGAAAAGAGGAGGGACCAACAGCGAACGTGTCACCCTATCGAAAAGGGGAGGGATCAACAGCGAACCTGTCACTCTATTGTCACCCGTCCCCCCCGAACCGGAGTCGGGTGCTCTGCTTTCTGTGTCACGCCTGTCGCCGGATTGCTTTGAACTGAAGTATGAAGACAACGATCCGCCTGCTGACCTGTGCTGTCGTGGCCGCGATGAGCATGGAGGTTTCAATGGCCGCTCTGGACATCCCGTCCGACGGTTCAGATGGCGCGCTGACGATCACCAGCGACACGGTCATCGACCTCAGCCAAGCCGTCACCGGGAGCTGGGATGCCAACAACTCCGCCAACGCTGGCAAAGGTATCTACGACGCCAGCAAATGGGCGGTGGTGTTCAAGTACTCCAGCGTGACCGTTCAGGCCGGGGCGACCGTGACCTTCAAGAACCACGCCAGCCGCGCGCCAGTGGTGTGGTTGGTGCAAGGGGATGTGACGATCAATGGCACAGTGAGTTTGGATGGGCAGGAGGGCTTACCCGCGCCGTGGTTGGCGGAGCCTGGGCCGGGGGGCTTCCGGGGCGGAGCCGGGTATTATGCGACCGGAGCCGAAGATGGTTCCGGGTTTGGGCCGGGCGGTGGTCGCATACGTGCACGAGAGTGGATAGGCGGCATCTACGGTGAAGGCGGGAGCTACGCATTTCCCGCCTACTCGGGAGCCCCGGCCTATCCGGGAAGTCAAGTGTATGGAAACCCTTCCTTGATTCCCCTGATCGGTGGCTCTGGTGGAGCTGGCGCACGAGACAGTAACAGATTCGGTGGTGGTGCAGGAGCTGGCGCTATTCTGATCGCTGCATCCCAGAATCTGTCGATATCGGGAAGCATCCATGCGAATGGGGGCGCAAACAACGGAGGTGGTGGTTATTATCAGAATGCAGGGGGAGCGGGAAGTGGCGGTGGAATTCGATTGGTTGCTGACACCTTGGTTGGCAACGGGGTCGTTGAGAGTCTCGCGGGCGCGGGGGCCTCTCCTGGCAGCCTTGGCCGAATCCGCGTTGAGCGTGCTGCTAACACTAGCAGTCTCCAACTCACTCCCGACCCAAGCGTGGTGACCCTGCCACCGGGAGCCACCCCGCTCATCTGGGTACCTGTGGATGGGCCAACCGTCCGAGTGGTCTCGGTGGGCGGTAACACGGCATCGGCAGACCCGAGGGCAGGTTTCGGTGCCATTGGAGCCGACGTGGTCCTGCCACGGGTGAGCAGCACGACAGTTGTGGTCGAGACGACGAACGTGGAGCAGGCATCGGTCGTCACCGTCCGCGCGACGCCGCGCTCCAATGGCAACTTCACTCAGGCCGACGCCAGCGTCACCACCGTTGTCAGCGAAGACCCCCTCGTACTTCGCTGGACCGCCAACGTTCCAGTGCAAGACGGTTATTCCGCCATTCAGGTCAAAGTGGTCCGTCCCTGATTCCATGGCAGCTCGTCGGTAGCCGTCCGCACAGCTTCCTGCCATGAGAACCTTACAACCACAAAGCCTGGGCCCACCGGGCCGATGGGGACTGGGAATCTTCTTCCCCACCACATCACTCGTGCGGCGACACCTTGGGCCGGCAGACCTACCGCGCCGCCGTGAACGAGTAGCGGGGCCTCGGAGGCGCGCGGGCGTCTTGGAGTGCGGCGGTCCTCCGCCGCTTTCGAGAGACGTGCCAAGCCCGAAAAGCGCCAGAGGCTTGGCGCACTCCAAGACCTCGCGGCTGTGCGCGGTCGCCTTTGCGACTTTGTGTCTGCTGTCCGGTCGCACAGCCCAGGCCCAGCCGATTGAGACCGACTGGTTCCCGCAGGTCATCTCGCGCGAGTACGCCATCCACGTCGGCGGGGTACAGACGCCCGAATACAAGGAGATCGTCTCCCGCGAGTTCTCGGTGTTCGTCGGCGAGGAGCCGGAGCCACCGTGGAAGCAGGCGGTTTCCCGAGAGTTGAGCATCGTTGTCACCACTCCCGCCGTCCCGGCACGCGTGTCGCCGTTGGCGGTCGCACCGACGCCCACCGGTGAAACGGTCACGCTCTCCTGGGTCGGCTACAACCAGTGGGCGGAGAGTGACGTGGCGCGTTACGCCATTTACTGGTCACCCCGGCCCTTCACGAGCGTTGCCGCCCTGACACCTCACCTCGTCGTCCCCGGCGAAACGTTGTCGGTCACGCTCACCGACCTTCCGGCGTGGCAGGATCACTTCTTCGCCGTGGTGGCGGTGGACGCCCTGGACGGATTCGATCCGCAGGTCAACTACGCCGCCGCCTACGTGATCGCCCGCGAAGTGGTGTCCCGAGAGTTCTCGGTGTTCGTCGGCGACGAGCCAGACCCGCCCTGGAAACAGGCCGTGTCGCGCGAAGTCAGCATCGTCGTCACCACGCCCGCCGTGCCCGCCCGCGTCACCAGCCTGTCCGCCATCCCCACACCAGCAGGCGAGACGGTGGCGCTGTCCTGGGTCGGCTACAACCAGTGGGCGGAGCGTGACGTGGCGCGCTACGGCATCTACCGGTCCAATCGGCCCTTCACAAGTATCGCCGGCCTGACGCCTCACCTCGTCGTCCCCGGCGAAACGTTGTCGGTCACGCTCACCGACCTCCCGGCGTGGCAGGATCACTTCTTTGCCGTGGTGCCGGTGGACGCGCTGGAGGGATTCGATCCGGAGGTCAACTACGCCGCCGCCTACGTGATCGCCCGCGAGGTGATATCCCGCGAGTTCTCGGTGTTCGTCGGCGACGAGCCCACGCCACCGCTCAAGGAGGCCCTGTCGCGCGAAGTCAGCACTGTGGTAAGCACGCCGGAAGTGCCCGCGCCAGTGACATGTCTGGGCTGCGGTTTCACCGGGCGCGATTCCGTGGACTCGTTCAGCGCGTTGGACCTCGACTGGACGGCCTACAACGACATCGGCCAGAAGGACATCGTGCGTTACCGCGTCTATCTCGGCCCAACCTCCAACTACTATGACGACGTCTCGGCGCTTTCGCCGGTGACGTATGTGCCGGCGGAAACGAAGCGGTGCACCATCGCGGGCTTGGTACCGTACGGCGTCTATTTCGTGGCGGTCGTCGCCGAGGACGCGCTGGGGCAATTCAACCCGGTGGTGCGGTCGCAGTCCGCACAGGCGTCGGTGGACCGCGTGCGCGAGGTGCAGGACCTTGCGGCCACCTACGACAGCAACGGGTTGACCTTCACCTGGCAACCACCGAAAGGCGCGGACCCGCATGCGAACAACCTGCTGACCGCCTACCGCGTGTATCTCGACGGCATCGCCACGCCCGTGGAACTGGACCGGTTCGCGCTGAGCTACACCGCGACCGACCTGCTCGTCGGGAACCGCAACCCCGTGGTACGGTCGCAGTCCGGCCCGCCTGCCGCCGACCGTCCCGGCGTGATCGAACCCATGACGGACCCGCTCATCGGGCACGGCTATCCGGTGCGCATCACGAGCGTGGACAACCTGGGCCGAGAGAGCGACGGCGCTTCCTTGCTGGAGGCGAGCGCGAACCTGGACTGGGGCGACCTGCCCTCGCCGCCGTATCCGACCCTGGGGAGCCAGGACGGACCGCGGCACAGTACGCTCGTCAGTTGGCTGCGCCTGGGGGTGTCCCTGGATTCGGAAGTGTACGGACAACCTTCGGCCACCGCGACCGGCGACGACGCAGTGACAGCGCCGGCGGTGGACGACGAAGACGGGGTCGCGCTGTCCGGCCCGGTCACGCGCGGCGCGAGTGTCAGCATTCCGATCACCGTCACGGGTGCGCCCGGCACCGTAAACGCGTTCATTGACTGGAACAACAACGGCACGCTGAACGACGCGGGAGAGACCTACACTCTCGTCTTTGCGGCACCCGGTATACAAAACCTGACGCTGACCGTTCCAGATGGTGCGATCATGGGAGTGCCGCTGGGCGCGCGCTTCCGTGTCAGCAGCGCGGGCGGATTGAGTCCAACGGGGCTCGCGCCAGACGGCGAGGTGGAGGACTACCTGGTCACTGTAACCTCGCCACCCACGGCGGCGCGGCTGGCATACTTCAACGTCGCCTCGACCGCCAACGGCGCCGTGCAACTGGCCTGGGGCACGCTGGTGGAGAACAACGTCCTCGGCTTCCGGGTGGATCGCTCCACGGCGGACGGCGGTTGGACGCGGCTAACGGCACAGATAATTCCGGCCGCGGGCTGGAACGGCCGCCCGCAAACCTACGGCCTGGTGGATGCCGACGCCCCGGCGATCCCGGGCCTGACCTACCGGTTGCTGGAGACCGACCTCAGCGGTCGGGAACGCGTCCTCGCATTGGCAACGGTCGAACCCGGCTTGACCATGGGCATCGTCCGCACGGAATCGGGCCTGAGCCTGAGCCTGCGCGGCGTGGCGAACACGAGCGTCGCGGTGGAAACCGCCAAGGCGGTCGAAGGCCCCTGGACGCGGGTGCACACCCTCGCGCTGGATGGTTCCGGTGCGGGGACGATAGACTTCGGCCGAGCCGTCAACGAAACCGCCCGGTTCTATCGGGTGCTGCGCGAGTAAGCGCTCCGGCGCACGTTGGACCAACTCGCATGGGCGGGTGGCATCACCTCATCAATCGGGCCGGTTAGGAAGGACGAGGATGCTTGCGCATCCGCAGCTTGTGCCAACGCTGCGCCACGATGTCTCGAGGGAAACGCCAACCTCGAGGGCCGCATGAGTGAATTCTCGAGAAGCATGAGGGCTGAAGCCCGCGCGCCTCACCGGTTCATGGCCCTGAAGCGTGAGCGTCGTCCCCCTCATCAAGGCTTCCGAACATCGCTCCAGACCCCCGGGAATGCGGCCTCAGGGGCACCTGGGCCCTCCCGGGCTTGCCTTGGAGTGTTTACAGGTCGCGCGTAATTGTGTTGGATCGCTCGGCACCGGTGGGGCGCGTGGTGGAATTGGCAGACACGATGGACTTAGGATTTGCTTTTTTGAGGTTTAGGAGGGTTCTTCTTGGTTGCGTCTGGCATCGATTTCACCCGCGTGTTTATTGATCGGATCTGCATTTTGGTCGTTCGGACTCAGCACTGACAAGGGGTGGGCAGACTGACCCTGAAACTAGCACAAAAACTAGCACAACCGGCGGGGGTGCAGACGTCCACCTCGGGGTCGCTGCCGGTTTTGTCTCCCACGATCGGTACTGCTCCGGTTCCCAGAGGGTTCTACTCGAAATGACCGGCCGGACGCCGGCCGTACCGGTACCCCGGCCACCGAAGGCTTCGACCACTCCGCGTTCGACCGGACCTTGGGCGACGCGACGCCTGACCACATTCCCGGCCGGGCGGTGGCCTCGGGCGCATTGACGAGCTCGTCACCGGCGGCTCCTTCCCGTACACGGCTTCCGTTCGCGGGGCCATGCGGTCTTGAGGCCACGGCCCGGGATTTCCTTCCGTACTCCCCTGCCCTGCGTGGCTTGGTTCGGGCCCAAGTCCACGGCATCACCTGGATCCGAAAGCACTTCCCCGGGCAAAGCACCCAGGTGCGCCCAGAACCGCCGAAGCCCTCGTCCGTCCCCGCTCGCAGGTGCCAGCGAAACGCAGCGCGTATCCCCCGCGTGGTAAGGAATCTTTTTCCGTGTGTGACGCCCCCCAGCAGGTCCAGCAGCCCAGGGTTCGCACAGCGATGGGGCAAAAGTTGTGCCCCATGAAATCACACGTCCCAGAGGGCTGAAAAACGCAGCCAAAACGCCCCCATGAAGGTCCATTGCACCTACACTGAACTGGTTGATCCCAAGGTTCTTAAGCCCAACCCGAGGAACCCAAACCGGCACAGTGCCGCCCAGGTCGCCCTGCTGGCCGGGATATTGGAGCAAGCCGGCTGGCGTGCACCATTGACGGTGAGCAAACGCAGCGGGCTGGTGGTTCGGGGGCACGGACGCCTGGAAGCCGCCCTGCTCCTGGGGTTCGACCAGGTGCCCGTGGACGTTCAGGAGTACGCCAGCGACGAGGAGGAACTGGCCGATCTGATCGCCGACAACCGCCTGTCCGAGCTGGCTGAACTGGACGAGGACGCCCTCGGGGGCCTGCTGCGGGAGTTGCAGGGTGTCGGCCATGACGTGCAGCTTGCCGGGTTCACCGAGGAGGAGGTCGCCAAGCTGCTGAGCCCCACCGAGCTTGTCGAAGACCTGGAGACGATCCCGCGGATGGAACTGCAGGCCTTCGAGCACTACGACTACCTGTGCTTCATGTTCCGGGACCTGCGCGACTGGCTGCGCGTGCTGCAGTTGCTGAAGGTGGGGCGCGTCAATTACTCGATCTCCCGCCGGACGCCGAAGATCGGTGTCGGCCGCGTGCTCGACGGCAAACGTCTGCTCCGGATCCTCGAACCCGATGCCGACCCACCCGTTTCTTCCGAAACCGAAACCCGCCGACCTGAGCGCCGCGCGCGGCCCAGGACGCGAAAACCAGATCCAGAGCAATGAGCACATCCTGGACACCGAAACCGATAGACGGCCCCCGCTGCGGCACCTGCCGATTCTGCGAAGACTTCCACGCCAGATGGGAAGGCTACCACTTGGGAATCTGCCACCGATACCCGCCGCGCCAGATTCGCCCTGAGGGAACGCCGGACGACTTCGACCAGCCGACTGTCACGATGGAGGAGGACTGGTGTGGGGAATACTCACCCAAGCCATGAATGAGGAGCTTGATCTGGTCAACATGTCGATCCGCCACGTGATCATGAGCCGGGGGCGAGCCAACCGCGTCGTGACGCACCGCCTGGTGCCGCACGCGACGCTGGTGGTTCCGCAGGACGAACTGGAGGCGTACCGGGCGGCCGGGTACGGGCTCCAACTGGTGGCGATCCCGCCTGAGCTGCGCGGCATCAGCCCGGTGCGCAACTGGATCGTTCGGCGCTTCGAGGAAGAGGTGGTCGTGATGTACGACGACGACGTCAGCGCGTGCCGCACGCTGGCGGGCCTGCTGAACCGCGCGCTGTCGCCGGTCCAGACGGAGGCGATGGTCGAGAACACGGCGTGGTCGGCGAAGGGTGCCGGGGCGCGGCTTTTTGGGTGGAACCAGCGACCGGACCCGCGTGTGCTCCAGCGCAACGATCCCTTCTCCGTCGTCCACTGGTGCGGCGGGGTGCTCGGCGTAGTGGGGAAGGAGGTCCGGTGGGACGAGTTGCTCCGGTTCAAGTGCGACATCGACTGCTGCCTCTCCGAGCTGCTCCTCAACCGCATCCTGTGGCACGAGTCGCGGTTCTGCTTCCTGCAGGCGCGGGACAAGAACCTGGGCGGAAACTCGCGGTTCCGGTCGCCTGAGCGGATCGAGGCCGAGAAGCGTTACCTTAAGAGCAAGTGGAAGGCGCACATCGCCATCAGCGAGTACCAATCCCAGGACCAGGTGCGAATCCAAGTCGAGCGCCGTCAGAAGGTGGACATCTAAGCCGCCGGCAGAGGGCAGTGGATCGGGAGGTGGCAGCGGGGGCGACCTGGCCCGGATTTAGCGCGTTCGCTCAATTCGCTTGGTGTTAGGCCACGTCATTTGTGATGAGTAGATATGAGCCGGCATAGTCTGACGATTAGAAATGCCGCAACACTAGCCGATGCGATCCCAAGCAGGACCCACGCAATCTGCCATCCGTGAAACTCTCTGTCGGTAAACAAGCGCATCACCTCACTATCTCGTCGCGCCGTCATCTGTGCAGGTGCAGTAAATGCGAACCATGCGATACCAACCAAAATCAAGATGGCGACACTCATCAATACTGGCTTTAGTGTTCCCATGCCGAAGTGGCCTAACGACCCGGATCAGAGACCCCGCGCCAGTGGCCACCGATTGCCAACCGCGACGCTCTCGCGGGGTTTTCTGCATCCGGCTTGTTGGGCTTTGTCATCGGGTCTCTCCTGGTGCAAGCAACTCCGCCGTCCAGCCGACTCCGAAGCCGCGCAGATACCGGTCGTCCTCAACGACAAGGCCAATCTTCTCCTTGCCTCCCGCGAGCCGAACGAACTCGACAGCCTTCACTCTCATGGGCCACCAATGTCCTGCCTCCGGCACCCTGAACGTCATGCCAGCCGCTGCACTCCCCTCGACAACCTCGCCAACGAAGGCAAACGCGACGGAGTCGATGCCGAACGAGTCATCAATGCGGAATCTGTTCATGCTCGCGCCCAACGAAAAGCTCACCGACCGCCGCCTGCACCGGGCGCTGGCAGCGAATCGAGCGTTCGATCAACAGGGGCATTCGAAACGGAAGCGCGGGGCGGCGGTTCGTGTGGAGCGACTGGTTCGGCGGCGGCTGCCTCGGCAATACTCGCGTAGTTGGTGTGGACTGGGACGGCCGGATCGGTAAAACCTTGAAACCCTCCGGGTGTTGTCAACCTGCGAATGCTCGACTCAGCCCTCAGGCGGAGAGAAGTAAATGGCCCCATTCTCGCCTCACTCCATACGACTGGAACACGATAGGAGATGCCGCCTCGCGGGACAGCTATTTGAATGTTCGTCTTCTGGCCAGGAGCAAGCGAGTCGAACAAATCATATCGTGGACCGAAGAGGTCCCACCACGTCGACCATGAGCCGTCGGTCGCAACCTCTGGACGTCCCACGAATCCAGAAACCGCACGATGGGTAGAATTGCTGATGACGATTACCGCAGTGCCAAAACGCCCCACGGAAGAGACGGCCATCAACGAGACGTCCAACTCCTCCTCCCGGCCAAGCCAAAGGACGACGATGCCCAGAACGATAGGGATTACGGCTGCCAGAGCCATGAGCCGCGCAACCCTTCGATGAATGTCCACGAAAGTCATGCACCTGCCGAACGAATCAGGTGAGCGACCGCCGCCGGGAAGGACCGTCGCGCGGAGGAAGGCGACCCGAACTGCCGGCACACGCTGGGCGGAGCAGCGGGGCGGTGGTTCGCCTCCACCGAGTGGTTCGGCTTCCAGTTGTGGTCAGTCCAGTCCATGACCATCTTCCGGCGGCGCAGACAAGCGCCGACCCAGCGTGAACACGGAGTTACTATCAGCGATATCCCGGCACGTCAGGCACGTGAGTCCCGGGGAGACAGTGTACCGGGCGGTCTCGTAGTCCCACACCCACGACCCATTGGCTTGATGGTAAGCGCCAAGCTGGGAATCGCCGCAACATGTCTCCAAAGTCACCCGGCCAGCCGAAAAGCGCAGAACATCTCGGGCATCATGATAGCCGACTATCGGTCCGGCTTGGAACAACCCCACGGGACGACTGCGGAGATATGCGCCGCCGGTGGCGGCGAGCAGTGCGGTCATGAGAACCGAGGTCCAAATGACTTTCCGGATGATGGGCTTCATGTCGCTGCCGAACAGTATTAATATCCGCAACTGGGTTGCGGGCGAACGCGGGGTCTGGAGGTAGGCTGGCGTCGTCGTCGGGTCACCAGTTCGCGGGTCATGAAGGCCTTCGTGACGTTGGTGTTACGGGCTGTCAAGTGCCCTGCGGGGAGCCTAACCTGACGAGCAGCCTGCGCAGGGCAGGGAACCTGACAAAGCGCAACACGTCGGCGATCGCATTCCTGGAACTGGCTTGAGCCGGTTCCCCCTCGAGCGGAGAGTGATGGTCCCCGCGGCAGGAGCCTGGGAGTTGCGAGCAGGGGGCAGTCAGCGTCCCCACTGGTGTAGCGCCTAACCGCCCACGTCGCTCGGCGACCCGACCCGTCCAGGGATGACGCTGGGCAGGAACAACCGCCATGGTTGGCGGATGATTTCATGAGCATCCGTGCTGTGTACTGCACGGACCTTCCGCGGGGCCAGGCTCGGCGTCAAGCGTCGGTTTGACCCTCCGGCGACCACCGCGCACGATGGGTTCTTGGAACGTTGGTGAGGGGACTTTCCAGTTGCGGTGGGTGGAGGGCTGGGCGAGAGGCGGCACCACGGTTAAAACCGGTGTGGCGCCACGGCGCGGCCGCAGAGGACCGGGTTCTGAGCTCAAGCGGCAGGTATCACCATAGCCTGCCGTTTGGCGGCGTTTCCAAGTGGTTCACGGCCAGGCTGGCAGTCCGAGGCCTCGCCCGGCGCTCGACGGCCGTAAAACGAATCCTACGCGCGGCTGAACGGCTGCCCATGAGGTGATCCGGGCCGGCCATGATCCCCCCTTCAATCTTCAGTCTGCGCCAGATGGCGCCTTATCGTTACGCTGTCAGCGTATTATCCTCCTCCCGTAGTTCGGAACCAGAACACAGCAACAAGCAAGACACATGAACGCAAAGCGAGTGACCGCGAAAATGATCAGCATCCTGAACGAAGATGTGGCGCAGGAGATTCTCCCCGTGGACGGACTGAACAGCTTCGAGGACGCCGGGGTGCTGACCAGCGACAATGGGTTCGTGCTCCGCCTGCAGGATGGCAGCGAGTACCAGATCACCGTTGTCCAGAGCCGCCAGAGCCGCAGCTAACCCACCCCGAGGCCACCATGAAACTCAGCGTGCAGACGATAAACGGCAGGGTTGTGAGCCAGCGCCCCTTGCGAAACCTCAAGGTCGGCGACCGGGTGTATTTCCCCGACCTGAAGGACGAGCCCACCGTGACCTCAAATCCTGTCCAGTGTGGGCGCGGCTATATGTACGTCGAAACGACCAGCTTCCCGATCAACCGCCACGGCAGCGATCTGCTGTGGGTGGTTGTCGGTCAGTGAACCCCCAAAAACCTACCACCGAATGAAACTCTTCACCCACCGAGGCTACTCCCTGCTGGAGGTTGCCTCCTGTCTTCAAAAGGCGATCCGCCGCGCCGACACGGCGCTGGCCGGGTACATGGCCATCGAGATGTTCGAGAGCGGCTACGCCCGTTACTGCTGGAAACGCCTCCTGACGATCTCGGCTGAGGACTGCGCCGGGATCGTGACGCAGGAGGTCAAGGCGCTGTTCGATTCGTGGATGGTGCTGACGGATGAGGGCAAGCTGACCCGCAGCCGCATCTTCCTCTCCAAGGCGGTGATCGTCCTGTGCGCAGCCAAGAAGAGCCGCGACGCCGACCACCTGCAGAATTTCGTGTACGACCGGGAGATGATCGACGCCAAGGCGCTGACGAAGGCCGTGGCCGAGGCCCGCAAGAATCCCGAGAACCTGCCCCTGCCCGACTACACCTTCGACTGTCACACGGCCAGAGGCCGCAAGAAGGGCCGCACCAAGCAGGAATTCTTCCTCACCGAGTTTGAAGCCCTGAGTCCGCGCGTTCAGGGCGAGTTCGATTGGACCGTCGCGCAAACCAAGAACCAGAAGTAACCCCGAAACAAGAGACACCTATGCCCGCAAACCCGATGCCTGAAATGCCCGAAGGCCAGATGCCCGAGAACATGATGTACGTTCTGCCCCCCGACGCGGTGGCGACCGATGACCACCGCAACCCGCGCCGTCGCCGGCGCACCGAGGATCCGGCGGCGCAGCCCGACCTGGGCGTGACCGTCCAGCCCGAGGCCCGCCACTCGCTGGACCTGTTGGTCCTCCATCCAGAGGCCAAGGCCGATTTGCTCGCCGGCCTGCGGGCGATTGAGCGGCGAGCTGACCTCGATGCGGTGTGGGGGCTCTCCTCCATCCAACCGCTCGCCGGACGCTGTATCCTGAACTTCTACGGCAAGCCCGGGACGGGCAAAACCCGGGCTGCCCTTGCCATCGCCCACCGCCTGGGCCGCCCCCTCTACCAGATCGACTACTCGGCGGTGATCTCGAAATACATCGGCGACACAGCCAAGCACATCGCTCGGGCCTTCGCCCGCGCCGCCGAACTGGGCGCGGTCCTCTTCTTCGACGAGGCCGACAGCCTGTTGTCCCGCCGGGTGAGCATGGACCAGTCGTGCGCCACCTCGATCAACCAGAACCGCAACGTCCTGATGCAGTGCCTGGACCGGTTCGACGGCGTGGTGATCATGACGACCAACCTGTTCGGCAACTACGACGAGGCCCTGCTGCGGCGGATCGCCCGTCACATCGAGTTCAAGCTGCCCGACCGGGCGATGCGCCGGAAGCTCTTCGAGGCGCACCTGCCCCGGCGTGACCGGGTGACGGCCGACCTGGATGCGCTGGCCAAGGCGTCCAAGGGCCTGTCCGGCGGGGACATCTTCAACGTTTGCGTCAACGCGATCTACGCCGCGTCCACCGACGAGGACGTGGCGAACTGGAACCTGAGCACGCCCACGATGCTCGCCGAACTGACCAAGGTTCGTGAAGCCAAGCGCCGTCACGGGGGCGAGAGCGCCCATGAAGGCAGCGCGGACGCGGGGATGAGGCCGGATTCAAACTAACCGTCACGCCATTTGGCGGCTTCCTGATACGCTGTCAGCGTATTACACTGGCAGCGTATTTGGAACACATCCAAAACCGCAAAGCACTGAGCACGAACATGAAGAGCGCAGCAAAACCAATGGACACAGCCGCCGAGGCCATCTGCTTCGGAGTTGAAATCGAGACCATGATCCCCGCCGCCGCCCAAGTGACCGTGGGCCGCTACCACGCAGGAGCGACGGTCACCCACGCGATGGTGGGGGGACAACGCCTCCAAGCTCCCCGACTGGCCCCGGCGCACGTCGTCAATTCCGCGACGTGGCGGGCCGACCTCGATGGCTCGATCCGGTGTGATGCCGGGTACGTTGCCTGCGAATTCGTCTCCCCGATCCTCAAGGGCAGCGCGGGGCTGGCGAACCTGCGATCGATGGTGTCGTGGATCAACCGGATCGGCGGCAAGGTCAACGATTCCTGTGGGCTCCACATCACCGTGGGCATCAAGAGCGCGACCGGCGCCTCCGACGTCCCTGAGGTCGCCAAGTTCCTGCGCGCCCTCTGTCACATCGCCCACCAGAACGCTTGGGCCATCTACGCCCAGACCGGCAAGGGGCGGCACCAGAACAACTACTCGCACGTCCTCCGTCAGGAGGTCGAAGGCTTCCTGCTCCAACTGAACCGCCCGGGCCTGACCCGGGAACAGGCGACCAGCATCGCCACCCAGTGCGGCCGGGGGATGATCAACCTGCGCAAGGCGTTCCTCGGCGAGGCGGGGGCGGTTGAGTTCAGGGCGTTCGCCGGCACGCTCGACGAGTTCAAGGTCCTCCACCACTTGGCCACTGCGATTGGCCTGATCCGCCGCGCCGCCGTGACCCGCACGTTCGGCAAGTTCACCAAGTCCACCAAGAAGAACCGCTCCACCACCGCCCCGGAGGCCGTGCGCCGCCTGTGGCGCATCCTGGGGTGGTGCGACGCGACCGGGTGCCAGGACAAGGCGCTGGGCCTCTTCGGTGACCTGCACGCCGAGTTCGGAACGTACCGCCGCGCGGCGCTGCAGGCGGCCGAGCAGTTCGAGACCCGTTACCCCGCCGCGAACCTCTGATCCCTGATCTGACGAACCCCCCTGAATCCTGAAGACCCTATGTGTGTGATCCTGATTGTTCCTGAAGGAGTGACCGTTCCCCGCTCGATCCTCGAAGCGTGCGCGCAAGCCAACCCGCACGGTGCGGGCATCGCGTGGCGCTCGCGCGGGCAGGTCCGATACCGCAAGACCGATGACCTGGGCGAGATCGCCCGACTGGCGAAGGAAACCCGGGGAGAGCGCGTGATCCACTTCCGCATCGCGTCGGTGGGTGGTGTGTGCCGGGAGCTGCGTCACCCCTTCCCCGTGACCCGACGTGCGCGGATCGCCGACGAAGGCAGTGCGGCGGCGGTGCTCTTCCAGAACGGCACGTGGTTCGACTGGCGTGAGGCTGTGGCCGAAGCGCAGGAGCGCGGGCACCAGTTGCCCGAGGGGCCGATGAGCGACGCCCGGGCGGCGGCGTGGCTGACGCACATCCACGGACCTGAGTTCGTGAAGGGGCTTGCCCCCTCGCGCTGGGTGTTGTTCGGGGCCAAGGGAACGACCGTGCATGGCCGTTGGGACACCGTGGGAGGCATCCGCTTCTCCAACCTCTGCTGGCGGCGCGGGGATAGCGGGACACCCCCGCATCTGGAAAACGTCTCCAAGGGCAGCCTACGCGCAAAGCCGACGCTGGTTCCGGCACGGACACAGAAGCCAGTCACCCGGAAGTCCGACAAGCCGCTGTCGCTGGGGCCGGTCGCTCCAGCGTCGCAGGATTACTGGGACATCATTGCCGGCCGCAAGCGCTGGATACCGAAGTGAATCTCCCCCCGAAACGAAACCTGTAGAACTGACAAGAAACCTATGCCTGATCAACTGATTGAACGTGCGCTGATTGGCTCGATGCTCCGCCACCAAGCCGGTCGGCAGATGTGGTGTCACGCGTGCGAGGGCCTGCTCGACGCCAGGGACGCGGTGAGTCTCGAACTGATGCAGCGTGGCGAACTGGTGGCGACGCGGATGTTGTGCGCCGACTGTGCCGACGATGGCGCGGTGATGGCCGCCCGCCGGGCGGGCCGCTCCAAGTCCCGGACCTTCTCGATGCAGGTCATCGACGGTCGCTTGGTGGACCGGGACGACGCGTACCACCCGCCCGAGGCCAGCTACGGCATCGGGCCAAGGGGGGCGTACCTCACCGTGCATGACGACGGGCCGAAGACCGTGCGCGGGATCGCCGTGTTCCTGAAGGTGCCCGAGGCGGCTGTGGCCGAGTCGTGGTTCGCGTACCGCTACCAGAAGCGGGCGTGGCACTTCGTGCATGCGGCCAGCGGCCTGTCCGTGGCGCGTGCGGGTAGCCTCCGGGGCTGCATCCACGGCGCGTTGGGCAAGATGCACGGTCAGACCGGAGCGAAGCTTGAGGGCCTGATTCGGAAGGCCAAGCGTGGACAGGCGTTGACCGGGAGCCAGCGGCGAGCGTAAGCTGGCAGCGTATGGGCAAGCGTGTTCCAAAGCGTCTGAAAAGCGAATTCGCGAAGGAACTGAAGGCGTGGCGGGAACGCCGTGAACTCACCCAGGCCGAGGCCGCCAAGCGCCTCGGCCTGGAGTCGGTTCGCACCCTGCAGAACTGGGAGGTCGCCAGGACGATGCCCACCGGCCCGGCGCTGCCGCTGCTGCGCCGCCTGATGAAGTGATCCGACGATTGGCGGAAGCCGCCTCCTTCTGCCCGGGCGTGCCGGGGATTCCCGGCCATTCCCGGTGCAACGCCGCGTACCCGCAGGCAGATTCGGCGCATGTCGATGGAACGACCCTTTGCTGGCGCTGCGAGGCTCAACGAAACTCGACCGCCGAATCCCGAACGGCAGCACCTGAAATTCCAATGCTGGTGCCTGAAAGACGAACGACTGCGCGTGGCCTGTAGATGCGAGTGCGGTTCGATGGTCATCCTGCGGGTCGGGGAATTCGTCCATGATGAGGTCACTGGGTGTGCGGCATGCACTCGCGATCCATCCCGGCGAGCCCCAGCTTGGTTCAGCCGGTTCTTAGCGCACGTTCATGGGCGCGATCACGCAGCATGAGCGGCGTCGCTGACTGACGGACCTCCAAGCGGCCTGGAGTCCGCTCGCGCTCCGCCTAACGACCCAAGCTCAGCGACCCGGCCCACGAGGGCGTTCGATTGCAACCGGAGCGCGACGGCCGGGTTCGCTGCAGCGCATGGTTGAACGAAGCCGCTTCGCGGCGGGGGAGGCGGGGCGCCTGGGCCACGGGTC
>CAZHUS010000019.1:0-106601 GCA_964535555.1 uncultured Verrucomicrobiota bacterium
AGGAACAGGTCGCTTTCCACGAACCTCCCCAGGAGCGCGGACTTCAGTCCGCAGGAAGCCGCGCCGGCCAGGGGATGTCCCTGCGGGCTGAAGCCCGCGCTCCTCACCGGCTGATAGCTGGGTTGCATGGATTGGGAGTGCAGTTCACGCGGCGGCCGCTCTTTTGCCGTACGAAGCTTGGTCTTGACAATCCAATAGGCGCTGATCACGTTGCGCCCATCGTCCCAACAGCCCCGGCCCCTGCCGAAGTCCCGGCGACATGATGTGCCCCGGTCCGGTCCAGGGTCGGTGCCACACCATAACCAGAACAAACTGCCGCTATGCGACGAACCTGCCTCGCACTCACCTTCCTGGCATGGGGCGCCACCGCGCTCCACGGTGACCGCGCCACCCCGGACCGGACCAAGACCCAGATGGCGTTGCCGCTGGCGACGGCCCCGACCATCGACGGCGTCATCAGCACCGACGAATGGACGCGGGCCGGCGGGGCCGCGGGCGATTTCTGGGCCGTGACCGTCGTCACCGGCGCCGACGGGCTCCCCGTCATCCGCGGCGGTGCCCTGGGCGACGCCGGCACCGTGCCGGCCGACGCCTCGGACCTGAGTTACACCGTCTACGCCGGCATGGATGCCAATGACCTCTACCTCGCCGTCCGGGTCAAAGACAGCCTCCTGAGCAACGACGATGCCGCCGAAGGCTCCGCCAACGGCAACACCTGGATGGACGACAGCGTCGAGGTCTTCATCGACGGCGACAACAGCAACTTCCCCAACCGCGACACCACCGGCTCCAACGCCGAAGTCGTCGGCAGCGGCGGCCAGTTCGTCATCACCGCCAACAACGCCTACCGCGAGGCCGAGGCCGGCAACCCGGGCTTCGGTCCGGGCAAGGCCTGGGAAGCCGTTGCGATCCCGCTGGAGGATGGGACCGGGTACGTCGCGGAGTTCCGCATCTCCCTCAAGACCATCGGCAGTCCCAAGCCCGGGGACTTGATCGGCTTCACTGTCGGCGTGAACGACGATGACGACGGCGGCGCGGGGGACCGCCAGGTCGTCTGGGTCGGCCGGCCGCACACCGAGGTGACCTACGGAAACCTGCTCCTGGGCGGCCGCTCCTACACCGCCCCCAAGGTAGGCACCGCCCCCGCGGTCGATGGCCTCATCCTGCCCGCCGAGTATGCCGGCGCGCAGCGGATCGTGGTGCGGGGGCCTCACGCCATCTATGACATCCCTTCGGGAGACGACACCTGGCCAGCCGGCGATTGCGAGTACGACGCCTGGATCGTGCACACCGCCGATGCGGTCTACGTGGCCATGGACGTGGTCGACGACCTCATCACCACCGACAGCGTTCCGGATCCCACCACCGAGAACGGCAGCACCTGGGAAGACGACAGCGTGGAGATCTTCTTTGATGCCGACAGCAGCAAGGACCTGGGCCGCGGGACGCAGCTCTTCGAAGGCCAGTACGTCATGACGGCCGCCGGAGCCTGGCGGACCGCCGAGGCCAACAACCCGGTCTTCGGGACCGACTGGACCGGCATGGCGACGCGGACCTTCCGCGGTTACCAGGTGGAATTCCAGGTCAAGAAGTCCTCCCTGCTCAACCCGGCCGACGGAGCGTCGATGGGCTTCCAACTGGCCGCCAACGACGATGATGGCGCCGGCCGCAAGGCCCAACCCGGCTGGAGCGGTCGCGCCCACAGCGAGTTCACCTACGGCACCCTCACCCTCGGCGGGCCCGCCGTGCCGCCCACCGAACCTCCCGGACGCAAGAGCCCGGATGAGACCAAGACCCAGATGGCGTTGCCGCTGGCGACGGCCCCGACCATCGACGGCGTCATCAGCACCGACGAATGGACGCGGGCCGGCGGGGCCGCGGGCGATTTCTGGGCCGTGACCGTCGTCACCGGCGCCGACGGGCTCCCCGTCATCCGCGGCGGTGCCCTGGGCGACGCCGGCACCGTGCCGGCCGACGCCTCGGACCTGAGTTACACCGTCTACGCCGGCATGGATGCCAATGACCTCTACCTCGCCGTCCGGGTCAAAGACAGCCTCCTGAGCAACGACGATGCCGCCGAAGGCTCCGCCAACGGCAACACCTGGATGGACGACAGCGTCGAGGTCTTCATCGACGGCGACAACAGCAACTTCCCCAACCGCGACACCACCGGCTCCAACGCCGAAGTCGTCGGCAGCGGCGGCCAGTTCGTCATCACCGCCAACAACGCCTACCGCGAGGCCGAGGCCGGCAACCCGGGCTTCGGTCCGGGCAAGGCCTGGGAAGCCGTTGCGATCCCGCTGGAGGATGGGACCGGGTACGTCGCGGAGTTCCGCATCTCCCTCAAGACCATCGGCAGTCCCAAGCCCGGGGACTTGATCGGCTTCACTGTCGGCGTGAACGACGATGACGACGGCGGCGCGGGGGACCGCCAGGTCGTCTGGGTCGGCCGGCCGCACACCGAGGTGACCTACGGAAACCTGCTCCTGGGCGGCCGCTCCTACACCGCCCCCAAGGTAGGCACCGCCCCCGCGGTCGATGGCCTCATCCTGCCCGCCGAGTATGCCGGCGCGCAGCGGATCGTGGTGCGGGGGCCTCACGCCATCTATGACATCCCTTCGGGAGACGACACCTGGCCAGCCGGCGATTGCGAGTACGACGCCTGGATCGTGCACACCGCCGATGCGGTCTACGTGGCCATGGACGTGGTCGACGACCTCATCACCACCGACAGCGTTCCGGATCCCACCACCGAGAACGGCAGCACCTGGGAAGACGACAGCGTGGAGATCTTCTTTGATGCCGACAGCAGCAAGGACCTGGGCCGCGGGACGCAGCTCTTCGAAGGCCAGTACGTCATGACGGCCGCCGGAGCCTGGCGGACCGCCGAGGCCAACAACCCGGTCTTCGGGACCGACTGGACCGGCATGGCGACGCGGACCTTCCGCGGTTACCAGGTGGAATTCCAGGTCAAGAAGTCCTCCCTGCTCAACCCGGCCGACGGAGCGTCGATGGGCTTCCAACTGGCCGCCAACGACGATGATGGCGCCGGCCGCAAGGCCCAACCCGGCTGGAGCGGTCGCGCCCACAGCGAGTTCACCTACGGCACCCTCACCCTCGGCGGAAGCGGGGGCGGCGGTGGTTCGGTGAGCATCAAGAGCATCGCGGTGAACGGCGCCAACCTCGAGATCACCATCACAACTTCCAACCCGTCCGGCACACACCTGGTGCAGGAGACGGGCCAGTTGGTGCCGGTGCAGTGGTCGGACCAGGCCAATGCGACGTTCACCCCGGGCGCCGGCGGGACCGTGGTGGCGAAATTCCCGAAGCCCGCCACGGCCCCGAAGTTCTACCGGGTCGGACTGCGCTGAGTCACGGCGTTGACTCAGAGGATTGCGTCGTCACACCAGGCCGGCCGGGTTGCAGGACCCGGCCGGCCTTGCCATTTGGTTTCGCCCCGCGCCTCCGCGTCGCGTATGAAGGGCCAGCCATGCCGGAACGCCTGCCCATCTACGACATCGAATCCGACATCATCGCCCGCGTGCAGGCGGAGCGAAGACTGATCGTTTCCGCCCCGACAGGGTCTGGTAAGTCCACCCAGGTGCCCCAGATGCTCCTCAAACACGGGCTGCTCGGGGAAGGTCAGGTGGTCATCCTGCAGCCGCGGCGACTCGCGGCGCGATTGCTCGCGGCCCGGGTGGCGGCGGAACTGGGCGTGCCGCTGGGTCGGGAGGTCGGTTACCAGATCCGTTTCGAAAACGTCAGCAGCGCCGCGACGCGGATCCGGTTCGTCACCGAGGGCGTGCTGCTGCGGCAGATGCTCGAGGATCCCGAACTGCGGGGGTTGTCGGCGCTCATTTTCGACGAGTTCCATGAACGCCATTTGTATGGCGACATCACCCTCGCCCGGGCCCTCGAACTCCAGGAAGGGACGCGACCGGATCTGCGCCTGCTGGTCATGTCCGCCACGCTGGACGCGCGCCTGCTCGGCAATTATCTGAAACCTTGCGCCACTTTGGCTTCGCAAGGACGCGTGTTTTCCGTGGAGACCGAATACGCCCGGACGCCCGGGTACACGGATCGGCGCCCGATTTGGGAACAGGCCGCCGAGGCGTTTTCCAGCTATGTCCGGAGCGGCGGCGAAGGGGACGTGCTGGTGTTCATGCCGGGAGGCTTTGAGATCAACCAGACCCTCGAGGCCATCCGGCATGACAGCGAGTCCAAGGGCTTCATCCTCCTGCCGCTCCATGGGGAATTGCCGCCGCGGGACCAGGACGCCGCGGTGGCGCGCTACGACCGCCGCAAAGTCGTGGTGGCCACGAACGTGGCGGAGACGTCCCTGACCATCGACGGCATCCGGCTGGTGATCGACAGCGGCCTTGCGCGCATCCCCCGGTACGATCCGTATCGTGGGATCAACACGCTCCTGGTCGAGCCCATCAGCCGCGCCGCCGCGGAACAGCGCGCCGGGCGGGCCGGCCGCACGGCACCCGGATTGTGCATGCGCCTCTGGACGGAGCGGGAACACGCCGATCGCCCGGCCCAGGAGCTGCCCGAGGTGAAGCGGCTCGACCTCTCCGAGGTCGTGCTCACGTTGAAGGCCGCCGGGGTGCGAGACCTGCGGAAGTTCCGCTGGCTCGAGGCGCCCGATGAAGTGGCCCTCGCCCACGCCGAGGAACTCTTGACCGACCTGGGGGCGTTGAAACCGGACGCGCCCGTCCAACCGAACGCCTCCACGCCCGGTGATCTTGTCATCACGCCGCTCGGCCGCCGGATGCTGGCCTTCCCCTTGCACCCGCGCTATGCCCGGATGCTGCTGGCCGCGCAGGAGCATCACTGTGTTTACCAGGCCTGCCTGGTGGCTGCGTTGACCCAGGGCCGCGATTTGCTGCTCAGGCAGGTGGACAAGCCGGTGCGCGAGTTCCGCGAAGACCTCCTGGGAGAACGCGCCCCGTCGGACCTGTTCATCCTCATGCGGGCCTGGAACTACGCGGCGAAGAACGACTACCGGCTCGAGGCGTGTCGGAGGCTGGGGGTCCATGCGGTCACCGCCCGCCAGGTGGGTCCGTTGCTCGAACAGTTCCTGCGCATCGCCCGCAACGAGGGCCTCAACACCGACCCCGGGCGCTTCAACGACAGCGCCCTCCAGCGCTGCATCCTGATCGGCTTCAGCGACCGCGTGGCGCGCCGGCTCGACTCCGGCACCCTCCGCTGTGAACTCGTCCATGGACGCCGTGGCGTCCTGGCCCGCGAGAGCGTGGTCCAGCAAAGCCCGCTCTTCGTGGCGACCGAGGTGCGGGAGGTGGGCCAGACCGGCGGAGAGACCAACACGATCCTGAGCCTCGCGACCGCCATCGAGCCCGCCTGGCTGGAGGAGTTGTTCCCCGACGATCTCGCACGCGACACCCGTTGCTATTTCGATGCAGCGACCCGGCGCGTGCACGCCGAGGAGAACCTGCGCTTTCGCGGCCTGGCGCTCGACCGTCGTGTGATCGAACCGCCCCCGCTCGAGGACGCAGCGCGCCTGCTGGCCGAAGAGATCGTGGCGGGCCGGCTGAAACTCAACGAATGGGACCACGGCGTCGAGCAGTGGATCGTCCGGCTGAACCGGCTGGCGGCCTGGTGTCCCGAGCTCGAGTTGCCGGGGATCACGGACGAGGACCGGCGCCACCTGGTGGAACAGATCTGCCACGGCTCCTTCACGTACAAGGACGTCAAGGACCGTCCGGTGAAGGCCGTGGTCCAGGGCTGGCTGAGTGCTTCGCAGCGCGCCGCGCTCGACCAGCACGCACCCGAACGTCTCGAACTGACGAACGGCAAGCATCCGAAAGTGGCCTATGACGCCGCCAATCCGCCGCACGTCGCCCTGCGCATCCAGGAGATCTTCGGCGTCACGCAGACGCCCAGGATTGCGATGGGACGCGTGCCCGTCCTGGTCCACATCATGTCCCCGGCGATGCGCCCGGTGCAGGTCACCCAGGACCTCGCGGGCTTCTGGAAGGAGCACTACCCGCGGATCAAGCAGGAGTTGCAGCGCAAATACCCGAAGCACGCCTGGCCTTGAGGAAAGCTCCAGGCTCTACCGGACTTCCCCGAAACGTTCCCGAACCTCCCGTTGTGCCGGTGCCACGGCTGGGCGCAGATTGGCGCCATGAAACCCTCAACCCGTTCTGAAAGGACAGGCCCTTCGCCCGCAGCGGCGGCATTCACGTCGTCATTCGACCTCAGCTCGCCCTGGAGACGATTTGCGTGCCGAGCCGTCCTCGCCGGCAGCCTGGCGATGGCCGGGCTCGTTTCATGCGCCCTGGCGTCGGCCGTGAGCACCGTCAACGCCTACATCGGCATCGGCCGGACGCTGTACAACCTCGTCAGTTCGATTCTGGGAAGCACGACGGTGCATCCCGCCCATGCGCTGGACACCTGGGAGGAGGTGACGTACGGGATGTACGGCTGGCATGATGATGGGTCGCTATGTTATTTCGGTTGGAGGCAACTGGCCCGCCGAAATCGAACCACCGGGAACTACCATTACTCGACCTATGATCGTGATCCCTACACGGGCGCATGGATATTGGCACATACTTCCGACTTCTGGGTGGGAGACGATGAGGGGCAGTTGGCACGGAGGACTTACACGTGTGTACCCACCCCAGGAATGCCCTTCGTCTATAACGAGTGGGAAGACTTCACGCTATGTGCGTGGAGTGCCCTGGTCACAAAATCGGGCGCGTTCCCTCCAGGAGAACCCTACGAAAGCTATCTCAGAACCGACGTGGTGACGCTCCAGTACAACTGTGACGACCTCACTTTCACGCCAATCAACGATACCGTCCGCAGTTCCCGCATTGACCTTCGCGACGCGGGCGTCATGACCCTGAAGATGCCAATCACCCAGCGCCGTTACGCCTTTCCGATGCTGCAATGGGTGGGAAAGTGTTACGACTATTGACCCTCTCTTGTGTCTTATGAAGCAATCAACAGTGACCCGGGAGCACCGGGTATTGTCCTTTGCCCTGGGTTTGATAATCCTAATCTCAGTCATCACAATCCTCCGGCGCCCGGTGAGCCCTCCGCCAATAGCAGGTCGCCTGACAAACCCTCCGAACCAGAAACTCGCCGACATCAGCCTGACACGACAGTCCTCGCCGGTGACAGCAATCGAGACTCCGGACCAGCTGATGGAAACTCTGCTGGGCAGCGACGATGCCCAGGCCACCGAACCGGCTCGGAGAATCTTGCGTCAAGCGGTGCTCAGCCTTCAAAACGTGCACGAGACTGTTGAACGCTTCTACCCCAACGCCTCCCCGAGATCCAGCGACGTGGCAGTCTTGCGTTCGTATGGACAGGTGTTGTTTGTGAATGACTACGCCTACGCGTGCAGAGTATGCCCGGGGTTGGATGCTGCTGGTGCTGAAGCCGCTTACAGCAACGCTCTGGGCGTGATCCAAAACTCCGGGGTTCTGGCGCTTGCACGTGAGGAAGTCAACAGCGAGGAAGACTCGCGAACCTCCCCACGGCCTCCCGGACCGATGGAAGACCACTACGAGTTCACGCGGCCGGCCTATTCAAACCTGGTGAATCTCGTCAGCGGATTTGTCAGCTTCGATCCGCTCTCTACCGATCTGTTCAATGATGTGTTGATGTTCGCCGTCAGCATGTCCGAGTCTGAGACTCACGAGCGCGATACTCTCCGGGGTTTCTCGCGGATGGCTCGTGCCGAAGCTGCCGGTGTGCCCATGCCCTTGCGCGGCGAGGAAGGCCCCGAACCAGAGTCGGACCTGGACCCGCCCAACGTCCACAGCAACGTGCGCGATCAGTTCGTGAGGATGCGGCAGGCCTACAAGGAGATCTTCGGGTATCGGTTTACCCACCTCCATGGCATCGTCGACGCGCAGTTCATCGAGACGCTCTCGACCTGCGAGACACCGCCGACGCAGTGGCTCCATATCCAGCCCAGAAAGCCCTGAGTCCGACGGGGCTTGCGCTCCCCCGCAAGGCGATGGGATCAAGGCTCCGCGGGCCGGCGCTGCCGCAGCCGCCGATGGCAGGCCCGCAGCAGTTCTCAGGGCACGGCGCGCACTCGCGGAGGGGGGACGGGCCGGCCTTGCCGCAGCCCGTACGGCGCCCTCGGAGAGGTCGCCCTACCCGCCTGTCAAATGCAGCACCGGGAGCAGACGCTGGGCGGCTCCGGTACGGCGCCCGCTACGAACCCCACCGGCCTCAGTCGAGGGTCACCTGGAAGCGGTAGCTCCCCGAGGCGACCTCCATCACCGTCTCGTCCCCGAGCGTTCGCAAGTGGCGGATACCCGGGACCCGGTCGACGGTGGTCCCGCCCTCGCGGATCCTGGCCGCCTCGCGGGTGGGAAAGTGCACCGCGGCTGACGTGTTCGCAGGCACGATCACGTCCAGCCGGAACTCACCGGGTGTCAGGCGCCAGTCACTGGCAATCCGGCCCCGCGGCGACTCGTAATGCCCACGAGCCCAGGTCACCCCGCCTCCGGGCCGGGGGTGAATCGTAAACCGCTCCCAGCCCGGATGCGTCTCCTCCGGCTGGAAGCCGAGGATATGACGCGTCATCCACTCGCCCACGGCACCGAGGGCCCAGTGATTGAAGGAATTCATGCCGGCATCCTGGAAACCGCGTCCCTTCACGAACCCGTCCCATCGCTCCCAGATCGTCGTCGCGCCGTTTTCGATCATGTAACCCCACGAGGGAAACGTCCGGTTGGTGACGAGCTGCCAGGCCAGCTCGTGATATCCGCGCTCGCTCAGCTCGAGCAGCGCGCGGTGGGTGCTCTGGATTCCGGTGGCGAGGTGACCGTCATATTGCTCGATGTTCGCCGCCAGCCGCTGGGCCGCGTTGGTTCGGAGGGCCTGCGGCAGCAGATCGAAATGCAGCGCCAACGCATAGCCAGCCTGGGTGTCTCCCCGGATCGCGCCGTCCGGTTGCACGAAGGCGCGCTGGAAGGCGGCGCGGATCGCATCGAAGAGCTCCCCGTACTTCGCCGCCTCGGCTTCGCGTCCCAGGACGCGCGCCATCCGCGAGAGCAGGTCGGTTGAATGCGCGAAGAACGCGGTGGCGAACACTTCGTGGGGAACCGAGCCGCCCTTGGTCGGCCAGCCCTCCTTCTTCACCCAGTCACCGTTGAGCCAGTCGTTGTAGTCATTGCCGCGCTGCTGCCGCCAGAGGAGGTCCGGATTCGCGCCCCGGACAAATTCCACCCACCGGACGGCGGCGTCGAAGTGCTGTTCCAGCATGCGGCGGTCGGCGTAATTCACATAGCAGCGCCACGGAACGATGACGCCGGCATCGGCCCACGCCGGCGCGCCGGAGAAGCGGACATCGGGCACATACGGATGCGGCGCGAAGTCTGGAAAGCGGCCGTTCCTCGCCTGGGCGTCCCGGACATCCTGGACCCACTTGGTAAAGAACGCGGCCATGTCCATGTTGAAGATCGCCGTCTGGGAGAAGGCCTGGATGTCCCCCATCCAGCCGAGCCGCTCGTCGCGCTGGGGACAGTCCGTGGGCGAACTCATCAGGTTGGCGCGCTGGGTCCAGAGGATGTTTCGCCAAAGCCGGTTCAGCATCGGGTCGGAACACTCGAAACCGCCCACCTCGGGCGCCGCCGAATTGAAAGCGAGGCCCAGCAGATCGTTCTTCGAAGGTGGGGCGCCGAGCCCCGTCACCTCGACGTATCGGAATCCATGCTGCGTGAACGCGGGTTCAAACGTCTCTCCGTTGGCGTCGCCCCGCAGAATGTACCGGTCCACCTGCGGCGCGCCGCGCAAGTTGGCAACGTAGATCGTGCCGTCCTCGTTGATCATCTCGGCGTGACGCAAGGTCACCTCGGTTCCGGCCCGGCCGCGAAGCTGGATACGGCAGCGACCGGCGATGTTCTGGCCCAGATCGAATACGAACACGCCAGGCTGGGACTCGGTGAGGCCGATCGGTGCGACTGGTTCGATCACCCGGATGGGTTCGTTCGGTTGGGCGACCAGGTGTCCGGGGAAGGCATCCAGCGGCTGCGACTCCACGGCCGCCCAATTGCCGGTATCGAAACCGGGCTGGTCAACGCCAGCCAACTCACGACGCGCATCGAACACCTCGCCGTCCAACAGGTCGGAACTTCGGATTGGCCCGTCCCGGGTCGCGACCCAGGAACCGTCCGTCCGGATCCGGAGCCGTGGTCCGTTTTCCAGTTCGACCTCAAGCCGGGTGAGGAACCATGGCTTGGTGCCATAAACCCGTCGGAGCACGCCGATGAGCCCGTCGGACATGCCGAGTCGACCGGCGTACCAGGCATCGCCGAGCGTGGCGACGAGCACGTTGGTGCCGGGACGCACCAACGCCGTGACGTCGTAGGCCTGGTACTGCACACGTTGGTGATAATCGGTCCATTCGGGCGGCAGCACCGCATCCCCCACGCTGCGACCGTTGAGTCGAAGCTGGTACGCGCCCAACGCCGTGGCCCACAACATCGCCCGCCGGACCGGTGCCGGGGCGGTGAACTCCTTGCGAAGCACGGTAGCGGGTTCCGCCGGCGGGCGTGTCCCCGCGTGGGACGCCATGTCGCCGTCCACAAGAAACGCCTTGGACCAGGCTGCGTTCTCAATGGACCCGGAGCTGCTGACGCTTGCATTCTCCGAAAGCACCCTCCCGCCTTCGAGCACCTGCAGTTCGGCCAGCGCGAACGCGTGCTGATCGGCGTCCCGCAGCCGGAGCCGGGTCACGAGCAGTCGCACGAATCGCGCCTCCATCGCAGGAGCGAGACGAAAGGTGGCCACGTTCGTACCCGGACTGTTCACGTCTTGCCGGTTCAGATCGGCAAGAACCCGCATCCCGGTGAAGTCCGCGTCATCACTGGCTTCAAGCCGGAACCGCGCTGGAAACAGGAAGCCGGGCGTGTCGGGTTGCCAGTCGAAGGGTCGGGCCGGGCACAGTCGGATGCCGTCAAACCGGCGTTTGGCCCCGAGGTCGACGACAACCCACTGGGTGGCGTCAGAGGTGTTGGTGAGTGCGGAGTGGAAGCCGTTCCGCGCCGGCAGCGCGGGAGGCGGGTTGTCCGGGTGCGCGATCCAACGCCCCAGCCAGTCTTGGGTGGTACGCAGTCCAGCCTGCCAGAAGGCCGTTTCGGTCGAGTCGGAACTGCGGCCGGTTTCGTCCCACACCCGGACCTTCCAGAACGCGCGCTGGCCCGGCGTGAGGGTCTTGCCCTGGTAAGGGATCTGCATCTGCGCGCGGGAAGTAACCTCGCCTGAGTCCCAGAGATCGCCGCGGTCCTCGAGGAGCGCCTGGGGATCCGCGGCCACGATGATGCGATAGGCCCGCTGGCGTTGCGCGCGCTCCGCGGATTCGAGAACCCAGCTCAGGCGCGGTTGCGGCCCGTCGATGGCCAGGGGGTTCGCGAGGTATTCGCAGCGAAGTCGGGCGGGAACCAAATCGCCGAGGCAAGGAGCGGGCGCGACGATCGCCGCGAACAGGGCCGCGACCAGACAGGGGAGTGCTGGGGTCACGGCCAGATCATGCACTTCCACATTCGCGAGGCAAACCTTCAAGAGAAGCGCAAAGCGCCGGCAAACCGGGCGCACTCCATACGCTCCGCGCACGCCGGACCGGCTTCCGAAAGGGCGAAGCCTCTGGAGTGCGGGGATTCATCCCCGCTTTTCGAGATCCGCGCTCGCGCAAAAGACCGGTCAGCGCCTCGCCACTCCTTCGCCCCTTCTACCGGTTTGAGGGAACCGGAGCGGGTTCGTAGGCCGGATTGGGTGAAGGCATTTGGGCTCCGACGCGCTCGCGCCACGCGACGAGAGTCGCCTTCAACTCGCCAGCAAGCTCAGGACGGGAGGGCGCGAGGTTCTGCGCTTCCAACGGATCGTGCTTCAGGTCGTAGAGTTCGAGGCGGCCGTCCTCGAAGAACTCGACAAGCCGGAAGTCCCCGCGTCGCACCGCGCCGTACGGTGTGGCGCCGCCGGGATGATAGTGGGGATAATGCCAGAACAACGCTTCGCGCCGCAGACCTCCGGCTCGCCGCAACAACGGCACCAGGCTCTCCCCGTCGATCTCCGTCCCGGGCGGAATCGGTCGTCCGGCGATTTCCAGGAACGTGGGGAAGACGTCGACGCTGATCACCGGCACCGGGCAGCTTTCACCCGTGGTGGTGACTCCCGGCCAAAGGAAGATGAAGGGAACCCGGACGCCGCCCTCATAGGCCGACCCTTTGCCGGCCCGCAAGCCGAGGTTGGAGGTTACGGGCGCCTTGGGATCGCCGATGAGCCCGCCGTTGTCGCTGGTAAAGACGATCACCGTCCGGTCCGCGAGCCTCAACCGTGACAACTGCTCCCGGATCCGCCCCACGCTGTCGTCGACACTCTGGATGAGTGCGGCGTAGGTGGCATTCCGCTGGGGTGCATCGGCGCGGGCCTTCCGCTGGTATTTGGCCACGACCTCCCGCTTGCCGGCGATGGGTTGGTGGACGGCGTAATGCGGCAGGTACAGGAAGAACGGTCGTTCGCGGTTCCGCTCGATGAACGCGCACGCCTCGGCCGCCTCGCGATCCGTCAGGAACTCGCCTGCCGGCCCTTCGGCCAGGGTGGGGATGCCGTACGGCGCGACATAGCGCGGGGGCTGGCCGCGGTCGGTGCCGCCGAGGTTCACCTCGAACCCATGCTGCTCGGGATAGGACTCGGGGCCGCCCAGGTGCCATTTCCCGATGCTGGCCGTGGCATAACCAGCCTCCCGAAAGGCTTCCGCCAGCGTATGCGTCTCCAGAGGCAGGTGCATCGTCCAGTCCGGCACCTTCAACTTCGCCCTCGGCCGTACGTGGCCGGCAATCCAGTCGGTGACATGGAGGCGGGCCGGGTATTGTCCGGTGAGGATACTGGCCCGGGTGGGGGAACAGACCGTGCATGCCGAGTAAGCGGCGGTGAACCTCATGCCGTCCGCAGCCAACCGGTCAACGTGCGGCGTCTCGTAGAACGCGCTGCCCATGCAACCGAGATCCGTCGCGCCGAGATCGTCAACCAGCACGAGGATGAAATTCCAGCGAACCGGGGCATCGGCGGCGGCGCGCGGAACAGCGGCGAGACCGTCAAACCAACACAGGAGGGTGCAGAGCCAGCCGTACAGGAAGGCGCGCTTCGGGGCAAGTCCGGGGGACATGTGCTGAGACTAGGTCCAGGACTCGGACCGTCAATGACGAGCACGTGTTGTTCGGCGGCGCCGCGCCGCGTCACCCCACGGCGTCGACCACCGCAAGGTAGGGCGGGCACTCCGCTGCCCGCCGAACCGTCTTTTCGCAGGGCAGACATCCTTGTCTGCCGGTACGGGCGACTTACCAGTCGCCCCGCGTTCGCCGGGCTTGGAAGCCCGGTCAACCGGCAGGCTCGAAAGCCTGCCCTACGCCAGGTGGGGCGGGGTGGGTCGCCTCCTGACGTCGGCGCCTCCAGGAGTGGGACTATTCCTCCACCGGGACGACGAGGCGCTCCATGATGTAGTCCTTGCGCTCGGGTGTGTTCCTGCCCATGTAAAACGTGAGGATCGGGACGGCCTCGGGCTTGGGAGCGTACTCGACCCGGCTGAGGCGCATGTCCTTCCCGATGAACTGGGCGAATTCCTTGGGACTGATCTCGCCGAGGCCCTTGAACCGGGTGATCTCCGGCTTGCCGCCAAGCTCCGTCACGGCGGCGTCGCGTTCCGCTTCGCTGTAGCAGTAGATGGTCCGTTCCTTGTTGCGCACGCGGAACAGCGGCGTCTCGAGCACGTAGAGATGGCCGTCGTGCACCAGCTGGTCGAAGAACCGGAAGAAGTAAGTGATCATCAGGTTCCGGATGTGGAGCCCGTCGACATCGGCGTCCGTGGCGAGAATCACTTTTTCATAGCGGAGGCCCTCGAGATTGTCCTCGATGTGCAGGCTCTGCATGAGGTTGTACATCTCGTCATTCTTGTACATCACGTCCCGCTTGAGATCCCACACGTTGAGCGGCTTGCCCTTGAGCACGAAGACCGCCTGGTTGTTCACGTCCCGGCAGCTCGTGATCGAGCCGGCGGCCGACTGGCCCTCGCAAATGAAGACCATCGTGCCGCGGCCCTTGTCGCGTTTGCGATCGAAGTGGTTCTTGCAGTCCTTCAGCTGCGGAATGCGAAGGGAGATGGCCTTGGCGCGTTCGCGGGCGAGTTTCTTCACCTCCAGCAGCTCCTTGCGAAGTTGCTTGGTGTCCTCGGCCTTGGCGACGATCTGCTCCGCGATCGCCTTGTTGCGGCTGAAAAACTGGAGGAGTTCCTCGCGGACCTTGTTGACCAGGTCGGTCCGGATCTCGGTGTTGCCCAGCTTGTTCTTGGTCTGCGACTCGAAGACGGGGTTCTTCAGGCGAAGCGCGATGGCGCCCACCATGGCCTCCCGGACATCGTCGCCCTCGAACGGCTTGCCCGAGTATTCGTTGACGGCCTTGAGCAGTCCCTCGCGGAAGGCGCTGAGGTGCGTGCCGCCGTCGCTGGTGTACTGGCCGTTGACGAAGCTGTAGAAGGTCTCGCCGTAGCGGCTGTTCGCGTGCGTGAAGCAGAATTCGAGCGTCTTGGTGGAGTAGTGCAGCGGCGGATAAAGGGGTTCACTGTTGTCCGCGCGGAGATCCTCCATGATCAGGTCCATGAGGCCGAGCCGCGACTGGAACTCCTGGCCATTGAAGAGCAGGCGCAGACCGGAGTTCAGGTAGCTGTAATGTCGCAGCCGGCGCTCGATGTGCTCGGGCCGGAACTCGGTTTGGGCGAAGATCTCGGGATCGGGTTCAAACTCGACCAGGGTGCCGTTCGGCTCGTCCGTGGTGCCCTCGTCCTGTTTGCGGAGGCGGCCCTGCTTGAACGTGGCCTGAACGAACCGGCCTTCGCGATGGCTGCGGACCGTGAACGCCCTGGAGAGCGCGTTGACCGCCTTGGTGCCCACGCCGTTCAGGCCCACGCTGAACTGAAAGACCTCGTCGTTGTACTTCGCCCCCGTGTTGATGGTGGAGACGCAATCCACGACTTTGCCCAGCGGGATGCCCCGCCCGAAGTCGCGAACCTGGACGCGATTTCCTTCGATGCGGATTCGCACCTCGCGCCCGAAGCCCATGATGAATTCGTCGATGGCGTTGTCGATAACCTCCTTCAACAGGATGTAACAGCCGTCATCGTAGTGGGCGCCGGTGCCAATGCGGCCGATGTACATCCCGGTGCGGAGCCGGATGTGTTCGAGAGACGAGAGGGTCTTGATCTTGCTCTCGTCGTACGTGTGCTTCTTCTCGTCGGGCATGGAACGGAAAGTTCAAAGGTGCCCCGTGGGGCACAACTTCACGTCGTGATTCTGGATTTGCCCATGGGTCGGTCAATCGTATTGATAACTCCGTCCGCATCCGCTCAACTCCGCGAGTATGCACCGCCCGCGCATCCTGCGTTGTCGACGGCTCGCCCGCCTCGCCGGTCTGCTCGCCGCTGTCGGGCCCTGGCTCCACGCTGCCGAGGCGCCACCGGACACGGCCCGCAGGGGTTGGCTGCGCGGCACGGTCCTGGACGACGCCACCGGCCAGCCCACCGCCTGCAGCGTGGAGATCGTGGACGCCCTCGGCCAGCGGGTGACGGAGACCCCGTCGTTCGACCTGGGCTTTCGCAGTGCAGGCGCCTTTACGAAGAACCTGCCCGAAGGACCGACCCGGATCCGGGTCTGGCGCGGCTTTGAGACCCGGGCGGAAGAACGCGTGGTGGATGTCCGGGCGGGCGTTGAATGCGAGGTGGCCTTCCGACTCCGGCGGAACGTGGATCTGCGCGCCCGGGGCTGGTACGCCGGGGACAGCCACGCCCACATGCTGCACGGCGAAAGGACCGTCCCGGTGAGTTTTGACACGGTGGCTCTCGCCGCCCGGGCCGAGGACCTTCACTTCCTTTCTCTGGCGCAGGCATGGGCCGTGGACGAGGCCACGCCTGAACGCCTGGAGTCCGAACTGGGAGCGCGCAGTCTCCCGGAGTGCGTCCTGACCTGGAACCTCGAGGCGCCGAAGAACTATTACCGGGGCGACGCGACCCGGTGCCTGGGGCATTGCTGGACCCTGGGCCTGCGCGGCCGCACCGGGGCCGGGGACGATGCGATTCAGTGGCTGTTGAGCGCCAGCGCCCACGACTACGAATCCGAAAAGCCCCGGTTCGCGAACTTCGAATCGCACCGGTTCATCCGAGCCCAGGGCGGCCGGGTGTTTTATACCCACCCCGCTCGCTGGTGGACGGGACCGTGGGGAGGCCGGGGCGGTTATCCCAGGCAGGAGCAGGCGCGGATCTCGAATCTGGCGGTGGAACTGCCCCTGGACGTGGTGCTGGGACCGACGTTCGATGGGCTCGACGTGATGACCACCGGCGGCGAAGCGCACGCCAACCGCATGGCCTTCGCGCTCTGGTGCCTGCTGCTGAATCACGGTTACCGGCTGGCGGCGACCGCTTCTTCGGACGCCTGCTTCGACCGGCCGGGCGGCGCCACGCCGGGAGTGGTCCGCACTTACACCCACCTGCCGGACGGCTTCACCTGGGCGGGTGTGGCGGAAGCAACCGCGGCCGGGCGCACCTTCGCCAGCAGCGGACCGCTCCTGCTCGTCACGCTCGATGGGAAACCGCCAGGGACGTCGTTGCTCTCCCGTGGCTCGACCCACCGGTTGAACGTTGAGGCCTGGGCTTCCGGCGCCGACCCGCGGGGCTTGACCTCGTGGCAGTTGTTGCGGAACGGCGCCCTCTGGCTGACCAACCAACTGTCGCCGCCCGTGGCCACGCTCCGAACGAACCTCGAGTTGCGCGACTCGAGCCCGGCCTGGTATTGCGTTCGCGTTTTCGGAGGGGATCCCTCACGACAACAAGCGGTCTCGGGGGCGTTCTTCCTCGATGCCGTTCCGCACCAGCCACCGCCGCCTGTTCCCGCCCGGGTCCTCGCACAGTTGGTGGATCGTCACACCGGCAACCCCGTCGCCGGGCGGCTCCGTGAAGTGGCGTTCGAAGGTCCCCGGCCGACGGAAGGCGCGGTTCATGCCGCGCCCGACGGACAGGCACGACTTCAAATACCGGGCTGGGTACGCCTGCGCGCCGAAGCGCCGGGGTATCAATCGCTGACGCTCAGCCCCTTCCTGGATGATCCCGTCCTCCGAGACTACGTCACCGGCCTGAGGGCCGAGGACCTGTTGGAGTGGGCGACGTACGAACGCGTGCGGACCTTGCTGGGGAACATCCGCCTGGACTTCGGACTCGAACCCGCCCCCTGAGCCCGGGGCGCCGGTCATCCCGCCTTGGCGCAGGAAGCCAGCAGCGCGTCCGCGTTGGCCTGGCTGACGTTCTCGTGGAACGTGTCGTTCAACATCAGCACCGGGGCGGTCCCGCAACCGGCGAGACACTCGACAAACTCCACCGTGAATTCGCCGTCCGGAGTCGTTTGGGCGCCGTGCTTTGCCGGATCGAGCCCGAGCCTGGCGCAGAGATGGTGGTGCAGTTCGTGGGAGCCGCCCAAAGCGCAGCTCAAGGTCCGGCACACTTTGAAATGCCACCGGCCGACCGGTTCCTGACGGAACATGGGGTAGAAGGTGACGAGTTCGTAAATGTTGATCGGCTGCAGCCCGAGCTTGGCGGCCGTCCATTCCATGGCGTCGGGCGTAAGGTGGCCGAAATGCTCCTGGATGGCGTGGAGCACCATCAGGCTCGCGCTGCGTTTCTCCGGGTAATGCGAGATCAACTCGTCGATCGCGGCTTCGACGTGCGCGGGCAGGGACCAGGTCATGGAAGGTCGGTGCGGCATCGGCCCGGGAGGGGGCGCGGCTGCCTGGGAAGATTGACCCTGATGAAGCGACATGAGCTACCGGTCACACTCACCCATCACGAAGTCGAACGAACCCAGGATGGACACCACATCGCTCATCATGTGACCGGGAAGCAGGTGTGAGAGGATGCTGAGGTTGACGAACGACGGAGCCCGGATCTTGAGCCGGTACGGGGTTCCGCCGCCCCGGCTGTGAATGTAAAAGCCGAGTTCGCCCTTCGGGTTTTCGGCGCCGAAGTAGACCTCGCCGGGCGGCACGTTGACGCCCTGGGTGACAAGCATGAAGTGGTGGATGAGTTCCTCCATGCGGGTGAGGACCTTGTCCTTCGCGGGCAGCACCACCTTCCCGTCCTCGTAGTTCACAGGGCCCGCCGGCAGCTTGTCCAGGCACTGCAGGACGAGGCGCACACTCTGGCGCATCTCTTCCATCCGGACCAGGTAGCGGTCGTAGCAGTCCCCCACCGAGCCAAGGGGCACCTCGAAATCGAGCTGATCGTACACCAGGTACGGATGGGCCTTGCGCACGTCGTAGTCGACGCCGCTCCCGCGGAGATTGGGACCGGTCAGCGCGTAGCTGATTGCGTCTTCGCGGCTGATCACGCCGAGGTCCCTCGTCCGATCCACCCAGATCCGGTTGCGGGTGAGAAGCGTCTCCACGTCATCGATCGTTCCGATGACTTCCCGGCAGAACTGCCGGCACTGGTCCGCCCAGCCGGGAGGCAGGTCGCGGGACAGGCCGCCAATGCGGGTGTAGCTGGTGGTGAAGCGCGCCCCCGTGAGCGACTCGTACAGGTTGTAGAGCTTCTCACGCTCGGTGAACGTGTGCAGAAACACGGTCATCGCTCCCACGTCCATCGCGAAGCAGCCAATGCCCAGAAGGTGGGAGGAAATCCGGGCGAGTTCGCAGCAGATCACCCGGATGAACTGACACCTCAGGGGGAGTTGCCGGTGAATGCCGAGAAGCTTCTCCACCGCCAAAACGTAAGCCACGTTGTTCGCCAGGGGAGCCAGGTAGTCCAGTCGATCCGTGTAGGGGATGAACTGGGTGTAGGTCATGTTCTCCGCGATCTTCTCATCCCCGCGGTGGAGATAGCCAACGTCCGGCACCGCCCGGGTGATGAGCTCCCCGTCCAGTTCGAGAACAACCCGCAAGACCCCGTGCGTCGAGGGATGCGACGGCCCCATGTTGAGGACCATCTTCTCACCCTGCAGTTCCTCGCCCGCGTCGGTCGGGGGCGAACCCGGAGACCCGCCCATCGCGGCCCGTGCCGCGGCATCCTTGATTTCGATCTCGCGTACGGCGGGCATGCTCACCTCGCTTCGCGCGGCTCGGAATCGACCGACCGCACACGCGGCTCCCGTTCAATCGCGTCGCGGCCGCCGGGTGCGGTCACAAACGGGCCTCCCTCCAGCGGCGCGGCCTGCGTGAAAGCAACCTCGGGAAGCTCGGTGGGCTTGCCCGCGAGCGGAAAGTCCTTCCGCAAGGGGAAGTACGGGTACCCCTCCCACATCAGGATCCGGCGCAGGTCCGGGTGTCCGCGAAACCGAATGCCCATCATGTCGTAAATCTCGCGCTCGTGCCAATCCGCCGTGCGCCACACGCCGGCGACGGTGGGCAGTTCCGACTTTTCCTCGCTGACGTGCGTTTTCAGCCGCAGATGGCAGCGGTGTGCCAGCCCGTAAAGCTCGTAAACCAGCGTCCACCGAGGGTCGGCGCCGTAGTTATCGAGGCTCGAGATATCCAGGAGAAAATCGAAACCCAGGGACTGGCGCGCGTACTCACAGACCTCGACGATCCGCTCGGGATCGGAAACGACCATCGTCAACTCGTCGCGGAACTCCACCGGTTCGGACACCAGATCGCCGTGGCGGGTGCGCAATTGCTGGATGAGGTCGCGGGAGTTCATGCCGGCTGGGCGTGGGGCGTCGGACTACGCTGCCTGCTTCAGGGTCGCGACCACAGGCTCCCGCGTGACCTTGCCTTGAAGCTTGAGCATGGCGTCCAGCAGCGCCTCCGGGCGCGGCGGACACCCCGCCACGTAGATGTCCACCGGCAGAATCCGGTCAACGCCCTGGAGCACCGCGTAGCTCCGGTACATGCCGCCCGTTGAGGCGCAAGCTCCCATGGCGATCACATACTTGGGCGCCGCCATCTGGTCGTAAATGCGCCGGACCACGAGAGCCATTTTGTACGTCACCGTCCCGGCGACGATCATGACATCCGACTGCCGGGGCGAGAAACGCATCACTTCCGACCCGAAGCGCGAGATGTCGAAGCGGCTGGCCCCGGTGCCCATCAATTCGATCGCGCAACAGGCCAGGCCCATGGGCATCGGCCAGATCGAATTCTTGCGGAACCAGTTGATCACCGCGTCCAGGCGCGTGACCACCAAGTCGCCTTCGATCCGGGAATCATATCCAATGACCGTGCTCTTGTTCATCCGTGGCTGAGACGGCGTGCGTCTCGACACCAGACGCTAGAGTGCGTACCGGGGGGTCGCAAGTTGTTTCCCCCGGGTGGGTGGAAGGACCGCGACCGCTCTGCGGTCGCAGCGCATGCAAGCGGTGCCCGGGTCGAGCTGGGTGAGCGCCGGCGAGCGCACGCTCGTGCTGCGGCCGGAGACCGGCCGCGGTCCTAAGCGTCTGGGTCGTCCATTCGAGGGCGCGGTCCTACTGGAGCCGGGCCGAGAGACAAAGATCGGGGCCAATCTTCCGCCACGAGACTTCCCCGAGCTGCCCGATCGTCTTCCATGACGCGAAACCCTCAGCGGCCACCGCCTTGCGCGCCACCGCCCCGCCCACCACAAGCGGCGCGTAGAAGAACAAAATCCGCTGCGCCCGCCGCCCCTCGAGAAAGGCGCCCTGGACTTCTCCTCCCCCCTCCACCAGGAGATGGGTGACACCTTCGCGCCCCAGCCGTTTCAGGACCTGGCGGAGATTCAGTCGTCCCCGGGATGAGGATACGCGCACCACCTGGACGCGCTTCGCCAACGACTCAACCCGTTTCGCGGGAGCGTTCGGCCCCACAAACACCGTGGTCCGGTTCGCGAACTCGTCGGCCACGACGCGCGCCGTGGGCGGCGTGCGGGCGAGGGCATCCAGCACGATGCGCCGGAGCAATCGGCGGCGATCCACGGGAGCCGCGGAGAAATCGCCCGCCCCTGGCCTCGCCGCGCCCGGGCCAGCGGCTCGAACCCGCTTCCGCACCAGGAGCTGGGGATCGTCAGCGATGACCGTGTTGACGCCCACAAGGATGGCGTCCACGCTGCGCCGGAGGTCCATGGCCTTTGCCCGCGCCGGAACGGCGGTCAACCACTTGGACTCGCCGCCCACGGTCGCAATCTTGCCGTCGAGACTCATGGCCGCCTTGACGGTCACGAAGGGTGTGCCGTGAACGATCCAGTGATTGAACGCCTCGTTCAAGGGCGTGGCCGCGTCAGCGAGCAGGCCGTGCTCGACCTGCAGGCCGGCTTTTCGCAGCAGCCGGTAGCCCCGGCCGGCGTGTCGCGGGTTGGGGTCGGTGGCCGCCACGACGACCCGGGCAATTCCGGCCTCGACGATGGCGGTGGTGCAGGGCGGCGTGCGTCCATGAGTGCAACACGGCTCCAGCGTAACGTAGAGGGTCGCTCCGCGAGGGGATTCGCCGCGCCTGGCAGCGTCCCGCAAGGCTTCAATCTCCGCGTGCGGCGCACCCGCCCGATGGTGCCAACCCCGCCCCAGAATCCGGCCGTCTCTGACGAGAACGGCCCCGACCATGGGATTGGGCGACGTCCGCCCATAGCCACGCCTTGCCAGGCGCAGCGCGAGCTGCATGGCCTCGTGATCGTCGATTCGCACCTGGACAATCGCAGCCGGGTCGGGCCCGGGCGTGACGGGAGCCGGGAGGTTCAAGACACGAACTTGCCCGGGTTGAGAATCCCCGCGGGGTCGAGGGCCTGTTTAACCCGGTGGTGCAGGGCGCGCACGGCGTCGTCCGCGGCGAGCGGCCACCACCGTTGCTTGGCGAGCCCGATTCCGTGTTCGCCGGTGACCACGCCGCCCCAGGCCAGCACCTGGCCGAACAGGTCGTCGAGGGCGGCTTCGCTGCGCTCCTTCGAGCCAGGCTGAGTCTGGTCCACCATGACGTTGACATGGATGTTGCCGTCCCCCGCATGACCGAAACAGGCCACAGGAAAGCCGTGCTTGCGCTGGAGTTGCGCCGCGAACCGGAACAGGTCCTCGAGCCGGCTCCGCGGCACGGCGATGTCCTCGTTCAGTTTGGTGAGGCCGGTGTCGCGCAAGGCGTAGGAAAACTCGCGTCGTATTTGCCAGAGCTTCTCGCACTCGGCCGCCCCGTGGGCGCGCTGCACCAAGAGCGTTCCGGCATTGCGAGCCACCGCTTCCAGGCCCCGAAGCTCACTGCGAACCGAGCGCGTCTGGCCGTCCAATTCGACGATCAACATCGCCTCGCAGCCCTCGAGGCGCCGGCTGCCGGTACGCCGCTGGGCGGCCGCCAGCGTGAACTTGTCCGCAATTTCCAGGGCGCAAGGCAGGATGCCCGCCGCAAAGATGGCGCGGAGTGCCCGGGCGGCGTTGCGCATGGAATCGTAGCCAAGGCAGAGACAAGCGCGGTCCGGAGGAAGCGGCAGCAGCTTGAGCGTCGCTTCCGTGACCACGCCCAGCATCCCTTCGGATCCGACGAAGAGCCGCGCCAGTTCGAAGCCGCTCTTGTTCTTGTGCGTGCGCCCCCCCAATCGCACCAGCGTGCCGTCCGCCAGGGCGACCTCGAGGCCCAAAACATAGTCCCGCGTTACGCCATACTTGAGGCAACGGGGTCCACCGGCGTTGGTGGCGATGTTGCCCCCCAGGGTTGACTCCTTGCGACTGGCCGGATCCGGCGGGTAGAAGAGCCCTTTGGCCTCGACCCTTTCCTGCAGACGTTGGGTGGGCACGCCCGGTTCCACCACCGCCACGAAGTCACCAGCGTTGATTTCCTTGATGCGATGGAGCCGCGCCAGGGACAGCACGATTCCGCCCTGCATGGGCACGCACCCTCCCACATAACCGTGGCCGGCTCCTCGCGGAGTTACCGGGATGCCATGCTCGTGGGCAAAGGCGAGAATGCGCGCGACCGAGGCGCTCGAACCGGGGAGTGCCACCGCGTCGGGCGTGTGCCGGGCAAACCACTTGTCGCCCGCGTGCGCCTCGAGGGTTGCCTGATCGAACCGGAGTTCGCCCGAAGCCAGACGCCGCGCGAGCGTCTTCAGCTTCGCCATGGAATCACCGCTCGCTGCCTTCAATCAGCCTCCGTTGAAGCGGCGATCAATTCGCGGGCCTGGGCCGCGAGCTCCGGAGACACCGCGACCTGGATCTCCACGGCGGAAGTGCCGGAGCCGATGATGGCGAGGGCGGCATTCTCATGCAGCACGGTGGCTGGAATGCCGGCCGCCTCGAGCCGGGATCGGATCAGATGCGCCTCGGGACCGCTGAACGTGCGAAAAACGGTAACGGGTTCCATATCCGGAAGGCTACGCGGAGGCGCCATGGCCAGCAAGGGGCGCTTCGGCAGGCGCGCCGCAAACAAAGCGAAACCCCGGTCGACCGAAGCCGCCGGGGTCAGGCAGAGACGATCACGACCACCGGTCAAAACATCTTCGGGAGCGTCAGGGTCCCCGTGTGACCTTGAGGACGAGATTCGGCCAGCACCTCGTAGCCGTAGCGCGCCGAGATGAACAGCTTGGCCTTCTTCCAGAACCAGACTGCCTCCGGGCCCACGGCCACCACGTTGTCCTGATCGGGATCGGCCAGCACGCCGTCGTGCGCCTCATCGTCGGTCGTCTGCAACTGGTAGTGCGCCTGCACGCCGAATTCCCAGGAGGGATTCAGCGCCTTGCTGATTCCGCCCTCGAGCGAGAGCACGTCGCCGGGGGTGATGCTCCAGTCACTGCTCTTGTAGTTGATCTCGTAGCGGCCCAACGCCGAGAAGGCCCAGCTCTTCTGCTGATCGAAGTAATAGGTGCCGCCCCCCGTGAACATGTGCGCCCAGGCGCCCTGACCGGTGCCCATTGTCAGGCTGCCCTTGTCCACGTTGCCCGTCGGCGCCCAGATCCCGTAGCCGATGCCGAGATCGAACTTCTGGAAATGCCACGACAACGTGACCGGCTCGATGAAGATGTCGCCCAGGTCGAAGACGGAGTCGCGGCTCCCGGCGACCTTGACGTCCTTGTAGATCAGCGGCACCAGGACATCGAGTCCGTAATGGCCCCCCAGGATCTTGAAGTCCGTGATCCAGATCGGCCGGATCGCGTTCGCATAGACGAACGCGTCGAATTCCACGTCCATCTTGTCGCCCGAGGCGTCGTTTACCTGCCCCGCCCCGTAGAACAAATTGTAGTCCCGCAGGTAGAAGCCCGGCGGCGGGAGCGTGCCCGATTTGAGACCCTCCACACCGATGGGATAGTGGCCCGTGAAACTGGGATAGGGCTGGGCCAGGGCCAGCGCGGGCGCCGCGAGGGCCCCGGCCAGAGTCAGCCCGCGCACCAGCGCGGACGGACGGCGTTGGGAGTTGTTCATCGCTTCTGTGTTCTGCGGTTAGTCCTGCATCTTGCCGGAGAGATACGTGTCGTAGGCGGCCAGGTCCAGCATGCCGTGGCCGCAAAGGTTGAACAGGATGACGCGCGATTTGCCCTCCTCCCGGCACTTGCTCGCCTCGTCGATCACTGCGGCGATCGCGTGGGAAGGTTCCGGGGCGGGCACGATGCCTTCCGTGCGGGCGAAGAGCACCGCGGCCTCGAAGATCTTCGTTTGCGGGTAGGAAACCGCGTCGATCAGGCCGAGCTTGCGGGCGTGGCTCACCATGGGCGCCATGCCGTGATAACGCAGTCCACCGGCGTGAATCTTCGGCGGCATGAACTTGTGCCCCAGCGTGTACATCATGAGCAGCGGCGTCATCTCCGCGGTGTCCCCGAAGTCGTAACGCAGCTCGCCCTGGGTGACCGACGGACAGGAGGACGGCTCGACGGCCACCACCCGGTAGTTCTTCTTCGCCCTGATCTTCTGCTCCAGGAAGGGGAAGGTCAGCCCGGCAAAATTGCTGCCACCCCCCACGCAACCGATGATCACGTCCGGCGCCTCGCCGGCCATTTCCATCTGCCGGATGCTCTCCTGACCGATCACGGTCTGGTGCAGACACACATGGTTCAGAACGCTGCCCAGCGCGTACTTGGTCGCCTGTCCCTTGACCGCGTCCTCGATCGCCTCGCTGATCGCGATGCCCAGACTGCCCGGGCATTCCGGATCCTCCGCCAGCATCTTGCGGCCGAACTCCGTGTGCTCGCTGGGGCTGGGGTGGACGTCGGCGCCCCAGGTCTGCATGAGCAGCTTGCGATAGGGCTTTTGCTGGAAGCTCACCTTGACCATGTACACGGTGCAGTCCAGGCCAAACAGCTCGCAGGCGAACGCCAGGGAGCAGCCCCACTGCCCGGCACCGGTCTCGGTGGCCAGGCGCTTCGTCCCGGCCATCTTGTTGTAGTACGCCTGCGGGACGGCCGTGTTGGGCTTGTGGCTCCCGGCCGGGCTCACGCCCTCGTACTTGTAGTAAATGTGCGCCGGGGTCTGCAGCGCTTTCTCCAGGCGAACGGCGCGCAACAGGGGCGTCGGGCGCCAGAGCTGGTAGATCTGCTGCACCTCGCCCGGGATCTCCACCCAGCGCTCCGGGCTCATCTCCTGCATCACCAGGTTCTCCGGGAAAATGGCCGTCATCATGTCGGGCGTCACGGGTTGACGCGTGCCCGGATGGAGCGGCGGCGGCAGGGGTTCGGGGAAGTCGGCCAGGAGGTTGTACCAATGGCTTGGGGCCTGGGCGGCCGTCAGGTCGAATCGAAGGGTCTGGCTCATGCAGTTCAGTGTGTTCCTGTGAACCGCAGGCAGTTACCAGCCAGACGCGCTAATAGCAACACTTTCCTGTTGAATGAACAGGCTGACGGTGCCTCCCGGCCTGACGGTAGCCGCGTCCCGACCGTGCCGGTTTCCAGCCCGCGGCACCTTCCGCAGGCTGGCAGCGCTCGGCGCGAACCGACCGCAATCGCTCCGTTCCAGGGTCGCAGCGCAAGCAAGCGGTGCCCGAGTTGAATTCTGTGAGCGCCAGGGGGCACAAGCTCGCGCTGCGGCCGCGGACCGGCCGCGGTCCTGGATGCAGCCCTGATTCGGCTTGGTATTTGCTACCTCGGATGGCGGAATGCCTTCTCGATCGATGAGGACAACCGCTGGCCCAGCTCTTCCCATGAATTTCCCCGGGAGCGCGGACTTCAGTCCGCAGGAAGCCACGCCGGTTAGGGGACGTCCCGGCGGGCTAAAGCCCGCGCTCCGTAACGGTTCACGGTCCCCATGCGCGCCGGTCCTCCCGGCGTCACGGCTTCGCATGAACCTGCCCCGAAAAGCGGGGATGAATCCCCGCACTCCAGGCGCTTCGCGGCCCCGGACGTGCCTGGGAGCGGCGCGAAGCGTTTGGAGTGCGTCCGCTTTAGCGGCGCTTTTTGGTTCATGGTCACGGAGCAGGTCCAAAAGGAACAGGTGGCTTTCCATGAACCACCAGGTAGGGCGGCCACTCCGCTGCCCGCCGAGTTCGGCCCGCAGAGGACTGCGCGCCCTACCTGGGAGGGCAGGTTCATGGCCGGATGCGCGTTAATCGTTCGGCGTCAATGCTCTCCATGAATCCCGCTCCCGAGTTCGTCCGCCGGAAGCTCGTCTCCCTGGTGCAGCTCGGCACCGCCTTGTTCCTCCTGCCGGCAACCGGGCGCGCCGAGACCGTGATCAACGAGCTTCACTTCAACCCGGACGTTAAGACGGAAGCCGTGGAGTTCATCGAGCTCCACAACACGGCCTCGGAACCGGCGATCCTGACGGGCTGGCGCCTGTCTGACGGCGTGAGCTTCACCTTCCCGGACACGGTGATCCCCCCCGGAGGGTTCGTCGTGATCGCGGAAAACCCCGCCGCCCTCCAGGCGAAATTCGGCGTCAGCGCGCTGGGACCCTACGACGGGAAGCTTTCAAAGTACGGCGACCGCGTCGTTCTCCGCGATCCGGGCGACGCCGTCCGGGATGAGGTCGAGTACGGCCTCGGTTTCCCCTGGCCGACCGTGGGCGATCCACCCGGCTATTCGATCGAACTGATCCATCCGGGGCTCGACAACAATCTGGGTGGCAGCTGGCGCGCCTCGGTAACCGGAGGCGGCGTCCAGCCCACCTCGCGAACCCTCCTCGAGCGCCGCGGCTCGTGGCGGTACGCCAAGGGCGTCGGCGAACCCTCCTCGCCTTCCCCGGCCTGGCGGGATCCTGCCTTCCGCGATGAGGCCTGGGACGCGGGTGAGCTTCCCATCGGCTACGACCCTGCGCTCGACTTGGGAACGGTCCTGAGCGACATGCGCTACAACTACTCCTCGGTCTTCCTGCGCCGCGCGTTCACCGTCGAGGATCCGGGTTCCGTTTCGGCGCTGGACCTCGAGGCCCTTTACGACGACGGCTTCAAGGTCTGGATCAACGGACGCAGCGTGCTGGATGTGAACATCAGCGCGGGCGAGGTTGCCTTCGACGGAACGGCCGGTCCGGCGCGCGAGTCCAACGACTACGAGACCTTCGCCATGCCGAACGCGGCGGCGTTCCTCCAAAGCGGGGCGAATGTCATCGCCATCCAGCTCCACAACAGCTCGCGCGACGCCAGCAGCGATTGCTTCTTCGACTGCCGCCTCGTGGCCCGGTCGGGCCCGACCGGCCGCGGCCCGACCCCGGGCCGGGTCAATGCCGCGTTCGCCGCCAACGCCCCGCCGCAGGCGAGGCAGATCCAACATGTCCCGCGGGAACCGCGCAGCGGCGAAGCCGTTCGCATCACCGCGAAAGTCACGGACCCGGACGGCGTCGGGGCCGTGACGCTCCAATATCAACTCGTCGATCCGGGGGCCTACCTTGAACTGACCGACGCCGAGTACGAAAGCGCATGGACTCCGATGCCCATGCTGGACAATGCGCAGCAAGGAGACGAAGCCGCCGGCGACCAGGTGTTCACCGCGGTGTTGCCCGGTGATTTGCAGGTTCACCGCCGGTTGATCCGGTACCGGGTCGAGGTCGCCGACACAAGGGGCGCCTCGGTACGACTGCCGTACGCCGACGATCCCCAGCCGAACTTCGCGTACTTCGTCTACGACGGCGTCCCCGCCTGGACGGGCGCGGTGCGACCGGGCAGCGCCGGTAACCTGGGTCAGACCTTCACCGTGAGCGCGGCCGAGATGAACCGGCTCCCGGTGGTTCACCTGCTCGGGAAGCGGGCCGCGATTGAAGAGTCCACCTGGTTCAGTCGTTACGGGGGCGACGCGTATCCCTGGCTCGGCACCCTGGTCTACGACGGACGCGTTTACGATCACATCCGTCACCGGGCCCGGGGCGGCGTCTGGCGCTATTCCATGGTGAAGAACATGTGGAAGTTCGACCTGAACCGCGGGCACGATTTCGAGGCGCGCGACAACTGGGGACGCAAGTTCGACACGCCCTGGACCAAGCTCAACCTTGGCGCCTCCATCCAGCAGGGCGACTACAACCATCGCGGCGAACAGGGCATGTTCGAGTCCGTCGGATTCCGGCTCTTTCAGCTGGCGGGCGTGCCGGCGCCGCACACGGCCTTCTGTCAGTTGCGCATCATCGACACCCCGGAGGAAGTGGACGCCAGTACGCAATACGAAGGCGACTTCTGGGGCGTGTACCTGATGATCGAGCAGGAGGACGGACGCTTCCTCGAGGAACACGGACTCGCCGATGCCAATTTCTACAAGATGGAAGGCGGCACCGGTGAGCTCAACAACCTGGGCGCGGCGGGTCCGGTCAACAAGAGCGACTTGAACGCGTTCCTGAACGTGGTCAACGGCGGCGCCGCGGCCTCGGAAGCGTGGTTCCGCGCGAGCGTGAATCTCCCCGCGTACTACAGCTACCAGGCCATCGTGCAGGCGATCCACCACTACGACATCTGCTACGACAAGAACTTCTTTTACTACTTCAACCCCACGAACCAGGTCGTCACCGTCACGCCTTGGGACCTCGACCTGACCTGGGCCGAGAACATGTACGACCCCGGTTGCGGCGGCGTGGATCGCCTCAAATCGCGGATGCTCCCGAACGCCTCGCGCTATCCCGCGCTCTGGCGTGAATGGCAGAACCGGATCCGCGAGGTGCGCGACCTGCTCTGGAACGAGGAGGAAGCCTGGCGCCTGATCGACGAGTACGCCGGCCGGCTTCGGGGCTCCACCAACGCGCCCGGCTTGCTCGATGCGGACCGGGCCCAGTGGGACTACAACCCCAAGATGAACAACAGCGCCTACACCCAGAGCCCCGGAAAGGCGGGCCAGGGGCGCTTCTACGCCTGGCCGAACGAGCCTTCCGTCCCCCGCGACTTCCGCGGTGCCGTGCAGTTGATGAAGAACTACGTGAGCTTCCGCAGCACGAGCCCCGCCGCCCAGGCCCGCGCGCTCGACCTCCTGGCCGCAGACCCGGCCATCCCGGGGACGCCCGAGGTCACCTATGCCGGACCCGCCGACTACCCCGTCAACGCCCTGCGCTTTCGCTGCTCGGCTTACAGCGGCAGCGCCTCGTTCGCCTCCATGCAGTGGCGGATCGGTGCGGTGGACCGACCGACCGCGCCAAGCTGGCAGTACGCCGAACCGTGGGCGTATGAAATCGAGGCGGTCTGGGAAAGCGGTCTCCTCGCGGCCTTTCAGGAGGAACTCGCCGTCCCGGCAGGCGTCCTCAAGCCCGGCCGGCTTTACCGCGCCCGGGCAAGGTTCCTGGACGCCACCGGCCGCGCCGGTCACTGGTCGGCCCCGGTCGAGTTCGTTGCAGGAACACCGGACAACCAGGTTGAACTCAAGCGCTCCCTGCGGCTCACGGAGCTGATGTTCCACCCCCCCGGCGGGAATACGAATGAGTTCATCGAACTGCACAATGCGGATCCCGCCGCGACGCTCCGCTTGGATGGCGTCGCCTTCACCGACGGCGTGAACTTCGTCTTCCCACCGGGCGCCGCCCTCGCTCCGGCGAGCTACGCGCTGGTCGTGAGGGCGGACCCGTCGCGGAATTTCGAAGCTTTTCGCGCGCGTCACGGCATCCCCGAATCGGTGCCGATCCACGGCCCCTACACCGGGAGTCTCGCCGATGACGGGGAACAACTGACGCTGAAAGCGGCAACGGGCGGCATCAACCTGGTCTCCTTCCGCTACCGGGACGACGGCACCTGGCCGCTTGCCGCCGATGGTGCCGGCCATTCGCTGGTGCCTCGCTCCGATTTCGGCGAAGACAGCACCGGCCGGCTCGACTTCGGCGGTAACTGGCGTGCCAGCGCTTTCATCGGCGGATCACCCGGCGCGCCTGACCCGGAGCCAACCGACTGCGTCGTCCTGAACGAGATCGCTTCCCACACCGATTTCACCGGGGAGTTCGACTCCAACGACTGGATTGAACTCTACAACCCGGCCGAAGTCCCGGTCTCGCTCGCGGACGCCTGGTTCCTGAGCGACAGCGCCGACGACCTTCGCAAGTGGCGGATTCCACCGGCAACCACGATCTCGGCGCGGGCATTCCGGAGCTTCGACGAGATCACCGGCTTTCACCACCCGACGAACACCGGGTTCGGAATCGACAAGGCCGGCGAACGTCTCTTCCTGAGTCACCTCCCGGGAAATGGAGCGGACCGTGTCGTGGATGCGGTGGAGCTTGCGGGCCAGGAGAACGGATGGGCCATGGCGCGGGTGCCCGATGGCGGCGTCTGGGACTACATCAACCCGAGAACGCGAGATGGGGCCGCGGTGCCCCTGGCGGGACGCGTGGTGATCAGCGAGTTCGTGTACCACACCGGTTTCGCCACGAACCTCGCCGATCCGGCCCAGCTCGAGTTCGTCGAGCTTCACAACGCGGCGGCGGGGCCTGCCCGGCTGGACGACACCCACGGGGTGTGGAGGCTCGGCGGCGGAATCAGCTTCGCGTTCGCGGCCGGGACGATCCTGCCGGCGGATGGACGCCTGGTGGTGGTCCCGTTTCCTCCGACCGACGCAACCCGGGTTGCCGCGTTTCGTGCCAGCTACCAGATCGGCTCAGTCGTCCGGCTGTTTGGTCCCTTCACCGGTCAGCTCGACAACGACACCGACCGCATCACGCTGGAACGTCCGCTCGCTCCGGATCTGCCCGGCGAGACCACCGGCACCGTGGTCGCGGACGAGGTTATCTACTTCGATCAACCGCCCTGGCCGGGCAACGCGGACGGCAACGGGAACGGCTACACCCGACGCTTCGCTTCGCGACCCGGGAACGATCCCGCCAACTGGATGGCGACCACGCCATCGCCCGGCTCGGCGCCATCGCCTTCGACGCAGGACAGCGACGAGGATGGCATGCCCGATTTCTGGGAGCAGGCCCACGGCCTGGATCCCGCGGAAGCGGCGGATGCCGCCGCCGACCCGGACCGGGACGGCTTGACGAACCTGGAGGAGTTCCGTGCAGGTCAAGACCCGCACGAACACTCGGTGCGGCTGGTCGTGGCGGTACGGGACGGAGCGCTTGAATTCACCTTCCTCGCGCCCGCGGGACGAAGCACCGGTTTGGAAGCGTCGCCGACTGCGGACTCGGGCGACTGGCTGCCGGTGTCGTCGACGGTCCTTGCGGCACAGGCAAGCACCGCGCCTCGCACGGTCCGGGTGGCGCCGCCGCCCGGTGCCTCGGCGTCCTTCTACCGCGTCGGAATCTGGTGATCGCGGAATTCGAGCACGGTGTTGGCGACGGCCGCGCTTCGCTGATCTCAGCACCGGCGTGAGTCGGTTGGGGGTTCGATTGCCATCCAATGCGCGGTGGACTCCGCGACGCCGGCTTGATCCTGCCCCCGAGTTTTCCGGGGCCTGGCCCGTGTCCTCGCCGGCGACTCAGAAGGTGTAGGTGAGCTTCGTCAGGATGCTTTGCTGGGTGCCATCGCCTTCGTTCACGTCGTTGTAGGCCAGATAGAGGTACGTGTTGTACTTGAGCTTCCAGGTGTAGATCACGCTGTAGTTGTGCAACGCGTCGGGCCGGTTCTGGATCGAGGCCTTCACCCACATATCCCGGGTGATGTAAAGGTCGGCCACGAAGCGGTTGAGCCAGACGGTGTCCGAACTGCCGTCCGGCTGGTCTTCGAACCGCACCACCAACTCATGCCGGAGGGGGAGTTTCTCCCAGAACTTCCACCGCTTGGCCCCGATCACCTCCTGGTAATCCGTATCCTCGAACTGGCCGAGTGCGTAGGTGAGGTTCACCGCCTTGAAGTACTGGGAGGCCCAGAGGTCCACGCCCAGGGCATAACGCTCATTGTAATAGGTCGTGTAGTCGGAAGGGTCGTCGTCGTCCGGGAGGTGACGGTACTCGTTGAGGTAGGTCAGCCTGACCCCGAGGTCGTTGCGAAACACCACGTTGCTGAACAGATCGTAGTCGCGGATCGTGTTCACGCCCGCTTCGTTCTCTAGCCAGCGCGGCGCGGTGCTGCACAGGATCTGCTTGTACCAGCCCTCCCCCGAACGCTTGTCGTACATGCCCAGGAAACCCGGCCCGAAGATGTCGCGCCGGGGAATATAGCCGAGCACGGGGTTGAACTCGGACGTGATCGCCGTGTAGCCCCACTGGAACGTCCACGGGTAGAGCGAGTAGATCAGCGCGACATTGCCGAGGAAATCGGTGGTATCGCGGTCCAGATCCTGCGTGGAGTCCTCGAGGTCCTCGTCGGCCGCCGCACCCTGGAACTGCACGCGCCAGGCATCGTTCAGAAAGAAATAACCGTCGGCGCTTCCGGTGTAGGCGTGACCCTCGTTCAGATGAGAGGCGCTGGCATAGTAGCCCAGGTAGGACCGCTCGCCGATGTCCTGGTTCAGTTTGATCACGCCGGAATTGCCGGAGTAATCGTAGTCGTGGGTGACCTCCCCGAAGACATCCATAACGTTGAAACTGAAACCGGGGATCAGTCCGGTGGCCTTGGCCGCGACATCGATGTCCGTGAAGCGGCGGCTGTAGTACACCCGGTGCGGCTGCCGCATCAGTTCCTCGCCCTCGCGGAAGAACAGCCGCTTTTCCGGCAGGAACCGCTCGGTGTCCCGCAGCTCGATCGAATCGTCGTCGGCCTCGAGATGGCCGTAGTCCGGCAGGATCGTCCAGGCCGTCGTGATCGCGGGATTGATGCGGAAACTGAAATCGGCCCCCGCCTTGGGCACGACCTCGGTCTTGCCGTTGAAATCCACCCGTGCGCTGACGTAGGGCGTGAATTCCCAGTTCCGGTTGAACTGGCTGTCCTTGAGGTCCAGGTCGGTGAGGTGGCCGAAGTGGCGCGGTTTGTACATGTCCGTCGCGCTGTAACTCCAGAAGCTCGTGACGTCCGTGCGGCGCTGCATGCGGGTGATGTTGAATCCCCAGCGTTCGTCATCCCGGCGGAAGTAGTTCATCACCGTGAGCGGTATCTTCATCTCGAACGTCCAGCGATCGGCGAGCATCTTCGCCGCGCAATCCCAGTCGGCGGACCAGCCGTAATTGAAGACGCCCGAGGGTCCCTCGTTGGCGTCCGCCTTGGTCCCGAGCGGATTTGTGAAGAAGGCGTATTTCCCGCGATGGTTGTGGGGCGGGTCGAAGTGGACCTCGACCCAGTCGTCGGCCACGAACGGCCGGTCTTCGTGCTGTTCGACGGCGCGGATCTTGGACATGTCCGAGTCCAGGCACTCCACTGACAAATAAAGGTGGGTGCGCGTGTAGGCCACCCGAATGAGCGTCTGTTCCCCGGCTTCCTTGCCCGTGCGGGTGTCGATCAGGCCCGTGCCAACGCCGCACTGGGCCCAAAACGGTTCGTCCAGCACTCCGTCCACCTTCAACTCCGCCTCGACACGCAGGCCGGGTACTTCGGGCACGGGCGCCTCGGGACTCGAGTGTGGCAGGACGGAAGTTGCCCACAGCAGGGCGACCGCACCGATCCCCCCGCGGATTCCCGCGCCGATTTGACCGCCGGCCTTCGCCGGCACTCCGCCGCGCGGTGAACTTCCGGAGGTCCCGGCGGTACGCCCTTGCCGAGCCGGACGGAATGGCGGCTCCAAAGCCGCGGCCGCCATCTTCCTCCGCCTCGTTTCCCCGGCAGGACCGCCCGGTTTCCTGCCCGCCCGGAGTGAAAATCTCATCACAGGAATGGCGGCAGACTACCGGTACGCACGCTGAGTGTCATGGGCGCGGAGGCTGGCCGCTCGGCGCTGCCGGGACGTTGACCCGCGTCAAACCCGCCTCGGGTCAGTCCACCGGCGGCGGCTCCCCGGAGTCGAGAGCTACACCGCCCAGGCAGGCGGATTCTTCAGCCGGAAAAGAGTCTCTCCCGCCTTCGGCACCAGGAACACGCCCTCGTCTTCGCGGTCCGCGAAATCCGGGAGGCGGAGGCTGGCGGGATCGCGGTAGCCCAAATTCACCGCGCGACACCGGGCTTCGGAGATCTGCGTGGCGAGCGTGACCCGAACGCGCGGCACTTCGACCCCGTTCTGAAAAGTTCCCAGCCCGTGAACATGCGTCGAATGCGCCAGCACGCCCCAAGGCTTCTCCTTGAACCGGTCCCACTGCGCGAGGAAGTAATCCCGACCATGGTAGCCCACTTCCTCGATCAAGCGGCCGTGCGTCACGCTGAACTCCGTGATGTGCGGCGCGTAAATGATCAGCTCGCCGCCGTCCGCGACCACCGGCTCGAGCTTGTACATGCACTTGCCCGCGGTCCAGATCTCGTCGTACATCGCGGGGGCGCAGGCCAGCACCGTGTGGTACGGACGCTCTTTGTACACGATGTGCGTCTCCCGCGAAACCTCGCTGGCCGCGTCCCACGCCGATTCCGGGGTGCCGCTGAAGATGCCCACCAGGGCGCCCTTGGGCTCGACCACCAGCGCGAGGCACGACTTCGGCACCGGCACCAGCGCCCCGGCCCGATCGACGACCTTCCGCACCGGCGTCCACTTGTTCCCGATGATCCGGGGTGTGGTGATGACGGCCCCCAGCCAGTGGAAGAAGTTGAGGATCTTCGGCCCGCCGACACCAGGAAAGAGGTACTTGTTGCCGCCGGAGAACCCGACGACCTCGTGGGGAAAAACGGGCCCGATGATGATCACGTGATCGTAGTCGAAGAGCAGCCGGTTCACCTCCACCGGGACTTCCAGGGCGAATCGACCGCCCGTCAGCTCACGCGTTTCCTCCGTGGACAACGTGCCCACCTCCCGCAGGGCCGCGGGATCATCCCACGCGTGATTGAAGAAGCGCACGCGGCGGAAGCGATCGCGGCGCTCAGCCTCGGTGAGGTCAAGGCGCCGGCAGATCGCGGCTTCGCTCATCGGCTGGTGCGTGCCCAGCGCCACAAGGACATCCAACGCCCTCGCCGTCCCGCCGATCTCGTCGAAGAGGGCCTTGAAAACCAATCCCACCGGCGCCGTCCGCGTTCCGTCCGGAATGATCACGAGAACCCGCTGCCCGGGCGCGTCGCCACGGGGAAATGCGCGCGCGACGAACTCCGTCACCTCGGAGTCCTTGAGGGTGGTGCCGTGCGGCGCGGTCAGGCCGGCGTTTTGCATGGGATCAAATCGTCTGGCAAAGGAACCCACCGTCGACGCGGATGTCCGCGCCGGTCACAAAGCTGCTGGCCCGCGGACTGGCGAGGAACACCGCCGCTCCGACCAACTCCTGCGCTTCGCCAAAACGGCCCATCGGTGTATGGCCCCAGATCTGGCGGGTGCGCTCCGTGGGCGAGCCATCGTCGTTGAAGAGCAGTTTCCGGTTCTGTCCCGCCGGGAAGAAGCCGGGCGTGATGGTGTTGACGCGCACGCCCCGGGTAGCCCATTCGCGAGCCAGGAACTGCGAGAGATTCAGCACCGCAGCCTTCGCGGCCGAGTAGCTGACCACCCGCGAGAGCGGCAGATGCGCCGAGACGCTGGCAATGTTGATGATGCTGCCTTTCCCACGCGCCGCCATCCCCGCTCCGATGAGCTGGCACGGCAGCAGGGCCCCTCCGACGAGGTTCAAGTTGTAGTTGGCCATCCAGGCCTCGAGCGGGATCTGGTCAAACGCACGCTCTGCCGAAACGGTGACCTTCGGATCATTGCCGCCGGCGCAGTTTACCAAAACCGTCGGCGCTCCCAAGCTGCCCTCGATGGCGGAGCCGGCCTCGCGCAGCGACGCTCCCTCGGTGGCGCTGGCTTTGAAAAAACCGGCCTTGTGGCCCTGAGTCCGGATCGAGTCCGCCCGTCTCTCGCCAGCGTCCGGGAAGAGATCCACAACGGCCACCGCCGCGCCGGCCGCCGCCAGCCCCTCGGCTATGGCTCCCCCCAAAACACCGCCCGCTCCGATCACGACGGCAACTTCACCTGCCAGATCAAACAGTTGTGACATGGTTCGTGCGCCGATTCTGCATAGCGGCCTGCCCCAGGCAAGCGGGCACGCTGGGCACGCCGAATTCGCCGCACCGGAAACGGCGCGCTCTCCCTTGTCGTCGGTGGCTCGGGGTCACCCGCTCGCGCGCACGGAAGCGTCGGTCCAGAGTCCCGGCGTCGCCAGCTCCACGGCGTGCTGGTCCGGATCACGGAAGTACACGCTGACGGCACCTCCCGGCCATTCAACCTTGCTCTCGATGGAAATGCCTGAAGCCCGCAGGCGAGCTTCCCAGCCGGCGAGGTCGCCCGACGCGACTCCGAAGCACACGTGCAACTGCCCCGAGCCGTCGTGAGGAGGAATCACGCCGCCCGCCACGACGGACGGCGCCAGGGACGCGCCCCGGCGAAACAGCAGCAACACCTGTTCGTCGGCAATGCGCAGGGCGCAGAATCGTTCATCGCGTCGCACGATCTGGCTGCCGAACAAGGCGGTGTAGAAGCTCGCCGCCCGGTCCAGGTCCTCGACGTAGAGCGCCGTCTCAACAATCCGGGTGAGTCGAAGGGTCATGCTGGCCGGAACCTTCCCACAGGGTGGACCAGGTGCAAGAGCCCCGCTTTCCGCTCCTGCGTTGGTCCTCGCGGAGCCGTTCATCGGCCCTGGGCCGGACTTCCAAGGTAGGGCGCGTAGTCCCTGGCGCGCCGGATCGGCAGGCAGCGGAGTGCCCGCCCTGCCTGATGGCGCTTCAGGGGAAGTCCGCCTGTCAACCACGCACGCGCCGTGACCATGAACCCAAAAGCGCCGGTAAACCGGACGCACTCCAAACGCTTCGCGCCGCTCCAAGGCACGTCCACAGTCGCGAAGCGCCTGGAGCGCGGGGATTCATCCCCGCTTTTCGGAAGCATGTTCAGGGTAGCGCCTGGCGCTACCCTAGGAACAGCCGCTGGTCTCGCCGCAGTTCAGGCACTTGAAGCAGGCACCATTGCGGACCATGACCTGCCCGCAGTTGGAGCAGGCCGGCGCGTCGAGCATGTTGACGAACTGCCCGGTCAGGGCCTGCTTCGCCCCGACCGGCTTTACCGGGGTCGCTCCGGTCGCCACGGGTTCCTTCACCGGCGGTACGACCAGTACCGCGTCGTCGTCGTCGGTGGGAAGGTCGGGCACCGGCTTGTTGATGTGGCGCGCGATTTCCTCGCGCAGGCCAGGCATCGGGAGCTCCTGCTGGCCGCGATCGGGCGAATGCTCCTCGCGGTAGCCAGGCAGGAATTGGAACGCCAGCCAGCGGAAGATGTAATCCGTGAGGGAGGAAGCCGTGCGGATCTCCTTGCTCTTGGTGAAGCCGCTGGGCTCGAACCGCTGGTGCGAAAACTTGCGAACCAGCGCCTCGAGAGGCACGCCATACTGGAGGGACATGCTGGTGAGGGTGGCGATGGTGTCCATCAGGCCGCCGATGGTGGAACCCTCCTTGGCCATCGTGATGAAGAGCTCCCCGGGCTGGCGGTCCTCGAACAGGCCGACGTTCAGGTAACCTTCGTGGCCCGCGATGTTGAACTTGTGGTTCACCGCCATGCGGGTCTCCGGCAGGCGTCGGCGCAGGGGACGTCCCGGCTCCTGCGTCAGCCTGGCCAGCTGCGTCTCGAGTTCGCGGATCCGGCCTTGAAGCGACTCCGCGTCCGCGGCCGCGTCGGCGCCACCCTTGCGGGTCTTGCTGGTGTTCAGCGGCTGGGACCGCTTGGATCCGTCGCGGTAGATGGCCACGCACTTGAGTCCCATCCGCCACGCCTGGACATAGGTGTCGCGGATCTCGCGTGGCGTGGCTTCGGTCGGCATGTTGACCGTCTTCGAGATGGCGCCGCTGATGAACGGTTGCGCGGCGCCCATCATCTTCAGATGCGCCAGGTAGTGGATGCTGCGCTGACCCTGGGCGGGGCGGAACGCGCAGTCGAAGACCGGCAGATGCTCGCGGCGAAGCCCTGACACCACGGTATCGCCCGCCTTGCCCTGACCCTGCTTGACCCGCTCGTGACCGGCGTCCAGCTCGACATCTTCGATGGTATCGAAATCCTGGATGTGCTTGAGGATGCGGTCGGTTTCTGTCGGGGTGTATCCGAGGCGCCGCAAGGCCTGGGGAACGGTCTGGTTGACGATCTTCAACATGCCTCCACCGGCGAGCATCTTGTATTTGACCAGGGCGATGTCGGGTTCCACGCCGGTGGTGTCACAGTCCATCAGGAAGGCGATGGTCCCGGTGGGAGCCAGGACGGTGACCTGGGCGTTGCGGTAGCCGTGTTGGTGACCGAGTTCCTGGGCGCGCTCCCAGGTCCGCCGCGCGTCTTCCTTCAAGTAACCGAACTCCGCGCTGGGGTGAATGGACTCCACGGCCTCCCGGTGCAACCGGATCACCCCTTGCATCGAATCCACATTGTCGGGACTGGCTGGCTTCCGAACCCCGGCGCAGCGGGCATCCCGATACCCGGCGAACGCGCCCATCTGCGCGGCCATGGTGGCGCTCTGCGCATAGGCCTCGCCGGTCATGATGGCCGTGATGGCACCCGCGAGGGCGCGTCCCTCGTCGGAGTCGTAGGCCAGCCCGTAGCTCATGATGAGCGAGCCCAGGTTGGCGTAGCCGAGCCCGAGGGTCCGGAAAGTGTGGGAGTTCTCGGCAATGGCCTGGGTGGGATAGCTGGAGTTGTCGACGAGGATCTCCTGCGCCGTGATGAAGATGCGCACCGCAGCCTTGAAACGCTCGATGTCGAAGCGCCCGTCCTCGCGCTTGAACTTTAGGAGGTTTAGCGAGGCCAGGTTGCAGGCCGTGTTGTTGAGAAACACGTACTCGCTGCACGGGTTGGTGGAGTGGATCGGCTCGGTGCCCTTGCACGTGTGCCACTTCTGAATCGCGCCGTCGTACTGCAACCCCGGGTCGCCGCAGGTCCAGGTGCCTTCCGCGATCAGGTCCAGCAGCTTCGAGGCGTCCTTCCGGTCCAGGGGTTCGCCGGTGGTCACCGAGCGCGTCACCCATTCCCGGCCCTCGAGCGCGGCCTGCATGAAGTCATCCGACACCCGCACGGAGAGGTTCTCGTTCTGGTACATCACCGAGCCGTACGCATCCCCGTTGAACGACCCGTCGTAGCCCTGCTCGATGAGCGCCCACGCCTTGCGCTCCTCCTTCATCTTGGCGGTGATGAATTCCTCGATGTCGCCGTGCCAGTCCCGGAGGGTGTTCATCTTGGCGGCGCGACGCGTCTTGCCCCCGGACTTCACCACGTTGGCGACCTGATCATACACCTTGAGGAAGCTCATCGGCCCGCTGGGACGGCCGCCCCCAGAGAGCTTTTCCTTGCTCGACCGGATCGGCGAGAGGTCGGTACCGGTGCCTGAGCCGAACTTGAAGAGCATGGCCTCGGCGTACGCGAGGTTCATGATGCTCTCCATGTTGTCGTCCACGGCCTGAATGAAGCAGGCACTGCACTGCGGATACTCGTACTGCGTCCCGGCGCGACACGCCTCGTCCGCCTTTGGATTGTAGTGCCAGTTGCCGCGGTCGGAGTCCTTGCCAATGCCGTACTGGTGGAACAGCCCCACATTAAACCAGACCGGCGAGTTGAACGCGCCGTACTGGTTCAAGCACAGCCACGTCAGCTCCCGGTAGAAGCGTTCGCTTTCCTCCTTCGAGAAGTAGCCATCCTTGAGTCCCCAGTCGGCGATCGTGCGGGTGACCCGGTGGATCAACTGGCGGACCGAGTGCTCACGCTCCGCTTTCGCCGGGTCACCGTAAAAATACTTGGAGCAAACCACCTTGGTCGCGAGTTGCGACCAGGACGCAGGCACCTCGACGTTCTCCTGACGGAAAAAGGCCTTGCCGGAGTCATCCGTGATCTCCGCCGTCCGCCGATCCCATGACACCTGGTCGAATGGGTCGATCGCTGGATCACTGAAGACCCGCTCGAACCGCAGGCCGGGCTCGAGCTTGGCACGGTTCGGTCGCCGCCCGCCGGCGCTTCCGGCGCGGGACGAACGACTGCGGGGGTTCGAAGTGGGCGTGCTCACAACAGGGTCGCGGGCGTCGATCATAACTGGGACGGGCTCTGGAGCCTTGAACGGTTAAAAGTTAGCTCGGATCCGGCGCTGAAAATTCAAACAGCCCCACCCGGCTTTGTGGTACCGGCGACATTCCATGACTCCCGCCGAAACCCCATTTAGTTGGGTTGGGGAACGGAAGCTAATACAACAGGTTGTGGCGGCAAGCGTTTTCTCGACTTTTTTTGGCGCGGCTCCTTGTGCCTGCTTTCCAGGCCTTTAGCCCCACCACCGCGGCGGCGCGTCCCCTGCCGAAATCCAAACCAGGGTGTGCCGCGGAATCACAGCCTCCAATTCGATCAGATCGCCCGCCCCCAAGTGCACGCAACCGCGGGAGGCCGGCCGTCCGAGACTCAAATGGTCTCCCAAGCCATGGATGTAGATGAAACGCCGCCGCGAGTCGCGGCAGCCACCCGCGTTCCAGCCGGGTTCCAGCCCTTCCAGCCACAGGATTCGATGTGCGATCGGAGCCTCCGGTTGCCCCGCCCAGGTCAAGCCCACCGGGAGCCGGGCGCGAAACACGGTTCCCTGCGGCCAGCCATGGCCAATCTTCGCCGCAACGCGGTGCAGACCAAGCGGTGTCCGGTTCGAGTCCTGCACCTGGCCCGTTCCGAAGCGGGACGTGGAGGCCACCAGGCGCCGCCGCCGCCGGTAGCCTTCCTTCTCCGCCACCATCCAGTCCACGCGCTGGCTGCCGACCCAGACGAGCAACAGGTGCCGCGTCAGTCGGACTCCCCGGCGTCGGCACGCCCAACGAAGCGCAAGAGGCAGGGAGCCCATCGTTCGAGCCGGAGCGGGGGTTACTTCACGGATTTGACCAGCACCTTGGAGCGGCGGCCCGCCTGTTCGTACCGCTCCCGTCGGGAGGGCGGCAGGTCCTCAGGCGTGCCTTCGGTGAAGCCGCCTTTGGACTGGAAGTAAGTGAACGCCTGGGTCGACAGCGCGTAAATGCGATTCAACCCCAGTTCCCGCGCCCGTTGTTCGACAAACTGGATCAGCTTGCGTCCCACGCCCTGGTTCTCGTGAGAGGACTGGACATACAGGCAGGCGAGCTCCCCGATCCCCTGCTCCGGAAACGGATGCAGCGCCACGCAACCCACCGGGTTCCGATCGGTCTCGAACAGGTAGTAGTCGGCGATCTGCTTCTCAATGCTGCTGCGGCTGCGGCGGACCAGCTCCTCGCTTTCGACCGACGGCTGAATCAGCTTGAGAATGCTCGGGATGTCTTTCTTCAGCGCCCGGCGCACTTGCTGATATTCGTTCGCGTACACCAGGGTTCCGACGCCCTCATTGGAAAACACCTCCGCCAGCAGCGCCTCATCAAGCAGGCCGTTGATGACATGGACGCGCGGGATTCCCGCCTTGCACGCCGCGGCTGCATGGATGGCCTTGGACACGGTTTCCGGATGGAAGCCGGCGCGGCTCGCCTCGAGCAGCGCGTGAAGATCACCCGCGAGGACCTGGCGTAGCAGCCGGCCGTCGTGGGTGAGTCCGTCGTGGGTGGTGACGAAGATCACCTTCACCGCTTTGAGATGTTCGGCGACGGCGACCGCCACGCCGTCGGAGTTCACGCGGTAGGTCCGGCCCTCGCCATCGAACCCCAGCGGCGGCACCACCGGGATGATGCCGTCCTGCAACAGCGCCACGAGCAGGTCCACGTCCACCCGCTCGACCTTGCCCGTAAACTGGTGGTCCACGCCGTGCAGAATCCCGGCGGGGTGGGCCACGATCGCGTTCGGACAGGCGGCGCGCAGGTCCTGGGTGGCCAGGCCTTCGAGAATCTCGTGCGTGAGGCGGTTCGAGGCGGTCAGCGCCAGCCGCAAGGTCGCGGCGTCCGTCACCCCCGCCCCGTCCAGGTTGCTCGGAGCGACGCCCTCGGCCTCGCCCAACCGCCGGATCTGGGCGGAGGCACCGTGGGCCAGAACCACGCGGATGCTCAACGAACGCAGCACCGCCACGTCCATGAGGATCTTCGTGAAGTTCTCGTCGGTGACGATCGCGCCATCCAGGCTGATCACGAACGTGCGTTCGCGAAAGCGCGGGATGTACTGCAGGATGCCCCGCAAGTCGGTCGGTTTCACAGGCTGGTCTTCATGCCTCGTTGCGGCTGCATTGAGGCCACGCGGGGGCACTCCCGGCAATGTTTTTCTTCCGCGACGCTCCGGGGGCTCGAATCGCGCGGTTCGCCCCACAGGATCCCCCGGAACGGACGGGCGATTCCATAAGGCCTTCCCATTGGATCAAATCGGAGCGCTTGACGATGGGACATGCCGCTGCTACAGATTAATTCTTGTTCATCTGATGACCAACATTCGCGCACTTCGGACGACCGGCCTGGCCGTGTTCGCTTTCTGCCTCGGCGCGGTCCTTCGGGCAGCCGACGCCCCCACGTTGAGCGTCAGAGCGCTGTCCGGCCGTGAGGTGGAAATCTCCTGGCCCGCGGCCGCCTCCGCCTATGTGCTCCACGAGGCTCCCTCGGTCGGACCGGGCGCCGCCTGGAGCCCGGTGACTCAAGCCCCCGTTCCCCGGGGCGACTCCCTGCTGGTGCTCGTCAACGCCATCGCCAGCGACCGCTACTTCCGCCTGGTTTCCACAGGTCCCGCCGCCCTGACCACGATCGCCAGCACCTCCCCGCCCAACGGCGCCAACGGCGTGGCCGTGACCCGTGAGACCGTCATCGATTTCTCCGCGCCGCTCGCCGCCGACACGGTGCTCACGCCCACCCAGTTCTATGCCGAGTTCGGCGGCCGCCGCTTGCTGTCGCGCATCGAACTGGGAACCGACCGGCGCCGCGCTTCCCTCTTTTATCTCGAGAACCTGCCCGCCGGTGCCCGGGTCCGGGTGACTCTCGATGGTTCGAGTGTCCGGGACAGCAACGGCCAGGCCCTGGATGCCGACGGGGACGGCCAGGCCGGGGGCAGCCGGCAGATCTTCTTCGACACGTTCAGCACCACCCCCGTCGCCACCGCGGCGGTGATCGGCCATGTGTTTGCCTCCGATCCCGAACCCGGCGGCGCCCCGGGCGAATTCGTCAACCGGCCTCTCGCGGGGGTCACGATCACCGTGGACGGCGCCGAGGAGACCTTGAGGACCACAACGGATGCCTCGGGATTCTTCAAGCTGCAACCCGCACCCGTCGGACGGTTTTTCGTTCACGTGGACGGCAGAACCGCTCAAGGCAGCCAGTGGCCGGGCGGGAACTACTACCCGTTTGTAGGCAAGGCTTGGGAAGGCGTTGCGGGAAGGGATAACACCCTGGCGGCGGGCACGGGCGAGATTTTTCTCCCACTGGTGAAGCAGGGCACGCTGCAGACCGTGAGCGCGACCGAGGCCACGCGCGTCACCTTTCCGCCCGAGGTGATCTCGGAGAACCCGGCGCTCAAGGACGTCCAGGTGTTGGTGCCAGCCAACGCGCTCTACGCCGACGACGGCACGCGCGGCGGCAAGGTCGGCATCGCGCCGGTCCCGGCCGACCGGCTGCCGGAACCCCTCCCCCCGGGTCTCAACCTGCCCCTGGTGATCACCATCCAGACCGACGGCCCGCAGAACTTCGCGGAACCTGTTCCCGTCCGGTTCCCGAACCTGCCTGACCCCGCCACGGGCAAAAAGCTGGCCCCCGGGGCCAAGAGCGCCTTGTGGAGTTTCAATCACGACACCGGAAAATGGGAAATCGTAGGCCCGATGACGGTGACCGCAGACGGGAACTATGTGGAGACCGACCCCGGGGTGGGCGTACGCCAGCCTGGCTGGCACGGGACCTTCCCTGGATCGGACGGCAATTGCGACAACCTCCTCGGAGGTGACGGAGATGGTGACGGAGATGGCGATGGCGATGGCGATGGCGATGGCGATGGCGATGGCGACGGCGATGGCGATGGCGACGGCGATGGCGACGGCGATGGCGACGGCGATGGCGACGGCGATGGCGACGGCGATGGCGATGGCGATGGCGACGGCGATGGCGATGGCGACGGCGATGGCGATGGCGACGGGGACGGAGACTGTGAAGTCACCGAGCCTGCCTGCCCGCCGAACGCGCCGGGACCCGTTGACCAGAGCGACTGGCCGGTCACCTCGAACGATGCCGACCCTGGCGGCAACTACACCAGCCATCGTGGCTTTGAGATCCAAGGGGGGGTCTGCTTCGATTCGGCCTCCCAAAGCTGGAAGTACCGCGTCAACCGCCTGGTCTGGCGGGGCAACATCAACACCAGCACCAACAGCGGTCTGGTCAGCACCGAGCCGGTGCCGGTCGATGGCGGGAACGTCACTCAGGCCAATCAGTGCACAATCATCACCGAAATGGCCGGGTATCTCGGCCGCGGTCGAGGCGTCTGGCACATGCGGGCGGCCAGCCTGGCTCACGAAGTCCATCACCGCGACATCGACTGGCCCGGCATCGTCAATCCACTCTGGCAGAACATCGAAGCCGCCATCGAGGCGGAGAGCGTGCCTTGCGAAAAGAGCTTCGCCGAAGCCGAACTCATCCTGAACGCGAAGGTCAACGCGGCCCTCGGCAACCTGCAGACGCAGTTCTCGGCGGATCTGACCACGTTCAATGCCGGGCACGACGGGGCCAAGACCGACGGAGCCTACCAGGCGGGCCAGAACGTCCTGAACGGACGCATCCAGGAGATCCGCGACTACGCCAACGCGAAGGGCTGGCCGGCGTGCCCACCGTTCTTCCTGGCCCGACATCCTGCCGGGCTCGCCGGGCCCGGAGTGCCACCGATCGTTGCCCTCAACGCCGAGGCCCCGCTGGAAGTACTCTCACCTCCCCAGACGACCCGCCTGCAGGTCGTGGGCACCCGCGATGACGGGTCCACCGTGGACCTCACCACCGCACCCGGCACTCGCTATGAGAGCACAGACCCATCCGTGATCACTGTCGCGGCCGACGGACTGGTAACCGCGATTGCACCCGGCGACGCGACCGTGATTGTGCGGCACAGCCCCGATATCGATGGCCATCCGCGTTATGCCAGTGCGAACTTCACCGTGCCCCGGCCCACCGACCTTGATCACGACGGCATGCCCGACCAGTGGGAGCGCGATCGCGGGCTGAACCCGGGCAGCGCCGCCGACGCCCTGGCTGACGCCGACCGCGACCTCCTCCACAACGTCCGGGAATTCGAGCTCGGAACCGATCCCAACAAGGCCGATACCGACGGCGACGGCCGCTCCGACAACCAGGAACTCCTCGACGGGACCAACCCTCTCAAGGCTGACACCCGGTCACGTCCCCTCTCGCTCGGACTGCACTACTTCCTGTTGATGAACCTTGAGACGGGTCGGATCGAGCAGCGCGGCGTCACCGGCCGCAACGGCGAGGGGCATGAAAGCCTCATCATGGCTCCGGACACCCGTTACCGGCAGTGGGTGTTCCATCCCGCCACGGGCCGGATCGGCACGGCGGATTGGATCAGTGGCCGCAGCGGAACGCGGTTCCTCTTGCCCGCGGTCATCCTGCGGCGCGACCGCTCGGAAGACCAGGACAACGACGGCTTGCGCGACGCGGCGGAACTGATCATGGGCACCAGGAGCACCGACCCCGACACCGACGGGGACGGCGTGATGGATGGCGCCGAAGTCCGCGCCGGCACCAATCCCAATGACGGCCTGCCCGTCGCGACCGGAGTCATCGGTACTGCGGAAACCCCGGGAACAGCCGTCGACGTGGTGGCCCGCAACAACTACGCCGTGGTGGCCGATGCGGGCGCCGGCGTTTCCATCTTCAACATTCAGAGCGGATTCACGCCCACCCTGGTGGCGCAGGTCGACACCCCGGGAAATGCCCGTGCCGTGGCGGTTCTCGGATTGCCCACCTCGAGAGACGAGCTTCGCGTGGCCGTGGCGGACGGCCCCGCCGGCCTGACCGTCGTGGATTTGGAGCTCCCGGCAAACGCCCGAATCACCCAGCAGGTCAACCTGGGCAGCCCTGCCCTTTGCGTGACCCTGCGAGGCGGGTTGGCCTACGTGGGCCTGGAAAACGGCCGGGTCGCCGTGGTGGACACGTACAGCGGGCTCGTGATGGAACGGCTCCTGGTCCAGGAACGCGTCTCGGATATCGGCATCGTGGGTGAAACTCTCTTTGTCGCCGGCCAGTCGCAGCTCCGCACCTTCTCGTTGCTCGATCTCGCGGCCGGTCCCCTCGACTCCGTGGCGCTTCGGTTCTTCCCCGAGGGCATTACCCAGCGCCGCCGTCTCTTCCTCGGAACGACCCACGCCTTTGTCACCGGCTACCCGAGTTACGACGTGATCTCGATCGCCAACCCGGCGGACTTGGTTCGCGTGGGCGATGCGATCGACAACGGCCCCAATTCCTTCAAGCAGATCGTCGACAACGGCTCCGGTCTGGGCATCGCCGCCGTCGGGGTCAACCCCCGCAACGACGGGACCCACCACGTCTCGCTCTACAACGTCTCGGATCCCACCAAGACGTCCCAGTTCCTATCTACGCTTACCACGCCCGGCGTCGCCCACGCCGTTTCGCTCTACAACGGGCTGGCGTACGTCGCCGACGGGGAAGCGGGTCTGCAGGTGGTGAACTTCCTCGCCTATGACTCCGGCAACCAGCCTCCCAGCCTCTCGTTAACGGCGGACTTCCCCCTGGATCCGGCCGTCAGCGAAGAGGGGAAGCTCGTGGAGGTCGTCGCCCTGGCTCGTGACGATGTGCAAGTCGCCCGGGTTCAGTTTCTCGTCAACGGGACCGTGATTGGCACGGACGGCAACTTCCCGTTCAGTCAGCGCTTCCTCACGCCGCTCCGGGACGCAGCCGGCCAGAACAACACCTTTACCCTGCGCGCCCGCGCTTTTGACACCGGCGGCAACGCCACCTGGTCCACGGAGCACATCGTCACGCTGGTTCCCGATGCCACGGCCCCGCGGGTCCGAAGCAAGTTCCCGGCGGCGGGAGCGATCGTCGGCTCGACCGACACCGTGGCCGCCTACTTCACCGAGGCGCTCGATCCCGCCACCGCGAACCTCAACACCATCCTCCTCGTCTCAGCCGGGGCGGACGCCACATTCGGCACCGCCGATGACGCCGTGTTGCCCGGAGGCACCGTTGATTACCGCGGCAGCATTCAGGCCGCGTTCCTCAGTTTCGCTGAAAACCTCGCTCCCGGTCTCTACGGCGTCGTGGTGCGCCGCCCGCTCGCCGATCTCGTCGGAAACGCGCTGGCTGCCGACGTCGTCTGGACCTTCTGGGTCTTGGGTCAGACGGATGCCGACTCGGACGGCGTTCCGGATAACGTCGAACCCAGCCTCGGGCTGGACCCCAACAACCCCGATAGCAACGGCAACGGCATCCTCGACGGCCAGGAAGATCCGGATCGCGACCGGCTGGGCACCAGCTGGGAACTTGTTTTCGGTCTCGACCCGCGCTTGGCGGATTCGGACAGCGACGGTCTGAACGACGACCTCGAGGACGGCGACAACGACGGACTGTCCAACTTCGGGGAACAGGCTGGTGGCGCCAATCCCAATAACCCCGACTCCGACGGCGACGGCTGGGATGATAACGGCGAGGCGGCCGACGGGAGCAGTCCCGCCGATCCGGCCTCGACACCCCGGGTCGCGCTGCGATCTGCCCTCCTCTCCTTCCTGAACGCGGTCGCGCAAACTCCTCCGCCGGGCACCCCGCTGCAGGTCGTGTCCGGCACGGCCAGCTACCTTAATGCGACGGCCGAAGCGCCGCCCGCAGGGACGCCTCTGACCGTGACCTCGCCGTTGGCCAGCTACCTCAACGCGCTCGGGGACGGGCCCCCGGCGGGGACTCCGCTCCAGGTGCTGTCGCCGTCAGCCAGTTACCTTAACCAGGTGCCCCAGACCTACTCCGGACCGGTCCTGGTTCCCTCCCGAATCGTGAGCTATTTGAACCAAGCCCCGTGAGTTCGCCGCGCCATCGCACCACCAACCTTCAATCTCCGCAATCTGTGCAAACCGAGAAGCCCATGAACACAAACCTCCGCAACTGCCGCCGCTTCCTGGCGTCGGCCCGAGCGCTGCCGCTCCTCGCGGCGACGCTGCTGTTACCGCCGGTGCTGGCGGTCGACCCCGACCTGCCCTTCAGCAGTGGTTCCACGGGTGCTGACGGGCCCTTGAGGTTCCGCGAGATCGCCACGGGCCGGAACTCGCACGGGATGGCCTATGATCCGGTGCGGCAGCAGGTGGTCGTGTTTGGCGGCTACAACGGGAACAGCCTGGGCGATACCTCGACGTTCGACGGCACCAACTGGGTGCGGCGTTTCCCTGCCTCCAGCCCGGTCGATCGCTGGGGCCACCGCATGGTCTGGGACGCCGCCCGCAACGAAGTCGTCCTCTTCGGCGGCACCCGCAACACGGGCCGCTTGAATGACACCTGGACCTGGAACGGGACCAACTGGACCCAAAAATCGCCGACCACCGCGCCATCACCCCGGGACAACTTCTGCCTCGCCTACGATGCCGCCCGGCAGCGCGTGGTCCTCTTCGGCGGCGCCAACGGCGGCCAGGAAACCTGGCTCTGGGACGGCACCAACTGGACCGCCGCCAATCCCCCCAATCGGCCCCAGGCCACCGACCGCAGCGCCATGGAATACCACGTGACGCGCCAGGAAATCGTCCTGTTCGGCAACTACGGCCAGACCTGGATCTGGAACGGCACCGATTGGACGCAGCGCGGCTCCTTCCATGTGCCGGCCGCAAAAAGCTGGCCCACGCTCATCAACGACGGCACGAGCAACACCATTCTGATGTTCAGCGGCAGCAACCAGCAGGAGACCTGGTCCTGGAACGGCGAGGACTGGACCGAGCTCACCCCCCCGGCTTCCCCAAGCGGCCGCCAGTACCACCAAATGGTCTATGATACCACGAACCAGCGGGGTGTGATGTTCGGCGGCGATGTTCCCGGCGTGGACAACTACAGTGCGGATACTTGGTTCTTGAAGGCCGGCGCCTGGACCTCGTGGAGCAGCAAGATCCAGCTCTTCGACATGAGCTCACGCCCGAGCGGCGTATACAACTTCACCTCGATCACCATCCCGGCTGGCGTGACGGTCGCCTGGGTTATCACCAACCTCTACTTCCCGCCCGTCCGTTGGCTCGCCACCGAGGATGTGGTGATCAACGGCTCCATCGACGTTAGCGGCCAATTCGCAGCGAACAACCTGCCTCCGGGCGTGCCGGCTCGAGGCGGCCCGGGTGGTTACGATGGCGGCCTGGGCGGCGTTCGCTTCAATTCCTCGGCAGCCTACGTGGGCCAACCCGGCAAGGGCCCCGGCGGCGGCGAGCCTGGCACCGCCCAGCAGACGAATCCCAACCTCCGCGACGGCAAACCGGGTGAGTACGCCAGCGACTACGGCAATGCCTTCCTCCAGCCCCTTGCAGGCGGTTCCGGTGGCGGCGGCGGCGCTTCCAACGCGGATTGGGACGGGGGCCGCGGCGGCGGCGGCGGCGGCGCCATCATGATCTCCTCGTCGCGCGACATCATCATCAATGGCGTGATCCGCGCGAACGGGGGAGAGTATCAGTGGAGCAACGCCAGTTACGGCGGGCGCGGCTCCGGCGGCGCCATCCTGCTGCGGGCCGATCGGGTCACCGGCCCCGGATCCCTCGAGGCGTACGGCGGCCATCCCAACAATCCCAACGGCCGGATTCGCGTCGAGGCTTACGCCCGCACCCTCACCGGCGGCCAAACCCCCCCCGCCGTGGTCGGACTTCCTGCGGCCAACGGTGGACTCAACCAGATTGGTTCGCTCTCGATCGTGAGTGTCGACGGCGCCAATGTCGTGCAGCCTCCGAGCGGGAACCTGCAAACACCGGATGTCGTCTTCAGCGACGCGGGTCCGGTGGCGGTGGTCGTCAGCGCGACCGGGGTCCCCAACGGCACGCCCGTCACCCTCACCATCACGACGAGCAGCTCCATCATCACGGCGGGTCCCCAAAACCTCCAGGAGGGGACCGCCACCTTCAACGCCACCGTGCCCGCAGGCATCGGCACGCTGCAGGCCACGGCGCAGTTCACGCAGTAACGCGCGTCAATCCCCTGACCGCTGATCTCGAACGGAGCGGCTTCGGCCGCTCCGTTCTTTTTTCGCCGAGCGCCGCCTCCGCCCGTGGTCTCTCCGGCTCAGGACAGCGGCTCGCCCGCAGGCTCATCCCGATCGAGGATGGCAGGGCAAGCGGGGTTGCCGGCGAACCCCGCCAGGATCATCGCCCCATCAGGTGTTCGAGCACCAACTGGTCGAGCGCCGCATAGTTCCGGTCGGCCACCAGTTTCTGGGCTTCGTCCTCGGGGAAGGCCCGGGCTTTCTCCACCAATCGGAGGAACGTCCGCCGGCTGTTCTCGAGGTGGGCCGTCCAATGTTCGACTTTGGTGGTGCGGAACGGGTGCACGTCGAAGGCGACGTACTCGCCCTTGCGGCCGTAACCGTTGCGCTCGAGCGCGCGGACCTGGTTGAACGCCACGCGCAGATTGGCGGAGCCGAAGGGCTTGTCCTGGTCGAACTTCAGACCGTTCTGGTCGTTGAGGTGAAGCGACCACAGCTTGCCGAACATGCAGGCGAAATCGATCTCATCCGCAGGGTCGAGTCCGGCCAGCAAGGCGTGCGCGGTTTCGATCAGGCAGCCGACGCGTTTCGGATCGTCGGTGAGGTTCGACAGGGCCAGCGCGTGTCCAATCGTCGGCAGGTAGGCGAGATCCATCGGCTCATTCGGTTTCGGCTCGATGGCGATGCGGACGTTCTTGTCATGGGCGAGCATCTTGTTGATGGCCTCAACCAGTTGATCGAAGCATCGGCGGGCGTTCTTGCTTTCGCGGATGTAGCTGCCTTCGCGCGCCAGCCAGAGGACCACCAGGTTGCAGTCCAGGTAGTTGCCCACATCGATGCATCGCAGCGAGCGTTCGATCGCGTATTTCCGGCACTTGGGATCGTTGCTCGTGTAGGCGCCGTCGATGGTGCGCTCGTCAAACCACAGGCGGGGCGCGACGATCTCCGCCACGATGCCGGCATCATCGAGCTTCTTCTTAAGGGCCTTGGACTCGGCTTTCAGCTGGGCGTCCGACTTGTCGTTGATGTCGGGCACGGCGTCATCGTCGTGGAACATCATGGCGTCGTAGCCGAGTTCCTTCAGCTTCCCCAGCTTCCAGTCGAACGACTGGACCGGCCGCGTCGGCGGACCGTAAGGATCTTGACCTTCGCTCAGGTTCCAGGGACCGAAGCAGAACTTGTACGTCGTCGCTTTAGGCATAGGTGTTGTGGCCGTCAGCTTAGGAATCACCAGCACTTTGGGAAGGAAAAAGCCCACGACCCACGACCCCACCACCCTGCGGCCCGACGGAGCCAAAGGCTGCCGGCGCATGTGACCCACCGCCCTGGCATTTCACGCCCGTGCGCCCCCAACACGACCCTCCGCCCGCCCCCTGGTCCCTGACGTTTTCCTGAAACAGCTATATCGAAAATCGGTACCGAGGCGCCGAGCTCCGACACCCAGCGAGGAGCGGGAAGACCGTGGGAGAGACCGCTGCGACCATCCGCTCAGGCGCAACGAGGAGCAGCCGCGATTTCAACGCCAGCCTCGGGACCATCCTCCCAGGCCGTGACCGGCATCGGAAATCCTTTGAGCGTCAATCCGGGCACCGCACGCATGTTCGCCGACTCCCCCAGCCGGTTGCGCGTCGCTTCGTCCATCAGGATCTGTCCCGGGCGCGCCTCGGAGCAAAGCCGCGAGGCGAGGTTCACGCTGTTCCCGAGCACCGTGTAGTTGGCGCGGTCATCCGAGCCCATCAACCCGGCCACAACTTCGCCCGTTGCCAGCCCAATCCCGATCTCCAAGGGATGCTCGGCATCCCGGTTCATGGCTCGGCGCACGGTGATCATCTCGCGGGCGCAGGCCACCGCGTTTGCCGCGTCCTCGGGACCTTGCGAGGGGACACCAAAAACCGCCATCAAGAGATCGCCGACGAACTTGTCCACGAATCCATGGTGCGCGAAGACGACGCGGGTGAGCCCGGTCATGTGCGCGTTAAGCAGGGCGATCACCTGGTTCGGAGGCATGCCCTGGGTTCGCGCCGTGAAGGCCCGCACATCACAAAACAGGACCGTGACGGTGGCGGTCGTGCCCGCCGGCAACGCCTCGGTGTCCACGAGTTGCGAAGCCACGCGAGGATCCGCCACCAGGTCCAGAACGCGTCGGTAACGCTCCTTGTCGGCAAGGCCCGCCGCCATCTGGTTGAACGAGGCCACCAGCCGCCCCACGTCATCCCGGCTTCGCACCGGGACGCGCACCTGGAGATTGCCGCGCCTCACGTCACCGGTCGCGGCATCCAGTTCCCGCACCGAGAGGGTCAGCCGGTTTGCCAGCCACAGACTCACCCCCACGCCGGCCGCGAGCACGAGCAAACTGATCAACAGGATGATCGACTGCAGCCGCCGCTCGGTCTGCAGCGCACCGGCCAGGCTGTAAAGTTTGACCTGATACGTCTGCGGGAAGGGCGACCCGGGATTCAAAAGGCGCAGGAAGACCCGGTACGGTTCCCCGTCATGCTCGAGCTGGAAGTCGCCGCGACGCGGTGGCGTGGTGGCAATCTCGGCGGCAAGCCTCGCGCTCAAGACCGGGCGGAGCGGCTCGGGAATCGTATAGGTGTGAAGCTGCCCCTGAAGCCAGAAACCCGCGAGGATGTCGCTCAGGTCACGCAGGTCTTCCGCCCCGTCAAACATCGGCGCGCCGAGCAACACCGCGCCCAGAACCTCGCCCGTCTCCGGATCCACGACGCCCGTCGTCACCAACTCGAGGAAGGTGCGACCTTGCGTGTCATCACTGGGTGCCAGATAGGCCACCTCCTGCGCGTTCGAGAGGCTGAGCCTGCCACTCAACCCGGACAAGAGGTCGTCGAATCGACCGAACCTCATCATCCCCGGCCCTCCGGCCCGCGCTCCCACCGGAGCTTCTTCCGGACGGACGAGGTTTCCCTGGGCGTCGAGCACGCGCAGGAAAGCCATGAGAGATCCCATGCCGCGCTGCCGTCCGGACCCCCGGTCGCGATCAGGTCCAAACGCCGATGGACCGGGTATCTGCGGGGGAATACGTTCCACCGCGTTGGTCTCGCCGTCCGGCCGCGATGGCCCTTGTGGTCCGAACCTGCCGAAGCCCGGACTTCCCATCATCACGGTCCGCGCCGCCGCGTAGACCGCGGCCGAATCACCCGTCTTCAGCCCGGAGCGCAGGGCATCCGAGGCGGCGAGGGTGGCTGCCTTCGCCTTGATCTCCGCGAGGCGGTTGTTCTGGCGCTCGACGAAAAACGCGATCTGCGACCGGAACTGCTGCTGGAGAGCCTCGGTGTAGGACCGCTGCAAGGCGAGCCGGGCGAAGTACAGCGTCGAGGCGGATACGCCCCCGACCAGGAGAACCATGGCCAGCACCAGCTTGGCGCGGAAACTCACGAAGGGCAGTCGATGCAGGGACATCAGTCTATCAGTCTGTGGATCGATTCCAGCCGTCGATTCGCCGCAGGCTGGCTTCGGACGGCTGATCAGACGTCCGCCACGGTCAGCCGGTAACGTGGAATCCTGAGGTCGCCGGCGTCCCAAGATCCGGAACCACCACCCGGAGCGCGCCCGGCAGCACGTGAAAACGCGCGGGAGTCTCGCCGACCACGTCGCCATCCAAGGCCAAGGGCGCAGGTTGATCACCCTCGATCGCCAGGCCCTCCCCGCTGAAATACCGCACCTTGGGATGCCTCGGAAACGTGCCCCGAACCAGCATCGGGAAGCAGCGGAAGGCCTCGAATCGACTCAAGGCCCGGATCCAGCAAAGCTCGAGCCGGCCATCGTCCATCCGAGCCCCGGGCGAGAGTCGCATCGCGCCGCCACCCGCCCATTCCGAGTTGCCCGCGCAGACGTGGAAGATCGGCTCGCTCGTGAACTCGCCCGCGTCCGCTCGCACGGTCATCCGGGGGGCACGAAAACCCACGAGGGCGCGGAAGAAACCCACCGAGTAGCTCAGCCGCCTGCCAAACACGCGTTTCACTCGCGGGCCGGTAAGGCGGAGCAGTTCGGCGGCGAATCCCGCGGCCGCGAAGAGCAGAGCGTGGTCGACCCGTTCCCGGGGGCCCTCTCGCCTTCGGACTTCGATCACGTCCACCGCCCGGGTCACTCCCTGGCGCAGGGCGAGCACAGCTTGATCCCGAGTTCTCACTCCGAGTTGCGTGGCGAAGTCGTTGCCCGTCCCGACCGGCAGGACGGCCAGCGCGGTGTGCGGGGCGCCGGATTGAACCAGCCCTGATGCTACCTCACGGACGGTGCCGTCGCCGCCTGCCGCAAGCACAACGTCGCTGGAGGCGGCGTGTGACCGGGCCCGTTCGACGAGCTCGCCTGGCTTCACGGATAGCGCCCTCTCGCACTTGAACCCTGCCGACTCGAGTGTCTTCAACGCCCCTTCCGCAACCGCCAAGGCACGACCGCAGGCCGCGGTGGGGTTGACCAGGAGGAGGAGCCGGCGGGGCATGGGGGGCGCTTGAGCGGTGCAGCGGGTTGGCAACGCGCTGTCAGGGCGACACGCCTTGGGGGCGGCTGGTGCGGTCCGGGGCAACGTTCACCTCCGGTTCCCACGAACTCAATACACGCGACGCAAGTGGGAAGGGAGGACGTTCAGTTCGGACCGGTATTTCGCGATCGTCCGCCGTGCGATCATGACCCCCTTCGCGGTGAGGAGCTTCACGATCTCCTCGTCGGAGAGGGGCTTGCGTTTGTCCTCCTGGGACACCATCTCGGAGATGATCTGCTTGACGCTCTCATTGGAAACCGCGCCATCGCCGCCCGACGTCGGCAGCCCCGAGGTGAAGAAGTACTTCATCTCGAAAACGCCCTGGGGAGTCTCGATGTACTTGCCCGAAACCGCGCGGCTGACCGTCGTCTCGTGAACGCCAACGACCTGCGCGATTTGGGCCATGGTCATGGGACGGAGATGGGACACGCCATTTTCCATGAACTCCCGCTGGCGTTGCACGATCTCGCGCGCAATGTTCATCAGCGTCTGCTGCCGCTGCTGCAGGCTCTTGATGAGGAACTTCCCCGCCCGGATCTTCTCGCGGATATACTCACGGACCTCCGTCGAGCTCTCGGGCTGCGCCATGATGTCCTTGTAGGTGTTGCTGATGCGCAGGTGGGGAACGGCCTCGTTGTTCACGGAGACCACGAAGTCGCCGTCCACGCGTTGAACGAACACCTCCGCCACGACGTACTGCTGGTCATCCGGAAGAAAGTCGCGTCCCGGTCGGGGCTCCAGGTGGCTGATGCGCTCGACGGCGTCCTTGATTTCGGCAAGGCCGGTGCCCAGCGCCTTCGCCAGTTCAGGGAGACGTCGCTTGCCGAGCGCCTCCATGTGCTGGTCCACGATCTGGTATTCGAGCGATTGCTGGCGTCCGGCCCGATCCAGTTGGAGCAGGAGGCACTCGCGGATATCGCGCGCACCCACTCCGGGCGGGTGAAAACTCTGGATCACTTTCAGCACCTCCGCGACGCCTTCGATGGAAACGGCCGCGGAGAAGGCCAGTTCGTCCAGGGTGGATTGGAGGTAACCCCGGTCATCGATGTTCCCAACCAGCAACTCGGCGATGCCGCGTTGCTTGCTGTCCAAATCGGAGAGGCGCACCTGTTCGAGCAAGTGCTCCTGGAGCGACGTGCCGGCCACCAGCGAGTCGAACATGAACTGGCGCCGCTCCTCGTCCTCTTCGCGGCCGCGAAGGGGCACGTTGGTCTGAGAAAAGTGGTCGCGCCATTCCTGGTCCATTTGCGCCAGCTTCTCGAACTCGGCCTGGAAATCGTCCACGGGGGCGGCCGAAGGCTTTTCAGTCGCCGGGTCGAATCGAAGGTCGGCGGGCGGCTCCTGAGGGTCAGAAGGATCGGACAGCGCGGGCCCTTCCTGTTCCTGTTGTTCGCGGCGGGCCAGTTCTGCAGCGGGGACTTCCTCGAGGACCGGGTTTTGAGAAAGTTCCTGCTCGACCAGGGCCTGTAGCTCCAGCACCGGCGCCTGGAGCAACGCCAGCGACTGCTGGAGCTGTGGCGCCAGCACCTGTTGCAGCGCCATACGCTGCGAGAGATGGAGGCCCTGAGCCATGCACGCGAGCTTAAGCCAAGAGAACGGATTCACAAGCGCGAACCGCAACCGGACCTCGCCGCACCTCGCGCCGGCTGTTCCGACAGTACCATCACGATGCATGCTGAGCAGCCGAGAAGGGGGTGGCTGAGTGAACCGCCCGGTTCCGAGCTCGCGTGCCGCAATTGAGGTTGTGCGCGGCGGAGCCTTCCGGCATCAACGCGGGCATGCTGTATTACGTGGCGGCCTTGGTGGGTTTGGTCAGCGGCGTCACCAGCGGGATCTTCGGCGTCGGCGGCGGCATTGTCATGGTGCCCGCGCTGACCCTCTGGCTGCGCCAGGACATCAAGACCGCCATCGGCACCTCGCTTGCCGTAATCGTTCCGGCGGCGTGCATGGGTGTTTTCAAGCACGGGCAGTTCGGTCACGTGCAATGGCGACTCGCGTTGGCGATGATCCCACTCGCGTTGGCCGGGGGTTATGTCGGCGCCTGGCTCGCCAAGGTCACTCCGTCGGCGACTCTCGGGCGCCTCTTCGGCGGGTTCCTGTTGCTCGTCGGCGCCTACCTGCTGCTGCGCAAGCAGTGACCGTGCTCACATCCCGAGCCGGACACGGCGTTCCTCGAGTTGCGATCTCCATCGCGCGAGGTAGCCGAGCAGTTGCGCGATTTCGCCCAGACGGTTCAGCGGTAACGACTCCAGCCGTCCGGGGTGACCAGGGGGCGGCGCGGCTTCCCACGCGATGTTCAGATCGCGTAACTCAGCCATTAACGAGTCCTCCCATGAGCCGATTCGCCGGAGCAGCGCATCGAGGCGTTCCATGTCAGCCATCCCCCGCTCGAACTGTTGCAGGCGGCGCATCGGGGACGTCTCCGCCCCACGTTCAGCCAGCAAAGCATCGACTGCCCGGCCAACCGCGCCGACCTCGGTGAATAGCTCGATGGTTCCGGGTGGGATGCGTTGAACGTCGGGCGGATCTGTTCCCTGTTCGAGCCGGAGCAGGTGAGCGACACGGCTCTTGGGGTCTCGAAGGCATCCGTAGGCACGGTTCAACGCCGTGAAATGCGCCGTCGCCGCGGCCCTCGAAACCTCCCCGGAACCATGGAAGCGATCCGGGTGCGCCCCCGTCGAGAGCGCATGGAACCTCTGCTTCAGCGTGTCGGGATCGATCCACGGACGGCGCGGTTCCCCGAGCAGCGCAAAGCAGTCCGTGGTGGATTCCACAGGGAAACAGGCGCGTCAGGCACTGAAGCTCTCCCCGCACGAACAGCTCGAGGCCGCGCTCGGGTTGTTCACCTTGAACCCACCGCCCTGCAGCGCTTCCAGGTAATCCAGTTCCGACCCGGTGACATAGAGCGCGCTCTTGGGATCGACCACGACCCGCACCCCACCGCTTTCCACCAGGATATCGCGACTCGCCGGGGCGTCCTGAAGGTCCATTTTGTACTGCAACCCTGAGCAGCCACCGCCCACCACAGCCACGCGGAGCACCCCGCCAGGGCGACCTTGCTTGGCGAGCAATGCCTGGACGCGCGCGGCGGCAGCGGCCGTCACTCTCACGAGCCGTTCGTCACCGAGCCGAAACGACGGTGGAGTCGAGGTCGCAGTGCTTGTCCCAGAAGCCAACATAACAACGACGCCCAACGTAACGCGCCTGGCGCGCCGGTCAACCGTTGCGGGACAGTTGGATGACGAACGCACGTCGGCGCCCGTAGGCCGCGGACGAGGAAGCGCAGTGCGAGTCTCGGCTCGCTTCGCGGAGGAGGCTCAGGCTGCTTCAAGGCCACCCAAGGCCAGCCGGAAGCCGCAGATCGGCAACTGGTCCTGCAGGAAATCGAGGTCGGTGGACCGCCTGAAACCGAGTCGTTCGTACAGCGCCCAAGCCACCGGCATGGCATGCGTGGTGTGGAGTATGACCTGCTGCTTGCCTTGCTCCCGCGCCAACGCGATGCATGCCAGAGTGAGCGCCTTCCCCACCCCCAGGCCCCTCGATTCCGGCGCCACTCCGAGCAACCGGATGCCGGACGCGTGCCGTTGCGCAGGGGCCGTTCCGCCCGAACCGTAATGCGCCATGTCGCCGAAGTAGACGACGCCCCCGAGCAGCTTCCCTCCCGTCCTCACAGCCACCAAAACGCGGACGGAGGGTTTCTCGCTGAACTGCTGAATGGCGGCGAGCATGGCGTAATAGCCTGGCTGCTCCGCCGGTCGGGGAAAGCCCGGGAGCCCCGAGTAGACCTCGATCAACAGACGCCCGAGGCCGTCGAACTCGTCTGGCTTGGCGTCGCGGATGTGGAATCCAGTACCCATGCTCGCCGCTCGGGGTCAGTCCCTGAAATCTGCACCAGGACGGGGTCTACGACCAGCCTTCCCAAGCAACTCCCTCCATTCTCGCACGCGCTTGTCCCGGCTTTGCCTGACCACCTTCACGGCGCGACTCACGCTCGATGCGTGTCCCATCGCCAGCCGTTCGCTGATCCATCGACACGACACTGCCGTCCACTGCCGCAGTCCCCAGGCGAGCACTTGCTTGGACGGAGTCACGCCGGGTTCATTCGCCCAGTCCCTCCCGGTCCAGCGCAACGTCTTCTCCGCTGAGTCCAGCCATCGCTCCGCCGCCAATTCTCCATGGGCGTCGATGGCCTCTCCAGCGACCGAATCCGCCATTCTCCCTTCCATTCCGCGTTCCATCGCCTCCAACAACTGCACGCGGAATCCGCGGCTGCCGACGTACCATCCCTTCCGCAGTTCTCGCCATTCGTTCTGCAGCTCTCTCCCCTTGCGGGGGTCGGCACATTCCAGGGCCCGGCTTTCCAGATACGCTTCATAACCGCGGAGCGCGGATGCGGACCCCGCCTGAAACCCGAGCGCGCCCCATACTCGGTCCCTCCGAAGCCACCCGGCGAACCGCTGCCGATCATCGACGTACGAGGGATAACTGCTCCAAGCGTACTCACGCAACTTCTGCTCCCCCGGGCGGATCAGTCCCGCCCTTACCGGGTTGAGATGGATGTACGTGCTCACGATGCCAAAATACGCCTCCTCGCCCGTGTCGACGACGATGGCCTTGTAGCGTCCGGCGAGGACGTGTCCTGTGAGGCGGTGCCGGGCGTTGAAGCGACGGGTGTACGTGCCCTGAAGCCAGTGCATCCCCACCACGAGATTCGCTTCGGGTGTTTCGACGAGCAGGTGATAATGGTTGCCCTTCAGCACGTACGCGTGCACCTGCCAGCCCGTCTTCTCGCAGGCTTCGCCCAGGGTGGTCAGGAACTGACCCCGGTCGGCGTCGTCGCGGAAGATGACGTTGCCCTGGTTGCCGCGGCTCATGACGTGGTAGACGGCTCCCGGGAACTGGATTCGGAGGGGGCGGGCCATGGCGATGCGATGAGGCTGCGGCGCCCAGGCGGGGTGTCAATTTCAAATCTCAAATCTCGAATTTCACATTTCAGGGACTGACCCCTCTGGAAAAGCTTGGCCGGGGGCCGGGGATCCGTAGGCTGCACGCCGTGAGCCTCCTCCACGTCCAACGCCTTTCCAAGGCCTTCGGCTCGATCCACGCCGTCGAGGAGGTCAGCTTCGAGGTCCGCCCCGGCGAGATCTACGGCCTGCTCGGACCCAATGGCGCCGGAAAGACCACGACGATCTCCATGGTCTGCGGCCTGTTGACGCCCGATGCCGGCACGGTTCGCGTCGACGGCCAGGATTTTTGGAGCGATCCGCAACGCGCCAAACGCGTCATGGGCGTCGTTCCGCAGGACATCGCGCTGTACGAGGAGCTGACCGGCCGTGAGAACCTCGAGTTCTGGGGAAGGATCGCCGGCCTGGATCGCGCCGGGGCAAGGCAACGCGCCACCGCCCTCCTCGAATCCCTGTCGCTGACCGACCGGGCAAGCGACAAGGTGAGAACGTACTCCGGCGGGATGAAGCGCCGCATCAATCTCGGCTCGGCACTGCTCCACCAGCCGAAGCTCCTCCTCCTCGACGAACCCACCGTGGGGATCGATCCGCAGGCGCGGGCGAACATCCTGGCCTTTGTGCGCGGGCTCACCGCCAACGGCACGGCGATTCTCTACACCACGCATTACCTGGAAGAGGCCGAGGCCCTTTGTCAGCGGATCGGCATCATTGACCACGGACGGTTACTCGCCGAAGGCACGCTGGATCAACTCCGCGACCGATTGGGCGGGGATCGCCTGTTCGTGCTCGAGGGTGCGTTGGACGGAGTCGAACCCGAAGGCTGGCCCACCTTCAACCAGCGGTTCCGGGTGATCCAGAAGTCAGCGACGCAGCTGACGGTGGGGGCGGTCGGCGAACGCGACCCCGGGGAATGCCTGAAGGAGCTGTTGGCGCTCCCGGTCAAGATCGGGAACGTGACCGTCAAACGCCCCAGCCTGAACGACGTGTTCCTGCAACTGACGGGCCGCGACCTCCGGGAGTAGCATGCGCATGCTCGCGGTCATGCTGGCGAAGGACCTGCGCCGCGCGTGGCGCAACCCTCTGCCGTGGCTGATCTTCATGGCGGTGCCGATGGTCATCGTGGCTCTCATCGGTTCCGCCTTCGGACCCCGCGCCTCCGGCGAAGGCGGACTGGGCAGGATCCGGTTCGCGCTCGTGGATGAGGACGACTCGCCCTTGACCGGCTTGTTGCGAGGCGCGGCCAACCAGGCCCAGGGCGCGAAGTACCTTGATCCGGTGGTGCTGAATCGCGCCGAGGCGGAACAGCAGCTCCGGGACAACCAGATCAGCGCCCTGCTCCGGATTCCTGCCGGGTTCACGAAGGACTATCTCACCACGACGAATCCCGTGGCGCTCGAGCTCGTGAAGAACCCGGCCCAGTCGATCCACCCCGCGGTGATCGAAGAGTTGCTGGGCGTCGTGGTCACGGGGCTGGACGTCGTCAAGCGGCACCTCGCCTCCGAGCTGCCTCAGTGGCAGGCGCTCTTTGAAGGCCAGGGGGATCACCGCAACCTGGCCGACCTGATCGTCCGCGCCGGAGACCGTTTTGAAGCCGCACGGGCGTATCTGGATCCGTTGCGAGTGAGCTACGTGACCGGAACGCCCACGCCTTCAACCCAGCCGGCAGACCAGACCGTGAATGCCGCCGCGCCGACGCCATCGCGCCCCGCGTTCAATCTGTTCGGCTATCTGCTTCCGGGCATGGCCGCCATGTTTCTTCTGTTCCTGGGCAACAATGCGGTCACGGACCTGAAGCAGGAGCTGCGGCATGGCACGCTGGCCCGGACGCGAACGTTGCAGCACCGACTGCTGGCGTTTGTCGGCTCCAAGCTGGTTTTCGCCGTGGTCATGCTGTGGATCTGCGCCACCATCATGCTCGGGGTGGGCGGCGCGATCTTCCGCATCCACTGGACCCACCCCGGCGCGGTCGTCGGATTGACCGCGGGCTATGGCGTCTTCGCCGCCGGGCTCATGTGTTTCCTGGGTTCGCTGCTGGCGGGTGAAGAAAGGGCGGACGCGCTGAGCACCATCACGGCCATGGTCATTGGACTCGCCGGTGGCGGGGCGTTTCCCGCCGAACAACTGCCCGGGTTCCTGCGCGATCACGTCACGCCCTGGTTGCCCAACTACTGGTACGCGAAAGCGCTCCAGGAATTCAGTTTCGGCAACGCCTCTTTCGCGTGGACCCAGACGGCGGTGTTGACCCTCGGGCTGGGGCTCGGGCTGGCGATCCTCGCCGCGATCGTCCTGCAACGGCGCATCGGCCAGGGGAGGACCGCATGAACGCGCTGCTTCGCATCGGACACACGGATGTCCTCATCTTCCTCCGCAGCGCCGTTTCGTACGTGTGGCTCTTTGCCATGCCCATGGTGTTCATCTACTTCATGGGCTTCGCCAACCGCGGTCCGGGCGACCCGGCGAACCCGCGTCCCGCGGTGCTGGTGGAGAACCGGGACACGGGCTTCATGGGCGGGTTGTTCCTCGAGGAGTTGGGAGCGCAGGGGATGCGGACCTTGCCTCCCGACCAGGCGCAGCAGGCCGAGCGGGGGATCCGGATTCCCGAGGCGTTCACCGAGCGAGTGCTATCCGGGGACGGCGGCCGGGTGAACTACTTCGAGACCGGGAGCGCTCGAAACGGTGAAGGCGCGATGATCGAGTTGCGGCTGGTCCGGGCGGTGATCGCGATGAACTCGCATTTGCTGTCAGCCGCCACGGGTCCGGGGGCCGGGTCCGGGCTTACCGAGGCCCGGGTGCGGGAGGCCCGCTCCGCCCCGGCGATGGTGCGGCTGGACGCGAAGTTTGCAGGGCGCCGGCCGGTTCCGAGTGGCTATCGGTTCTCCGTGCCCGGGAACATCGTGATGTACGTGATGATGAACCTGCTCGTGTTCGGTGGGGCGACGGTGGCATCACAACGAAGCCGCGGCGTGCTGAAACGGTTGGCGGCGCAGCCGGTGACGCGGCTCGCCATCGTGGGGGGCAAGATCTACGGACTGCTGTTGCTGGGTTTGGTGCAGGTGGTGGTCTTTCTCGCGGCTGGCCGGTGGCTCTTCGGGGTCGAACTGGGGGCGAATTTCCCGGCGGTGCTGGGGGTGTTGCTCCTGTACTCGTGGGTGGCGGCGGCCCTGGGGGTCCTGCTCGCCTCGGTGGTGAAAGCCGAGGACAAGGTGGTGGGGCTGTGTGTGATGGTCTCCCTGCTGATGGCGGCCCTGGGGGGTTGTTGGTGGCCCCTGGAGATTGCGCCCCCGGCACTGAAGTTCATCGCGCATCTGTTGCCGAGTGGCTGGGCCATGGACGCGATGCATCAGTTGATCAGCTTCGGCAGCGGCTTGGAGTCGGTGGTGAAGCCGGCCGGGGTGCTGACGGGATTCGGCGTGGCGGCGACCTTCCTGGCCGCGCGAAGCTTTCGGGTTTGAGCGTTGATCGAGGCGACCGGCAGGTCACCGCCAACCTGGCGCGCCCGCATGTCCGTGCGCGAACCGTGGCCATCCCAGGCCGCCTCACTCTGCCCGGCGCATCCGCCAGAGACTGTCGGCGGAGTAGAGGACCAGCGCCGTCCAGATCAGGGCAAAACCGACCAGGCGGGCCCGGTCAAACGGTTCGTGGTATACAGCGACGCCAATCAGGAGCTGGCACGTGGGGGCCACGTATTGGAGCAAACCGATTGTCGAAAGCGTAATCCGGCGAGCCGCGGCGGCGAACATCAACAGCGGCAGGGCCGTCACCACCCCGGTGAACACCAGCAGCAGATTCGAGCCTGGCGAGACGTGTCCGAGTGCTCCCGCCCCGCGAGCTTCCGCCGATGCGAGGTAAGCGACCGCCGGAAGCCAGAGAATGGCGGTCTCAAAGGTGAGTCCGTGAAGGGCCCCCAGCGGGGCGGTCTTCTTCAGGAACCCGTACATAGCGAAACTGAAAGCCAGTACCAACGCCACCCAGGGAAGGGTGCCGTGCTGCCAGGTGAGGTAGCCCACTCCCGAGGCGGCGAGCAGCACGGCAAGCCATTGCGCCCGACGCAAGCGTTCCCGCAGGAACAGCACCCCGAGCAACACGCTCACGAGCGGATTGATGAAATAGCCCAGGCTCGTCTCGACGATCCGGCCGGCGTTGACCGCCCAGATATAGGTCAGCCAGTTGACCGAGAGCAGCACCGCCGCCAGGCTGTACACCGCCACGATCCGGAGACTGGCTTGATTCCGGAGCACCTTCCACTCCCGTCGCGCCAGCACCAGGCCGATCAACAACACAAACGACCAAACCACGCGGTGCGCCAGAATCTGGGGGGCAGGCACACCCTGGAGGGCCTTCCAGTAAACGGGCAGCACGCCCCATAACAGGTAGGCACACACGGCCAGGGCCATTCCATGACGCGATCCGGTCACGGTGCGGAGGCTGGGCAGAACCCGGGGCCCGGCAAGCAAATTGAACGAGCGCCCCAGACCGCATTTCTCACCAGACATGCGGGCCATGGGCAAGACCACCCCGGAAATCAGCACGCGAAGGGAGAAATCCCGGCCCGCCAGGCTCGGGCGTTGACGAAGTTCGGGCGCGGCGGTCATCTTGGCGGTACGCCCCGTCGGATGTGGTCAGCGTGAGGTCGAGCCTTCCGGCCAGACCCTCGCCGAAGGTCGGATCGACCGCCCCGCTTCCCGCCGGGCCGTTTCCATGAACACCCTCTCCGATCTGGTCCGCGCCGGGTGGCTGGGCCTGGTGCTTGCCTCGGTCCAGGCTGCCGACCCGACCCTGCTCACTTCGTGGAACTTTGAGCGCGCCGGTGACCTGGAAGGCTGGAAACCCAACGCGCATCTGGACGGCGTGACCGTGACGGACGGCGCCCTGCATTGCCGCGCCACCGGCAGTGATCCCATTCTCGAACTCGGCGCGCCCCTGGCGGTTCACGCCAGTCCCTGGCAGTTCCTCGAGGTGCGCCTGCGCGCCAGTCATGACGGAACGGGCGAGTGGTTTTGGAGTGCCACAACCGAGGGCCGTTTTGGCGGGTTTTCGCAGGACAAGTCGACGCGGTTCCAGATCCGGGGCGGTGACTCCTGGCAGGTGGAGCGCGTCTTTCCGTTCTGGCAGGCCGAGGGCAAGATCGTGCGGCTCCGGTTCGACCTGTTTGACGCGGCGACCTTTGCCGTGGACGCGATCCGGATCGGCGAACTCGCGGTGCCGCCGACGGCACGGGTGCCCGAGTTCGACTTCATTCATTCGGCGCAGGGTTGGCAGGCGACCGACGGTTGCGAGACCGGGCAGGGTGAAGCGGGCCTGCGGCTGCGGACCGTGCGAGCAGGCGGTTTCCTGCTGGGCCCGCCGGTGCGTTTCGCCGCCCACGAGCGCACCGTGCTCTCACTACGCCTGGTCGCGCCGCGGGGAGGCCACGCGGCCCTGCTTTTCGCTACCGCGGAATCGCCCGGGATGCACCGGCATGCCTTCTCCTTGGAACCGACTCTCCGTGAAACGCCTGCGGAGCGCGGACTTCAGTCCGCAGGAAGCCTCACCGGCGCAGGGCCGTCCCTGCGGGCTGAAGCCCGCGCTCCTCACCGGCCTGTGGCCTCGGAGCATGGCCTCGGGGCCAAGGGGACTTCCCAGGAAGCAACCTACAACCTCGACCTGCTGGCGGCGCCTGACTGGAACGGGACTCTCGTCGCGCTCGGCTTCGAAACCGGTGAACCGGAGGCGGGCAGCATCGAGCTTCGTTCCCTGAAAATCCTCGCGGCTCCGGAGGGGCCACCGCAGGTGCGCATCAAATCCTTTGGAGTCGAAGAAGCGATTCCGCGGGTGGGGCGTGCGACTTCGCTGGAGGCGATCGTGGTCAACACAGGCGCAACGGCCGTCTCGAACCTGACCGCCACGGTCCGGCTCGAACGTGGCGGCTCGGTGATCTCGAACCTGCCGGTGTCGCGGGTCGTCTCGAGGCTCGGGTTTGAAGAGGAGGTGTCGTTTCGTTGGGAGTTCAGATCGGACGCGGCGGGGGTTCACCGCGCAACCTTGGAGGTCGCCGCGGCGGGGCTTTCAGCCATCACCGCCGCGTCGGACGTCTCGTTTGCCCCGTCGCTGGGGCTTCCCCAAGCGCAGGGGGTGCCTGATCCGGTCCCGGTGCGCGGGCCGTACGAAGTGGGGGCGTACTACTTTCCGGGCTGGAAGACCGCAGGGGCGTGGCAGCCGATCCGTGGGTTTCCGGAGCGCCGGCCGGTGTTGGGCTGGTACGAGGAGGGAGCCCCCGAGATTGCGGACTGGCACATCAAGTGGGCCGTGGAACACGGGCTGACCTTCTTCGTGTACGACTGGTATTGGTCGCAGGGGATGAGACAGCTCGAGCACGGCCTGCACGACGGCTATTTGAAGTCGCGCTTTCGACACCTGCTGAAGTTCTGCCTGCTTTGGGCGAACCACAACGCCCCGGGAACTCACTCATTCGATGACTGCCGCGAGGTGACCCGCTACTGGATCGCGAACTACTTCCGACTTCCGGAGCACCTCACCGTGGACGGCAAGCCCGTCGTCATCATTTTCAGTCCGCAGCGGCTCACGGAGGACCTCGGGAGTGACGGGGTGCGTCGCGCATTGGACGCGATGCGGGCGATGTGCCGGGAGGCCGGGCTTGCCGGACTGGAATTGATCGCGTGCGTAGGCGAGGTCGGGCAGGCGCGGATCGCCGCCCGGGAGGGCTACGACGCCGTGACGGCCTACACCTGGCCGGGCTTGGGAATGACCGGGAGCGGGCCGTTTGCTCCTTACGCCGACATTCTGGAAGGTTACCGCAAGCAGTGGGCGCAACTGGTGGAGCTTGGCGAACTCCCATTGCTGACGCCGGTGTGTGGTGGTTGGGACAGCCGGCCGTGGCATGGGGCCAATAACCTGGTGCGCTACGGAAGGACTCCGGCCTTGTTCCGCCAGCATCTGCAGGACGCGAAGGAGTTTATGGAGAGCAATGACGCCAAACGGTTGGGAGCACATTTGGGCTATGAACCTGCCGTTCCAGGTAGGGCGCGCAGTCCTCTGCGCGCCGAACTCGGCAGGCAACGGAGTGCCCGCCCTCCCTGGTCGACGTTGATGGAGAGCCACCTGTTCCTTGCGGACTTGCTCCGTGACCATGAACCAAAAAGCGCCGCCAAAGCGGACGCACTCCAAACGCTTCGCGCCGCTCCAAGGCACGTCCGGGGCCGCGAAGCGCTTGGAGTGCGGGGATTCATCCCCGCTTTTCGGGGCAGGTTCATGGGAAGCGGGGTGGCGGCTCGTCAGGAACCTCGCCCTGCCGATGGCCCGGCCGGCTCTCGGAACGGGTCGGGTGTCCTGCCCCTGGTCCTCATCGAGGCGTGGAACGAATGGGGTGAGGGCTCTTACATCGAGCCACACCGCGAGTTCGGCTTCGGCTACCTGGACGCCGTACGCGACGTGTTCGCCGCCCCGGGAGATCACCTGGACGTCACGCCCGCGGACGTCGGGCTCGAGCTCCGACAGGTTCCCGCCGAAACACCGGGGCGGACGTCGTGGGACTTCAGCGAGAGCGACGAGGGTTGGTCCTGCGGGATGAATCTCATCGAGTGCCACACGGCGGGAGGAGTGACTTCCGCCCGGACGGCCGGTTCGGATCCGGCCTTCTTCAGTCCGCCGCTCCAAGCCGCTGCCGGCGACTGCAGCGCCCTCGAGTTGCGGATGCGGCTAGGCACGGAAGCCGGTCGAGCCTTTGAGGACCGTGCCCAGCTTTTCTGGCGCACTCGTCAACTGCCGGAAAGCGAAGCAACGAGCGTTCGCGTCCCGGTCCACGCCGACGGAGCGTGGCACGACTACCGGATAGTTCTCGCGGGGAACCCACGCTGGCGTGGCGTCGTGACGCGGCTGCGGCTGGACCCCTGTTCGCGACCTGGGGTGGAGGTGGCCCTGGACAGCGTGCGGTTGGTGCCGTGAGACGACGACGGGCGGCGTCGATCACACCAATACACGAGCGCCGTGGAGCAGGCTCCTCCCCGTCGGTTCGGCCCGGTTGCGTGCCGCGGGCGGCCCGTTCAAGCTGCGTCCATGAAAGCGGCCCAACTGGTGGCCCACGGGGCGCCCGGACGCGTTGAGATTCGCGATGTTCCAGACCCCACGCCTGGCCCCGGCGAGGTGGTGGTTCGCGTTCGACAGTGCGGCGTGAATCGGCTCGACCTGTGGCTCGAGGAAGGGGCGCTGCCGATCCCGATCGAACTTCCCCGCACGCCGGGCAGCGAAATCGCCGGCGACGTGCATGCCGTGGGTGAGGGCGTCCAGGATTTCCGCGAAGGCCAACGCGTGGCAGTGCAGTCGAACCTGTTCTGCGGCACGTGCGAGTTCTGTGCGCGGGGCGAGGAGTCGCTGTGCCTGAATGCGCAACTGCTCGGGGTGCAGGCTGACGGCGGGTTTGCCGAACTGGCACGGGTTCCGGCCACGGCCCTCGTAAGCCTCCCCGCGGAGGTCTCCTACGAAACCTCGGCTGCGTTGACGCTGGCCGGCAGCACGGCGATGCACATGTTGATCGACCGGGCGACGGTGCGGCCAGGCGACTGGGTCTTGGTGATGGGCGGGGCCAGCGGTGTGGGTTCGGCGGCCATTCAGATCGCGCGCGGCCTCGGAGCCCACGTGATCACCACCGCGTCGAACGCGGCGAAGCGTGCCCTGGCCCTGGAGCTCGGCGCCGAAGGCGTGGTCGATTCGTCGTTGCCAACGTGGCCCGCCGAGGTGCGCAAATTGTCCGGGCGCCGCGGCGTTGACCTTGTGGTCGAACACGTGGGGGGAAGGGTTCTCGAACAGGCCTTTCACTGTCTCGCGCGGGGCGGAACGGTCGTGACCTGCGGCGCCACCGCGGGACGGCAACCGACCTTGGACCTCTGGCCGTTCTTCGTGAAGCAGCAACGACTGGTTGGCAGCTACGGCCGGACGCGGCGAGACATGCGCGCGACGCTGGACTGGGCGGCGTCGGGTCGCTTGAAGCCCGTCGTCGATCGCGTCTTCCCGCTGGCCGAAACCGCCGCGGCACTTGGGGCCCTGAGAAGGCGCGAGGTTCTGGGCAAGGTCCTGGTCGCGTGCGCGAGCGTTTTGTTGATGGCGCTGCCGCGGGTCCACTCGCAGCCCTGCTTCGAGGACCGGCCCGTGGACCATGATGTCCACGAAGCCCGCCCGCTCCCTCATTCCCGGGCGAACGATGTCCGCCGCCTGGCCCTCGGATCCGACGGCCGGGTGTGGGCAGCGACCGCGGGAGGCGTGTTCGTGACGACAGACCAACCGGCTCCGTGGGTGGACTTGGAACCCTCGGCTCTGGACGGTCCGGCTTTCGACATCGCGGCCGATGTTGAAGGCGGCATCTGGGTTGGAAGCTGGAACGGCTTACACCATCTGATCGACGGCAAGGCCACGCGGGTCGCTGGCGTCGAAGGCCCGATCGCCGCCGTGAGCGCGGCGACCAACCTTGTTCTCGCCGCGGGGCCGGAGGGTAGCTACCTGGCTCGTGACGGACAATGGGAGCGAATTGAAACAGGCGCGTCGCGGTACCTTCATCGCGTGGCGATCGAGCCTGGCGGAGCTTGCTGGTTCGCCACCGGCATGGGCTTGTATCGCTGGACACCCGGTGGGGGAGCGTACTTCCGCGTGCCCTTCGACCGGGTCAGCGCGGACGTTCGGGATTGGGCGGCCGAGGATGACGGCGGGGTGGTCGCGGGCACGTTGGGCGGGTTGGAGCGGTTTCGCAAGGGACGATGGCACCGCTCGGATGAGGCGAGCGACGGTCTTCCTTCCGCCGACGTGCGCTGCGTGGCGCGTGGTGCTGACGGCCGCCTGTGGGTGGGCACGGCACGCGGTCTGGCGCGGCAGGAGGATTCGGGGTGGGCGGTTCGCATGGGACGGCGTTGGCTGCTGGACGATGACGTTCGGGATGTTCTCGTTGGCACGAACGGCTCGGCGTGGGTGGCAACGGCGGGCGGCGTGAGCGTGCTCCGGCGCCACCAGATTTCGCTGGCCGAAAAGGCCCGGCGCTTTCATGACGTGCTCGAGGCCCGCCACGTCCGGCCGCCGGGCCTGGTCGAGAAGTGCCGCCTGAGCAAGCCGGGCGACGTCTCGAGCTGGACGCCCATGGACGACGACAATGACGGTGGCTACACCGCCGTTTACCTGGCCATGGAATCGTACCGTTACGCCGTCACGGGTGATCCCAAGGCGTTGGCCGGCGCCCGGCGCGCCCTCGCTTCGCTGGAACTCCTGCAACGCGTCACCGGCACTCCGGGATTCGTGGCGCGCAGCGTGGTGCCTTCGGACTGGACCCAGATGCATGATCCGAACGTCGCGTGGAGTGAGGCTGAATGGGCCGCGGCCCGGATCGGCGATCCGCGCGCCAAGCGGGTGCCGGAGCGCTGGCGGCGTTCATCCGATGGCCACTGGCTCTGGAAGGGCGACACCAGCAGCGACGAGATCACGGCGCACTTCTTCGGCTATTACGTCTTTCATGAACTCGCGGCGGACGCCAGCGACCGCGCGCGTATCCGGGACCAGGTCTGCCGGATCACCGACCACCTTGTCGACCATGGGTTCACGCTGACCGATCTCGATGGCCAGCCCACGCGCTGGGGCGTGTGGGCGCCGGAGCGACTGAACGAGGATCCCGACTGGGCGATGGAACGGGGCATCAACTCGGTCGAGATGCTCTCGTTTCTGAAGCTCGCCTCCCACGTCAGCGGCCGCGCCGAGTACGACGCCCGCTACCGTGACCTCATCGAGCGGCACCACTACGACCGCAACGTGGAGGAGGCGCCGAACCTCAACCCGGCATGGCGGACGCATATCGACGCGGAACTGCTGGCGTTCGCGTATCCTGCGTTGCTGGCGCTGGAGACTGATCCTCGACTTCGCAAGCTGTACCGCGCGAGCTTCGAGCGCTGGCACGAGGCGGTCCGCGCCGATCGCACCGCCTTTTTCGAACTCCTCTACGCGGCTCATGCCCAACCTCGTCGGGAGGACCTCGGGAACGCCGTGACCACGCTGCGCGACACGCCCCTCGACCTCGTGCGCTGGACGGTCGACAATGCCGCGCGCGAGGACGTCCGGCTGCGACGGTTCCCGCAGGTCGAGGCGTGGCAGACGGACCGGGTGCTGCCCGCGGCGGAGCTTGGTTACTCGCGAACGGACCAGAATCCCTGGCTGGCACGCCAGGGGGACGACGGGAACAGCGAGAGCGATGGCGTCTTCTGGCTGCTGCCTTACTGGATGGCGCGCCACGCGGGCATCCTCCGCGGACCGTAGGCGTGGTTGATCTCCATCAATGCAGCGGCCGTACCGCGCAGGCATTCTTGTTCTCATGAACGAGCCCGTTGTGGTCACGGTCGATGCCCGCGGATTGGAACCGCCCCAACCGATGGTGCGGATCCTCGAAGCCCTGGGCACGCTGGGTGACAGCGCCACAATGCGGGCGCACACCGATCGTCGCCCCATGCACCTCTATTCCCTGCTCGAAGAACGCGGTTACACCGCGCAAACCCAGCCCGCTGGCGATGGAAGCTTTGTCACCGACATTCGCCGCGCCTGACGTCATCCGGGCCGCCTCGGGAAAGCGTTCCACCGCCGCACCGGCCTCGGCCCCGGCCAGTGCGCTGGCGCCTTCTGTGACGCTGCCCTTGCGCTTCGTGCTCACGGGAACCGCGTGCCTGCTCGCGGGGACGATCCTCCTTGTCGTCAGGCCGGACATCCTCGCCGGCTACCACTACAACCAGTACGTGGTGGCCGCGACGCATCTGTTCGTGCTGGGTTTCATCGGCTCGATCGTGATGGGAGCGATGTACCAACTCGTGCCGGTCGCGCTCGAGGCGCGCTTGCACAGCGAGCGGCTCGCCCGGTGGCAGTTCGCGTTCCACGTCGTCGGTTTCGCCGGCATGGTATGGATGTTCTGGAGGTGGGATCTCAAGCAGGTCGGACATTTCGGGTCCGCATTCGGTTTCGGAGTTGGCCTCTTCGTCTACAACATCGTGCGGACCTTGCGACGTGTTCCCCGGTGGAATGTCGTCGCGACGGGGATCAGCTCGGCCCTGGTCTGGCTTTCGGTGGGGGTTCTGGCCGGACTCCTCGTCGCCGCGGGCAAGTGCACATACGACTCGACCGAGACGCTCGACCGGTCGAACCCGCTGTGGGCGGCGTTGAAGGGGTTGCAGGCCGCAGCGGGCTGGGTGAACCGCTTCGATCCGCTCGGCGTGATGCACGCCCACGCGCATGTCGGCGTCGTCGGGTTCTTCGTGATGATGATCGTGGCGGTGTCCTACAAGCTCGTGCCCATGTTCACGCTGGGCGAACTGCAGAGCGATTGCCGCGCGCGGTGGTCGATCCGGCTGCTGAACGTCGGGTTGGCGGGGCTGTTTCTCGCGCTGGTGCTGCACAGTGCGTTGAAACTGCTCGCGGCGCTCGTTCTCGTCTCGGGGATCGCCGTCTACTTCGTCGAGATCACGGCCATTTTTCGGGCGCGCCGGCGCCGGGTGATCGACTGGGGTTTGCGCCATTTCATCACGGCGCTCGGCGTGTTGGGAGTGGTGTCGGGGCTGGGTTTGTTCCTGAGCTGGCCCGGGCTGCCGGTGACGATGTTCACGGCGCAACTGGAAACCGTGTACGGCTGGCTGGGCATTGTCGGTGTGGTCTCGTTCACCATCCTTGGATTCCTGTACAAGATCGTCCCGTTCATCGTGTGGTTTCGGCGCTACAGTCCTCTCGTCGGCCGCACCCAGGTTCCCGCGCTGGCCGAGTTGTACTCGGAACGTCTCCAGGTCATCGGGTACTGGGGCTTTCTAGCCGGGCTGCTCCTTTCCAGTGTGGGAGCCGCGCTGGGAAACCCCGAGGTCGTCCGCGCCGGAGCGGCGACATTGCTGGCCGGCCTCGCTGTTTTCGGCGCCAACCTCGCCAGGATGCTGCGTCACCTCTGGCGGCGGCAACCCGTCCCGATCGTCCCGGAAGGCACCACCCTGCAACGCTCTCCCCATGAACCGCCAGCAGCGAGGGCGGACACTCCGTTGCCCGCCGGATCAACCGCATCCGGAGCGCCACGGACGGCGCGCCCTACCTCTCCATGAACCTGCCCCCAAAAAGCGGGGATGAATCCCCGCACTCCAGGCGCTTTGCGGCCCCGGACGTGCCTTGGAGCGGCGCGAAGCGTTTGGAGTGCGTCCGCTTTAGCGGCGCTTTTTGGTTCATGGTCACGGAGCCGGTCCGCAAGGAACAGGTGGCTCTCCATGAATGACACTCTCCTCAACCGACCAGCATGAACACCGTCACGACGACTGCCGTTGAATCGGCCTTGCGCCAGGTCCAGGACCCGGAGCTGGGCTGCAATCTCGTCGACCTCGGCTTGATCTACAGCGCCGAGATCGAGGAGGACCAGGTGTACGTTCGGATGACGCTTACCACCATGGGCTGTCCCATGCACGAAAGCCTCGTCGAGGGCGTCCGCACCGCGCTGTTGAATCTGGAGGGCGTCCGCCATGCCGACGTGGAGGTGGTTTGGGATCCGCCCTGGACCCCTTCGATGATGACCCCCGCCGGGCGCGCCCTGGTCGGGATGGCTTGACCCGCGTCCGCGGCGGTCGGGCGCAGCGAGTGGCGACCCACCCATTTGTGAGTACATTGGCGCCGAATACTTGGCGTCATATGCACTTACAGCCTTCCTCCCGTGCGAGCGTTCGCACGTGGATCGCCTCCGGCAGCATCTTGGGCTTCTGCGCGGGGCTCCTTGCCTCCGAAGTCGCGGGGCTTCCCCTGGTGAGCGAGGTGGAGGCGCAGCCGCTGATTGCCCAAAGCCGGCGGTTGGTGGAGGCGGCCGCGTTCACGGGATCACCGTTTCCCGCCACCGACCTCGAGGCGCTCGAGGCTGCCTACCGGCTGAGTGACGATCGCGAGGCCGTGGCCGGCATCCAGCGCATCCTGGATGCCCATTGCCTGGCGGCGGTTCAGATCAACCCCGAGTCGCGCGTCAAGGTGGCCCGCGGGCCGGCGGCGGCCGAGTTGGTGGAACGCGGCTGGCGGCAGTTCCTCATCAAGGTCCACAACGAGGCGGGCGTGACCGCGGCTCTGCGGGTGGAGAGCCCCAACGCCGGCGAGGTGTATCGCCGCGAAGATCAACCGCGCGCCTTGGGAGCGAATCGGGATCTGTGGCTGGAAGCGACAATGTTCAACCACCAGCCGCTGCAGCCCACACTCAGCGGCCTTCCCGTCGAGTACCGGATCCTCCAGCTCTTCAGTCGCGATCGTGGCAGGCGGGAGGCGCGGCTGTCCTTCAACGTGGGCCAGGGCACGCAGGACCTCGGCTTCCGCAACGAGGTGGACCTGCTGTTCGAGTGCCGCCCGGCCAGCGAAGTGACCTTTCAAGTCCGGGACGAGCTCGGCCGTCCCACCACCGCCGGCTTTGTCATCCGGGACACCGCGGGAAGGGTCTATCCTTCGCAGGCCAAGCGGTTGGCACCCGACTTCGGATTCCACCCGCAGATCTACCGCGCCGACGGGGAGACGGAGCGACTGCCTCCGGGCGAGTACCGGGTGGAGTACGGCCGCGGACCGGAATACCTGCGCCAAGCGGGCACGTTTCGTGTGAGCGGAGAGGACGCGCGTTGGGAATTCGGGCTGGAGCGCTGGATTGACCCCGCGCAGCGCGGCTGGTGGTCCGGTGATCACCACATCCACGCCGCCGGTTGTGCCCATTACGCGCGTCCCACCGAGGGCGTTCACGCGGCGGACATGATGCGTCATTGCCTCGGGGAGGACTTGAAGGTCGGCTGCAATCTGACGTGGGGTCCGTGCTTCGATTACCAGAAGCAGTTTTTCACGGGCGAGGACGACAAGGTCTCCCAGGCACCCTACCTCCTCCATTACGACGTCGAGGTCTCCGGGTTTGGGTCCCATGAATCCGGTCACCTCTGCCTCCTGCGACTCAAGGAGCAGATCTACCCGGGCGGCGAATCGAAGCGGCACTGGCCAACCCTCGGCCTGAACACCCTGCGCTGGGCAAAGCGGCAGGGTGCCGTGTGTGGTCCGGCGCACTCGGGTTGGGGACTGGAAGTCCGGACGGCGGAGCTTCCGAACCACGAGATCCCGCCGTTTGATGGGATCGGCGCGAACGAGTACATCGTCGACGTCACGCACACCGTGGAGGGGCCGGAGGGTACGCCGGTTCCCGCCGTGGATTTCCTGTCCATGGTCGACACGCCTCACGTTTGGGAACTGAACATCTGGTACCACACCCTGAACGTCGGCTATCGCACCCGGATCAGCGGCGAGACCGACTTCCCCTGTATCTACGGCGAACGCGTCGGCCTCGGCCGGTCGTACGTGAAACTCGATGGGCCCGTAGTCTATGGGGACTGGTGCGAGGGGATCCGCCGCGGGCGTAATTACGTCGGGGACGGCAAGAGCCACCTGATGGACTTCCGAGTCAATGGGGCGGCGATGGGCGAGGGTGACAGCGAGGTGCGTCTCGCCAGGGCGGGAACCGTTCGCGTCCGACTGGACGCTGCGGCCTGGCTCGATCCCGAGCCGCGCGTGGACGGGCGGGCGCAGCCGTATGCCGACAAGCGCGTCCTGCCTTACTGGGATCTCGAGCGGGCGCGCCTGCCTCGCACGCGGAAAGTCCCGGTGGAGGTGGTGGTCAATGGCCGTCCGGTCGCCAGCGAGGAACTCACGGCCGACGGCCAGCTCCGCGAGCTGACGTTCGACGTCCCCATTCAGCGCAGCAGCTGGGTCGCGGTACGGGTGTTGCCCTCGTCCCACACCAATCCCATTTGGGTCCTGGTTGCGGACCAACCCGTGCGCGCCTCGCGTCGAAGCGCGTCCTGGTGCCTGGCCGGCGTGGATCAATGCTGGCGCCAGAAGCAGCGCGCGATCAAAGCCGCGGAGATGGCCGACGCCGAGGCGGCCTACGAACACGCGCGGGCCAGCTACCGGCGCCTGCTGGCGGAATGCGACCGCGATTGATCAGAGATTCAACCGACCTTGCCGGTACGCCTCGTCGGGTCGCGCGGAAATCCGTTCGACGTGCGGCGGGAGCAGGAACGTAGGCCCTCCCATGGCGGCGGCTCCCGCGAAGATGGCGGCCGCTTTGTCCGCCATGAGCAGGCACGCCAGCACCGCCTGGGGCGAGTTGCCGAGCGCGATGACGCCGTGGTTCTGCAGCACGATCAGCTTGGGAACCCGGTCGTGGTCCCGCAGGTAATCCTTGGTCCGCTCCCGGATCTGCCACGCCAGCGGCAGCCCGGGATCCGCGTAAGGAACGTACACGGACGCTGGGCCGCAAAACACGATCTCATCCGGGAACATGCGGTGTTCGGCGAAGTCCCGGGCCCGCGGGGAGCAAAGGATCTGGTTGGCCCGGAGGGGGTGGCAATGGCCGACAAAGCCCACGCCGTCCAGCGTCAGCAACCAGGCGTGAAACGCCGCCTCGAGGCTGGGCTTCGGTCCTTCCGGGTTGATGCGTGACTCGCGGAGCGCCTTCTCGACCTCGGCATCCGGCAGGCTCTTGCGGTCCAGCAAGGCCAGCAGGCGGGCGGTGTCGCACACGGTGACCTCCGACTCCTTCAGGTCCGCCAGCCGGGCGCCGCTGGCCTTGACCGCGAACTGGGTCGGGCTGAGCCGTACCGAGGTGTTGCCCTCGCCGAGGATGGCGAGTTGCCGGTCCTCACGGCCGATTTGGTGCGAGAGTTCCAGCAGGTCAGCGATGTCGGACGGCATGATTTCAGGGCAGTTTCGGAGCCCGCACCGGCAGCGGATCGGCCTTGCGATACGCCAGCCCCTGGAACAGGGCGACCAGGTCGCCGGCGTCGTCCCGCACCTCGACGGTGTAATTGCCGAGCTTCGGATTCCGCGAGACCTCGCGCGCCACCGCGGTCAGCGTGCCGCTCCGGGCGGCCTTCATGATTGTGACATTGGCATTGATGGCCACGGCCACGGTGCCATGCGAGTTGGAGGCCAGCGCGAACGCGAAGTCAGCCAGGGTGAAAATCGCGCCACCGTGCGCGATGTCGAGTCCGTTGAGGTGACAAGGCTGAAGGACCATGCGCGCCTGGGCGTAGCCCGGCGAGACTTCGACCAGTTCGATGCCGCTGTGGGCGGCGTAACGGTCGCCCTGGAAGAAGGCCTTGATGTTGTCCATGGCCGGCGGGATCGAGGTTAGCTGAGGAGGCGCCTGGCGGCTTCGACCAGTTTGGCCGTGGTGAGCCCATGCTTCTCATACAGCTGCTCCGCCACGTATGCCGACTGGCCGAACTCGCCTTCGATGCCCAGCGACACGGCGCGATGCGGGATGCCGGCGCGGGCCAGGGCGTGGGAGAGTTGCGCGCCCATGCCGCCGGTTACCTGGTGGTCTTCGATCGTGACGAGGCGTCCACCGCAGTCGCGCACGGCGCCTCCAATCGTCGCCACGTCCGGCCGGTTGATGAAGGGACTGTTGACCACGGTCGCCTTCACGCCCTGGGAGGCCAGCGCGGCGCCCGCCTCGATGACCTTGCCGGTAAGGGTGCCACAGCCGACCAGCACGACATCCGTTCCCTCGGCAAGCACCTGGGCCTTACCCCACGCGTAACTCGCCGTGCCACTCCAGGCGACGGGGTAGTTCTCGCGGCCGACGAAGAACACCACCGATTCCCCGTCCTCGCCGCGAGCCCGCGCCTCGGCAATGCGCCGGGCGGCTTCGAACATGAAGGCCTCGGCCTCATCGGCGCACGACGGCGCGACGACCACGGTATGCGGAATCGCGCTCAGGGCCGCAAAGTACGTGGTGGCCTGGTGGGAAGCGCCGTCCGCCGCGTCCTGCAAGCCGACATGCGAGAAGATCGCGATCACCGGCGCTTGGGAGAGCGCAGCCATGGTCAACGGAAGGTTGCCCTTGGTCACGCCGAACTGGGCGAACGTGTCCACGATCGGGATGAACCCGAGCTTCGAAAGCCCCGCGGCGGTGCTGACCATGTTGGCTTCCGCAACTCCGACCTCGATCCAACGGTCCGGGAAGCTCTTCTGGAAAGTGCTGATCCCGGTCGAACCCTGAACGTCGCACGACACGGAGAACACCGGGTGTCCGGCCTGGGCCGCCCGGATCGCGCCCTTGGCGAGACCGCTCTGGACCTTGTCCTTCTTCAAGGGGACCGCTGTCGGCGCCGCTGCGTTCGCCGCCTTGGCCTTCTTGGCAGCCTCCTTCGTTTCCCACTCCGCGCGCAGAGCCTTCGCCCAGTCCAGGAACTCCGCGGGCGGGTTTCCCCCGTAGATCTCGCTGACGAACTCCACCGCCTTCTCACCGTTTCCCAACGGGAAGCCGTGTCCACCCGAGGCACTTTCCTCGGTCGCCTTCACCCCGAACCCCTTCACGGTCCTGCACCGCACACAGACGGGCTGCTTCGGATTGCTCCGCGCCAGGGCCAGCGCCGACTCGAGCGCCTGGTAGACCGCTTGCAGATCGTGGCCGTTCCCAACTTCGATCACCTTCCAGCCAAGCGCGCCCATGGCCGCAAACGTGGGCGCCATGCTGAAAGCGTCCTTGCTGATCCGGCCGGACAGCTTTGTGTCGTTGTCGGAGATCAGGAGCACAAAGGGGTTCATCCGGCCCTTGGCTGCCAGCCCCGGAATCGCCGCGAAAGCCTCCTTGGCCTCGCCCTCCATGGAGGCGCCGTCGGAGACGACCGCGATGGTCACGCGGATGTTTCCGACCAGGCGGTCCGCGACGGCCAGACCCTGGGCTTGAGGCAGCGCCGAACCCAGGGGGCCGTTGCTCAACAGGACGCCTTCCGGGTTGAGATGCGATTCGCCGTGGCCGGTGAGCTTGCTCTCGATGCTGCGGAAGCCCTTCAGCGACTCAAACGTCAGCCCGTCAAAACCGTAGTTGGCGCGCAGGGCGTAGACGCCATTCTCCGCGTGGCCGGCGTCGTTGACGTAGTTGTAGGCCTCGTGCCATTCGCGGTCCGTCGTCGAGAACATCAGGCCGTGAATGGCGGCGTTCATTTCAGCAAACGCCGCCGGCCCGCCCCAGTGACAAGCCGCACCCCCGTTGACGGCGTGGATGTCCATCAACGCCACGAGCGCCCGGGTGGCGCGCGGATCGGCCAGGACCACATCCGTGCCATCCTGGCTCTTGATGGTTACGGCGTATCGGGGTTGTTGACGCGGTGCCCGGGCCAGGCGGGACTTGAGCTTCAGGGGAGTCAGGGGAGGCGCCTCGACGGGTTTCACCGCGGATTTGTCTTCAGCCATAGCGAGTGTGTTTCTAACGCCAAACGGAAGCGCGAGTCTAAGAAAGAGCCTGAAAAAGGGAAGGTGGATGTAGCGAAGCCTTATCCCACGCGGGAGCAGACACGGGCTTCATTCACCCGAAGGATTCCCCAGGTATTCCACACGACACTTGCGGGCGGGTGTCGGGAACGACGACACTGCTTGCGCGCGTCCGGTTGAAGAGCTTGTTTCCCATCGTCTTTGAGGATGCAGATTTGCTCGTGCTGCATAAACCGGCCGGGCTGGTCTGCCATCCCACCAAGGGCGATGCCCTTTCGAGCCTGATCAGCCGCGTCCGGCTCCACCTGGGACCGGAGAGCACCCCGCAACTGGTGAACCGCCTCGACCGGGAAACCAGCGGTCTCGTGGTTTGCGCTCGCAACCCCGACGCCGCCCGGGCGCTACGGCGGGTCTGGGAAAGCCGCGCGGTCCGCAAGGTCTACCTGGCGATCGTCCACGGCCGGCCGGAAACCGATGCCGGTGTGATCGAGGCGCCCCTGGGTCGGGACCATGCCAGTCCGGTAGCCATCAAGGACTGTGTTCGGGCCGACGGGGCGCCTGCCACGACCCAGTGGTCGGTTATCCGAGATTTCCAAAGGAACGAAGGCAGCTTTGCCCTGCTGCGGGTCGAGCCCCTGACCGGCCGCAAACACCAGATCCGCATTCACCTCGCGCACCTGGGGCACCCGGTAGTCGGGGACAAGATCTACGGTGGCGACGAACAGGCCTACCTGGCGTTTGTCGAAGGTCGCCTGACGCCGGAGCAACGACGCCGATTGCTGCTGGTCAACCACGCCCTGCATGCCGCCGAACTGGCGTTCGAATGGCGGGGACAATGGCGGACCTTCGACTCGCCGCCCGAGGCCGAGTTCGTCGAGTTCCTGGGCCCCCTCGAACCGGGACTGCTCTCACCCCTGCACCGAAGCCAGCCCATGTAGGCAGGGCGGGCACTCCGTTTGCCGCCGGATCCAGGGGTGGGGTAGGGCGGGCACTCCGCTGCCCGCCGAGCCGGCGCGCCCTACCTGGAACCATGAACCGCCCGGTGAGGGCACCGGGCCTACAACCTGCAGGCCGAGTCCCCCGCCCCGGCGGGACCCGTTCCTCATATCCGACCAGGTCAAGGAGATGTGTGAGCTACGCATGAACCGGCTACGAGAAGCGGGGGGGCTGAACCCCCGCACTCCATGCGCTTCGCGACTCCGGACGTGCATGGGAGCGACGCGAAGCGTCTGGTCTGTCTAAAACCGGTCGATCACGACCACACCCGGATTTCGGAACTCCCCCATGCCCTCGAGCTCCGCCGCCGATTCCTCGAGGGTGACCGTGCGTTGCACCAGACGGCGCGGATCCAGTCGGCCTTGCGCAATCAAGGTCAACAGGGCCGGGTAGGCGTGCGCCGGCATCCCGTGGCTTCCGAGCAGCTCCAATTCCTTCGCGATTACCAGGTGCATGGGGATCGGCGGATCACGGTGCTCGGCCAGCATCAAGCCCACCTGGACGTGCCGGCCGCGCTTCCGCAGACACGCAACCGAGTTGCGGCATGTCGGGATACTGCCGAGCGCGTCCAGCGAGAGATGCGCCCCGCCGCGGGTGAGTTCTCGAATCGCGCCGGGGACGTCTTCCACGCGTCCGGCCTCGAGGACTGCGGCGGCACCGAGCTCTCTCGCCAAGGTGAGAGCCTCGTTCTTCACATCCACCGCCACCACCGCCGCCCCCGAAGCCACGGCGATCATCACCGCCGCCAGGCCGACTCCGCCACAGCCATGCACCGCCACCCATTCGCCCGGCGCCACCCGGCCCTGGTGAACGACCGCCCGAAACGAGGTCGCAAACCGGCAACCCAAGCTCGCCGCGCCCACGAAGTCGAGCGGCTCGGCGATTCGGATAAGGTTGGCGTCGGCGTGCGGGAGGGCGACGAACTCGGCGAACGCACCCCAAGCCGTGAACCCCGGCTGGAAGTAATCATCGCAGACCTGGGGATCGCCAGTGAGACACTGCGGACAGGTCCCGCAACCCACGGCGAACGGAATGGTCACCCGATCACCCGGCCTCCAGCGATGCACGCCGGAACCCACCGTCTCCACAAGCCCGGCCAGCTCGTGTCCGGGGACGTGAGGCAGACGGACATCCGGGTCATGGCCCCTCCAGCCATGCCAGTCGCTGCGGCAGATCCCGTTGGCATGCACCCGCACCACCACGCCGTCGACGGGCGGCACCGGATCCGGAACCTGGCAAACCCGTAGCGGACCGCCGAATTGCTCGTAAACGACGGCCTTCACGCGTACATCCCGTCCCCGCCTTCATGGGGGCTGTCGGGATGAAACGGACCGTGCGGGTGCGGATGGCCGTGCCTGGCCGTGGCCACGGCGTCCTCCTCGTTCTTGAAGAGCGAGAGGCTCCGGGAGGCGCGGTCGCGGAGTTGGGCCACCTCGGTTTCGCTGGCGGGTTGGTACGTCTTCGCGGCGGCGACGGACTTCTCGAACAGGTCCACGAAGGACGGCGGGATGCCGGTGATGACGGGCTCGAGGGAAAGCGTGAATCGCCACGCCAGGCTGAGTTCCTCGGCGGTTTCCATCGAGGGATACCACCACTTCCGGGGGCGCTTGTCGTCGGTCATCTCCTTCGGCCAGGCGCCGGCCGAGGTGGGTTTGATGGCGATCCCGACCGCCCCCTGTTCCTTCGCCAGCGTGAGAATGGGTTTGCCGAAGTCGATGGTGAAGTACTCCACAAAGTTCAGCGGGAACATCACCGTGTCGAAGCGGAATCCCTTCATCAGCTCGAGGGCGCCCTTGGTGGTATGCGCCGAGAACCCGAACCACTTCACCTTTCCTTCCTCCTTCGCCTTCAGGAACGTTTCCACCGCTCCACCCGGACCGAGAGCCTGTTTCACTTCGGCCGGGGTCCGGATGTGGTGCATCTGGTAGAGGTCGAAGTGATCGGTCTTGAGGCGTCGCAGCGAACGTTCGAGTTCCTCCCGCGCGCCCTTGGCGTCCCGCATCTTGGTCTTGCAGGAAAGGAAAACCTTGTCGCGCCATCCCTCGAGCGCGGGCCCCATTTTGACTTCGGCATCCCCGTAGGCGGGGGCCACGTCGAAATAGTTGCAGCCCAGGTCGAAGGCCTTCTTGACGGCCGCGTTGCTGTCCGCCTGGGAAAGGCGGGACAAGGCCAGGCCCGGGAAGCCCACGATCGACACGGCATACCCGGTTCGTCCGAGCACGCGGCGCGGCAGGCCGCTGGGGTGACTGAGGACCGGCCGGCTGGCGGCGTCACCGAACATCTCGGTCCAGTTCACCGCGGCGATTCCCGCGGCGCTGCTCACGGTCTTGAGGAAAGTTCGTCGTTTCATGGTTCGCGCGGTGTTGGCAGCTCCGACCGCCTCCGCGTCATGCGGGGTGGGGTCATGAGCGCTGTGGACGGATAGTAGCCCGGCGTGTGACCAGCGGAAAGGGGCAATTTCGGGGCGTGAACCCGTGCGTGAGACCACGTACTCCACGGGCCGGACACGCTGCGGCCGGAGACCGGCCGCGGTCCGGGGAAGGTGCGCGGCCGGTCCCCGGCGCAGCGGCGACCAAGGCCTTGCCGGTTTGCCGACCGGGAAAGCCGTCCCAGACGGGACGCATTGGCTTTGACCGACAATCCCGCCCGCGGTTGGATCCGGCGCATGGATTTCCGTTCCTGGCTCACTACGAAGGTCGTCCGAACCTCCTTGAGTCTCGCGATGGTGTTCCTCTCCGGCGTCCTTGGCGCCGCGACTTCACCTGCGACCTTCACGGTGGGTACCTACAACCTCGAGAACTACCTCGACGCACCTGTCGGAGACCGCCCCGCCAAGAGCGCCGAGGCGCGCACCCGGATCCGCGAAGCCATCCGCCGCCTCAACCCCGATGTCCTGGCGCTTCAGGAAATCGGGAGCCGCAACGCGCTCCTCGAATTGCGCACCAGTCTCAAACGGGAGGGGCAGGATTACCCCGAGTGGGAGTTCGTGACCGGACACGACACGAACATCTCGCTCGCGATTCTAAGCCGGCACCCGATCGTGGGCCGTCGGCCCCACACCAACGAGAACTTCCTGCTGCGGGGGCGACGCTACCAGGTCAGCCGCGGCTTCGCGGAAGTCGACATTCGCGTTCATGACCAGTACACGTTCACCCTGATCAACGCCCATCTGAAGTCCCGACGCCCGTCCATCTATGCCGACGAAGCCGAACTCCGGGAGCAGGAGGCCATCCGGTTGCGGGCCATCATCGATGCCAGGCTCCGGGCCAACCCCCGGGCCAACCTGGTCGTCGCCGGCGATTTCAACGACACGCGCGATTCGCCCGCCTTGCGACAGGTACTCGGTCAGGGCCGGACCCGGCTCGTCGACACCCGTCCGGCCGAGCGCAACGGGGACGACGCGCCCTCGGCGAATCCCCGCTGGGAACCGCGCCGGGTCACGTGGACGTACTTCTACGGTGTGGAGGACACGTATGACCGGATCGACTACGTGCTCGTGAGCGGTGGGATGGCGGCCGAATGGGACCGGAACGCGACCTACGTGCTGGCCATGCCGAACTGGGGAGTGGCTTCCGACCATCGCCCCCTGGTGGCGGGTTTCGTGGCGCAGGAACGGTAGCGGCGCCCGCGCCCGGTGCGCGAAGCCCAGCCGCCCGACCAGGGACCGCTGCGAATCTTAGTCGGCGGGTTCGAGCGACGGACGCGGCTTGTATTTCTTCGCCAGCTCGAGGCACGCCTTGAGCGGCTTCATTCCGGCCGTGCACGTCGGGTGGGAAAGGGAGGCTGCCGCCGCACACACGCCCGCCTCGAGGCATTTGCCCAGGTCCCAGCCTTCGTGAAGGCCGAGCAGGGCGCCGGCGCAAAACGCGTCACCCGCGCCCGCGGTCCCGGCGATGTACTTCGCCGGCAGGTTGAGGGATGACTGCCAGTGGTCGTCTCCCTTCCGCGTCCGGGCAAAGGCGCCTTCGGGGAAATGGACGATCACGAGTTCCTTGACGCCCATCTGGAGCAGCGCCCCGGCCGCGTGCCGCAGGGAAACGGTGTCGAGCTTGCCGTCGGCGCCACGGATCTTGAACCCCGTCGTCTTCGAGGCCTCGATTTCGTTGAGGATGCAGTAATCCACGTGCTTCAGGGCCGGGGCGACGATCTGCGAGAAGCGGTTGCTGTCCTCGCTTACCACATCAACGCTCGTGCGGCATCCGGCGGCCTGGGCCGAGGCGAGCAACGCGGCGGCGCGGGTTCCGTGGACCTTTTCGGGTTTGTCGAGTTCGTCGAGCAACAGCAGGTAACCGAGGTGGAAGATCCGGGCCTTGACCTTGTTGAAGTCCAGGTCCTCGCCCTTCCAGAGGGCATTGGCGCCGCGCATATGGAAAAAGGTGCGCGTGCCGCCGCTCTGCTCCGTCATCACGTCCGTGTAGGACGTCGGGGCCTGGTGGGTGGCCTTGATGTACTTCGCGTCGATGTGGTGCTTCTTGCAGTCCTCGAGGATGCGTTCGCCGAGGGCGTCCTTGCCCACAAGTCCGGCACCCATCAATGGGAACGGAGCGCCCATGACCGCGAGATCGACGAGCACATTGTAAGGTGCGCCACCGGTCCCCTCGCTTTGGGAGCGGATGTTCGCCAGTTGCTCACGCTGCGGGTAAACATCCACCAGCTTGACCTGGTCAATGATCCAATTGCCGCCGGCCAGAAGGCCCTTGCGGTTGCCGACTGTCTTTGCGCTCATGAATAAGCCGTCCCTCGCCCCTCAGGCGATTGTCTCCGGTACGGAGCCGAGGCTACCGGAGCGGGGCGGCATTGTCAGCAGCAAACTTGAACGGATGAGGGTGCGCGTGAAGGAGGCTGTGAGGTTTTTCGAGGCCGTGCCGGAGCATGAGCGGCTCGTTTCCCAGCACTTCCCGGGTCGGCCCCTGGGCCACGATCTGGCCCTCGTCGAGCACCAGCACGCGGTCGCACAGGGCCACGATCATCTCCAGGTCGTGACTCGCAATCAGCTTCGTCGCGGGCAGACGCCGGCAGAGCGCAATGAATTCCCGCCGGCCCCGCGGATCGAAGTTCGCCGTCGGTTCGTCAAACACGAGCACTTCGGGTTCGCAAGCGAGCACCCCGGCCAGGCAGACCCGCTTCTTCTCCCCAAGGCTGAGATGCTGCGGCACGCGCGACTCGAACCCCGCGAGCTCCACTTCGCCGAGCGCCCGCGCTACCAGGGCCTTGAGCGCTTCCGCGGGAAGCCCGAGCTGTTGCGGGCCGAAGGCCACATCTTCGCCCACCGTGGCCGAGAACAACTGGTCGTCCGGGTCCTGAAACAGCATGCCCACCCGTCGTCGGATTTCGGGCAGATTCGGCAACTCCACGGCCAGGCCGTTGATCGCGATGGTCCCGTGCCGCCTTGGAAGCCCCAGCAAGCCGTTCAATTGCAGCAGCAAGGTCGACTTGCCCGCACCGTTCGGACCGATCAAGCCCACGGTCTCTCCCGGTGCGATGCGGAACGTCACGTCCCGCAACGCGACGCGCCCGTCCGGGTAGGAAAAATCGAGGTGCTCGACCAGGATCACCCGGCAAGGATGAGCAAACGGGTTTCACGCGGAAAGCCCGTTGTTCATCCGCCCAACACCAGCCCCACGGGCAGCGAATGCCCGGCCAGAAACTCCGCCGCAGGCATCCGACGTCCGCCCTCGCGCTGCAGTTCGGTCAGCTCCAAAACGCCTTCCCCCGTGGCGATGGCCACGCCCCGCTTGTCGGCATGCAGGACGGTACCAGGTGCGCCGGGGACCGCGGCTGGCAGGGACACCACGCGCCCGCGCCAGACCTTGAGCAACACCGACCTGCCTTCGGCCGGAACAAAAGTGAACGCTCCCGGCCAGGGCGTGAAGGCCCGAAGGCGGCGTTCGAGTTCCGCCGCCGGCCGAGACCAATCGAGATGCCCGTCTTCCTTGGTGATCTTGCGGGCGTAGCTGACACCTTCCGCTGGCTGGGGTCGCGGCACAATCCGGCCCGCGGCATACGCCGGAATCGTGCGCACCAGCAGCCCCGCCCCCAGGCGGGCCAGTCGGTCGTGCAAGCAGGCCGCGTCTTCCTCCGGGGCGAGCGTTACCGATTCCTGGGTGAGGATGTCGCCCGTGTCCAGCCCGGCATCCATCCGCATGATGGTGACGCCCGTTTGCTCCGCCCCATCGAGAAGGGCCCACTGGATGGGCGCCGCCCCGCGGTATCTGGGCAGGAGCGAGGCGTGCACGTTCAGACAACCCAGCCGAGGGACGGCCAGCAGGGCCGGAGGCAGGATCTGGCCGTAGGCGGCCACCACGACCAGATCGGGAGCCATTTGCCCCAGCTGAGCGACAAACTCAGGCGCCCGGCAACGCTCCGGCTGCAGGACGGGAAGATTCAACGACAGCGCCAGGCGCTTCACCGCCGACGGCTGAAGGTGCAGGGCGCGACCCTTGGGCCGGTCCGGTTGCGTGACCACGGCGGCCACGTGAAACGAGAGCGGCTCCGAAGTCGCGAGGGCCTGCAGGCTCGCCACCGCCAGTTCCGCGGTGCCGAAGAACACGACGCGCCAGGGCGCGGGGTCAGGAACTGGCGGGGCGGACGACGCCATCTCAGCCCAGGAGGCCCCGAGGTTTGCGCGGCAGCGGACCCGGTCCGGCCGGGGGACGCGGCCGGGGGGGCGGGGGCTTCGGGGTGGCCACGGCCGGGCCGCTCACCTTGCGTTCGCCCAACGAATGCCCGCAGCCGCTGCAGAGATACTCGTACAACACGCCGTCCGGGAGGTAGAGCAGCAGTCGTTCACGGACCTTCTGGGCGCGGCCGCACTTGGGGCAATAAAGCTCGCTGGCGATGAACTCTCCGAACTGCGATGCCATGCCTTCAAAGCGTCAGCAGAATCCCCAGGACATCGCGCAGGACCGCTTCGGGCTTCTGGATCCCGTCCACTTCGCGCAACACCGCGGGCCCATAGAACTCGAGCACGGGGCGCGTTTCCGATTCGTACGTGCTCAGGCGATCCCGGATGACATCCACCTTGGCGTCGTCGAGCCGGTTCTCGCGGAGCGCGCGCCGTTGCAGACGTTCGATGAGCCGCGCCCGGTCGGCGCATTGAAGGTGAATAATCGCCCGCACGTCCAGCGTGTCCTCGAGCAACTCCGCCTGACGGCGGTTGCGGGGAATGCCGTCGAGGAGGAGCGAATCGCGTTCGGGGTGGTATTGGTTGGCGCGCCGGCTGTTCTCGATGAACTGGCGCCAGAGCAGGACCGTCGGCTCGTCCGGCACCAACTGGCCCTGGCTGGAGTACTTGACGAAGACCTGTCCCAGTTCGCTATCCAGCCGCAGGCTCCGAAAAACATCGCCGCAGGAGCAATGGTAGTAACCGGGCAGGGTGCCGAGCGCCTTGCCTTGGGTGCCCTTACCGCAACCGGGTGCGCCAAAGAGGAGGACCGTCTTGAGCTTCATGCCACCACGTCGTCAGAATATGCACAGACCCTGGCGGCGCAAATCAGCGGCCCGCGTCGTCCTTGTGACGGATCTGGATCTCCGCGATTTCGCCAAAACTGACGCTGATCTCCTTCGCGGCCGCCTGGACCGGCTGGATGAACATGTCCGCCGCGGAGATGCGGCTGATGCGTCGCGCGATGTAGTCCTGCTTGGGGGTCTTGACCACGAGCACCATGTCCTTCTCGGCTTCGCTCGGCACGATGCGGAAGAAGCCCGAGAACTGGGTCTCGATAAACCGGCGGTTGAACGTGTAGTCCCCCCGTTTGAACACGCGGGTCTCGCCCCGTCCTTCGGCCGCGCCCTTGGCCGCGGCTGCGACTTTCAATCCCGTGCCGCTCATCGGTGGCGGTACGCCAACTTTGCCCAGGGATCGGGAAGTTCCCGCGGCGGGACTGCCGGTCGCTGCCACGGCGGGACCGGGCTCATCCACCTCGAGGGGCTCCGTCGCGGCGTCATCGGCGTGCGCCTCCAACGTGGGCGATGCCAGGAAGATCAAGGGCCCGACCAAGGGAAGCAGCGCGGACAAACCGCACACCACCGCGACAGGACGGTTGCGATAGCGCGCAATTTCGTACGCCGCCAGCAGGTTGGCCGCGTACAACACGCCGAGGATCAGCAGTCCCATCGGAGCCGTGAAGGAGCTGAAAAACGTCGTGCGGCCTGCGGGCAATTCGACGCGGTTCACTTCCTTCAACACCACCGGCTTCGGTTGCGGCCGGGGCCGCTCATCCGGCGGGATCTCGATGAAAGGCTCCGCGTAGGGCTGCGCCTTGGGATCCATCGCGAGTTCCTTCAACGCCGCCTGGCTGAACTTGCTCCAGGAGTATCGCTCCGAAAAACCACCCGTTCGCAGCCGGAACACGACGCCGTCCTCGTCGAAGGCGGAGACGTCGCCGTAGATCGTCGTGCCATCCATCAGCTTGAATTCCCCGGCCCACGCACTCTCTGCAGCCACGCCGGTGAGCAGAAGGGCCACGAGAACTACGTACATGCGAAGCATGCGCGGGAGTGTGCCGCGTCGCCTACCGCCGTCCAAGGAAGAAATGGTCGCACGCGCCCCGCGATCCCTGCGCCAGGCGGCGATCGCGATCATCTCTTCCCTCACGCGATGGCGCCCCCGTTACGCCTCGGGACGGCACGATCCGAGCCTCCCGACCAGCTCCTCCGGCGTCCAGCCCGGCGCCTCTTCATCCAGTCGGTCGGCAACCGCCCCATGCTGCCACACCGCGTACCGCAGCACGAGACCGGCGTCTTGAGGCAGCCACGGCTGAGCCAGCCACCCGGCGGCGTACCCCGCCAGAACGTCACCCGTTCCGCCCTGACCGAGGCTGGGGCTTCCGGAACTGTTCACAAAGAGCGGCTCGCCGGTCCGGCCCACCAGCGTCTGGTAGCCCTTCAACACCACGTAACAGCCGCCATACCGTCCCGAAAGCGCCTCAAGCGCGGCGGGCCGGTTCGCCTGCACCTCTTCCACCGAGCTGCCCAGCATCCGCGCCGCCTCTCCCGGATGCGGCGTGACGACCCGCAAGGCCGCGCCTTCGACCGGACCCGGCGGCAGCCAGGCGAGGGCACTCGCGTCAACGGCGACCGGCACCGAGGCCGACCGCCATAATGCGGCGACCTCCGCTTGAAGCCGATCCGCCGTCCCGGCCGCGGCCAGGCCGGGTCCGATCAGGAGCCCGGTGCAGGTCTCGAGTTTGGTGCGAGCCGTGTCCCAGTCGTCGACCATGACGGCCTGGAGTTGAGATGCGGCGGGCAACACCGCCTGGGGCATGGCGCCCAGCGTGATCAGCCCCGGTCGGGCCCGCTGCGCACCGCGAGCCGCCAAGACCGCTGCTCCGTGGTATCCCTTGGACCCCGCCAAAATCAGCAAGTGACCGAAGGTGCCCTTGTGCCCGGCCGCAGGGCGTCTGGGAGGGAACTGCCGGAAATCGCTCGCGAGGGACCACCAAAGCTCCGGCTCCGAGCCGGGGGATTTCCACTCGACCAATCCAATCTCCGGTTCGAGCTCCACGCGGCCGGTATGCTCCCAGGCCGTGGCCTTCAACAAGCCGCCCTTGGGGGCGCCCAAGGTGACGGTCCATCGCGCGCGAACCGCCGCCCCAAGCGGAAGCCCCGTGTTGGCATCCAACCCTGAGGGGACATCAACAGAAAGGACTGGCAGCCCGGAGTGGTTGAGCGTCCCCACCACCGCCGCCCAGCCCTCGTCGAGGGAGCGGTTCAAGCCGATGCCGAAAAGCCCGTCGACCACGATCGCCGGCTCGCGGTCCAAGGCAGCCTGCACTTCGCCAAGTTGCCTGCCCGGTTCCGCCACGTTCACCAACTCGACCACTCGGTTGGGCAGATGCGGCTGCACGCAACGGGCATCGTCGCCGTTGTGACCGCGGCCCGCGAGGATCAGCACTCGTTCACCGGGACTTGTGAGTCGAAGCACGCGGGCGGCGATCAGCTGTCCGACTCGCTGAATCACCTGGGATGCGGAGCGACCCGCGGCCCAGGAAGCCTCCTCCCAAGCGCGCATCTGCGCCACGGTCATCACCGCCATTGGCATCGGGGCAGGCTATCTCCCCGGGTCCTGTCTCGCAAGCCGACGCAGGAACCTCAACCCCGGGGCAATGCCGCCTCCCAGGCTCCTGGCCTTGGAGCCGCTCTCCATCCTGTAGGCGCCGACGTCCGGAGGCGGAACCGCGTTCGACCGAGTCCCGCCCCTCACTCCAGAGGGAACTCGCGTTGGGTGGCGCGGTTGCCTTGCAGTGCAGGGTCCCGGCACAAGTCTCTCCAGCGCCGTGAGACTCACTTACCGGCCGGCGGCTCAAGCCGTGCCTTCAGGTCATCGGAAAGGAGCGCCCAAAGACCAGGGTGAGACTCGATCAGGCGGGCGATGTCACTCAAATCCTTGATCCGTTTGCTCTGCCTCCTCTCCGGGTCGGACCACGCTTTCATCTTGCCCTGCAGCGTGTCCTCCAACGACGCGACTCGCAGGAGAATGCCGTGTACATCGGCGGCGAGAGACCGATCCGGGTAGTCTCGATAGCACGCTTTGGTGCTCAACTGGATACTGACCTTCGAGTGCCCCTGGAAGTTGATGGACCACGGGAACCGCTCAACCGCGAACCCTGACGCCTCCAGGGCGGCGACCGTCTTCTCGACGGCGTCGGTGGCGACGACGAAGTCCACATCCCGAGTCACCATGGGTTCCGCAGCCCAGAAGTTCACGGCGACACCGCCGAGGGCGCACCAGGGGATGTCGGCACGCTCCAGCGCGTCCACGAGGCGCATCACGTCGTCGGTCCCGCCGGAGGTCTGCCAGTCGTAGAATTGTTTCGCGGTCACGGCTTCAGGGTAGCAGACCGGCGAAACGTCTCCCAGACGCCATTCCATTCCATCCATGCGGGAAGAACCCTCCGAGTCCGAGCACCCGCGGCCGAGCCGTCAATCGCCGCGCACGTGGATTATGAACCTGTCACTCTGTCTCTGTCTCTATCGGGTATCGCTGCGCGCAACCCCCGGCTACCGGCTGACAAGCCACCGGCTTGCGGCGAGCCCATGGCGCGGCGTCGGCGTCGGCGCGCACCCGTGTTTCCGCTGGCTGCGTCCGGAGCCGCAGCGCCCGACGCACTAAGCGAGGCAGCGTATTCGACCTTGCGCCGGTCGTTCCGAACGGTGATTTCGCTTCAGGACACCGAGGCGGTTCCGGCAAGCTCATCCCGTGCACCTATCGGCGAAAGCGGTACGCAGCGCAGTTCGTCGCGCACTCCGTGAAGATCTCCGCACTCAGGGAGACGCGACTTCGCTTGCCGTGGTGCCAGCGAGCGCCCGAGCCCGGGCGCGTGTCGTGGCGCGCGAGGAGTTGACGGTCGCCGGCATCGCGTTCGCCGTGGAGGCGTTCGAGGCGATGTCGCCCGACGTCCGTATCCAGAACCTCGTCAGCGACGGTACCCGGGTCGATACGGGCGCGACGCTGATGACGGTGGCCGGTCCAGCCCGGGCGATGCTGGGTGCCGAGCGTACCGCCCTCAATTTCCTCCAGCGCCTCTCCGGCGTCGCCAGTCTGACGAGTCAATTCGTGTCGGCGGTCCAGGGCACCCGTGTGCGAATTCTGGACACGCGGAAGACCACGCCCGGATGGCGTCAGTTCGAGAAGTACGCGGTCGGCTGCGGCGGCGGGACCAACCACCGGATCGGCCTTTTTGACATGATCCTGATCAAGGACAACCACCTGGCCACGCTGGCGACCCGTGGTGGCAAAACCGGCGCGATTGCTCTCGCCGTCCGACGCGCCCGGGCGGCGTATCCACGACTCAAAGTGGAAGTGGAAACGGACACGCTCGATCAGGTTCGGGACGCCGTGGCTGCGGGTGCGGACATCATCCTCCTCGACAACATGTCCCTTTCGATGCTCCGTGAGGCGGTGAAGTTGGTCCACGGCCGGGCTCTTACGGAAGCCAGCGGCGGCGTCTCCCTCGGGACAGTGCGCGCCATCGCGGAAACGGGGGTCGATTACGTGTCGGTGGGTGCCCTGACCCATTCCGCGCGCGCCGTGGACATCGCCCTCGATTTTGAAGCATGACGCGCGACGCCATCATTCTGACCGCCCTCCGCGAAGCCGGCGACGACCCGGTTTCCGGTGAGGTGCTCGCGGAAAGGCTCGGGGTGAGCCGCGCCGCCGTGTGGGCGCACATCCGCGAACTGCGTTCCCTTGGCTACGAAATCTCCGCAAGTCCGCACCAGGGTTACCGCCTGGTGAACACGCCGGATCTCCTGCATGCCGACGACCTCGTGTCGCGGCTTGGGTCATGCCCGCTGATCGGCCGCGAGATCCAGGTCTTTCGGGAAACCACCTCGACCAGCGACGTGATCGACAAGCTCGCCCGCGACGGTGTCGCCGAAGGCGCCGTCGTCTTCGCCGAAGCCCAGACCAAGGGCCGGGGAAGGCTCGGACGCCGGTGGGTCTCCCCGCGAGGCCTGGGACTCTGGCTCTCGGTGTTGCTACGTCCGACCTGCCGGCCGCAGGAGACCACGCAGCTCACCGTGGCCGGAGCCGTTGCGGTGGCGCGCGCGGTCCGCCGGCAAACCGGCCTGAAGCCCGAGGTCAAGTGGCCCAACGACCTGCTCCTGCGGGGCCGCAAGTTCGCCGGGATCCTCACCGAACTCAGCGGCGAACAGGATCGCGTCCGCCACGCCGTCCTGGGCATTGGCGTGGACGTGAACCTCCCGGCGGGAGACCTGCCCCCGGAACTTCGACGTCAAAGCACGTCGCTTCGGATGGAACTGGGACGACTCGTACCGCGAGCGGAGCTGGCGGTCGGGTTGCTCCGCGAACTGAACGTGGCCTACCAGCAGCTCCGGGCCGGTGAGTTCGCGAAACTGGCAGACGAATGGGAGGCGAGTTGCACCACCCTGGGCCGGGAAATCGAAGTCGTTGCCGGCGAGCGCCGGCTCAAAGGACGCGCCGAATCCCTGGATGCCGACGGTTCACTGCTGGTGCGAACGAAATACGGGCGCCTCGAACACGTGACCGGTGGCGACGTGACCCTCCTCACCTCTTCCTGACGTGAGCAGACGGCCCCGGCCATGCCGGGTGACTTTCACGCCATTTTCGAGGGCCGACCCTGACGAGCTCCTCGTCATCGAAGTCAGGCTCCAGCGCGGGTTCCTCACCGAGCCCGGTTCCCTGACGCAGTCCAAGGGCGACATCACGCGCGTACCCGAATAGCGAAACCCGGGCGCCCGGTTCCGCCTCGTCCCGATTCGTTCCAAGCTTGCCAACCCGGGCCGGCGGCCGTTTTGCTTCCGCGATTCACGTGAGTTCCATTCGCACAACAGACCCCGGGGAACGCAAGAGGTGGACGGGGAAGCTCGCCGTGTTTTGGATTGGCTGCCTCCTGGCGACGGTCCTTCGGGCAGGACCGCCCCTTGCCATCGACTTCGCCCAACCCGCCGGGACCATCCGCGCGCTCCACGGGGTCAACCTGGGACCGCTGTGCTACCGCGGCATGGTGGACCTGTCCTCCTATCACCGCGAACTCAGCCCTCCGCTGACCCGGCTGCACGACGTGGTGTGGGTGAACTACGACGCCGTGGACGTGAGCACCATCTTCCGCGACTTCCGCGACGACCCCGCGGATCCCGCCAACTACGACTTCGCCGCCACCGACGACTACCTGGCCGCCATCGTGAAGGTGGGGTCGCCGATCCTCTACCGGCTCGGCGAGAGCATCGAGCACACGCCGCGCAAGTACCGGGTGCATCCGCCGCAGGACCCGGCCCGCTGGGCGGACGTCTGCTGCCAGATCATCCGGCACTACAACGAGGGCTGGGCCGGCGGCCACCACCACCAGATCCGCTATTGGGAGATCTGGAACGAACCCGAGAACCAGCCCGCCATGTGGACGGGCACCGACGCGCAATACTTCGCCCTTTACGAAGTCACCGCCCGGGCGATCAAGTCGCGCTGGCCGGAACTGAAGGTCGGCGGCCCCTCGCTCGGTTACACGGGGGAGTTCGAGAACGGCGGCTTCAAGCCGGGCGAATTCCTTCAGCGCTTCCTGCGCCACTGCCGCGAGCGGAACGTGCCCCTCGACTTCTTCTCCTGGCACCGCTACGCCGAAGACCCGGCCGACTTCGCCCGGCGGGCCTGGGCCCTGCGTCGTTGCCTGGACGAACACGGGTTCGTCGCCACCGAAAGCCACCTCAACGAGTGGAACTTCCTGCCCCGAGGGGACTGGACTCCCATGATGCAGCAAGGTCAGGGCACCAAGCGCGAACGCTGGACGGAGGAGATGCGGGGACCTCGCGGGGCCGCGTTCCTTGCCTGGGCGCTGATCTCGCTTCAGGACGCACCGGTGGACATGGCGAACTTCTACACCGCCGAGATCCAGGCGTTCGGCCTCTTCAACTTTCACGGCGTGCCGCAGAAGACGTTCTACGCGCTCCGGGCTTTTCGCCTGCTGCTCGACACGCCGCGTCGCGTTCGGACGCCGGCGTGCGTTCAAGGTCAGCCGGCTCTGGGCGCGGGCGTAAGCGAAGATGGATCCAGCGTCGCCATCCTGGTCAGCAGCTTTCACGGAACGGAGCCGCTGCCCGAGCTCGCCATGGCTGCCCTTCCGTGGACGGGACCGAGCGCGTTCGAAGTCCACGTTGTCGACGCGAAGCGCGACCTGGAACTCGCCATGCACGGCGAGTTGCGGGGCGATGGAAGGCTCGACCTTTCCTCGTTGAACAGCCCTGCCGTCGCCCTCATCAAACTCCGGCCGGCCGCTTCCCCATCGCGCTAACCGCCCGACAATCTCATGAAGTGGATCCCACGTCCTCGGACCCTCGGCACGCTCCTGGCCCTCCTCCCCGGCAACATCGTCACGGGCGGCGACCAGCCGGGAAACGTGCGGACCTTGCCTGTCGGCAGCATTGAGATTCGGGACACGTTCTGGGCGCCGAAGCTCAAGGTTTATCGGGAACAGACCATCCCCCATTCCTGGTTCTACATGCAGTGGGAACAGCGGGCCCTGCAGAAGGCCGCGGGCCGGCAGGTGGACGGCGAACTCAACGGCACGTGGGGGGAGGCCAACCTGTACAAGTTCCTCGAAACCGCCGCCTATGCCGTGGCCCAGCAGCGTGATCCGGTCCTGGAACGGCGGATCGATGAGATCATCGACCTCCTGGCTCGCGGCCAGCAGCCTGACGGCTACCTCCACGCCTTCGTTACGAACAACCAGAAGACGCCCTGGGACCCGGACTTCCTGGACGGCTCGCACGATGGCTATGTGTTGGGCCACATGATCGAGGCCGCCATCGAGTATCATGCGGCCACGGGCAAGCGCGCCTTCCTCGACATCGCCTGCAACGCGGCCGACCAGGCCTGCCGGCACTTCCTCGGCCCGGACGGGCATCCCGGTTTCTGCGGCCACGCGGAACTCGAAATGGCGCTTGTAGAGCTTTACCGCGTCACGGGCGAACCGCGTTACCTTGAACTGTCCAGGGCGTTCGTCGAGTGGCGTGGACGTGGCAGGGTCAAGCCGTTCTCCGAAACGCCCCGCGCCTATTTCCAGGATGCCGCGCCGCTCCGCGCCCAACGGACGCTCGACGGGCACGCCGTCCGGGCAATCTTCTTCGCCACCGGCGTCGCAGACCTGGCGATCGAGACGGGCGACACTGACTACCGCCTGGCTGCCAACCGCTTTTGGGACAGCACCACCCGGCGACGGATGGCCATTACCGGCAGCGTCGGCCCGCGCAAGGAGCACGAGGCGTTCGGCGAAGATTACGAGCTTCCCCTCGACGGCTACTACGAGTCCTGCGGTGCCTGCGGGCTCGCCGATTTTGCCCAGCGGATGTTCCAGTTGGAACGGCGCGCCGACGGTGCCGAGGTTCTCGAACGCGTGCTCTACAATGCCGTGCTGCATGGAATCGGGCTCGGGGGCACCAACACGTATTACTGCAATCCGCTGAACGATCGCGATCACCTCCGGGACAACTGCTGGGTGTGTTGCCCTCCGAATCTCTCGCGCACGCTGTTCCAGGTGGGCCGTTACGCCTACGCGCGCACGGAACGCGAGTTGTTCGTTAACCTCTTTGTCGGGGGAACGGCGCGCCTGCCGTTCGGGACGAATGAAGTGAGCCTGCATGTGGACACGGAATACCCGTGGAACGGCGAGGTGAACTGCCGCATCGAATCGGCTTCGCCCATTTCGTTCGCCTTGCGCCTTCGCCGGCCCGAATGGTGTCCCCGCGCTGAGATCACGCTCAACGGGCGAGTCCTCGATGCGCGACCAGACGAGGAGGGTTACTGGACCCTCGAACGTCCCTGGCAGGACGCCGACGCGCTCCGGTTGAGGATGGAGATGCCCGTGCTCCGGATGGAAGCGCATCCCAACGTAACCGCGTGCCGAGGTAAGGTTGCCCTCCAGCGCGGGCCGCTGGTGTACGGCTTCGAAGGCGTCGACAACGCGCCCGACGTTCCTCTCGAGATTGACCCGGGAGCGACGTTCGCGGTGCAGAAACGCCCGGACCTGTTGGGCGGCGTGACGGTTGTCAGCGTCCACGCGCCGGCGAAGCGACCGTTGCTTGCCGTCCCGTTCTTCGCCCTCGCCAATCGCGGTCCTTCCACCCAACACGTCTGGGTGCTTGGGCGAGACGCGAAGCCGTCGGAAGCCTGGTGGCTCGGCGGCCTCTATCGCCCCCGCGGCGGGGACTGAGGACGTCGCCCACCCCCTGGAAGCCGGGTGCCCCGACCCGGCGTGACCGGTTCATGGTCACGGCGCATGGCTGCCACACCAGGCGAACTTCCCGCTCGCCGCGCGGCGCCGGACTCGACAGTCCGGCGCACCGGCAGGCCCGAAAGCCTGCCCTCCACAAGGTAGGGCGGGCACTCCGCTGCCCGCCGCATCCGGCGCCACGGACGGCGCGTCTCCCAACCCCCAAGCTCGCTTCGGGTGGACGGCGGCGTATTGTGACCTCACGTCGTGGCCAAACCTGATTTCATCGAACTCGAATCCGGCCCCCGGATTCGCATCCTGCACGAAGACCGGTCCAGCCTCGCCCTCGACAAGCCCGCCGGTTGGCTGCTCGCGCCCAGTCACTGGCGCGAGACCAGTCGCAATTTGCAGGCCGCCCTGGAAGCCGAGATCGCCGACGGTGCGTTCTGGTCGCGCTCGCGCAACTTGAAGTTCCTTCGCTATGTGCACCGCCTCGACGCCGAGACCAGCGGGATCCTGCTGTTCGCGAAGAGCCGCGGGGCTGTGGGACCCCTCGGTGCCTTGTTCGAGCAGAGGGATGTCGAGAAGCGTTACCTCGCCGTGGTCCGCGGGACGCCGGCGCACCCGGTATGGCGTTGTCTCGAGCCAATCGGCGAAACGCCCGGCGAGCCGGGGCTGATGCGCGTGGACCGGCGAGACGGTCGGGACGCCGAGACGGTGTTCCGCCTGCTCGCGGCGCACCCGGACCCTCGCGGCGGCCGGCTCAGCCTGCTCGAGGCGTTGCCCTTGACCGGACGAACCCATCAGATCCGCGTCCACCTGCTTGCCGCCGGGCATCCGGTCGTCGGCGATGTTCTGTATGGGCAGGCTGCCGGGATGCCGGACCGCTCCCGGCGCGACCAACCATTTCCGCTCGGCCTCCGAGCCGCGGGACTGGCCTACGCCGATCCCTTCACGCGGCGCCCGGTGCGCATCACCGCCTCGTGCGACGCTTTTCTCCGCGCGTTTGGCTTCGCGGCCGACGCGGCCTCGGCTACGGCGCGGCGGGCTTGACGGCGAACCGTTCGACGAACTTCTCGGGCGTCACGCCTGATTCGTTCACCTGCGTCACCTTGGTCCAGGGCAATGCCGGATCACCTTGCGCGAGCCGCAACCACGAGGCGGCGAACTCCGCCCGGGATTGGGTCCAGGGCCACGGCGCACCCGCTTCCGCGCCCTCCTTCTGGAGCTTCTCCCAAAGCGAGAGCCACACGTAATCCACCCACATGCGACCTCGCTGGACGCGCGGAAGCCGCTCGGCGTCGCCGGTCACCGCGGCTTCGGCCTCCTTCCAGAGACGTGAGGCCTCGAGCAGCGTGCGGAAGTTGTGGAACTTCGTGTCCGTGCGCGAGAAGCAGGTGAGATTCCAGCCGGCCGACTCCTGATGCATGACTTCCAGGTACCGGCGGATGGGCTTCGCGGCGGCGGGACCGTAGTACCCCTCGAGGAATTCCTGGATCAGGGCGCGGTCGTCCTTCCGCGGATCCCAAAGCAGTTGGGCGAGGACCCAGGAGCGCAGCTCGCTGAACTCCGACGCATGGCTTTGATAGGCGCCCTGCTCGAACAGCCCCTTCACGTGGTGCGCCGCAAAGAATCGCACATTCGGCCCCAGCACGTACCAGTTCGGATGCGGTTGCACATAGTGGCCAAAATCCGTGGTGTAGTCCCAGATGTAGAGCCGGTCGCAGATCTTCTCCCAGCCGCGAATGTCGTCCGCAAACTTGGCGTTGGCCTCGTGTTCGAGCGGTTCGCGGAAGTTGCACTCGATCGAGCAGAGGCGAACGATGACGTTCGGACGCGGTTTGATGGTCTTGGGCGGCTTGCGCGTGTACTGGTAGGCCAGCGTGTCAATCGCCACCTGGGGGAAGTCCGGTTCGATCTTCGCGGCCACGTAATTCACGAAGTCGAGCATCGTCCCGGCGTGACTCCCCTCGGCGGCGTCGAGCGCCTTGCACGGGTCGCATTCGCAGGCGCCGTACCAGTCGTTCTGCGAAACCGAGACGATGCGGGCGGCCGGGGATTCGCGGAGCCACTGCCGCACCCGGTCGACGACGAAATCGCGCAACTCGGGATTGGTGAGGCAGAGCTGCGCCCGGTCATGGGTCCGTTTGCCTTCGCGAAAGCTGTACCACTCCGGGTGCTTCGCGAAGTGTTCCTCGGGCGGGACCAGCGGGTAGAACGTGTGCACGAATCCCCGGTAGCGGATGCAGCCGCCCCACTCCTCCGGGATGCTTGCCGACTGGCTGTTCGAGAAGTTGCGGACGGCCCAGCGAGGATTGAACGCGGGATACCAGAACGGGTCGCGGGATTCGAACGTCGGCTGGAACCGGAGACTGAGCTCGGGCACCGTGAGCGTGGGTCGCTTCGGAACGTGCGTCGCCCACGGCGTCCACCAGCGCACCCCGCATTGCTCCTGCAGGAACTGGTTGACCGCGTAGAGCGTTCCCCGCGGCCGGCCGCCGGCCAGAAGCAGGTGGTTTCCGCGGGTTTGGATGACGAGCTCCTCCGACCCCAGAGTCTCGAAGGGGATCTCCGGGAAGAGCTGCTTCGCCAGCGGACCCGGTCCCACGATCACCGCCCGGGCCGGCAAGCCGGATCCACTCACCTCCCGCGGCGCGAAAGCCGCGCCGGTGATCTGCTGCAAGGTTTCAGCCAGTTCCTTGGCGGCATTCAACTCGGCGGCCGTTGCGCCGGGCTGCGTCACGATCGCGAGGTCGGAGGCGCCCGCCTCCGCCAGCACGAAGGTGGCGGCGTCGAGCTCCGTGCAAAGCCACGCCACGGTTGCGAACAGGAAGAGATGGGGGTGCAGTCTCATGATGGATGATGCAAGGCGGCGGCGTTTCAGCGGTCTGGTTAACCCGGTGAACCGACCGTTAACGGAATCAGGGCTCCGGCACGGGGTTCACGCCCGCCAGCGTACCGCCGGCGGCCGCTCTTGGAAAGCGTTCTCGTGCTCCGCCTGCTTCAGCCGGTTTCACGGCCTGCCGCGCGATGCCGCGCCTGGCGCCGTGTCGCCGTGGGGGCGGGGGCAGCGGTGGAGGACCTGGCGCGGCCGCTTGTCACCTCCAGATCCGACGCCAGGTGTTGCGCCACCCTCGGCCCTGAAAGTCCGAGCACCTTGACCAGGTATTCACCCAACAAGGTTGCGAGCCGAGAGAGGGCGATCGCGTGTTGCGCGCCCGTTCTGCCGTAGAGCCAGTCGCTGAACCGCAGGAATTCAGCGAAGGGCGAGCTCCCCTCCTGCCAGATCAAAGGCGCACTTTGCGGAAACCGGCCGCTGTTCGCCACCAGGTCCCAAAACCGTGCAAGACGGCGGAGGCGCTGGACGGTCATGAAATCCACCAGCCGGTTCGCCAGGATCTCGTAGGGAGGCAGCGGCGAGTAAACCATGCTCCACGCCTCGTCGTGCCTCACAATGGGCGTGCCCCGCAGGCGTTTGAGAATGCCAACCTGGATCTCCTGCGGCCGCAGCGCCAGCAGCCGGTCGAATCCGGCAGCGAAACTCTCCAACGATTCGCCGGGCAGACCGAAGATCAGATCGGCATGCACGTGCGCTCCCGTCTCGGCGCGCAGAAACCGCAGATTGTTCTCGAGCTGGGGGTAATCCTGGCGCCGGCTGATCAGCGCCGCCACGTCCGGGTTGAACGTCTGGATCCCAACCTCCAGCTGCAGGGTTCCTGCCGGAAACCGCTTGAGCCGGTCACGCAATCCGGAGGGCAGCCGGTCCGGCACCATCTCAAAATGGAGAAACAGCCCCGGCTCCAGGCGCTCCAGGAAGAAATCCAGGATGCCGCTACTGACACGCACATTCAGGTTGAAGGTGCGGTCCACAAACTTGAAGTGCCGCGCCCCGCGCTGCAGCAACCGCTCCAGCTCCGCAAGAAACACCGGCGGCGCGAACTGGCGCACGGGAACATCCAGGGAGGAAAGACAGAACTCGCACTCAAACGGACAGCCGCGCGACGCCTCCACGTAGAGGAGGCGATGGGCGAGGTCGCGCTCGTCGAACTCACGGTACGGCAACTGCAGCGCGCCCAACTCCGGAAGGGTCGCGAGGAAAAGCTTCGGCGGCGGCGGCCCCCCAAAAAGCAACTGCCGGCACAGGTCGGCAAACGCAAGGTCGGCTTCGCCTGGGATCACATGGTCCGCCAGCCCGACGATCGGCTGCTCCTCCAGTTCATGGCTGACTTCCGGCCCCCCCAGGACCACGACAAGGTCAGGCCGGATCTTCTTGAGGAGCGCCACGACCTCGGTGGTCTCGCGCACGTTCCAGATGTACACGCCGAACCCGACGACTCGGGGGGCGTGAGCCAGCAACCGTTCGACGACTTCCACCGGCCGTTGCTGCAGGTCGAACTCGGCCAGCACCGCGCGCCCCCGCAGGTCACCGAGGTTGGCGAGCAGGTAGCGCAGCCCCAGCGCGGCGTGGATGAACTTTGCGTTGAGGGTCGCCAAAACGATGTCCGGCATGGCGCCTCAACCCTCCAGCGCGTCCAGCGAATCGATCACATGCAGGTCGGGGACGTCCCAGAAGTGCTTGTCCCACGTGAGCACGGCGGCCTCAATCCGCCGCGCGCAACAGGCGATCAGGATGTCCTGAGCCGGCAGGGTGATCCCGCGGCGATCCAGCGACCAGGCCAGCTCCGTCGCCGCCTCCCACACCCGGTTGTCCGTCGGCACGTTGCGCAGCACCTCGAGAAAACCCTCCACCGCCCGGCGCTGCTTGGCGCCCACGACGCCGCGCAGCACCTCCATTCGCACCATCCCGCACGTGGCGAGATCGGTGGTCGGGGCGCGCCCGGCGAGTTCCACCGCCGGATCGCGCCCTTCGCGCAGCAGGCCGATCAGGACGCTGCTATCGACCAGCACGACGCCGTCCATGGCGGTTCTTGATGGCGGCGGTGCGTGTGGCCATGAGGTCGTACCCTGGATCCACCGCGTCTTTCAATTCGGCTGCGCTCAAGCCAAGTCCCGTGGCGGCGTAGCCCCGCAACCGGTTCCGGCGCTCCATCTCGCGCAACGCGAGGTCGACCGCCTCGGTCTTGCTGGCGCACCCGTGAAGCTTCATGACGCGATCGAGCAAACCCTCATCGATGTGCATCGTCATCTTCATGCCATACTGAGTATGGCATTGCGCCCCCCGCCGCAAGCACTTTTTGTCCTTTTCTCAACGCTCTCCCCCGCCGGGTGTCGGATCGGCTTCCCGCCGGACAGCATTCTGCTGGGGCGTGCCCACGGCGTCAGGGCATGGTCTCGCGCTGCAAATTGTCGTCCCGGTCGGCCACCCGGATATCCACGTCAAACGTCGGGGTTCGTGACGCAGCAGAAAATTTGTGCCGCCGATGAGCAGGTAATCCACGCTGTTCGTCGTTCAGCGTCTGCGACATCACATCCACCTTCATGCCACGCCGAGGTGGAGCTTGTCCCCACGCGACAGTCCGCAACAGCACGTCTCGCCGGATTCACAGTTGTTTTGGCGTCCGGGTCGGAGTACACCAGCGCCGTGAATCCCATCCCTGCCTCCCGCAGCTTTGTTGGGGTCGCCTGCGCGCTGCTGGCGGCTGGCCTGGCCGGCTGCCGTCATCCGGCCCCCCAGGCCAGCGGCACGGTGCCGCATGTCACGCTGCGTCCGGTCGAGCCGATCCGCTTTCCGGGAGCCAACCGTGTCGAGCCGGACAAGCCCGGCGAATGCGACTGCAACAGCCCGCTGCATTGGGATGGCCCCACCCTGTTTGTGTTCAATTCCGCCGGACATCCCTGGCGGGCATCGGGTCCTGAACTCGCGCAACTAGGGCAGGACTATCTTCGGGTCGAGTACCACAACACGGTTCAGGGTGGTCGCTGGATCGAAAGTACCGCGCAGGCCAAGGACGGCACGCTGTATGGCTGGTACCACTACGAACCCACCGGCCTCTGCGCCGAGCCTCGCCTCACGGCGCCCCGAATCGGCGCGGTCCGCTCGCGCGACAACGGGGTCCACTGGCAGGATTTGGGAGTGGTGATCGAGGCCACGCCGGAGAGCCTGAACTGCGCCACGGCGAACTACTACTTTGCCGGCGGTCACGGAGACTTCTCCGTCATCCTCGATCATGATCGCGAGTATGCCTATTTCCTGTTCAGCACCTATGTCGGAACCCCGCAGGAGCAAGGCGTGGCCGTGGCTCGCATGCGTTGGACGGACCGGGACGACCCGATGGGACGCGTCTGGAAATGGTACGACGGCACCTGGACCCAGCCAGGACGCGGCGGGAAGGTGACGCCGGTGTTCACCGCCAACATCGACTGGCACCTCGAGAACGCGGATGCGTTGTGGGGGCCGTCCATCCACTGGAATTCCTATCTGCGGCAATACGTCCTCCTCTTGAACCGGGCGGTGGACGCGCGATGGAAGCAGGAAGGGGTGTACGTGTCCTTCAACCCCGATCTCTCCAACCCGGCGGGATGGAGTCCGCCCGAGAAGATTCTCGGGGACCTCCCGGCCGACGGCTGGTATCCGCAGGTGGTGGGACTCGACGCGAAGGCGCGTGAAACCGACAAACTGGCCGGGCGCGTCGCGCGTTTGTTCGTGCGTGGGGAATCCCGGTGGGAAATCGAGTTCAGCCCGTAGGCTCCGTGCTGGCCGGCACGGATTTCGACACCTGGCGGCGGCGCGTGGGTCTGCCGCTGGCGCCCGTGGTGCTTGTCATTCTCTGGCTGGTACCGTTCCCGGATCTCGGCGAGCCGGCCCATCGGCTGCTGGCCATCTTCGGCCTCGTGGTGGTGTTGTGGATCACGGAAGCCATCCCCCTCGCCGTGACGGCGCTGCTGGGTCCGGCCCTGTGTGTGGTGGCCGGGGTGGCTCCCGAACGCGAGCTATTCAAGGGCTTCGGCAATCCGATCATCTTTCTCTTCCTGGGGAGCTTCCTGCTCGCGGAGGCCATGTTCCAGCACGGCCTGAACCGCCGGATCGCGTTCGGAATCCTGGGATGGCCATGGCTGGGCCGGAGCCCGGCCCGGTTGCTCGCTGCCTTTGCGGGCATCACCGGTTTCCTCTCGATGTGGATCTCCAACACCACCGCCACGGCGATGATGTACCCCATCGGCCTGTCGATCCTGCGCGAGGTGGCGAGGCGACAGTCCGAACGCGAAGGGCGCACGGTGGCCTTCCGCGACCTGCGGTTCGGCACCGGGTTGATGCTCGTGGCGGCGTTCGCCTCGTCAATCGGCGGCATGGCCACCCCCGTGGGGACGCCTCCCAATCTCATTGGCCTCGGCCAGCTGGAGCGCGCGTGCGGGGTGAAGATCACGTTCTTCCAGTGGATGGGGTTCGGCGTGCCCCTGGCCCTCGTGCTGCTGGCTGCGCTGGTCGTCTACTTCAACCGGATGTGTCCGGGGGAGGCGTCCCTGCTCGAGGGCAGCACGGATTGGATCCAGGCCGAACGACGCCGGCTGGGTCCGTTGACGCGCGGCGAACGCAATGTGGTCGGCGCGTTTCTGACGACAGTGACGCTGTGGCTGGCTCCCGGTGTGGTGGCCTTGTGGGCCGGTGCGGATACGCCCGCCGGGAAGTGGTTGAACACCCATGTGCCGGAGGCGGTCGCCGCCCTGCTGGGGGCGGGCTTGTTGTTTGTCTTACCCGTGGACGGCTCGCGCGGTAAATTCACCCTCGATTGGGCCCAGGCGCGCGGCATTGACTGGGGAACGATCCTCCTCTTCGGCGGTGGACTCGCGTTGGGCGAAGCCATGTTCACCACCGGGCTGGCGAAGTGGATTGGCGAGGGTCTCGCCGCCTGGTTTGACGCGCGGACGCCGCTTGCACTGACGATCCTGTTCACCGTGATCGCGGTCGTGCTCACCGAGACCACGTCCAATACCGCCACCGCCAACATGATTGTGCCGGTGGCGATCGCCGTCGCGACGGCCGCCGGCGTCAGCCCGCTCGGACCTGCCATCGCCTGCTGTCTGGGAGCCTCGCTCGCCTTCATGCTGCCGGTCTCAACGCCACCGAACGCGGTCGTCTTCGGCTCCGGTTGCGTGCCGCTGGTCAAGATGGTGCGCCACGGCGTGATCATGGACCTCATCTCGATCCTGGGCGTCGTGGCAACGGTCCACTGGCTCGCGCCGCTCGTCCTCCGTTGAACCCGCAACGCCTCGGGGGGGGGCGAGGCTGCTCCGAGAAGGAATTCACTTTTGCCGTCAGGGCACGGCTGTTAGCATCCCTGCTTCGCGTTGCGAGTGGCAGCCCCGCCGAACCGTCCCGCGTGGCGAAGGTCTCGTGGGGTTCACGCGCCTCGGGCTTCGAGGCGGGCGTGGGAGCTCGGCGGCCACACCGACGCCCGACTGGAGAACACATGGAACCTCGCGCTGACATTGCCGTCATTGGGCTGGCCGTCATGGGCCAGAACCTGATTCTGAACATGAACGACCACGACTTCACCGTCGTGGCCTACAACCGGACGACTTCCAAGGTCGACGAATTCCTCGCCAACGAGGCCAAAGGCACCCGGATTCTCGGCGCCCATTCGCTGGCGGAGATGGTGGCTCTCTTGAAAAAGCCACGCCGGGTCATGCTCATGGTCAAGGCCGGCAAGCCGGTGGACGAGTTCATCGAGCAGCTCCTGGGGGTGCTGGAACCCGGCGACATCATCATCGACGGCGGCAATTCCCTCTTCGAGGACACGATTCGCCGCACCAAGTACGTCGAGTCGAAGGGCCTGCTTTATATCGGCACCGGTGTTTCCGGCGGTGAGGAAGGCGCCCGCCACGGCCCCAGCATCATGCCGGGAGGCAGCCCGGCGGCCTGGGAGCATGTGAAGCCGATCTTCCAGGCCATCGCAGCCAAGGTCGCGGACGGCACGCCCTGCTGCGACTGGGTGGGCGAAGGCGGCGCCGGCCACTACGTGAAGATGACCCACAACGGCATCGAGTACGGCGACATGCAGCTCATCTGTGAGGCCTACCACATCATGAAGGATGGGCTCGGAATGAGCCCGGACGAGATGCACGAGGTGTTCAAAACCTGGAACGAAGGCGAATTGAAGTCGTACCTCATCGAGATCACACGCGACATCCTCGCCAAGAAGGACGAAGACGGCGCGCCGCTGGTGGACAAGATCCTCGACACCGCCGGGCAGAAGGGCACCGGCAAGTGGACCGTCATTTCCTCCCAGGACATGGGCATCCCCATCACGCTCATCGCCGAGGCCGTCTATTCGCGGTGCGTCTCCGCGATGAAAGACGCGCGGGTACAGGCGGCCAAGGTGTTCAAACCCTTGAACGCGCGCATCGCCGGCGACCGCACCTCGTGGATTGAGGATATCCGAAAGGCGCTCTATGCGTCCAAGATCATCAGCTATACCCAGGGGTACATGCTCATGCAGGCGGCGGCAAAGGAGCACGGCTGGAACCTGAACTACGGCGGCATCGCCCTGATGTGGCGCGGCGGCTGCATCATTCGCAGCGTCTTCCTCGGCGAGATCAAGCGGGCCTTCGACAAGAACCCGAAGCTGGGCAACCTCCTGCTGGACCCCTTCTTCAAGAAGGCCATCAAGAGCTGCGCCCGCAGCTGGCGCAAAGTGGTCAGTACGGCGGTCAAGAAGGGCATTCCGGTTCCCGCCTTCAGCACGGCCCTGGCCTTCTTCGACGGTTTCCGAAGCGAGCGGCTGCCGGCCAACCTGCTGCAAGCCCAGCGCGATTACTTCGGAGCGCATACCTACGAGCGCCTGGACAAGCCGCGCGGCGAGTTTTTCCACACCAACTGGACGGGTACCGGCGGAAGGGTGGCGAGCGGCACGTATACGGTCTGAAGCGATCTCTCCATGAACCTGCCCCGAAAAGCGGGGATGAATCCCCGCACTCCAGGCGCT
>CAZHUS010000020.1:0-105448 GCA_964535555.1 uncultured Verrucomicrobiota bacterium
CGTGCCTTGGAGCGGCGCGAAGCGTTTGGAGTGCGTCCGGTTTACCGGCGCTTTTTGGTTCATGGCCACGGACCAAGTCCAAGAGGAACAGGCGGCCTACCAGGCACCCCCACCAGGGAGGGCGGGCACTCGGTTGCCCGCCGAGTCCGAGCCTTCCACGTCGTCATTCCGAAGGCGCCCGCCGGAACTGCGCGGGGTCGATGGCCACGTTCACCTGGACCTGTTCGAATCGAATCGTGAGCGTGATCTCCGGCTCCGCCTGTCGCACCCCGCGCTGACGAACCCGCCAGAGGTGCGGGAATCGCACCCCCGCCACCGGACGGTATTCGCCATATTCCACCGATCGCTCGGACAGGCCCATGGGAAGGTGGAGCACCGATTCATGCCGCGTCAGCAGACGGCTGCGTTGACCGATCCAGAAGCGTTCCTCCGCCTGGGGGCTCGGACGTGATTCCAGCAGCCACGCCGCCTCGCCGCCCGAGGTCTCAACCCCCTTCAACTTCAGGCCGGGATAGAGCGCCGCGAACTCGAGCTCACGATGGAAGGCGGCATCCCGACGCCGCTTGGCGAGTTCCTCCCCGACCCATTCGGTGCGGCCGAACGCCGGATCGTCGAACCAGCCGTGTTCCCCGTCAAAGCCGTCCACGACCGTTCCCTGGTTCGGCACATGGAAGATAAAGACGCGCTGGCGAGGCGCCTGGGCACACACTTCGCATCGCACGGAAGTCCCCAGGTGGGCCGCTTCGGCCACCCCTTTGGCGACCCAGTTGGTCATCGCGGTGAGGGCCGGCCGGCCCCCTCGGCCCTCCACATAGCCCGCCAGAATTGAATCGACCGTGGCCGGCACGGTCCCCTGCCCCGCCGGCAAGGGCCGAACCCGAACCGCCGTTCCCGGGTCTCCAGCCTGGCAAAGCAGCGCCAGCCCTATCGCGCCCATGGCCCAGCCACGCATCCCGAAAGTCATGAGGATCACTCCTTCGGGCGGGCGAACCGGCTGTCGTCCACGGGCACGTTGTGTTTCACCTCCGTGAACCGCACGGTCGTGTCCATCTCACCTCCCGGCCCGCTCATGTGGATCCGCAGTCGGTGCGGCAGCAGGAGTTTGTCCACCTTCCGATAGTCCTCGAACAGCACCGAAGCCCGCACCCGGCCGGCTTCGGGACCGAACTCCGATTCCTGACGCAGCAGGTAGCCCGACTTCTGACCGAAGAAGAAGCGCTCGACATTGTCGGGAGCGGGCCTCGACTCGGCCACATAGGCGGCCTCCGCGCCGACCTTCTCGACCCGCTTCAACGCCAGGTCCGGGTACACCTTCGTCATCTGCAATTCGCGGTTGAAGACGGCATCGCGCCGGGTCTTCGCGAACTCGTCCCCCACCCGTTCGGTGACGGGTCCATCCCCGTTCCTCACCCAGGCCGTCGTTCCATCAAACCCGTCGGTGACCTGGCCGAAGTCCGGCACGGTGAAGATTGACAGCCGCTTGTTGGGGGCCTTCGTGATCAGTTCCCACTTCGACACGACACCGGGCATGAGCGACATCTCGGCCTCGCCTTGGACATACCGGGTCTGGACTCGCTCGAGCGCCGAGCGCCCGCCCAAGGCTTCGAGATAGCGGTCCAACACCTTCTGCAAAGGCGGCAGGCCAGCCTCGGAACCCGCCGGCCGGGCCTCCCCAGCCGACAGAGACAGGGCGAGCCCTGCGATCGCCGCCAGCCCAGAACAAACTCTCATCCCCGGCATTTCGAATCGGCTCAGGGCGGGTGTCAATGGCTTTTGCGGCGCCGCGGATTTGGCTTTCGCACCCACCCATCCGGGCGCTACAAAGCACGCCCATGAGCGCCAACCGTCCCCAGACCCGTCGCCATTTCCTGTGTCAGTCGGGCTTGACCGCCAGTCTCGGCATGCTTTTGGGCTCGCGCGCTGCCCGGGCGCTGGAACCGCTCCAGCGGGCCGGCCGCTGTCGTCTCAAACTGAGCCTGGCCGCGTACTCCTTCCGCGATTTCTTCAATCACGCCGACCCCGCCAAGCGGCTGACGCTGACCGGCTTCATCGACTACTGCGCCGACCACGGCTGTGACGGCACCGAACTGACCAGCTACTACTTCCCCAAGGACGTGACGCCGGAGTTGCTGGTGGAGTTGAAGCGGCACGCGTTCCTTCGCGGTGTGGACGTCAGCGGAACCGCCGTCGGAAACAATTTCGCCCTCCCGGACGGGCCGGAACGCGACCAGCAGATTGCCCAGGTCAAACGCTGGATTGACCACGCCGCCCTCCTGAGCGCGCCGCACATCCGCGTGTTTGCGGGCGATCCCAAGGGGGGTCTCGACAAGGCGGCCGCCAAGAGCCAGTGCGTCCGCGCCCTGGAGGAATGCGGCGAGTATGCCGCCGGCAAAGGCGTGTGGCTCGGGCTTGAAAACCACGGCGGGATCGTTTCGGACGTCGGTGATCTGCTCGACATCGTGCGCGCCGTGAAGTCGCCCTGGGTGGGCGTCAACCTGGACAGCGGCAACTTCTACTCCGACGCCGATCCTTACGAGGAGATGGCACGGCTCGCCCCTTACGCCGTGAACGCGCAACTCAAGGTCGCCATCAACCGGCGGGGGCGCGAAAAGGTCACCACGGATCTGCCTCGCTTCGTCAAGGTGTTGCGCGACGCCAATTACCAGGGTTACGTCGCGCTCGAGTTCGAGGAGAAAGACCCTTGGGGCGAAGTGCCCGGCTGGCTCGAGCGCATGAAGGCGGCTTTCGCCGGGCTGGGTTGAAATGGCCGACCATGCGCCTGACGCTGCGGAAGGCTCTCATCGTTCTGGCGTTGCTGCCGTGGGGAACGCACGCCCCGTGGCCTGGCTTGCGCGCGGACCCTCCCCGCCTCGACACGTCGCGGCTCTCGAGCGGGGGATTCGCCCTCCGGTTCAGCGGTACTCCGCTGCTCCGTCCCGCGGGACCCGACGACCCGACTCGTCACCGGAATGCCGCTCCGGCCTCCTCCGGAAGCGCTGCTGAAATCGGGCCGAACCTGCGCCTCGGTGACGATCCCCCTGCCCTGCCCGCGTCCCGGCGAGCCCAGGCCGAGCCGCACCTCGCCCGATCGATGACGGATACGAACCTCGTCGTCGCGACGTTCCAGGAAGGCCGCTTCGCCGATGGCGGCGCCGTCAATTGCGGCTACGCCATCAGCAGGGACGGCGGCGCCTCATGGTCACGCGGTCTCATCCCGCACCTGATTCGCGCGCTCGATGACGGACCATTCGACCGCGCCTCCGATCCCGTGGCCGGCGTGGATCTCTCCGGCACGATCTATCTCAACACGCTGGCCATCCGGCAGACCACGGCGGGCCTGCACACCACCCTGGTTCTCACCCGGTCTCGTGACGGCGGACAGTCTTTCTCCAAGCCCCTGACCGTCGTGACCTCCGCCACGGACGCGGTGTTTCCCGACAAGAACTGGATGGCGGTGAACACGTTCGCCCGCACCGCCACGGCGAACCGCATCGCCGTCACCTACACCTCGTTTGAAACCACCGACACCGTCCAGATCAGCCCCATCAAGGTCACCTGGAGCGACGATGAAGGCGGAAGTTGGTCCGCGCCCAAAGCCATCAGTCCCGACTCCTGCCAGGGCTCTCAGCCAGTCTTTCTGCCGGACGGTTCCCTCGCGGTTGTGTACTTCAACTTCAGCAGTCCGGTCGGGAACCGGCTCGAGATCGCTCATTCACCGGACGGCGGCACCACCTTCGCCCCGCCTCAACCCATCGCCACGGTGCGTCTCTACGACGATCCGGTGGCGCGGGACGGAAGCTTTCTGCCTTCGGCGACGGCGGACCGCACGCTCGGCCTGGTCTATGTCACGTACCAGGAGCTGCGCTCCGGCAACCGTCCGTCCATCATGTTCACGCGATCGAGCGACCGGGGAAAATCCTGGACCACCCCGATCACAATCAACGACACGCCGAACAATCGTTCGGTCTTCAACCCCGCCATCGCGGTTTCCCCCGACGGCCAGCACGTGACCGTCGCGTTCTGCGACAAGCGCCACGACGACGGCTCGGGACGCTGGGTGAATCTGTACGTCACCCAGTCCTTCGATGGCGGCGCGACCTGGGCTCCCAACCTGCGCGTGAGCGAGATTTCGTCGGATCTGAACCTGGCGCCTTTGACGCCCGCCGGACGCATGCTGGGCGATTACCACGGCCTGGTCCCCGCCCTCGACCTGCGCGCCCCCGGACTTGCGATCTGGGTGGACACCCGGACCTCCAATCCGGATCCATTTGTGTCGACGGTGGCCCGGGCTCGGGGCAGCACCTTCGAAGCTTGGCGCCGCCTGGCGTTCACGACGGCGGAACTGGCCGATCTTCTGGTCAGCGGCGCGGCGGCGGACCTTGATGGAGACGGATGGCCCAACCTGTTCGAGTACGCCAGCGGACTGTCACCGCACGTGGCCGAGTCAAATCCGGTACGCGCGTCGGTGGGGTCGGGGATGTTCACCGTCGAATTCGAGGCGATGCGGTCCGCGGAGGACGTCCGCTGGGTCTGGCACGAATCGGCTGACCTGGTTCGGTGGATCCCGGTCGAGCCGGCGAGCTTTGGGGAGCTGGTGCCGGCATCCGAAGTGGCGCGGGCGCGGCTGCGTTTCGGATTTGGGGCCTCGGATCCGCGGCTGTTCGTCGTGCCGGGTGCGGCGCTGGAGTAGCAGGTCTGCCACCCCTCGCGGGGTGGACACCCAACGCGCCATCAGTTCCGGAGGTCATCGCTTCGCTCGACCTCCGGCTACCGTCTGGCAACCCTTCGGGTTGATCGCTCCGGCGCCACCCGCCATCCAGTGCCAGAGGCGGGTTGGATCGGCCGACCCCGCTGCCACGTCAACGCCGGAGGCGTTTCCAGAAGGTAGCCGGGGGTGGCGCGAGTCCGCGAGGAACACCCCCGGAATTGAGTCAACGCGGTGCAGCATCCGAGAAGGATGCCCATCCTCAACGCCGAAGGCGTTCCAGAAGGTAGCCGGGGGTGGCGCGAGTCGGCGAGCGACACCCCCGGACACGATGCAAACGAGGCAAGCATCCCAGAGGGATGCCAGCCAGGATTCGGACCTTTTTCCGCAAGATTCCCAGACGCCCCGGAACGTGACGAGCGTGGCCGACATTCGCCCTCCTTGCCTGAACACGCCCCGGTCAAACTGCGGTGCATGGGCTCGACCTACTTTGACCTTCATTACCACTGGGTTTGTGCGACGAAAGAACGGTGCCCCTTTGTCCGGGACGGACTGCGCGAACGGTTCCACGAGTATGTCGGCGGCACCATCCGCGGGCTCGGCGGCGTTCCTCTTCGTATCGGCGGGGTTCAAGACCACGTTCACGCTCTCCTGGGTCTGAGAACCACTCACTGCCTCGCCGACTTCGTTCGCGAGTTGAAGAAGGCGACCTCGGTGTGGGCTGCCGAGCAGATCGACCCCAGGTTTGCCTGGCAGGAGGGGTATGCCGTCTTCTCGGTCAGCGCCAGCATGCGCGACATCGTTGGCGCCTACATCGACCGTCAGCCGGAACATCATCGGACGCGGAGTTTCACCGAGGAACTGGTGCAACTGCTCGAGAAGCACGGAATAGCCTACGACCCGAAATTCCTGGGCTGATCCCGTGGTCTGCCACCCCTCGCGGGGTGGACACCCAACGCGCCATCAGTTCCGGAGGTCATCGCTTCGCTCGACCTCCGGCTACCGTCTGGCAACCCTTCGGGTTGATCGCTCCGGCGCTACCCGGCCATCCAACGCCGGGGGCGGGTTGGCTCGGCCGACCCTGCTGCCACGTCAACGCCGGAGGGGGATCGTACGGGCGAACGACGTCGCCTCGTCAACGCCGGAGGCGTTCCCAGAAGGTAGCCGGGGGTGGCGCGAGTCGGCGAGCGACACCCCCGGACACCCCGGGCACCATGAAAAACCCGGTAGCATCCCGCAGGGATGCCAGCCGTCCTCCCCCGACGGAATTTCGCGCTTTCCCGAGCGACCTAATCGGCTACAGTAGGCACAAGCAATGCGCCCATCCGCGTGCCGCAACCTGTGGAGTCTGGTCCATGCCCTCGCACTTGGCCTCGCCCTCGTGCCGGTGGCCCGCGCCGTGGACTTCGACCGCGAGATCCGCCCCATCCTCTCCGACAATTGCTTCGCCTGTCACGGACCCGACGAAAAGGCACGCAAGGCCGGCTTGCGCCTTGACCTCAAGGACCAGGCCCTGAAGCCCCTCAAGGACGGCCGCCAAGCTATTGTCCCCGGTGCGCCCGACCGCAGTTCGCTGATCACCCGGATCTACACGGACGACGAGGATGACCTGATGCCGCCTCGCTCCACGCACAAGCAACTCTCCGACACGCAAAAGACCGCCCTCCGCACCTGGATCGCCGACGGCGCTCCCTGGCCGCAGCATTGGGCCTTCGTCCCTCCTTCCCGGCCGGCTCCCCCGCAGACTCGCGACAAGGCCTGGCCGCGCAACGACCTCGACAAGTTCGTCGCCGCTCGCCTGGAGAAAGAAGGCCTGATCCCCTCGCCACGCGCGCCCAAGACCACCCTGGCCCGCCGCGCTTCCCTTGATCTCGCCGGCCTGCCACCCACGCTCGAGGAGATGGACGCCTTCCTGGCCGACAAGAGCCCTGATGCGTACGAGAAGCTGGTGGACCGCCTCCTCGCCTCGCCTCGCTACGGCGAGAACATGGCCCGGACCTGGCTCGACGCGGTGCGTTACGCGGATTCACACGGCTACCACATCGATTCCCAGCGCGACATCTGGGCCTACCGCGACTGGTTGATCAATGCCTTCAACCAGAACCAGCCCTTCGACCAGTTCACCAAGGAGCAACTCGCCGGCGATCTGCTTCCCGAGGCCACCCCATCCCAAAAGGTCGCCACCGGCTATATCCGCTCAAACATGAGCACCGGCGAGGGTGGAGCCATCGAAGCTGAGTACGCCTCCAAGTATGCCTTCGACCGGGTCGAGACCACGGGCACGGCCTGGCTCGGACTCACGCTGATCTGCGCCCGCTGCCACACCCACAAGTACGATCCCATCACTCAACGGGAGTACTACGGGATGTACGCCCTCTTCAACCAACTGGATGAGCCGGTCATGGACGGCAACAAGCCCAACCCCGACCCGTTCCTCAAGCTGCCCACTCCGGAACAAGGCGAGCGCCTGTCCTGGCTCAAAGACCAAATCACGGCGGGCGTCCGCCGTGTCGAGGCGCCCGATCCCCTACTCGACGCCGCCCAGGACGAATGGACCAGCCGATGGCATGCCCGGCTGGCCGGAGGGTGGAGCGCGTTGACGCCCACCCGCGCCGAATCCCCGCCTGAAACCGCCGGCCAGTTGACCGTGGGCGACGATTCCACCGTCATCGCTTCCGGGGTCACTGCCGGCACCAACCGCTTCGAACTCCAACTCAAGCCGGCTCAAGGCCAGCTTGCCGGCGTCCGCCTCGATGTGCTTCCGGAGCCCTCCCCCACCAGCCAGCCCGAACAAGCATCCCCGGCGACAACGCGGCACGTCCTGTCCGAGCTTGAAGTCGAACTCGTCCGAAAGGGCCCGGACGCCAAGCCGGAGAAGCTCAGCTTTGTTCGTGCCCTCGCAACGGCCCAGGAAGAGGAGAAAGGCGCGGACCGCGCGATCGATGGGAAGCCGGACACGGGTTGGTCCATCACCGGCGAAGCCGGCCGGCGTCCACAGGCGGCTCTGTTCCTCCTCGCAACGCCGCTCGCCGTCCCCGAGGGGGCGGAACTGCAGGCGCGGCTTCGATTCGAGACCGACAAGTCTTCCCCCGCCTTCCGCCGGTTCCGGCTTTCGGCAGCGGAGGACGAGGAGTTTGTGGCGCGACTGGCGCCGCTGCGCCTGGAGCCATGGCAGTTGATCGGGCCTTTCAAGACCGCGGGGTTGAAGCCTGGCTTTGACCAGGCGTATCCGCCCGAGACGGAGTTGGACCTCCGGAAGTCCTATCCGGGTGTACGCGAGGAAATCCGCTGGCACGAGCGGGGCGATCTTGCGGACGGAGGCGACCATCTGTTGGTCAACGACCTTCACGGGGTGCATGGCGCCTACTATCTCACCCGGAAGATCCACGTCCGTGAGCCGGTGCAACTGGACCTCGCCCTGCGTGCGGATGATCTCTTCAAAGTGTGGGTCAACGACCGGCTGGTTGCCGAGAGCGCAGAACCGCACCGTTACCCGGGGGTGAAAACACGGTTTGGCGTTCAGCTGCGGCCCGGCGAGAACCGGATCCTGGTGAAGCTCGTCAATCACCAGGGTTCAAAGTACTTCTCCTTCAACAGCGCCATCGGCGGCCCGGACGTGCTGGCAGCCGATGTCGCCGCCATGCTTTCCGTGGCCGGTCCCTGGCCGGACCCCAACTCGAAACGGGTGCGGGAGTACTTCCGCCGGCAGCACGATGCCGCCTTCCGCAAGTCCATGGATGACATCGCCTCCTGGCGCGAGGAACAGGCGGCCATCGATGCGGCCATCCCCACCACCCTGGTTGCCAAGGAGCGTGCGGAACCGAGAGAAACGGTCATGCTGCTGCGCGGCGAATACGACAAGCCGGGCGACAAGGTGGCGCCCGGTGTGCCCGCGGTGCTGCCTCCATGGCCGGCCGCGGCCCCCACAAACCGGCTGGGCCTGGCGTTGTGGTTGTTGCGTCCGGACCATCCGCTGACCGCGCGCGTCACCATGAACCGGCTCTGGCAGCAGTTCTTCGGGACCGGGTTGGTGAAAACCGCGGACGATTTCGGCGTTCAAGGAGAGCGTCCTTCGCATCCCGAACTCCTCGACTGGCTGGCGACGGAGTTCATTGCCAGCGGCTGGGACCTGAAACACATGGCGCGCTTGATCGCCACGTCGTCCACGTATTGCCAGTCCTCGGCCACAACCGGCGAACTGGTTGCGCGCGATCCTGAGAACCGGCTGCTGGCGCGGGGACCGCGCTTCCGCGCCGACGCCGAGGTGTTGCGGGACGGAGCTTTGCAGATCAGCGGCCTGCTGGCGGAGGAAATCGGCGGTCCCAGCGTCAAGCCGTACGAACCACCCGGCCTGTGGGAAGCGGTTTCGTTCAACAACTCCCAGAAGTACGTCCCCGATAAAGGCCGCGCCCAATACCGGCGGACTCTGTATACTTTCTGGAAGCGCCAGAGCCCCCCACCGAACCTCCTGCTCTTCGATGCGCCCACCCGCGAGTACTGCGTCGTCAAGCGCCCCCGAACCAACACGCCGCTCCAGGCGCTCGCGCTTCTGAACGATCCGCAATTCGTTGAAGCCTCGCGCGCCTTGGCGGTTCGCATGCTCACCGAGGGAGGTTCCCGCCGGGCGGAACAAATTGCCTACGGCTTTCGCCTCGCCACGGGACGGAAACCGCGACGAGAGGAGATTGAGATCCTACAAGGCGTCCTGCGGGAGCAACTCCGCGAGTACCGGGCCGCACCGTCGGCCGCGCAAGCGCTGCTGGACGTCGGAGACTTCAAGGCACCAACCTCGCTGGATCCTTCCGAACTCGCCGCGTGGAGCACGATCGCCAGCATGATCCTCAACCTGGACGAGACCGTGACCAAAGGATGATCCAGCCCGAACTCAACGCCGGCCGCATGCACTCCCTTCGCGAAAAGCAACTGCTCCTCACCCGTCGTCATTTCTTTGGTCGCCTCGCCACCGGCATCGGCACGGCGGCCCTGGCTTCGGTGCTGGATCGCGACCTGGGAGCTGCGGCGCCGTCGGGCTCCGCGCCCACGCGCAAGGGCGGCCTGACGGGCGTGCCGCATTTCGCGCCGAAGGCCCGCCGGATCATTTACCTGCACATGGCCGGGGGCCCGTCGCAGATGGAGTTGTTCGACTACAAGCCGAAACTGGAAACGCTTCACAACAGCGAACTGCCAGACACGGTGCGGATGGGACAACGCATCACCACGATGACCTCCGGACAGAGCGCGTTCCCGGTGGTGAAATCGATCTTCAAGTTCGCGCAGCACGGCCAGAGTGGGGCCTGGGCGAGTGAACTCGTGCCCCACATCGCCTCGGTCGTCGACGACCTCTGTTTCATCAAGACGGTCAACACCGAGGCGATCAATCACGACCCGGCGATCACTTTCATCCAAACGGGTTTCCAGCAGCCGGGACGCCCTTGCATGGGAGCGTGGCTGAGCTACGGCCTGGGCACCGAGAACGAGAATCTGCCGGCGTTCATCGTCATGATCTCCAGCGGCAAGGAGAGCGACCAACCGCTGTACACGCGGCTGTGGAGCGCCGGGTTCCTGCCCTCGGAGTATCAAGGCGTCCAGTTCCGCGGCGGCAGCGACCCGGTGCTGTACCTTTCCAATCCACCCGGGATCAGCGCTGACGGCCGTCGTCGGATGCTGGACGGCCTCGCCAGGTTGAACCAGCGCCAGCACGACCTGTTTGGCGACCCGGAAATCCCCACCCGGGTCGCGCAATACGAGATGGCGTTCCGGATGCAGACCAGCGTGCCGGAACTGGTGGACATCTCCGGCGAAGCGCAGTCGGTGCTGGATCTGTACGGGCCGGACGTCCACAAGCCGGGGAGCTTCGCGCGCAACTGCCTGCTCGCCCGCCGCATGGCAGAGCGCGGCGTGCGGTTCATTCAACTTTACCATCGGGGTTGGGACCAGCACGGCAACCTGCCGCGGCGCATCCGCGAGCAGTGTCAGGACACCGACCAGCCCAGCGCCGGCCTCGTCAAGGACCTGAAGCGGCTGGGGCTGCTTGAAGACACGCTGGTGATGTGGGGCGGCGAATTTGGACGCACCGTGTATTGCCAGGGCAAAATCGAACCCGACAACTACGGGCGGGACCACCACGGCCGCTGCTACACGGTGTGGCTCGCCGGGGGCGGCATCAAACCCGGCCTGACGTACGGCCTGACGGACGACTACGGGTACAACGTCGTGGAGAACCCGGTTCACATTCACGATCTCAATGCCACCCTGCTTCATTGCCTCGGCATTCACCACGACCGTCTGACCTACCGGTTCCAGGGTCGCGACTTCCGCCTGACCGATATCCACGGAAACGTGGTGAAGGACATCCTGAGCTGAACACGAAGTTTACGGCGTGGGCTTGAGCGGAGCGCTTGGAGGCACCTCGGGAAGACCGCCGCTTCTGAAGGGGTTGACGGCCTCGCACGTTCACGCTCTCTTCTGGCCGCCCGCCTGAAACCCCGGCCCCCACCATCCCAAATCGTGAAATAGCTGTTTAACGATTTGGCACCTCAGTCGCCGCCCTCGGTCGCCGTGGGCCGGTCTCGCCCGTGCGCCGGTCTTGTCGTCGCGGGAGAAGAGGTGCAGTCTGATGCCATGCCTACGCCCAAATCAATGGCCGCGCTCGCGCTGGTGCTCGTGGCGCTCGCCGGCACCCCCCGCGGAATCCCGGCGACGGCGGACGCGCTTCGCTACGCATTCCGCGCCGGCGAAACGAACGCCTACCACGTCCAGATGGAGGTGACCGCCGAAGGCGGCGTCGGCCTCTACGACGGCCACGTGATCCTCATCACGCACCACGTGGACGGGGAAACCGGTGCCGCCGAACTCCAGCTCCGGGGCAATCTCCCGCCCCGGATCGAATCGAGGTCCGCCCCCATGCCATACCGGCCCCCTTTCATGGCCCCCCCGATGGCGTTCGCGCCTTTTGCTTTCATGGAGATCGATGCGACCGGACGCGTCTTGGCCGAGGCAGGCCAAGTCCAACTTCCCCACCAGGCAGGAGGTCTCGGAACGGCCCTCTTTGTTCCCCTCCCGCCGGACGGCAGCGGCAAGCTCGAGCGTCAGTGGCCCGTCACGATGCCCGACGAACGACCCCGTCCGGGAATGCCCTGGAACAGCGGCTATCCCTACGGCCCGGCTTCGATGCGGGAGGGCCTCGCCCGTATGCACGGCATGCTGAGCCACGCCGTGGAAACCGCTTCCCGGGACCCGCAGAGCGCCCAGATCACCTGGCATTCCACCCTGCGAAGCCTGGCCACCTTCGAGGGAGTACCCCGTCTCGAAGCCCAGGGCGAAGGGCAGGCCGTGTTCGATCGCGAAGCGGGCTGGCTACGCGAAATCCGCTTCACGTGGGGTGAATCCACCACGAGCGAGACCACGACCAGGCGATCCAAACTGGCCTTCACGGCCCGACTTCTCCGCGGCGAAGAGAAGGACGCCGCGCTCGCCCTCCGCGCGCCACGAACCTCCCAGACCCTCACCGCGGATGAAGTGCGCGCCGCCCTCGAGGATCTGAATTCGCCCGACCACGAACGTCGCAGTCTCGCGATGCAACGGCTGCAAACGGACCCCATGGAGCCCTTGCCCCCGGGCACGGTGCAGCGGGCGGCAGAGTTGCTCGAATCGCGGGACGACTCCGTCCGCTGGGCCGCCGGACGCGTGGTGACCCAGGCAGCCAGCACTCAAGAGGTTCCCGTTCTGCTCCGCCTTCTCAAGATGCCGGATTCCCCCACTCGCCAACCCGCCATCGAAGCCTTGGGCCGGCTCGGCGATCGCCGGGCCATCGAACCGCTGGTCGGATTCATCGCACGCGGCGAGAACGAGCGATACGCCGCGATCGAGGCGCTGAAGCAACTCGGCCCCGAAGCCGAAGAACCGGTCCTGCGGCTCTTCGTGGAGAAGAACCTGGAGACGCGTCGCGCCGCCTGCCAGATCCTGGAAATGGTCGGATCGTCCCGGAGTCTCGAGACGCTTCGCGGCGTCATGCTTGACCCGGATCGGCAACTCCGCGACCAGGCCAGCCAGGCCGTGGGCGCGATTGTTGCCCGGGAAAACTGATCGCGGCTCACTGGATGCAGCTTGTGGCTGCGGCCGTGAGGCCGCGGTCCGTCAGCACGAGCCTGCTCGCGAACCCCACGCGGCGGGCCGCGGAGTGCCCGCCCTACCTGTCTTCGATGGGCGGCTCGGCGCAGCTTCGCCCGCCCCCCGGTCCTGCAGTTGCCGCGGCGATTCGGCCTTTTTGCGTGGCTTTGACTGCCGGTTCTGGCATAGCAGGACCCATGATTCTGACCGCCGCAGAGCTGCAAAGCCTGGTCAATGCCCAGATCCGCGCCCCGCATGAATTGCTGGGGATGCACCCGTTGGGCGACGGCTCCGGACTGGTCGTTCGCGCCTACGTGCCCAACGCGCGCGCAGTCGCCATCGCGCCAGTGCACGAACGGGGCATGCCCGCCTTCGAACTGGGGCGTCTCCATGACTCCGGCCTGTTCGAGGGCACGACGAAGGACGCGCAGCGCGTGTACGCCTACGACCTGGTCATCACCGACTACCAGGGCGGCCAGCGCCGAATGCGCGACGCTTACTCGTTCCTGCCCACGCTGGGTGAACAGGATCTCTACCTGTTTGGCCAGGGCAACGAGCGCCGGCTCTACGACAAGCTTGGCGCTCAAATGCGGGTGATTGACGGCGTTCACGGGGTCAGCTTCGCCGTCTGGGCTCCCAATGCGCAGCGTGTGAGTGTCGTGGGCGAGTTCAACCAGTGGGACGGGCGCTATCACCCGATGCGACTCCTCGGGCCCTCCGGGGTTTGGGAGCTCTTCGTGCCCGGACTCGGCGAGGGCACCCTGTACAAGTTCGAGGTCAAGGACCTGCACGGCGGGCTGAGCCTGCGTACGGATCCGTTCGGCTTCCTGTGCGAGGTCCCGCCCAAGACCGCCTCGGTGGTGTGGAACAACCGCAAGTTCTCGTGGACCGACGCGGCCTGGCTCCGGAAACGGGGCGATGCGAATCCGTGGCGGGCCCCGATGAGCATCTACGAAGTGCACGTGGGATCCTGGCGAAAGAAAACGCCGTTCGAGTCCCTCAGCTTCCGCGAACTCGCGAGTCCGCTGGTGGATTATGTGCGCGAAATGGGCTTCACCCATGTGGAATTTCTTCCCGTGGCCGAGCACGCCTACTACCCGAGCTGGGGTTACCAGGTGACGGGGTTTTATGCGCCCACAAGCCGCTTCGGCACTCCGGATGATTTTCAATACCTCGTGAATGCCCTGCACGAGGCGGGCATCGGGGTCATCGTGGACTGGGTGCCGGCGCATTTTCCCCGGGACGCCTGGGCCCTGGCGAAGTTCGACGGCACCGCGCTGTACGAGCACGAGGACCCCCGCCAGGGCGCCCACCAGGATTGGGGCACGCTCATCTTCAACTTCGGACGCCACGAGGTGAGGAATTTCCTGACCGCCAACGCCCTGTTCTGGTGCGAACGGTTCCACGTGGACGGTCTGCGGGTCGATGCGGTGGCTTCGATGCTGTATCTCGACTACTCGCGGAAGCAGGGCGAATGGGTTCCCAACCAGTACGGCGGCCGTGAGAACCTGGAGGCCATCGCCTTCCTGCGCGAGTTCAATCACCTCGTGCATACCGAGCATCCCGGCGTGCTCACCATCGCCGAAGAGAGCACGGCCTGGCCGCAGGTGACGCGACCGCCCTATCTCGGGGGGCTGGGCTTCAGCTTCAAGTGGAACATGGGCTGGATGCACGACACCCTGGGCTACTTCCAACGTGAGCCCGTCCACCGCAAGTTCCACCAGAACGACCTCACGTTCGCGATGCTCTATCATCACAACGAGAATTTCATCCTGCCGCTCTCCCACGACGAGGTCGTGCATGGCAAGGGCACGCTGCGCGGCCGGATGCCCGGCGACGACTGGCAGGGTTTCGCCAACCTGCGGGTGCTGCTCGCCTACCAGTGGCTCTTTCCCGGCAAACAGCTCCTGTTCATGGGCGGCGAGTTTGGCCAGAAGCGGGAATGGAACGAAAACGCCGAGCTGGACTGGTGGCTGTTGAACGAGGGGCCGTATCACGCCGGGGTTCGCCGCTTCGTCCAGGACCTCAACCAACTTTACCGGGCGCATGCGGCGCTCTGGGAGGGCGACCATGACCCGCACGGCTTCCAATGGATCGATTGCGGCGACCACGAGAACTCCGTGCTCTCGTTTGTCCGCCGCCCGCTCAGTCCCGCGAGCGAGTTTGTGGTCGTCATGAACCTCACTCCGGTGGCCCGCTACGGTTACCGCGTTGGCCTGACGCGGCCCGGCCACTGGAAGGAAGTCCTCAACAGCGACGCCTCCATCTACAGCGGCAGCGGCGTGGGCAACCTCGGCGGGGTCACGGCGGAGGCCTATCGAGTGCACGGACAGACGTACTCCGCGCCGCTCACCCTCCCGCCACTGAGCGTCGTCGTGTTTCAGAGCGAATACTGATGAGGCGCCTGGTTCGGGCAGTCCTGGGTGTGCTGGTGCTCCTGGCGCTGGGCGCGATTCTTATCGGGGGATTGCTCCTGCTGGGGGGCGCAGGCGCGCCGCGTTGGGTGACCCTCAAGAACGGCGTCACCCTGCGTTGCCTGGGAGTGTCCTACGGGACGAATCACGTCGTTTACTCTTTCACCGGAAGCGCCGCCGCCCAGATGCTGCATCGTGTCTTGAGCGCTGTGTTCCCCAGCCTTCGCCGCGGCGCTTCCAGCAGCCAGCGCTACACGACCAGCCAACCGGCACTGGTCGTCGCGTTGCGGCAGGAGGGCATGGCGACCACCAACCCGATGCCGCCGCTGAGCGTCACCGCCCTGCTGGCGGACGAGCGAGGCGTGACGTCCGGCAAACGTCACTGGCTCACTTTGGGGGGCGGTACGTCCTTCACCCTGTGGTTGGATGCCGAGGTGCTGCCCAGGCGCAGTCGCCTGCTCTCGGTCCGGTTCTTCGGACTCGCCTCACCCGGAGCCATCGAGCCCTTGGGGGAGCTCGAAATCCCCAACCCGGCCTTCACCAACCCACCGCCTCTGGTCGCTGCGGACCTCCCCGTCCTGGGCACCAACGGCGATCTTGTGTGCAGTCTGGAGGCGCTCGCCTTCGGGACCGGCACCTCGAGTGGCCGGACGGCCAACGCTGACGGCACCGAAACGATTTCCGAAGCGCCGGCCGAGCCCGGCCAAGAGGTGCGCGCCACCGCCGTGTTCCGCTTCCGCGAAGCCGGCACCAACACCGCGTTCTGGACCATCGGCTCCCTGTCCTCGAGCGACGCCACCGGGAACGCCGGCAAGGCGGGTTCCTACGGCTCCCAGACCCTCGGCGATGCCTTCCTCCTCACCTTCGGCCCGGTCCCGTGGCCGGACGAACCGTGGCGCCTGGATTGCTGGGCCAAGCGTACCGCCGCCGCGCCGTTCGCGCCTGACGAACTCATCCAGCTGCGCGGCGTGGAACTGCCGCCGTCCGGTCGCACCAACCAGCTCGATCACGCGGGGAAGGCCAGTGGAATTGACGTGTTCGTGAAGGGCTTCGTGCGCCAGGACCCGGTCCAGCGTGGCAGCTATTCCTCCATGGAACTGTCCCGTCTGCTCCTCGAACTGCCTCAACTACCCGACGGCGCCTTCATCGACCTCGTCCGCGTTGAGGACGATCAAGGGCGCCTGATCACCTCGGAGATGACCTCCACCACCCATGGCACGCCGCTCAGGACCGAATTCGGTTTCCGTGCGATCCCCGACGACGCTCGAACCCTGAGCATCACCCTCGCCGTCCAGCGCGGGCGCGCGTTCACCTTTGTGGCCCAAGCTCAGAAAGTGGAGGCCGACGGTTTCAAGTTCACGATTCCAAAGCTGGAAGAGCCTGTTCGGACCCGATAGCGCGAGGCTCCCGCCGAGCCGCCGATCGGTGGGGCGACGCTGCGCGGAGCCGTTTCGCCCTCCTCGGAACCACAACCCCCAGCGGCGCCGTGCGCCTCGGTCCACAAGGCTCAGACGGAATCACCAGTCGGGCGGGCACTCCGCAGGCAACGTTGACGTCCCGGCGGGTCGGGTCTTAGGCTGCGCGCTACTACAATCCGCGTGGGCCGCGCATCCCGCGACTCACGAGCCGCAACGCCCAACTCGAACCAGCCATGCAAACGGTCCTGCCCTCGGAATTCAAACGCGGCATGGTGCTCGTCGTGGACGGCACGCCGCAAGTCCTCGAGGAATTTCACGTGACGGGCACCGCCCAAACCCGCCACAAACTCCACACCCGCTTGCGGAACCTGAAGAGCGGGCGGCTCTCGGACCACGTGTTCAACGAGAACGACCGGATCCCGACGGCCGAGTTGAACTACCGCCGCGTGCAGTTCAGCTACCAGCAAGGCGACCGTTACGTCTTCAGCGACCAGGCCTCGTTCGAGGAACTCGAGGTCCCGGCCGAACTCATCGGCGACCGCAAGTGGTTCATCAAGGACGATGTCGAATACCGCGCCGTCTTTCTCGAAGGGAAGCTCGTCGACGTGGCGCTGCCGCCATCGGTCTCCTTGCGGGTCACGGAAACGGATCCGCCGCAGGGAGGCGGGTCCGACAATTCCTGGAAGCCAGCCACGCTCGAGTCCGGCATGGAGATCATGGTGCCGCTTTTTATTGGCCGCGGGGACCTGCTGCGGGTGGACACTTTGTCTCGCAAGTACTTGGGCAAGGACAGCGGCGATCGGAAAAGCGTTTGACAGGCCGCTGTTCTGGCAATAAAAAGCATCCCGGGTAACTTACTTATGATTTCGACGGTAGCCGCACCTGCCACGGTGACGCACAACGAATCGATCAAGGCCGCCATTCCGACACTGGCTGGCCAGATCGCCGCGACACTCGCCGACCCTCTTGCCGATCGGTTCTCCGAGGACGACACCCAGTTCCTCAAATTCCACGGCATCTACCAACAGGATGATCGGGACGTCCGCAAGACCGGCAAGAAGTACATCATGATGGTCCGGGGCCGGATCCCGGGCGGCGTGATGACACCCGCGCAGTGGATCGCGTTCGATGACCTTTCCGCCCGGCACGGCAACAACACCCTGCGCATTACCACCCGCCAAAGCATCCAGTTCCACGGCGTGGTGAAGAGCGGGCTGGGCCCGTTGATGAAGGGCATTCACGACTGCCTCCTGTCGACGCTTTCCGCGTGCGGCGACGTGAACCGAAACGTGTTGGCGCCGCCCATGCCTGCGTTTACCCGGGCGCGGGAGCAGGTCTATGCCGACTGTGTGCGAGTGGCCGATGCCCTGCGACCTCAGACGCGGGCCTATCACGCCATCTGGGTCGAAGGGGTGCAACTCGATCTCGAATCGGCAGACCAGAAGGAGTTCGTCGACCCGCTCTACGGCAAGACGTATCTGCCGCGGAAGTTCAAGACGGCCTTCGTGATCCCGCCGGTCAACGACCTCGACATCTACACCAACGACCTGGGCCTCATCGCGATCGTGGAAGGCGACCAACTGCTCGGCTACAACCTCGCCGTCGGCGGCGGGATGGGACGCAGTCATGGGAACGAGGCGACCTACCCGAGACTTGCCGATGTGATCGGCTTCTTCCGGCCGGAGAAGCTCGTCGAGGTCGCCAAGGCCGTGCTCACGATCCATCGTGATTTCGGCGATCGCGCCGACCGCAAGCACGCGCGGCTCAAGTACGTGGTTGCGGAGCGTGGCGTGGCATGGACGCGGCAGCAGATTGAGGAACGGGCCGGGCTCACGCTCGAACCGCCGCGCCCCTTCAGCTTCACCAGCACCCACGATCTGCTGGGCTGGCACCGGGCCGTCGACGGCAGCTTTTTCCTCGGGATTTTCGTCGAGAACGGCCGCGTCAAGGATCTGGGTTCGCGCCGCGGCAAAAGCGCCCTCCGGCAGGTGGCGGAGCGATTCGGCAATATCGAGTTCCGGTTGACGGCCAACCAGAATGTGATCATCGCGCGGGTCTCGGAGGCGGACCGGGACGCGATAGACGCGCTGCTGCGGGAACACGGGATTGACACCGGCGCCCAAGCCCGCGTGCTGCATGCGGCCGCCATGGCTTGCGTGGCGCTGCCCACGTGCGGGCTGGCGCTCGCGGAAGCCGAACGTTTCCTCCCGGGCGTGATTGACCGCATCGAGGCGCTGTGCGCCGAGGTCGGCCTGGCGGGGGAGGAGATCATCATCCGAATGACCGGCTGTCCCAACGGTTGCTCGCGACCTTACATGGCGGAGATTGCCTTCGTGGGGAAGGCGCCGGGACGCTACCAACTCTGGCTGGGGGGAGATACTTCGGGCACGCGCCTGAACCGCATCTGGAAGGAGACCGTCAAGGACGTGGAAATCGAAGGCGAGTTGCGGCCGTTGCTTACGCGTTTCGCGGCCGAGCGCAAGGGAGGCGAACGCTTTGGTGACTGGGTGGCGCGCTGTCTCTGGCCAGCGCAGGGTCACGGGAGCCTCTGAACAACATCCGCCCCCCGCCCTCCGCCCACGCGCCATGAGCCCCGAGGAACTTCAGGCCGCCAACGCCCGTCTCCAGACCGCCTCGCCGACCGAGATCATCCGGTGGGCCTTGGACCAGGGTCAGGGACGTTCGATTGTTTCCACGAATTTCCGTCCATACGAGGCGGTGCTGCTGCACCTGGTCACTCGCGTCCAGCCGGAAATCCCCGTGCTCTGGGTGGATCACGGCTACAATCGCGCCGCAACGTACCGCCACGCGGAGGACTTGCGGACCCGGCTGCGCCTCAACCTCAAGTCGTACCGCCCTGAGTTCACCGCCGCCCATTACGACGCGGTCCACGGCGGAGTTCCCACGCTCGAACCCGGGAATGAGGAGCGCGTGAAGGCGTTCAGCGCGGCCATGAAACTCGAACCGTTCCAGCGCGGCATGCGCGAACTCGCACCCCGGATCTGGTTTACCGCGCTTCGAAAGGGGCAGAATCCAAACCGCGCCAATCTCGACATTCTCTCCGAGGATCCGAACTTCGGGACCTTGAAGGTCTCGCCGGTCTTCTACTGGACCGACGCCCAGATGGAGGACTACCTGGCGGAGCACGAACTCCCGAACGAGTGGGACTATTTCGACCCGGCGAAAGCGGATGAAAAGCGCGAGTGCGGCCTGCACGCGAGCTGGGGGGTGAAGGTGCTGAGGTCTGGCGTTTAGCATCCGGGGTCGCGATGGACAACGTGGCGGGAGAAGACCTTGAACCGGGGAGGAGCGCGGGCTTCAGCCCGCAGGGACGTCCCTGCGCCGGCGTGGCTTCCTGCGGACTGAAGTCCGCGCTCCGGGGCAGGTTCATGGGAGCGACCTGTTCCTTTTTGAACTGCTCCGTGACCATGAACCAAAAAGCGCCGCTAAAGCGGACGCACTCCAAACGCTTCGCGCCGCTCCAAGGCACGTCCGGGGCCGCGAAGCGCCTGGAGTGCGGGGATTCATCCCCGCTTTTCGGGGCAGGTTCATGGAGAGTCCCCTTGGCCCCGAGGCCATGCTCAGGGACCATGGACCGGTCTCGCCGGGTCAGGGGATCCGGCCTCCAGGTTGTAGGCCCGGGCGCCCTCACCGGGCAGTTCACGGGAAGACACGACACGAGACTTTTTTGAACCGAAACTTGAACCAGACAGCGCAAGCTCAGCTGCCGCGGATGAACGCGGATGAACGCGGATCCGAGCCGCGACGCCGCGAGGTCCGGTCCGCCTCAGGCCTCTGCGTCCATCCCTGGCTTTCATCGGTCTAAGGCCAAGATCCCCAGACCCAGTCGCTCCGCTCCGATGTCCTCCTACCATCTCGACCACCTGCAACTCCTGGAAACCGAGGCCATCCACATCATGCGCGAGGTGGCCGCCGAGTTCGAACGCCCCGCCCTGCTGTTCTCTGGCGGGAAGGACTCGATCTGCCTGCTCCGCCTCGCCGAGAAGGCATTCCGGCCGTCCGACATCCCGATGCCGCTCCTCAATGTCGACACCGGCCATCATTTCCCGGAGTTGAACGAGTTCCGCGACCATCGCGCCGCACAACTCGGGGCGCGATTGATCATCCGCAAGGTCGAGGACGCGATTGCCGCCGGGATCGCGGTTCCCACCCCCGGAGAGATCAGTCGCAATCGCCTGCAGATTCCCACGCTCCTCGCGGCGATCGAGGAGTTCCGCTTCGACTGCGCCATCGGGGGAGCCCGTCGCGACGAGGAGAAGGCGCGCGCCAAGGAACGGTTCTTCAGTTTTCGCGACAGCTTTGGGCAGTGGGATCCCAAGAACCAGCGGCCCGAGCTCTGGAACCTCTACAACGCGCGGCTGAATCCGGGCGAGAACATGCGCGTCTTTCCGCTCTCCAACTGGACCGAGATGGACGTGTGGGAGTACATCCGCCGCGAGCGTCTCGAGGTACCGTCCATCTACTTCAGCCACCGCCGCCGTTGCGTGCGGCGTCGGGGCCAGTGGCTTCCCGTCACCGAACTGCTGCCCCCCACCGACAAGGAACCCGTCCAGGAGCTCATCGTCCGCGTACGCACCATCGGCGACATCATCAGTACCGGCCTGGTGGAAAGCCCCGCCAACACCGTGGACGACATCATCGCCGAGATTGCCGCGGCCCGCGTGACAGAGCGAGGTTCCCGGGCCGACGACAAAGCCAGTGAGGCCGCCATGGAGGATCGCAAGAAGGCCGGGTATTTCTGAGCAACCGGGTTTCCGCCCAAGCCCCGCCCTGCGCTTGACCACCGACTTTGAACCAACCGCCCCGACAGACTCGTGCTACGGAACCCGCCCTGGGCATCGACTCCAGGCTTACTTCGATCACGTGACATGACCTCGCCCTCCTCCAACTCGTTGCATGAGTCCACCCAGGAGCACGGACTTCAGTCCGCAGGTACCCCGGCAGGCCAACCGACGTCCCCACAGGCTGGAGCCCGCGCTCCGCACCCGTTCCAGACCACAGAACAGGCCCCAAAGGACAAGGACGCCGCCCCGGGACGCGCCCCGCTCCCGGGCCACTCGGTCGAGATCCTGCGCTTCAATACCTGCGGCTCGGTCGACGACGGCAAGTCGACGCTGATCGGCAGGTTGCTATACGACTCCAAGTCGCTTATGGAGGATCAAATCGAAGCCCTGGAGCGCAGTGCGGACATCACCGGCGGGGGCCAGATCAACCTGGCGAACGTCACGGACGGGCTCCGGGCGGAGCGGGAACAGGGGATCACCATCGACGTGGCGTACCGCTACTTCGCCACGCCGCGCCGCCGCTTCATCATCGCGGACACGCCGGGTCACGTGCAGTACACGCGCAACATGGCGACCGGGGCTTCCAACGCGAACCTCGCCATCGTGCTCGTGGATGCGCGCAAGGGCGTCGTGGAACAAAGTCGGCGCCACACTTTCATCTCCGCGCTCCTGGGGATCCCGCACCTGGTGATCGCGATCAACAAGATGGACCTGGTCGACTGGAGCGAGGAGCGCTTTTTAGAAATCCGGGACGAGTTCGAGGGGTTCCTGCCGCGGCTCGATGTCCTCAAGGACGTCAAATTCATCCCGATCAGCGCGCTGAACGGCGACAACGTGGTGCGCCCGTCCCCGCACACGCCCTGGTACCAGGGGCCGGGACTGCTGGGGCATCTGGAATCGGTTCATATCGCGAGTGACCACGACCTGAGCGCGTTCCGACTGCCGGTGCAAAGGGTGAACCGACCGTCCAATCCCACCGACCCGGCGTGGCACGACTTCCGCGGTTTCAGCGGCCAGATCGCCGGGGGAATCGTGAAGGTGGGCCAGGAGGTTTTGGTTTTGCCGGGAGGCGAGCGCAGCACCGTGAAGGAAATCTGGACGCATGACGGCAGCCTGCCCGAGGCGTTCTGCCCGCAGAGCGTGACGGTTCGGCTGGCGGATGAGATCGACTGCAGCCGCGGCGACACGATCGTGGGGTCGGAGCACCTGCCCGGCTGCGCCAATGAGCTGGAGGCACGCGTGGTCTGGATGCACCAGCGACCGCTGGTTCCCGGCCGCAAGCTGTTCCTCAAACACACGACCTGCACCTGCCGCGCCGCCGTCACCGCCATCGAGAACCGGGTCAGCTTCGAAACCCTCGACCTCGAACCCGAGCCGCCGTCGCAACTGGGCTTGAACGACATTGGGAAGATACGATTGCGCACGACGCGGCGGCTGGTTTTTGACAGCTATCGTCAGAACCGCCTCACGGGCTCGTTCATTCTCATCGAAGAAGGAACGAACCTCACCGTGGGTGCGGGCATGTTGGAGCCGCCGCGCGAGCTGTACAAACCGGAGTTCGAGGACTTCGCGATCTGAGCGGGCCGTGGTCCGGAGGGGGAGCGCGACCGCTCCGAGGTCGCAGCAGCCAGGAAGTCCAGGTCACCCAGTTTCAAAGCGCCCCCGGTACGCATTGTGCTAAGTTCCGATCTCGCCCGCCGGGCTCAAATCCGATGAACATCAAGCCGTCGCCTCAACACCCCCACGCGTACTCGCGGGTGGACGTTCTGCTGGTTCTTCTCGCGCTCGCCGTTGTCGCGGGAACAACGCACCCGGTCTGGGGCAACGCCACACCGCCCCGCAGCCTGGTTTGCATGGACAACCTGCGTCGCCTGACGGCCGCGTGGTTCCTCTACGCGGACGACAACGCGGGCGAGTTCGCAGGGAACTACCATGGGGACTTTTTGGCCACGCTCACCGGTAATCAGCGCCCTTGGGCGAGCGGATGGCTGGACTGGAGCCTGCGGCCTGATAACACCAACACGACGTACTTCACCGCAGCACGTTCCTCAGCCGTCGGGGTGTATCTCCAAGGCGACGTCACCCCCTTCAGGTGCCCCTCGGACAACTACGTCTCGGCCTCCCAGGCGGCTCGCGGCTGGAGCTCGCGCGCGCGCTCCTACGCCATGAATTGCTACCTGGGCGAGGGAAACCAGGCCACCGGTCCTATCGACCTCACTTACCCGATCGTCAAACGGCAGGCCGACTTCAGAAACCTACCGCCCCAACGGACGTTCGTATTCACGGAGGAGCACCCGGATAGCATGAACGATCCCCTGCTCTTCGTGAACATGAGTAACTGGGTGTGGACCGACATGCCGGGTTCGTTCCACGATGGGGCCTGCTGGTTTTCATTCGCCGATGGGCACCTTGAATCCCGTGCTTGGACTCAGGCCGTCAACGTCCGCCCGGTCGCCCTTGTGTCCGGCAACCAAACGTCCCTGCCCCCCAATTCCCCTGATCTCCTTTGGGTTCGGGCGAGAACCACCGCCCGTTGATTCGGGCCTCCTCCCTGGCAACCATGAGACTCTCCCTCGTCCCCTGCGCGTGCGCGTGCGTGTGCGTGTGCCTGGGCCTCCCCCCGGTCGTCGGCCTTGCCGCGGAGCTGCAACCGTCCCTTCTCGGCAGCAGCACCTCGGCGGCAGCGGTCACGACCACCATGGAGGAGCTCAGAATGCACGCGCTCACTCCCGGAGGAAGTCACGTCATCCTCACTGCCAGCACCGATCGCTGGCTGGCCGGCGACCACAACGGCGCGTTGGACGTGATGGTCTTGGACTGCGTTACCGGAGCGCGTCACCTCGTCAGCCAGGCCCTTTCGGCGGAAAGCGGCAATGGCGCCTCGTACGCCGCCGGGTTGGACCAAGCCGCCACTCGGGTCGCGTTTGTCAGTCGGGCCTCGAACCTGGTTGCCCACGATACCAATGCGACCTGGGACGTCTTTGTCCACGACCCGACGGTCCGGAGCAACCGGCTCGCCTCGGTATCGTCCACCGGCGACCCGGCGTCGCGCGCCAGCCTTGATCCCTGGCTCTCCGCCAACGGTCGCCACCTCGTGTTCCGCAGCGCGTCCAGGGAGCTCGCCTCGCCGACCTTCCTCGGCGGCGAGAACCTGTTCCGGCATGACCTGACGGTGGGAGAAACGAAGTGCCTTACGGCGCCTCCCGCCGGCGTGCTTCCCCCAGCAGCCCGCCTCGCGGAATTCGCCGTCACTCCGGACGGCAACGGGTTGGTCCTGAGCGCCCACGTAACCGGGGTTTCCTCGGGACCGGGCCTGATCGCCCAGCTCGAGATACCCTCAGGAGGCTGGACGCTTTGCAGCACTCAGCTTCCTCCCGGCCTCACCTCCGGCGGAATCGCCGTGGCGTTTCGCTCGCCGGCCATGAGCGCGAACGGTCGCCGCGTGGCGTTCCGAACCGACGGCGGCCTGGACGCCCGCACGAAGCTGCACGGGCTGTGCTATCGGGACCTCGACGCCGGGATCACCACGTTGCTGAGCCTTCGCACCAACGTTCCCACAGTTCAGGTCTTTCCCGACGAGGCGTTTCGCGCCGTCCTCAGTCTGGATGGCAACTTCGTCGCCTACTCCGCTCCGTCTCCGTATGATCCGGACCTGCCCTCCGCTAATCGGACCAACGGCCCGTGCCAGGTTCACCTCTGGGATGCGCAGCGCCGGACCAACGTGCTGGTAAGTGCCGCAACGGATGCCTTCACCCCGGCCAATGCCGATGCCGTGTTCCCGCAAATCTCAGCCGATGGCCAGTTCGTCGCCTTCCTCTCCCACGCTGACAATCTGCACCCCGAAGCCGCCGGGAGCGCGTGGCGAGTTTACTGGTGGAGCGCGGATACGCGGAAGATCGAGCTCGCCGGCGCGCTGGCGAAGGTCACGACCCCTTCGGGCGCCCTGACGCCGTTCGCGGGGTCCCGATTCGCTTTCCTTGGACAGTCCGAGCCGCAAGGCGAAACAGCGGTGTTCGTGGTTCAGACGGAAACCGGAGAGATCGTGAGAGTTCCCTTGGCACCCCTCGCAACTGACTCTGCCTCCGGCCCGGGGTGGCCTGGAATTCAACCTGCGGGCGTGAGCTTTGACGGCGGACTCCTCGCCTTGACGGCCTTGCCCGGGGACGCGCGCCAAACGGGAGATGCCATGCAGGCCTTCCTGGTGGATACCCGCTCCGGAACGCGGCGAAGGATCAGCCAGGATTCTGGAGGCGGGCCGGCCAGTGCGCACGTGTCCGCTCCGTCGCTGAGTACTGACGGGGCCCGCCTGCTTTACGTCAGTGCGGCATCCAACCTGGTCAGCGGCGACGTGAACAGGGTAGCCGACGTGTTCGTCGAGACGCCCGCGAGCGGCGAGCGACTGCTGATCCGCAACGACACCATCCCGGCCGATGCGCCAGCGCTCCCCGAATGCGTCATCAGCCCGGATGGCGCCTACGCCTTGGTGAGGTTCGTTCAACAGACCAAGGTCGTATCACGGCTGGCCCGGCTTCAGGACGGTGCACTCTCGCCCCCCTTCGCGGCCACCATCCATGGTCAGCCGAGCTTCGCCCGCCAAGGCCACACGTTCGCCGTCAGCCTCGGCGTCAATCTCTCCGGGGCTGATGCCAGGATCGAGGTGCACGATGCGGAAGCTTGGTTCGCGGGCACCGATCCCGTTCCGCTTTGGGTTTCGCTGATCTCGGCCCGGGAACCCGTGCTCAGCCACGATGGCCGCCGCGTCGCCTATTTCAACGTGTCAGGCATCGGCACCAACGCCGTGGTGGTGGCGGACTGGAGCGCCCGCCAGGTGCTGTTCTCGCACCGATTGGATCGCAAGGTGCCTTCGAGCCTCGGCCTCAGTGCCGACGGACGCTACGTCACCTGGATTGCACCTGGAACCGGCACCAATACGTCGACTCAGGCGTGGCGGGCCGACGTCAACACGGGAACCATCCAACTGGCCAGCATTTCCGTCGACGGAACGGCCGAAGGCAACGGCAACTCCAAGGACGCCGTCCTGAGCGCCGACGGGCGCTATGTCGCTTTTGCCAGCGTGGCGGACAACTTGGTGGGCGACGACCAGAACTCGTCCAAGGACGTCTTCCTGCGGGATATGGAGACTGGATCCACGTTGTTGGTGAGCCGCCGTCCGGATGGCGTTCCGGGGGCGGGTTGGTCCATGCGACCCTTCTTCAGCCCTGACGGACGCCGCCTGTTCTTCCTCAGTCATGCGCCGGATCTCGCGGCAGCGGACCTAAACGACGCCTCTGACTTGTTCAAGGTCGAGATCCTGGAGGGGTCGGGCGACCTGCTGGTTGTCATCCAACGCAACCTGAGTGGCGGCAAGCCGCGCCTGCAATGGAACGTCCAACCGGGCGCTCGCTACCGCATCGAGTTTAAGGACGTCGTGGACGCCGGAGCCTGGGAGGGTCTCCCAGGCGAATTCAGCGGCCAGGAGCCCGTGGAAGTGGACAGCGCGGCTGCCCAACATCGCTTCTTCCGCGTGCAGGAGCTGCCCGGAGGCAGGTAGGGCGGGCACTCCGCTGCCCACCGGTTCCGGCGCGCCGGGCCCCCGCGCCCTACCTCATGGCTCGCCCCACCGAGGTTACGGTGGGGCGAGCGTCCCGCGAGCCGGATGGCGCTACGCCGTTCCGGTCGTGTGAATCGGTGGCAACGCGCTCAAGGTACCGACGTGGCCTGGCCTCGGATCTCACCGCCTCCGTGGACGGAGGTGTGGATGTTCACATAGGTCTGGCCGCCTTGGAGGTGGGCCTTCTCAGCCGCCGTCAGCACGCGCGTTCCTTGGAGGATGCCCTCCATCCCGAAGGCCGGTACCGGGACGAGGTCGAACAAGGGCGGCGCGGTGGCGGTGGTAGTGGCCGGGCCATGCAGGTGAGCGAGGGTCGCGGTCGCCTTGAGCCCGGCGTAGTACACGTAGTACGTGAGGCTGTCGCCATTCATGGCCAGCACGGCGGAACCCTTCGCGGGTGTATCCACAACCGGAACCTCGGCGGCCCCGCTCAGCACGGCCTTGAAGAGACTCACCGTCTGGGTCGTGCCGCTCTGGACGCGGAAGAAGCCCGCGGGTCCCACCATGGGCAGCGTCGCGGAACTACCCGTGGTCGTGTAGAGGTCGATCCAGGCGTTGGCGAGTCCCGGACTCCACTGGACCAGGAACGGGCTCTGGCCGCCTGTCCAGGTCAGCACGACATCGGAGCCGCTCACGGTAGGCTTGCCGAGCGTCGGGCCTGTGGCGATTTCGCCGGAGGTGATGCGGATGTTGTCGATGGCGGCCGTTTCCGTCCACCACGTGGTGGCCGCACGGATTTCAGCAATCAGGTCGGTCGCGCCCGCGGGAATATCGTACGTGAAGTCGGCGAAGCGGCGAGTTAACCGGCGCTCGAAGTTGCGCTTCTGGTCGGCCAGCCACGGCTGCACCGCATTCTGGACGCCCCGGAAGTGAGCGAGCGTCACGGGCGAACTCGACTCGCCATTGGGATAGACCACCACGTCGACGAAATCGGAGTCCTCGAAGTCAACGACCGTCGCGGCCAGAGCCAGGGTCAGTTTGACCTTCGTCTTGCCTGCGACGTTCACCGGCTTGAGTCGCACGCTGCGATACGTGCCGCCGTCCGGGTAGGCCCACTTGTTCAGGCCCGAAGCCGCGAGGAATCCCGTGCCTTCGAAACCGGTGAAGGGCCCACCGTCGTAGAACGCTCCGGGCGGCGCATCGGCGGGACCGTTCAGCAGCACGACGAGCGGCTCCTGGCGTTCCTCGTTGGGACCGGTGGCAATGAAGCCGGTCACATCCACCTGCCCTACCAGTTTGACGGGTGAGGTGGCGAAATCGGAGCTCAGCACCTCCCAATACCCTGAGGCCAGGGAATCGTCGGGAATCTCGCCCGCCTGGATGGCAACCGACACTTCGAGATCTCCACCTCCCCCGTTGTTGTAGGAGACCACGCGCAGGTCGTAGTTCCCGGAGGCCGCGAAGGTGATGTTGGCGTAGACGATTTGGTGGGCATGGGGACCGGCGTCTTCGAGCACGACGTCCTCGGCGGTGAAGCCGTTCCGGTCCAGGTCGATCTGCAGCCGGGCGCCGTCGTCGGAACCGAGGGCGAACCGGTACGTGCCGGCCGCGGTGACATTGAGCCTGCCCTTCGCCTCGAGACCCCAGTTCCCGGTGTAACCACCCGGCAGGGGGTTGTCGTTGACCCAATTGCCCGTGCTGGCATCGGCGAAGTCCAGGGTGGTGACCTGGCCGGTGGTCTTCTCATGGGTCTTGGTGCCCGCGATCATGGACTCCACGTCCGCGAGGCTCGTGACGGCCGGCGGCACCACCCGTTTGATCGTGGCGAGCGTCAGTGCGTTCGTCGGCAGCACGGTGCCTACCAGTTCAAACGGATGACTTCCGGTGAGGGCGTTAAAGGAGCCTGTCATCCCGCCTGCCGCCGGATGGTTGGTGGCGGTGATCGTCATCTGGCCGGGCTCGAACGACACGGCGGTGCCGATGCTTCCAACCAGCATGTCGTCGTAATCGGGAGCGTTCATCACGATGACCGGCTTGGTGACCAGGACGAACCGGCTCGGGTTGTTGGCCCCGGGTCCGTGGATCATGAGGTCGGCCACGACGTCCTGTTCGTCCGGCGTGGCGGCGGTGTCATCATCCAGGACGGTGTGCCCCGCCGCGACGAGGCGGTCTGCGAGTCCCTGGATCGCCGCGGCGTTCGGGTTCACCACGATGGTGGCGTTCGCCTTGTCGTTGAGGAGCCACTTGACCGACGCGTCGAACAGCTTGAGGAGGTCCTCGCTTGCGGTCGTGGCATCGACGCCGCGCCAGGTAAAGATCATGCGCCGCGCGGGAATGGTCGGGTTCCCGACGTACGACACGTTAAAGTTGTGCGCCCAATAGATCGGGCCCTTCTGGTCATAGTTCCCCAACTCGGTCTGGATCCGCGGGACTTCATACACGTCCCGACCCGTGAAGGTGTACCGGGCGGGGTTCGCCGCGGAGCCGTCGTCGTTAAAACCCTCCTGGTAAAGCAACTCCTGGCCTTGGGCGGATCGTGCGAGGAGTCCGAAGGCGCATGCAAGCGCCGGGGTGAGCCATCGTTGGTTCATAGGGTCCTGATTGTCGTGGTTGCATTGATGCACTCCCCGGGCATCCCCCGCCGGCACCACGGCGGATGCGGTCCTGCCACTTTTGCTCATGCCCGGGATCACCCCCAAAATCGGTGGGCGCCGGGCACCTGTCAACCAGGAATTCTAACCTGCCTCATTACCCGCTCACCCGATCTCCGCCAGCACCGGAGGCATCGGGCAGTCCAGGGCATCCGCCACCGCCCGCAGGATTTCGGCCTCGCGAAGGCTCAACTCCCCGTCCACTTCGACCACACGCGCACAGGCCTCCAGCACGCGCCGCTTGATGGCGGGCGCGGCTTGGGTCAACCGGTCGAGTGCCTTGTCGATCTGCGTCAGGCCGCACGCTTCGGGCTCCAGCAGCACGACGCTCCCCCCACCCGGGCCGAGCCGGTCTGCACCGGCCGCGAAGGCGTTGCGAACCATCTCCTTGGAGCTGTGCCCCTGGTGCGCAAGCGCAGAAAGCAACACCGCGCAATCGGGGAGCAGCGGCGTGAGGGCATGATACTGAACCGTGCGCGGGTCAGCTTCGGCAGCGAAGCTGGGGGCCAGATGCCGTTGCACGAGCCGCTGCAACGCATATTCGAACAACGAAATCTCGTGGTCGCTCTCGACGAGGTGCCCCAGCGACTGGCCGAACGCTTCAAACTGGGCGACGCTAAGCTCGCGGAGCGCCGGCAGCGCCAGCATCACCAACGGCAACCGATCCCTCAGGTCCAATGCCTCGATCCCGGCCTGAAGCGCCGGTGACAACCCTGTCAATGCGGACCGGAACGGCTCCTCCAGCGACGCGATCTGGGCCTTCCGCCGTTCGGCGTCGCGATCAAGCACCAGACCGAGCACCAGGCTGGTCGCCTCGGCGGGGTCATGCGCCGCCGCAACGAGCGACCCGGGGAGGCGCTCCAGCAATCGCCCCGCCTGCTTGAGGTGCGCGGCGGTCGGCTGTCCCACCTGCTGGACCAGCGCCGCGCCCGTCAAGACCTCTGGAGGCGAAGCGCGTTTCGGGTCCGAAGGCTGGCGCCTCGGGGCGGTGAAGGCCGAGGCGGGGAACTCCGTGATCCTCGACACGCCACCCGGCGCTTCGACGGCCGGCACGGGCTGAACCTGGGGGAACTTCCCGTCGAATTGAGGATCGAGCCGGCGGATTCGCTCGGCGAGCGGTGGGTGGGTCGAAAACAACCCCAGCCAGGATTCGCCCAGGCCGTTGCCAAAGAACAGATGGCTCGCCTCCTCGGCCCGGGCGCTTTCCAGGCGCGAACCCGCCGCCAACCCGCCGATCTTCTTCAAGGCTCCGGCGAGCCCGCCAGGGTTGCGGGTGAACTGCACGGCCGCGGCGTCGGCGAGGTACTCGCGCTGTCGCGACACGGCGCCTTTGATGATGCGACCGAACAGCATCCCAATGCCGCCGAGAATCATCAGCGCCAGCCCCAGCAAAGGAAGCGGGTTGCCTCCCTTCGAGTTTCGGGAACTCGACGTCCTCACCCACAACAATTGCCGTCCGATGATCGCCAGCACCAGGAGCCCATGGATGATGCCGATCAGCCGCAGGTTCAGTCGCATGTCCCCGTTGAGAATATGGCTGAACTCGTGCCCCATGACGCCCTGGAGTTCGTCGCGCGTAAGATAGCGAATCGTGCCGCGGGTCACCCCGAGCGCGGCGTCCTGGGTTCCCAAACCGGCGGCAAAAGCGTTGATGCCAGGTTCGCGTCCCAGGAGGTAGACCTTCGGCACGGGCACACCGGAGGCGAGGGCCATTTCCTCGACCACATTGAGCAGACGTCGTTCGTGGGGATCGGTCGTCGCGGTGGAAACAAGGGTGCCGCCCAGCGAGGTCGCCACGGCGGCCCCCCCCTGCCGCAATTCAACCATCTTCACCAGGCTGCCCAGCAGGATCACGGCGATCGTGCCGACGGTGACTCCGGCAAACAGCCGCAGGTCCCACAGCCGGGCCCAATCGTCGGGCCGGTTGCCGTCGAACCGGAAGATGAGGGCGGCGGCGAGGTTGGCCGTCAGGACAGTCAACCCCACCGCCAGCCCGAACAGGACCACGAGGTGCTTGGTCCGACGTCGCGCCTGGTCCTGCCGCTCGAAGAAGTCCATGATGGCGGGCGTCCCGGGAGGTGCGCTTTAAGGGGGGTCAGGAAAAGGAGACCTTCGGGGCCTCACGTTCCTCGGGGCGTTCGACCACGAACAAGGCCGCGCCCTGGAATTGGAACATCCCGGCGATGAGGTTGGTGGGGAAGGTCTCGCGGGCCGTGTTATACCCCATCACCGCATCGTTGAAGGCCTGGCGGGCGAACGCGACCTTGTTCTCCGTGGAGGTCAGCTCTTCCTGCAGGCTGAGCATGTTCTGATTCGCCTTGAGGTCCGGGTAGGCTTCGGCCACCGCGAACAACCGGCCGAGGACGCCCCCGAGCGAGGACTCGGCGGTCCCAAGGTCCTTGATGGCGGCGGGGTCCCCGGGGTTCGCCGCCGCGCGCTGGCTCGCGTTGTAGGCGGCATTCCGCGCCGTGACAACGCGCTCGAGCGTCTCGCGTTCGTGCTTGAGATAGCCTTTGGCGGTTTCCACCAGGTTCGGAATCAGGTCGTAGCGGCGCTTCAGTTGAACTTCGATCTGGGCGAAGGCGTTCTTGAAGCGGTTCCGGAGCGTCACCAGCCGGTTATAGGTCGCGATGAGGAAGACGGCGACCACCAGCACCGGAACCACCAGGACCGCCAGGATGAGGAGGAGGGTCGTAGTCATGGTCATGTGTGTTGCGTACGCCCCCTGTGCTACGCGAACTCGACGGCCAAAACCATTACAATCCTACGCCGCCCGCTGGAACGGTCCCCGAGGCGTCCTCGCCACGGTCCGCCTGGACCGCGGCTTGCCGTGCCCAACGCGGCCCCTACACTGGGGGCCATGACGAGTCCCGTGCCGGATACAACGGTGGCCCTCGGTCTCGTGCAGACGGCCTGCACCCCGGATCCTGCGGAGAACCTGGCCCACACCCTGGCCCAGGTGGAACAGACCGCCCGGGACGGAGCGCAGATCATCTGCACCCAGGAGTTGTTCCGCTCGCAGTATTTCTGTCAGGCTGAAGACTACGCGAACTTCGCGCTCGCCGAGCCGGTTCCCGGACCCAGCACGGCCGCTTTTCAAGAGGCCGCACACCGCCTGAAGGTCGTGCTCATCGCCTCCCTGTTCGAGAAGCGCGCGCCCGGCGTTTACCACAACACCGCGGCGGTCATCGATGCCGATGGTTCCCTGCTCGGCGTCTATCGGAAGATGCACATTCCGGACGACCCCGCATACTACGAGAAGTTCTATTTCACCCCGGGCGATCTCGGGTTCAGAGCCTGGAGGACCCGCTACGGGCGCATTGGCGTGCTGGTTTGCTGGGATCAATGGTACCCGGAGGCCGCCCGGCTGACCGTCATGAGCGGCGCCCAGATCCTGTTCTACCCCACGGCCATTGGCTGGCATCCTTCGGAGAAATCAGAACACGGAACGAATCAACACGGGGCGTGGGAGACGATTCAACGCGGCCACGCCATCGCCAACGGCTGTTACGTCGCCGTGGTCAACCGCGTCGGGCTCGAGAAACCCTACGGCGGGGAAGGCCTGGAATTCTGGGGACAGAGCTTTGTCGCGGGCACCCAGGGGCAGATCCTGGGCAAGGCGGCGGCCGATCGCCCCGAGAACCTCATCGTCTCCGTCGATCTGGCCGCCATCGAGACGACACGGACGCACTGGCCGTTCCTGCGGGATCGACGGATCGACGCGTACGGGGAACTGACAAGGAGGCTCTGTGACTAACCAACGCCCTCTGGCCTGGGTGACCGGCGCGGCCGGTCTCATCGGTAGTTATCTCGTCCGCCTCGGCTCGACATCCGCCGGCAACTGGAATGTCCGGGGACTGACGCGGGCGGATCTGGACCTGACCGACTTCACGGCGGTGCGCGCCGCATTCGAACGCGATCGACCCGCCCTGGTGATTCACTGTGCCGCCCTGAGCCGCAGCCCCGATTGCGAGGCCAACCCGGGCCTGGCCCGGCTGCTCAACGTCGACGTCACGCGCGTCCTGGCCGACCTTTGCCAGAACGGCTCCCTGGTGTACTTCTCGACCGACCTGATCTTCGACGGGCGCCAGGGGAACTACGACGAGACCGCCGCGCCACGCCCGTTCGGCGCCTACGCGGAGACCAAGGCCGCCGGCGAAGCGCCCGTCCTCGCTCACCCGCGTCACCTGGTCATCAGGACCTCGCTGAACGGGGGCCGTTCCCCCACCAGAGACCGGGGCTTCAACGAGCAGATCCGCCGCGCTTGGGAGTCGGGGCGAACCCTGCGCCTCTTCACCGACGAGTTCCGGTCACCGACGCACGCCGAGGTCACCGCGCGCGCCGTGTGGGAGCTGGTCGCCGCCGGAGCCTCCGGGGTCTACAACGTTGCGGGCACGCAGCGGCTCTCGCGCTACGAGATCGGCCAGCTGGTTGCCTCCCGCGTGCCCCATTTGAAGCCTGGAATCGAGCCCGCCTCGCTCCGGGAATACCAGGGAGCGCCCCGTCCGCCGGACACGACGCTGAACTGTGCGAAGGCGCAAGCGTTGCTCTCCTTCCGTTTGCCGGGCCTTCGGGAGTGGCTGGCCGCGCATCCGGACGGGGAGTTCTGAGCCAAGGGGTCAGTCCCCAGTATTGACTACTTCCATCCCGCCCTCAGCGGTAGATCACCACCAGGAAAACCACCGCCTCGCCGCGACCCGCGTTCCAGATCGCATGCGGCATGTCCGCCCGGTACGTCGCGGAGTCGCCCGTGCCCAGGGCTTCCGTCTCGCCCGCCGACTCGATCTTGACCTGGCCCTTCTGCACCGTAAGGAACTCCCGCGTTCCCGCAAAATGGGGTGCGCTCCGCAGCGCGCCGCCCGGCTGCAACTGCAACTCGTAAAGCTCCACGTCCTTCTCGAGGTTCAGCGGCGAGAGCGTCCGGATGCGTACATCCTGGTCCGATCGATAATGGTAGGCGCGGTCCTCCGCGCGAATCACCACCACGCCGGGCGTGGCGCCGGGCATCTCGATCAACTCCCCGAGGGACATGCCGAAGGCCCGGGCGATGCGAAGGGTGACGGCGAGGGTGGGATTGGCGCGCTCCCGTTCGATGTCGCTCAGCATCGAGCGGCTCACGCCGCTGGCCTGGGCCAGGGCGTCGAGGGACCAGTCGCGCTGGCCACGGAGCAGCTTGAGCCGGCGGCCGAGGTGGCGGTGAAGACCTTCGGCGGCGGGAGTCGCGGGGGGGCTCGCGGGTCCCGCGGCGGTTCGGGGGTCTGGCTTGCCGCGCATATTCGGTATATCGGAAAAAGCTCTTGCATACCGGAACAGATCGTCCATTATGTCGACCGCGTTTCCGGTATGCCGGATACGATGTGCGGCTGGCGCCGCGCTGGCAAGCCGTTATCGCAGCCCTTAGCATCCACGCAGCAAGACCATGAGAGCCCTCGTGAAAAGCCACGCCGCGCCCGGCCTGTGGCTTGAAGACGTTCCCGAACCCTCGCCCGGCATCAATGACGTGCTCATCCGCGTCCGCAAGACCGGGATCTGCGGCACGGACATCCACATTTACAAGTGGGATGCCTGGGCCCAACGGACCATCCCGGTGCCCATGGTGGTGGGCCATGAGTTCGTCGGCGAAGTCGTCAGCGTCGGTTCCAACGTGGTGGACTTCCGCCCCGGAGACATCGTGAGCGCCGAGGGACACGTGGTGTGCGGGCGGTGCCGCAACTGCCTCGCGGGGCGCCGCCACTTGTGCAAGGACACCCAGGGCATCGGGGTCAACCGCACCGGCGCGTTTGCCGAGTTCATCGCCGTGCCGATGACCAACGTCTGGCACCATCGTCCCGGCATCGATCTCGACGTTGCCGCGATCTTCGACCCGTTTGGTAACGCCGTGCATACGGCCCTCTCCTTCCCGGTGCTGGGCGAGGATGTGCTGATAACCGGCGCCGGGCCGATCGGGATCATGGCGGTGGCCATCGCCCGACACGCCGGAGCAAGGTTCGTGGTGGTCACGGACATGAACGACTACCGGTTGGACCTCGCCCGCCAACTTGGCGCCACGGTGGCATTGAACATCAAGAACGGCAGCCTGGCGGACGTGCAACGGCAACTGGGCATGCAGGAGGGGTTCGACGTCGGGTTGGAAATGTCCGGAAGTCCGGCGGCCTTTCGCGACATGATCGACAATCTCTGCCACGGCGGGAAGGTTGCCATGCTGGGCATCCCGCCGGAACAGATGGCCATCGACTGGAACAAGGTGGTCTTCAGTATGCTGACGATCAAGGGCATCTATGGACGGGAGATGTACGAAACCTGGTACAAGATGAGCGTCATGCTCCAAAGCGGCCTCGACATCAAGCCCGTGATCACCCACCGGTATCACTTCACGGAGTTCCAGAAAGGCTTCGATGCCATGCTCTCGGGTCAATCCGGCAAGGTCGTGCTCGACTGGAGCGCTTGACCGGGCCATGAACCGCAGCCAGGCGGGGCGGGCCCGCCGCGGCCCGCCGCTCCGGGGCGCAAGGGACGCGCGCCGGACGTGCCTTGGAGCGGCGCGATGCGTTCGAGTCCGCCCGATTCACCGCTTTCGCAAGACACCCCACCTGCAACTCCATGTACACGACCCTGAAATCGCATCTTGAGTCGCAACTCGCCCAGATCCGCGAAGCCGGACTCTACAAGTCAGAGCGCGTTCTGAGCACGCCCCAGGGCACCCGGGTGCGCGTTGCCGGACGCGAGCCGGTCCTGAATCTGTGCGCAAACAACTACCTGGGACTGGCGCAGGATCCCAAGGTCCGCGAGGCCGCCAAGCTCGGCCTGGACCAGTGGGGTTATGGCATGGCCAGCGTGCGGTTCATTTGCGGCACACAGTCGCCGCACAAGGAACTCGAGCGACGGCTCAGCGGGTTCCTGGGTACCGAGGATACCATCCTCTACAGCTCGTGCTGGGATGCGAACGGGGGCGTGTTCGAGACCCTCCTGGGCTCGGAGGACGCGGTGATTTCCGACGAACTCAATCATGCCTCGATCATCGATGGCATCCGGCTCTGCAAGGCGCAGCGACTCCGCTACCGCAACAACGACATGGCCGATCTTGAGTTGAAGCTCAAGGAAGCCGCGCCGGCGCGGTTTCGCCTGATCGTCACCGACGGCGTGTTCTCGATGGACGGCACGATTGCGAACCTGCGCGGCATCTGCGATCTCGCCGAACGCTACCACGCGTTGGTGATGGTGGATGATTCCCACGCGGTCGGGTTCATGGGCCAACACGGTCGCGGGACGCCCGAGCATTGTGGCGTCCAGGGCCGGGTGGACATCATTACGGGAACCATGGGCAAGGCGCTGGGCGGCGCCAGCGGTGGTTACACCAGCGGGCCCAACGAGATCATTGAGTTGCTGCGGCAGCGCTCGCGCCCGTACCTGTTCTCGAATACCGTGGCTCCGGCGATTATCGCAGGAACGCTCCAGGTGCTCGACCTGCTCACCGCCTCCACCGAACTTCGCGATCGTCTTGAAGCGAACACCCGGTTCTTCCGCGATGGCCTGACCAAGGCGGGCTTCAGACTTCTTCCCGGGGAGCACCCGATTGTGCCCATCATGTTCGGGGACGCCGTTCGGGCGGCCCGGTTTGCGGACGCGATGCTCGAGGAAGGAGTGTACGTGATTGCCTTCAGCTATCCCGTGGTGCCGCAAGGCAAGGCACGGATCCGCACGCAGATGTCGGCAGCGCACACCCGGGAACAGCTGGCCGATGCCCTCGATGCCTTTGCGACCGTGAAAGCCCGGCTGGGGCTCTGAGCAGCGATTTCACCGGAGTCAGGCCGGCGAAGCGAGCTGGCAGCCAGGGCAGAGAGCGAGCCATGCCGCGTCTTGCCATCGCGCCCCCCCAGTTGCCGGCAGCCTTCCCCTTGTGTAGTCTGCAGGTCTTTGGTGACTGATCATGAGCATGGACGAGTACACGAAAGACGGGACGCCCGCGGCGGCGGCGGCCGCAGAGACATCGCAGGAGCCGTTGCAGGCGGAAGTGCAACTCACGCACGAGCAGGTTTCCGAGCTTCAGGCCAAGGCAGCCAAGGCTGAGGATTCGTGGGACCGCTACCTGCGCGCTGTCGCCGACCTCGAGAACTACCGGAAGCGCGCCGTCCGGGAGCGGCAGGACGCGGTGCAGTTCGCCAACGAGAGCCTCATGCAGAAGCTCCTGCCGGTGGTGGACAACTTCGAAATGGCGCTCGCTGCCGCCAACGAACCTAGCGCCACCGTCGAGTCCATCCGGACGGGGGTCACGATGATCCAGAGCCAGCTTCGCCAGGTGCTGTCCGACGCCGGGCTCGAGGAGGTCGTCGCCCTCGGGCAACCGTTCGACCCCAATCTGCATGAGGCCATCTCGCAGATGGCCAGCGCCGAAGTCCCGGAAGGCCAGGTGCTGCATCAGGTCCGAAAGGGTTACCGGCTGAAAGGCCGTTTGCTCCGTCCGGCCGCAGTTGTCGTTGCCGCCACTCCTTCCGCCTAGTTGAATCTCGCGCACTGAAATGGCCAAACGCGATTACTACGAGGTCCTGGGCGTGGACCGGAAGGCCTCCGACGAGGAGATCAAGAAGGCGTACCGCAAGCTCGCGGTCAAACTGCATCCGGACAAGAACGCCGGCGACAAGACGGCCGAGGAGAAGTTCAAGGAACTCGGCGAGGCCTATGAGGCTTTGAGCGATCCGCAACGCCGGGCGGCCTACGACCGCTTCGGCCATGCCGCGTTCGACCCACGCGCCCGCGCCGGGGCGGGGGCTGGACGCGGCGGGGGCGGCTTTGGGGGCTTCCACGATCCGTTCGAGGTGTTCCGCGAAGTGTTCGGCGGCGGGGGTGGAGGCGGCATTTTTGACGACCTTTTTGGTGGAGGCTCACGCCCCGATCCGAGCGGTGCGGAGCGCGGCGCCGACCTCCGGTACGATTTGCAGATCACCTTCGAGGAGGCGGCCAAGGGCTGTGAGAAGGAGATCACGCTCGAAAAGGCCGCCCCTTGCGAGACCTGTCACGGCACGGGAGCCGAAGCGGGCTCAGGGCGGAAGAACTGTCCGGCGTGTGGGGGACGGGGAAGCGTCGACCAGGTCCTGGGCGGCTTCATGCGCGTGCGCCAGACCTGCCCGCGCTGCGGCGGTGCCGGTCGGGTGATCGAACGACCTTGTCGCAGTTGCCAGGGGAGCGGTCAGCGCGAGAAGAGCTCGACGGTGACCATCCGGGTGCCGGCGGGGGTGGATAACGGCACCCGACTCCGTTCAAGCGGCAACGGGGAAGCTGGAGTCCGTGGCGGTCCGGCCGGCGACCTGTATGTCGTGCTTCACGTGGAACCGCACGAGATCTTCCAGCGGGACGGTGAAGATCTCCTGTGCGAGATGCCCATTAGCTTTGTCGAGGCCGCGCTCGGGGCGGAACTGGACGTGCCAACCCTCGAGGGATCGGCAAGCATCCGCATACCTCCCGGCACCCAGACGGGTACGGTCTTTCGCCTGCGCGGGAAAGGGGTTCGGAACCTCCAGGGCCACGGGACAGGCGACCTGCACGTCCGGGTGGTGGTCGAAGTCCCCACGCGGCTGACGACCCCGCAGCGGGAGAAGCTCGAAGAGTTCGGCGCCTTGTGCGACGCGAGCACCAATCCGAGAACCCGCAGCTTCTGGGAGCGCGCGAAGGACCTGTTCCGGTAGCCAGGATGCACCGATTTTATCTCCCCCCGGAAGCGTGCCGGGGCGATATCCTTACGCTGTCCGGTCCCGAGGGACACCACGCCGCGGAAGTGTTGCGCCTGGAAGTGGGGGATGCGGCGACGGTGCTCGACGGGCTGGGTGGCGTTTACGAGTGCAGGGTCGCCGCCCGTGAGCGCCGCAGCGTTCGCCTGAACGTCACCCAGCGCCATAGTCATCCCCTGCCCTCCAGCCGCATCACGCTGGTTCAATCCGTCACCAAGACCCGCAGCATGGAGTGGATTGTCCAAAAGGCAACGGAGTTGGGCGTCCAGCGGCTCCTCCCCGTCCTCACCGAGCGGAGCGTTCCGCAATGGACGGATGACGAGCGAGTCCGGAAATCGGAGCGATGGCGGGAAATCGCCATCGAGAGCGTGAAACAATGCGGGACGCCCTGGCTGCCGCGCATCGAACTCCCGGTTCCGTTCGCGTCGGCGCTGGCCACGGCGACCCCGCCCGAACTCGCCTGGGTGGCTTCGCTTCATCCCGGAGCTCAACACCCGCGAGTCTCGATCCAGGCCTTCCGGGGCGAGCACGGGCGCCCACCGGTTGAGGTCGCGGCCTGGATTGGACCGGAGGGCGATTTCACCCCGGACGAGGTCGCCGCCCTGTGCGCCCGGGGCACGGTGCCGGTGACCTTGGGACCGCTGGTGCTGAGAGCCGAGACCGCCGCGGTCTACTGCCTGGCCGTCTTGGGATACGAGCTTCGGGCCTGAGCTTCCAGCCAGTCGCAGGCGGGCGGGAGCACCTGGCTCCAGTGAAAGGTCTTCGCCCGCTCCCAGGCGGCCTTCCGGTATCGTGCGTAGCGCTCCGGCTCGTTCACCAACGCCGCCACCGCATCGGCGACAGACTCCGGCGTCTCCTCGCCGGTCACCACCCCGGTCTGGTCATGGAGCGTGGACTCGATCAGCCCCGCCACCGGGTAAACGACGGCCGGGGTGCCCATGGCGTTGGCCTCGATGACGTTCAGACCCCAGCCTTCCCGAAGGGAGGTATGGATCAAGAGGTGCGCCTCGCGCAGGCGGGCGTCCTTCGCCGACTCGTCCAGGGCCCCCGTGAAGTGGATGGGCGGGTCAGGGGCAAGTTGCGCGGCCAGCGCCCGCAGCGTGGGCTCGCCGATGCCGCTTCCGACCACGGTCAAGGTTGCCGGCACGCCCCGGCGCCGCAGCAGGGCATACGCCTGGAGCGCGTGTTCGATCCGTTTATTCGGGGCGAGGCGCGAGACCACCACCAGGCGCAAGGGAACGGACAACGGTTTTTCATCGAGCCGCGGAAGGGCTTGGGTGTGCACCCCATAGGGGATGAGATGGACGTGTCGCACCCCGATTTGCTCCAGCAGCATCTTGGTCGAAGCCGAGGCGGTCCAAAAAGGCACATGCCGGTACATCCAGAGCATCCGCTTCTCCTGCCATCGACCGAAGGCCGCCGTCACGGGCCGGTAGAACGACCGCCAAATGGGCCCCAACACCTCGTGAATGTAGGCGATGCAATGCGTCCCGCACCACCACGGAGCGAACCAGGGCAGCCCGTGATGTTGATCGATCACCAGATCAAAGCGTGGCTGCGTTCGACACCAACGCCGCGCCGCCAGGAAAGCCGTCCCTTTCCCCCCGCGACGAACGATCCGGATCCCGCGAAGCTCCTCCTCCGCCGGGGCCTCGGGAAAGCCGAAAGCGCACCAGACGACTTCATGGCCGCGTTCGCGCAACGCGGCGAGGTAACCCTCGGTTACCCGCTCCGCGCCACCGGCCAGCGGGTTCTTGGGATCCCGCCAGTTGAGCATCAAAAACCTCATCCAGCTTCCAGTCCGCCGACGCGGCGGCCGGAAGCCGTGGCTTATCGCCGCTCGCCGCGCCGGTGACAACCCGAAACCGGCGGTATCACCTTGGCGTCCGCCGGCGGCTGCGCTACCCTCGCGGTCAACTCAAACCTATGCCTCAAACCATCGGATTTGTCGGAGTCGGCCGCATGGGAGCCAACATGGCCCGGCGACTTAAGGAGTGCGGTGAAGCGGTGACCGCGGTGTACGATCGTGTCCCCGACACCGCGGCCAGCCTGGCCGAGGAACTCGGCTGCGAACCTGCCGCCACGCTCGCCGATGTGACCAGGCTCGCTCACGTCGTCTTCACCGTCGTGAGCGATGACGCCGCGATGCGCCAGATCTTCACCAACCCCAGGCAATCAGACAGCCTGCTGAAAGGAGCCCGGGGCCGGCTCTTCATCAACTGCGCCACAATCACCCCGAAAGTCCACGTGGAGGTGGAGCGGGCGGCGCGGAGGGCCGGGGCGGCCTCTCTCGAGGCCTGCATGGCTTCCAGCATTCCCCAGGCAAGGGAGGGCAAGCTTTACCTGATGTGCGGCGGGGATCCGACCGCGTTCGAACGGGCCCGGCCGCTCCTCGAGAAACTCAGCTCCTCGATGCGTTATGTCGGCCGAAGCGGCCAGGCGGCCACGGTGAAGGCGCTGGTGAACATGGTCATGAACATCAACACCGCGGCCCTCGCAGAAGGCCTCGCCCTCGCCGCCGCCTGCAAGCTGGACCTGGCGATGATCCGGGAGGTCTTTTCGCAGACCGGCGCCGCTTCGCGGGTGCTGCAAACCGACGGCGAGGACATGCAGAACCGCGAGCACTCGTGCTTCTTCTCCGCCGCGCATGCCGCGAAGGACTCGGGGATCGCCCTGCAGCTGGCCGTCGAGCAAGGTCTTCAGTTGCCCCTGGCTGCGGCGACCACCCGCCAGTACCGGCGCATGGTGAAGGAGGGTTTGGGACAGCTCGACAAGTCAGGCATCGCCGAACTGACCTTCAAGGGCCGGCACAAGCGCCGCCGGTAGGTCAGGCCTTGGGCTCGGCTTTGAGCAGAGATGCGATGTGCCGGTCGAGGTCGAGCCAGCCGCCGGCGCAATTGGTGGCCTGGACCCGCTCGACCATCTCCGCGGCCCAGGTCTCCTCCTCGACCTGTTCCTGGATAAACCAGTGCATCAGGACCTGGGCGGCATAGTCCTTCGCGGCCAGCGCGGCTTCATAGACCGCGTGGATGCCCCGGGTATTGGCCTGTTCCATGGTGAACGCTTGCTGCGCCAGCTCGAGCAAGTTGTTGAAGTCCTGTTTAGGGACGGGCAGCGCGGCGAGTTGCGGGAGGCTGCCACGATCCAGCAAGTGCTTGCTGAGCCTGGCGGCGTGCTCGTGCTCCTCCTCGGACTGTTCGGCGAAATAGTCGGCGAATCCCTTCAGATTCTCGTTGGCGCACCAGTGAGACATCGCCAGGTAGGCGTAAGCCGCACCGAGTTCGTGATTCACCTGGCGGTTGAGTTCCGTCAGGACACCGGCAGTGATGGTAGATCTGGCCATAGCAGCAGTCGTCGACCACTTATGACGCACCGGTGCAGGAGCGGCAAGTACACACTCCTGGACCAGCAGATGGCCACCAGGGTAGCCGTTGCTGTTTCTGCTGTTTCTGCTTGCCACCCGCCGGCTCCTGCGCCATAGACGACCCCGCGCATGGGACGGGTCGAGGCGGGGTGGAGCACGAATGCCAGGGGCCGGCGCGGCGCGGGCAGGACCAAGGGCTTCCCCTTTGCCGGTTCGGTCTTCGCTTCTTGGTTGACGCGTCGGGCCCGGCGCGCCATGGCCATGACCTTTGTTGGTGATCCTTCTCCGCACAATCGACGAACTGCATTTCAGGCCCTCCCAAGACCTGGTGCCGGCGCGTCCCGAGGGCGACCGCCGCAGCTCGGAACCCCCCGGCGCCGCCTCGCCGGGGTCGGCCTGCTGCTCGCCAGCCTGATCCTGCTGCTGGCCACGATCCCTGGCGCCGCCCAACCGTCCGAAGGCGAGCCGACTGGCGCCGCCGAGCCGGGGACCGCCGAAACTCCCGAGTTCCGTGTCCTGTGGAAGGTGGACCTTGCCGGCTGGGCGCACATGATGGTGATTCAGAACGGCGTGGTGTACACGCAGTGGAGCGAAGGCTCGCTGTCCATGGTCGAACTCCGCACCGGGCGTCTCTTGAACTGGGTCTCGGGAGTGGCCCTCGGCACCGCCCCGGTGGTGGTCGGGAACCGGGTCTACAGCTACCGTCCGAGCCAGTTGTTCGAACTGGACGCCAGCACGCTGGAACTCCTCCGGCATTTCCCGATCCCCTATGGCACCTACTGCGAGAACCTCGCCTTTGACGCCGAAACCGGTTCGGTGTTCCTGCGGCGCAACGACGGCGGCAACGGGTTGGTCTCGTCCATCCGGCTGCAGGACGGTTCCAAACGATGGGACACGGACTTCTACTTCGGCCGGAGTGTCAATAACTCCAGCAGTCCCCTGTCCATCGGGGACGACTCGGTTTACGTCCAGGGCAGCGATGGCACCAATCAGTTGTGGAGACTCGACAAGCACACCGGAGACATCCGGTGGGTGGCCGCCCTCGGCAAAGGGAACTACGACGAGTTCAACAACCCCATCTATGACCCCCAGCGGGACGTCATCTACAGTTCCAGCTTCTGGGGCGAGTGCTCGGCGGTCCGAAGGCGGGACGGTGAGGTTCTTTGGACCACGCGCTTCCCCGATTACCAGATCCGATCGACACTCACGTGCCACGACGGGATCGTGTACATCCCGCTCTTCAATGCCTTCAAGCCCCAGGAACCGGGCGCCTGCGCGGCCTTGAACGCCGACACGGGCCGCACGTTATGGTTCAAGTCCGCGCTGCCGGGCGACGACGGTTGGACCGCCACGGCGGTGTGCGATCGTTACCTTTACAAGCTCACCCACGGTTACGAGGGCCGCATCGTGGTGCAGGACCGGTTCACCGGCGAGCTCCTGTGGTCCACGGACGTCGGCCAGGGGCAGCCCTGCACCAACCCCGTCCAGTCGGACGGCATCGTCGTGTTCGGGGGCGTGACGTCCCTGATTGCGCTCCAGGTGGGTGTGGGCCGGCCCGTGGACTGTCCGTGGCACGGGCTCTACGGGACCGGCTACAACCCGGGCGCGATCATCTGGGATGGCGTCGAGCAACACCCCGACATCGACGCCGATGGATTGCTCGACAGCTGGGAAGTGAAGTGGTTTCGACACCTGTTCGCAGCCGGCGGCGAGGATCCGGACCAGGATGGGCTTTCCAACCGGGAAGAAGAACTCCTCGGGTCGGATCCGCACTCGGCAACCCCCGAGGACCAGGCGCAGACGCTGACGTTCGAGTTGCCCGAGGTGCTTCCGGTCACGGCGCCGCCGTTGACGTTGAAGGCCGTGGCGAGCAGCGGGCTGGAGGTCCAATTCCGCGTGCTCACGGGGCCCGGGCAAATCAAGGACGGTCGCCTTGTCCTTCTGGGCCCCGGACTCATCCGCATTTCCGCCGAACAGGCTGGCAACAAGTTGTTCCAGGCCGCGGTTACCGAACGCGTCCTGGAAGCGGTCCGGGCCGGCCAGGTGATCGAGTTCGAGCCCTCCGGCGCCTGGCGCGTTCCCGACTCACCCCTGACTCTCGCCGCGCACGCTTCGAGTGGTCTTCCGGTCCAACTTGAGCTGGTGAGTGGGCCCGCGCGGTTGGACGGAAACCAACTTCACTTGGAGGAGTCCGGTGAGGTGACGATCCGGGCTGAGCAGGCTGGGAATGAATGGTACGAACCTGCCGTCGCGGTCTGGACGGTGCCGGTGGTCCGCGGGGTGCAAAGCGTTGTGTTTAACCTGCCTTCCGAGGTGGCCGCAACGAACGCCCCGCTGGTCCTGGACGCCTTTGCGGGAACCGGGTTGCCGGTCAGCTACCGCCTGCTGAGCGGCCCGGCCAAGATCGTGAATGACCGCCTCGTGCTCGGGGGCACGGGACTGGTGCGCGTCGCCGCGGAGCAGGCCGGAAACCAGGCCTACGAGCCGGCGGCCGAGATCCGGGAGATGCTGGTTCACGCGGCCGATCAGACGATCGAGTTCGAGGCAATCCCGCAACGCCTTGCCGCCAGTTCCAGCCTCAGGCTCGTTGCCCGGGCCAGCAGTGGCCTTCCGCTCACGCTGGCCATCGTCGAGGGACCCGCCCAGCTCGCCGAAAATGAACTGATCGTCTTGAGTCCTGGGCGGGTGGTGGTGCGGGCCGAGCAGTCGGGCAATGCTTTCTTCCGTCGCGTCAGCTCGGAACTGGTGCTTGGCGGGGAGCGAATTCCGCAGGCAATTGAACCCTTCGACTTGCCGTTGGAGACCATCGCTACCAACGCCCCCATCCTGCTGAGGGCGTCGGCCAGCAGCGGCCTGCCGGTTGGCTTCCGCGTGTTGACAGGCCCCGCGCGCGTCGAACACGATCAACTCGTGCTGCTGGGTTCGGGCGAGGTACGCCTCGTGGCGGAACAGGCAGGCAACAGCGAGTTTCTGCCCACCAGCACCGAACGGGCGCTCACCGTCCATGGCGCCGGCCAGGAGATTGCGTTCGATCCCCCACCCCGGCTGCGCCTCAGCGACTCGCCGGTCATGCTCACCGCGAAGACGAGCACGGCTCTGCCCCTGCAGTACGAAGTCGTTGCCGGTCCGGCCTCCGTCGAGGGCGACCGCCTCACACTGCGGGGTACGGGCGAGGTGACCGTCCGAGCCTCGCAGCCGGGCAATGAGTACTTCCTGCCGGCGGCCACGGAGCGGCAGATACTCATTGAACGCAACACCCAGCGTCTCGACTTCAGCCTCCCCGACGTCGTGCTTGCCACAAGCTCGCCCCTCGAACTGGATGCCGTGTCCAACAGCGCTCTCCCCGTCACGTACGCGGTGACGCGCGGCCCGGCCACGATTCGAAACAACACCCTGGTCCTGCTCGGAACGGGTTGGATCGAGGTCACGGCGACGCAGGCGGGCAACAAGGCCTTTCTGCCCACCACCGCGGTCCGCGAGGTGCTCGCCAAGCCGGTGTCGCAGGCCATCGAGTGGGACGGACCTGAGACGCTGCTCCTCAGCGCGTCGCCGGTGAAGCTCGACGCCCGGGCCACTTCAGGTCTGCCGGTTCGGTTCTCCGTTGTTTCGGGGCCTGCCCTAATACGTGACCGGATGCTCATCTTGTTGGACCAGGGCATTGTGGTTGTCCGGGCCGAACAGGAGGGTGACGCCTACCACAGTCGCGCCAGCATCGAACGCACGCTTGAGGTGAAAAGGCCTGCCCCGAGTACGGTGCTCGGAGATTGGATCGCGCGGCATTTCCCGGAGTTACCGCTCACACAACGCGGACCCGAAGCCGATCCTGACGGCGATGGCGCGCAAAACCTGGTCGAGTTCCTGATGGGGACAAGTCCCGTGGACGCGAGCGCCGCCCACGGCCGGCTCCCCTCCGGGCAGCTCGTGAAGGCTGGGAACGAGTGGTTCTACGAGGTGGCGTTTGCCTTCAATCCGGAGTTCCCCAGCTGGTTGGAATGGCGTTGGGAGACCTGCGCCGCAGATCACGGGTTCGAGTGGCGGCCCGTGGACCCGTCATTGATTGAAGTCTCGGGTGGTCGGATTCGGGCACGGCTGCCGGCAGAACCCGGCGGGCACTACCTGCGCCTGGCGGTGTTGCGGTAGCGGGGAGCGGCTGACCGGCTGGAGGAGGGCGACGCTCGCGTTGTGATGCCGTGAGCCGCTCACGGAAGGCGGGGCTGCAGCGTGCAACGATGTGGACTCGGCGGGCAGCGGAGTGCCCGCCCTACCTGGCTGGTCGGATGCGGCGGGCCGCGGAATGCCCGCCCGACTCGGGCACGGGTCGAACGCACCCGCGGGGTTCACCCTTGAGTGAGCCTGCTTCCGATGCAACCATGAGCTGATGGTGAGAGTCGGCAGGGTCGGTGCGGGTCGAGGTGGTGTGGCGTGGCTGCTGCATGCCGTGGCAGCGTTTTGGCTGGGGGCCTGTACGGCTCAGGCCGTCATCGTTCTCGAGGGACTCACGGATCGCCAGGTGGTCTGGGAGCCGCTGAGATTTCGGGTTGTCCCCCTCGAAGGTTACACGGATCAGGCGAGGTTGGATGGCGTGGACGTTTCCCCGGAAGCCTGGGTGGACGAACCACGCGTGGGGTATCACGAGTTCACCGTCACCCGGCGCCCGCTCGGCGGTGAAGCCTCCGAGACCGCCCGCTACCAGTTCATCATCCTCGATCCGGCGCGTGGCGCCACGGAGGCCGGGCTCGAGACATGGACGCCGCGACCCCTCATCGACTCGGGGGCTGCGGAGTTTGCCGGGACCGAGCTAACCCTGGTCTTGCCCGCGTCCTATCCTTCCGACATGTCGCTGCCGGTGATTGCCCAGGTATTATCCTCCGAGGGCCGACGGGCCACGGTGAATGGACCCGTCCTCCTCCGGGAAGGAAACTCTGCCGCCACCGAACTGATGTTGCGACGCGGCATCGGCTCGGCCTTCATTGCCTCAGAGAACCAAGCCGGTGATCTCAGCGTGGAAGGCCGTGTTCAAAACCTGGTCAACCACCGGACCGTGAGCCGCGATCCCGAAACCACCTGGCAGGAAGCGCCCCTGGTCATTTCGGAAGACACGACCTGGGCGGCGAACGGCCGGATCTTCGTCCGCTCGAACCTGACCATTCGCGCGGGAGCGAAACTCACGATTGAATCGGGCACCGTGTTCGGCATGGCTCCCGCCACGGAGATCAACGTGGACGGGACCCTGGAGATACGCGGCACGATCACGGCTCCCGTGGTGTTCGCACCCCGGGAAGCCGGAAAGTCTTGGGGCGGCTTTCTCCTGCTGGCCGGCCCTGCGTCCCTCGTGGCGACGGGCACCCTCGTTACTGGCACCGGAGCCGATGCGCGCTTCTATTACGATCGCCCCTTGGGCAGCGCTCATCGCGGGGAACAGCCGGCTGTCCATCTCGGCGCCGGGGCGCAGGCCAGGTTCACCGATTGCTGGTTCGTGGATCTGCAGGGACAGGCGTTCCATGGCGAGAACGCCGCGCTCACCCTCGAGCGCACCCTCGTGCAGCGCTGCCTCACGGGCGGGCAGTTCAATGGCGGCTCGGTTGTCGTTCGTGAGAGCGCCTTGATCGAGTTCCCGCTGGATGACCCGGTGTTTGCTGACGGCGACAATGATGGTATCTATCTCACCCTCGGCGATCACCACTTCAGCGACACCCTGATCGGCTGGGCGAAGGACGATGGTATCGACGCCGGCGGAGGCACCCCGGGCAACGTCCGCGTCGAGCGGTGCTGGTTCGAGTCCTGCTTCCACGAAGGCATGGCGCTTTCGGGTACGGACAAGATCATCAACGTGGTGGACTCCGTCTTTCTCAACAACGGCCAGGGCGCCGAGGCGGGTTACGGTTCCCCTCGCGTCACGCTTACGGACAGCCTGGTGCTGGCCAACGGCGTCGGCGCTCGCTTCGGCGACAACTACGGTCCGGGTGGGGTCCATGACGGCTTTCTTCAAGTGACGAATTCGATGCTGCTCGAGAACCGGCGCGACGTCTGGGGCTTTGCCTTGACGCGCTGGGCCGAAGCCGTTGACCGGATGGATCTCACCGGCAACTGGATCACCACGCCCCACGGCGCTTTCGCAGTGAACACCCGCTGGGACGGCCAGAGCGACGGTTCGAAGCTGTCGCGATTCCGCGTCCCCGCCGGAACGGACGTGGGAACCGGCTTCTTGCGTGCCGAATCGCGTTGGGCTCCTGCTGCCGGGCCTGCCGGGATTGCGGTCGGTCTCAGTTCCTTCTGCGAGCAACCCGTGCGGGTCGATTACGAGGTCGAACCGGGAACAGCCGTGGAAGGCGTCGACTACGTGACAACTCGCGGCACGCTGACCTTCGCGCCTGGCCAGATCGAACGCACGATCCAGTTGCCATTGCTCGCCAACGACGCGCGCCCCTTCAGCCGTTCCCTCCGTCTGACACTGGCCAACCCTGAACGCGCCCAGCTCACCTCCCGCCCCGTTCATCAGGTGCGGTTGCTCGTCACGCCCCGCGAAGGCGACGCCGACGCCGACGGTTTGCCCGACGCATGGGAGGCGCGGGTGACCGGCGCCAGCACAACGGACCCGGTATCCAGGATCGAGGAGGTCCAACCCGACGAGGACTTCGATACGGATGGCATGCTCAACCAGGACGAGTACCTGGGCGGGACCGACCCGACGCTGCCCGGCAGCCGCCTTCAACTCCGCGTGGAACGTCTTTCCAGCACCGAGGCGGCGATCGAATTCGAAGCACTTCCCGGGAAGAGCTATCGGGTTGAAACCGCCGCCCAACTCGGGGAGTCGCCTGCGTGGCAGGAATTCTGGGTGTCAGAGCCCGGCTCCGCGCCGGGAACCCATCGCCTTCCCATTCCGATTCCTTCGAGTCCGAATGCTGCCCTCTATCGCCTGGTCGTCCTACCGTGAGTGGCGTTCCTTACCCTCCCGCATGAAACCCGCTCGCAACTCCGGGCTGCACAGTCCGCACCCATTGCACCCGCCCTGCCTCCCAGCGCCGGCTGGTGTGGGCGGCGGGTTCTTCAGGCGAGGGAGGCGCGCCCGGTTTCTGGCAGTGCTCATGGGGTTGACAGGCTGGATCGCCAGCCTTTCCGCGCAGAGCGTCGTCATCAACGAGATTTACTACCACCCACCTTCGGGCAATCCGCAAGAGGAGTTCATCGAGGTGTACAATCCCGACACCCGGTCGGTGGACCTGGAAGGCTGGCGGTTCGTCCGCGGCATCGACTTCACCTTCCCCCGAGTCACCTTGCCGGCAGGGGGCTTTCTCGTGGTGGCCGCGGATCCTGAGGTGTTCCGCCGTGGCCATCCCGGCGCCGCCAACCCTGTGGGTGGATGGACCGGCCGACTCAGCCGGGGTGGAGAACGCCTCGAACTCACGGACCGCGATGGGGCGACGGTGGACGTCGTGACCTACGCGGACGAGGGAGACTGGGGCGTGCGGTGGCTGACGGCCGACTGGCTGGGCATCCCGAGCTGGGAATGGTTTGCGATGCACGATGGCGAGGGCAGCAGCCTCGAATTGATCGACGCCGGCCGCGATCGCGATTGCGGACAGAATTGGGGTCCGAGCCGCACCGCGGGGGGCAGCCCTGGCCTGGTCAACACGATCAGCCGTATCGAAACCGCGCCGTTCATCACCGACGTCGTTCACTCCCCAGCGGTGCCGCGCTCAACGGACGCCGTTACCATCACCGCGCGGGTACGAACCCGGGGAACGGAAGGCGTCGCCGTGATGTTGCGACATCGGGTGGACGGGGCCCCGGATTTCGCCTCGCTATCCATGCGTGACGACGGCCAGGCCGGTGACGCGCTGGCGAACGACGGCCTGTTCACGGCGATGGTTCCCCACCTGCCGGCAGGCACTGTCGTCGAGTTTTACCTCGAGGCGACGTCCGCCGGAGGCGCCACCCGACGCTGGCCGGCCATCCCGATCCCGGTCGAGGCCCCGGCGCAGAACCTCCTCTACCAGGTGGACGATGCACCTTCAGCCGGGTCGATGCCGCTGTATCGCCTGATCATGACGGAGGCCGATCGGGTCGTTTACACGAACCGCGTGGCCACCCAGCCGGGCATGTTCAACCTCGCCAACACCAGCGCGACGTTCATCTCGTGGGTCGACGGCGAGTACGAGGTGCGTTACCAGGCCGGCGTCCGAAACCGCGGACAAGGCTCGCGCGTGGCGAATTTCATGAGCTTCCGCGTCGAGTTCCCCGGCGACAAATCCTGGCGAGGCGTGGGCAAGATCCACCTCAACGCCTACGCGCAATACGCGCAGGTGCTGGGCAGCGCCTTGTGCCAGCTGGCCGGCCTGGCCATGCCTGAATCCCGCGCGGTCCAGGTCCGGCTGAACAATGGGAATCCCGCGACGCCGGGTTGGCCCCGCTTCGGTTTCTATGCCCACAACGAAGCCATGGACGGCGACTATGCGGACCGGCATCAACTCGGCCAGGCCAACGTGTATCGCTGTCTTCGCGATTATTCGGGCCGCGAACCGGATCTCACGTATCGGGGCGAATCACCCCAGGCCTATACCAGCGACTACTTCAAGGAAACCAACCAGTCCGACAACGACTGGTCCGATCTCATCGCGCTCACCCGCACGATGGACCCCGCACAAACGCCGGACGACCGGTACCCTCTCGAGCTGGAAAAATGGGTGGCGATCACGAACTGGGCTCGTTTCTTCGCGATGAACAGCTTCCTGGTGAACCGCGAGACCTCGCTCGGCAACGGCATCGGCGACGACTACGCCATGTACCGGGACGCGGTTACGGGTCAGTTCCACCTCGTCCCTTGGGATCTCGATACGATCCTGAACGAGGGAGATACGCGCGGCGCCGCGGATACGGAGCTCTTCGAAGCGACGCGCCTGGTCACCATCAACCGCTTCCTCAAACACCCCCGGGTGGCGCCGCTCTTTTACGCCGAGTTCCAGCGCCTCGCGGAAACGGTCTTCGAACCGGCGCGATTTGCGGCCGTGGTTTCGCAGGTGTGGTCCGGAGTGGTGGATCAGGAGGTCATCGACCGCGTAGTAGTCTTCGGCGCGGCCCGACGCGCGTACATCCTGGGCCGAATTCCCCGCGAACTCACCGTCGAACACGGATTAACCACGGAGAGCGGATACCTGAAGGCGACCAACCAAGTCCTGACGCTTCAGGGAAAGGCGCCACCGATCACGACCCGCGCCGTCCTCGTGAGCGGAATTCCGGCAACCTGGTCGGCTTGGGAAAGCGTCTGGAGGGCACCCGCCGTGCCCCTCTTCCCCGGCATCAACCACGTCCACGTGCAGGCCCTGGACGGAGCCGGCGAGCCGATGGCGACGCAGACTCTCGTAGTTTGGCATCCCGGAGGCGCCAGCCTCCCCGTGACGGGTTCCATCGCCGCAGATACCGCGTGGACGCCTGCCGACGGACCGCGCGTCCTCTCCGGCGATGTCGTGGTTGAGGCCCCGGCGACCTTGCGCCTCGGAGCTGGGGCCACCGTCTACTTCGAGCCCGGAGCCCGGTTGTTGGTCCGTGGGCGTCTGCGGATCGAAGGCACAGAAGCTGCCCGTGTGCAGTTCGCCAGCCTTCCCGGAGTCGTGGCGTCGGGCGCAATCCGGTTTGAGAACAGCGCGGGCACGAACGTGGTCCGCGGTCTGGACCTCGACCTCGGCGACAATGCCGACCCGGTGGTCACCGTGCTCAACTCCCGCGTTCACTTCGACGGGGTTTCCTGGGCCGGCAGCAGTACCCGCACGGCCCTCGCGTTCGAGCACGCCTCGCTGCGCGTCGAACGGTGCGAGTTTCGTGGTTCGGGCACGGCGGATGCCGTGATGGGCGTGGCGCTTCAGCCAGACGGTGAGTTGGTGCTGACCGGCAATCGCTGGACGAACCTGAGCGCCGAAGGCTGCGCGCTCCGCTTTCTCGCGGCCGGTCCGACTGCGGCTCCCATTGTGACGGACAACGTGTTCTCCGGTTCGAAATGTAACGCGTTACGGCTTGCCGGAACGGATGCGGTTATCGAGGGCAACCGCTTCAACGGCGTTCCCGGCAGTAGCGGCGCCGCGGTGGCGGTTCTCCCCGCGCCCAGGGTGCCGCCACAGTTCAGCTTCGCCCGCAACCAATTCGCCGGACTCGATCGCGCCGTCGTGGTGGAGACCGAGGCCTCCCTGGTCTTCCACAACAACACGTTCTGGCAGATCGGTCAGGCGGCAGTTGAATGGGTGGTCCCGGCCGAAGCCGGTGCCACCGCCACCCAGGTCCACGGAATCAACAACCTGTTCGAGGAAGTGGGAACCGTGCTGGCGGTTGCGGGCGCAACCGCTCCTGACCTCGTTTCCTGGGAATGGTCGCTTTTCGCAGCCACCCAACCGGCCGCCGGAACCGGCAACCGCGTCGGCGAGGCGCGGCTCGCCTGGACCGGTGACCGTCTTGTGCCCGGCCCCGGCTCCGAGGCGCTGGGTCAGGGTTGGGCCGGCTGGGACATCGGCGGTCATGTCCTCGCGGGAATCACGGTGAGAGCGGACGTCGTCTCGCCGACGCCAGCGCACCGCGCCACGTTCCATGCGTGGGGGCCTGGCGTCTCGAGCTACAGCCTCAGCCTGGACGGAGGCGCCTTCGGACCGGCGCAGTCAGTCGCAGAACCGCTTTTGGTCGAGGGCCTCAAACCGGGCGAACACGCCGCCGTCGGGCGGGGCCTCAACGGTGCCGGGGTCGGGGTGACCTCCGCGTTCTCAGACCGCGTGACCTGGACAGTCGAGGACGCGGCGTCAGCCCTCCTGCTCAACGAAGTGCAGGCACCGACCCAGGATTCGAATGCGGTGGGCATGCCTACCGAGGGTTGGATTGAGCTCATCAACCGCGGCGACCAGAGCGTCCCGTTGGCGGGTTTGGGACTTACCGACGACAAGGATGATCCGTACCGCTACCGCTTCCCGGCAGGAACGGTCCTTGCCCCAGGGCAGTACCTGGTGCTCGATTCGACATTGCTGGGATTTAAAGTGAGTCCCCGCGGCGAAACGGTCCGGCTCACCGCCGCGACGGAGCCGCTCCGTTGGCTGGACCAGGTTGAACTCGGCCCGCAGGTGGACGGGCGATCTGTGGGCCGCGATGCCCGTGGTAAATGGCGGCTGACATGGCCGACGCCGGGGTCGATCAATCTCCCCTGCCCTACCGGCGACCCGGCCAACCTGCGCTTGAACGAATGGCTCGCGCGAGGCCGGACTGCCGCGGACCCGGACTTCGTCGAACTGTACAATCGCGACCCGCTCCCCGTGGGCCTGGATGGGCTGTACCTCTCCGATTTCCCCGGCACCGCGCCGACACGTCAACGCCTCCCGGCGCTCGGCTTTGTCGCAGGTCGCTCGTGGCTCGCGTTGTTCGCCGGCGAAGACCCCGATCGCGGCGGACTCGGTTTCAATCTCACGACCGACCAGGGTACGATCGGGTTGCTTGATCCCGTCGGCAAGATGCTGGACGCCGTCTGGTATCCGCCGCAGCGCGCGGGAGTGTCCATGGGGCGCAGCCCGGACGCGGCCGACAGCATCTTGCCCTTCGAAATACCCCTGCCGGGCGCCGCGAACGTCCCTTTCACCGGCGACAGCACGAACGCGATCCCCCTGGTCGTGTTCGGCGACGCCTGGAAGCTCGGTCCGGCGGACGTCCTTCCCGGGCTGGACTGGCCGCACCCTGATTTCGACGATGGCACCTGGACCGTTGGCGCGACCCTTTACTCGAGCGAGACGGCCGCACTTCCCGCTCCCGTTCGAACCCCGGTCGAGCCCGGCCCCGGCGCGCGCTATTTCCGGACTCGATTCCATTGGCCACTGGCGCAGGTTCCGGATGCGCTCCGCCTTTACACGATCGTGGACGATGGCGCCGTGATTCACCTCAACGGCGAGCCCGTGCTCTGGTTGGGAATGCCTCCAGGCGTTCCGGCAGGGCCAGCCACTCCGGCGATCCGGACCGTTCCCGTGGCCAGTGTCGAAGGGCCGTTCTCGCTGCCAGCCGCCCGGCTGGTGCCGGGGGAGAACACGCTGGCGGTTTCATTACACCAAGCGGGTACCGCGGCCGATGATGTCGTCTTCGGCCTGAGGCTCGAGGCGGTGGTGTCCAACCTGCCGCCCGCCGATGTCCGTCTCAGCGAGGTGCTCGCCGACAACCGGTCGGCACTGCTGCCCGGCGGGTACGACGGGGACTGGATCGAGATTGCAAACTTCTCCCCCTACCCGGCGCACCTGGCAGGCATGTCCGTGGAGGATGGATCGGGAACGGGACGACACGTTTTTCCCGGAGGCACCTGGATTGGACCGGGCCACCAACTCGTCTTGCGGTGTGACCCTGATTCTCCAGCATCCGCCACCAACACCGGTTTCGGACTGAGCCGCAGCGGCGACGGCGTCCAGTTGTTCCGGCCCGGGAACGGAAGTCTCGTCGATTCCATCCGGTTTGGGTTCCAGGCACCAGACGTCTCGCTGGCGCGCTCCCCGGAGGACCCGGTCCTGTGGGGCCCGGCCGTGCCGACGCCCGGAGCCACCAACGTTCTCCATCTCGATCCGGGAACCGGGAACCTGCGCATCAACGAATGGATGGCGCGCCCGGCGACCGGTGACGACTGGTTCGAACTCTCCAACGGCGCGTCCCGGCCCGTGAACGTCGGCGGACTCTACCTCACCGACGACCCGGCGACCCCCACAAAGCATCGCATCGCCGATTACTCGATCATCGCCGCCGGTTGGTTCCGCCATCAACGCCTCGCCGCTGACGGTAACACCGAGGCCGGTGCCGATCACGTCGGCTTTCGCCTCTCGGCTGACGGCGACTCGATCCTGCTCTTCGACAACCTGGGAACGCCGATCGATCAGGTCACGTTCGGTTCCCAGGCGCAGGGTGTCTCCGAAGGCCGCCTCCCCGACGGCGGCACTGAGGTTCGCCGACTCCCCGGCTGCGCCTCTCCCGGAGCCGCCAACTACCTCGATTCCGATTTCGATGGGCTCGCCGACGATTGGGAACTCGATCATGGCTTCAATGCCCAGGTCCCGGACGATCCGGAAGCCGACGAGGACGATGACGGAGCAGGCACCTACCAGGAGTTTCTCGCCGGAACCGATCCCCGCGACCGCGCGGACCTGCCACGGCTGGATTGCCTCACCAAACCGGGCCAGACCGCGTTGCTGCGCTTTGTGGCGCAGCCGGGGCGCTCGTATGTCATCGAGGCCAGCCCTGCCATTACCGCGGCCGGCTGGGAGCGGATCGCCGGCTTCAAGGCCCGGTCCCAGCGCGCCGTGCATGAACTGCCGCTGCCGGGTGCCGAGACCACGGCGACGTTCTATCGCCTGCGGATTGACTGAACGCCTCGCGGGGCGAGCGGCTGACCCGGTCTCACGGTTCGAACCAAAGCCGTACCCGGTACCACGCCGCGTGATTGACCGCAGGCGCCTCGACCGTCAGCGAAACCGGCATGCCCGTGGAAGGCTGGACCTCCAGCACCGGATTCCAGGCGTCGTCGGGACTCGCGCGGCGTTCCACCTGGTACTGCCTTCGACCGCGCGTCTCCTCTGCCCCGCCAGGCGGCGCGGTGGCGTATTGGAGTTCGTAGCCACCCGAGCCCACCCTGATCACAAGACGAAGTGCGGACGCGGCATCCTGCGGGTCCGTGCCTGCGAGGTACTCCTGCATCGCCGTGTGCCCATCGTTGTCAGCATCCGTGTCGACATCCGAAGCGAGCGCCGGAGAGAGTCCGTTTTGCAGCTCCCACGCGTCCGGCAATCCGTCGCCGTCACGATCCGCCGGGTCCTTTCCCTGCCCGGGAGAGCCCCGGGACTCGAGGCTCGGCTGCCAGCCTGAACTGGCGTGTCCCGAGGAAGGCCCACCCGACGGGTCTTTGAGGATCAGGGAATAGCCGAGACCGTCGGTCGTCGGATACCAATCATCCTCGTAAACACACCGCAGGAACTCACCGGTCCAGTCATTCACCAGGCGCAACTCGCCGCTGCTGTTCGGCAGGTTGCCGGAATACTCGCCCGCCACCCAGAGGCCCGCGTTTCCGTAGCGCTGCCCGAAGCAGGAGACATCTTCCACCACCAGCACCCGTTGCCCGGGTTGCAGAACCTCGACACGGCTCCCGGCGAACCGGAACGCCACCGATCCGTCGACGCTCACGGACCGCAGGTCCACAGGCTCTCCACCCACGTTCATCAACTCGAAATACTCGAACGCAGGCCCGCCGGGTGGGTTGTACATGATCTCCGTAACCCGGAGGGCGGCGCTATAGTCGAAGGGTGCTGCGGAAGCACCGGCGACGAATTGTACCGGTTCCGACCAGCGACTCCAGTACCCGTCCCGGTCGCTCACCTGGGCTCGCACGCGGTACAAGCGCCCCGGCCGCAACCCGGTGCTTGGGATGCGAGTGAGGTCGCGCCACTCCGTCTGGATCGGCGACTCCCACACGCTGTCCCATTCCAGCGGCGCGAGGCTCGCATCCGCGTTAACTTCCGCCACTCGCCACCGAGCCGCACCGAAGCTGTCGTCGCCTTGAGGATCCCGGAACGGCGCGATCGCGAACGTGAGGGCATCCACGGGAAAACCCGGCGCTCCGGTGTAGGCAATCTGTGGCTTCTCGGGAAGCAACGGGGCGTCGTCCTCGGGCCAGGGCCAGGTGCTCGCAAACGCCACCGACTCCAGGTGCGCGGTGCGCCCGCCGGAAGCGACCGCGGTTCCGTTCTTCCCTTCCCACCCCAGGAACGCAAAGCGCACCATGTCCTGGACCTTCATGCTGAGCGGCCCATCGTCGTAGCCTCGGGGCGCCCCTCGCCAACGATCACGCTCCGCGTTGGAGAGTTCACGCAACCGCGTTAACTGACGGGCAAGGGTGCCTATCACCAAATCTCGGCCCCAAAAAAAATCCAAGAAGCTGCGCAGTACGCTTCGGCACTCACGCCGCAGCGCCGCGTGACCGGGCCCGTCAAGATCGTTCAGGGCCCAGCGCGGGTAATCAGTCGCGGTGTCACCCCAGCCTGGCCCCCACGTCAAATCGGTGTCCCACGGCAGGATCGAAAGCTGGCCCAAGGGTGTGGAGTTCGACGGCTCGAAGAACCACGCCTGGTTTTTGTTGTGGGTGGCGGCCGGGCCAAAATCCGTATGCCGCACCGCTTCCGCCACCGCGAAATACCGGAACCAAAGCGGGTAGTTGACGTGAGCGCGCAGCCAAGTCTCCGCTTGCTTGAAGTGGACGTTGCGCCAGACGTTCTGAAAATCGGCGTCCCCCGCCGGTGCGTTGGCAGCCCGGTGCCGCTCTAATCGAGTGCCGTCCAGTTCGTACGCCGCCAATTTGTAGAGATTGCCGTCGGGCATGCCGCGCGCCTCCAGAAACGCCGCATCGTAATCTTCAACGACCAGGTACATGCCCCAGAAATCACCATGGAACTGTCCGTCCGGCGTGGAGGGTGCCTCGTCCGGCCCGTCCACCACTCGAAGGTGGACATGGAACGCTTGAGGCGCGGGCACTCCGACCAGCCTCCAAAGGCGGTAATTCATCCACTCGGGCAACCCGTAGTCGCCCACCTCGAACAGGTCCGACATCTTTCCCAGGTTCAACGAGCGCCAGCGGACCGGATACTCCCGACCTTCCTCGTCCCGGGCCTGGAAACGGTGGCCGGGATTGAACCGGAATCGCAGCGAACGCTTGCCGCGCTCGCCATAGCGCGCGTTGTCCTGGCGGAGCCGGAAACGGACGTGATCGTACACCTCGTCGTCGTAAACGAACGCCGCTTCCCAATTGAAGGCCGAGTAGGCCGGGTGCCGTTCCTCGGGAAACGCCCCCCGCCAGGCGCTGATTCGCTTGGCCGGGTCGTAGCCGTGGGCCTCGACGAAGTCACTTTCGCGCACCAGGACCTGATACACGGGCAGCGCGGTCATCACCGAGGTGGAGTATTCGTGACCAAGCCCCTCGGGATGGACGGTCTGCAGCCCGGGACGATACGGCGGAACCCCGTCATAGACGAATGCCGCGAAGTTCAACGAACGATCGTCCGCGTAGGGCACCATCACGCTCGCCGAGTTCGGGCTTCGGTCCGCCGCCAAAATGCGGTAACGCACCAGGGTGCGGTTTTCCTGGGGAGGGATGCCTCCCGTGAAAATTCCATCTCCCGCCTCGCGATCACCGAGCCGCCCGTCATCCCGCATCGCCACCTCCACCCAGTTTGCCGGGTCTTCGAACGCCGGGTTGGGTGCGGGCCGGGTGTCCGGATCCTGGACCAGGACCTCGTGCGGCACGGGCAGAAACGCCGGGACGTACGCTCCCGGGTTCACAATCTGATATCGGAGACGCACCGACGAAACCCCGTCGGGATCCGTCACCCTGGCCGACACGAAGATCGCCTCCGAGGCCATGGGTCGGACCGGATCGTGCGAAACCTGCCGGATTTGTGGCGGCGCTTGTTCGGCATAGACCGAGTTGAGGCGACCGGGTGTCGGCGCACCCTGTCCGGCCGGCACCAGCAACTCCACGTCGATCGAGAATGAATCGACCTTGGCGTTCGCCTTCAAAGCCTGCACCGCGATGACGTTGGTACCCGCCACCAGCGGTGGCAATTCGGGCGCGTTCCACGTGCGTTCCTCCCAACAGGCGCCACGCGCCGGTTCACCGGCATAGCCGTCATGGCCGGGATCCGCAGGGAGAACGTGAAAGCGTCCGGCCTCCACGCCGTTCACCCACACGAGGCAGCCGTTGTCCGTGTAAACCCGCAGCCGCAGCGCCGGCAATGCCGCCGGATCGCGAACCACAAACTCCTTGCGCAGAAAGATCGAGGTGTAGCCCCCCGGCATGTCGGGGAGTTCCGTAAAATCGTCATCGCCTCCGTAACCGAAACCCGCCCGCCCGAGCTGCCAGCCCTCCCGGGCGAGGAAACCCGGCTCCCGCCAGGCCGACGGCGGTTCGGAAGGTGGCGTCGTGCCCTTGAAGAACGCCCACCGATAGCTGCGGCGGCCGACCAGGTACACCGGGTCCTCGGGCCAACGTGCCTCCGGCCCCGGCCGTAGCGAAGCTCGCCAACTCCCGCCCAAATCGTTGTCGAGTGCGGGATGGATCAGCTCCATCGAAGACCCGGTTCCGGCCGAAGCCGTCGGCCAGGGAAACCCCACACCGTACTCCACCCGGTCCCTTTCGTTGCCGTCCGCATCGCGCAGGACCACTTCGTCGCCTTCATTCGACAGACGACCCTCGAATGGACCCAGCGCCGCAGTGCCCCAAGCCGTTTGAATCCGCGCGGTATCCTTGGCAATCACCAGGTACTCGCCTGGCTCCAGGCGGGTTCGCGCGGGGACCACATAAAACACCGCATCCGACAAAAACCAACCTCCAAGGTCCGCAACCTCCGACCCAGAGTTATACAGCTCGATGAACTCGCTTCCCACGCCCTCGTCGGAGACTTCGTAGTGGATCTCGTTGAGGACGATCTCGGCCCTGAGCGACGTCAGCATTCCCAGCGCGAGCGCGGCCCACCGCGAGCCTTTGACGTCCGGCCAAGAAAGAGCACTCATCGTTTCTATCCTCCCAATTCAGCACCGGCGCGTCCAGCGCAAGGACCGCCGAACGCAAGAAAGCGAGGCCCGCTCAACCCCGCCGCCGCTGGGTCAGCACCGCGACCACAATGATCACCCCCGTCAACATCAAGCGGCTGGCCTCGGGGACCGCATTGATGCTGAGTACCTTCTCCAGATAGCCAATCGTGAGCGTCCCCAGGAGGGTCAGGCCCACCCCGCCCCGGCCGCCCGTCAACGGCGTCCCTCCGATCACCACGATCGCAATCGCAGTCAGCTCGTAACCGCCGCCCGCCTCGGGGTCGCCCTGCTGCTCCTGCGCGGCCTGGCAAAGCCCCGCCACCGCTGCCAGCATGCCGCTCGCGGCATACGCGAGCACTTTCGTCAGCTTCACCGGCACCCCCGACAGCCGTGCCGCCTCCTCGTTCCCGCCGAGGGCGTAGAGTTCCCGACCCCACCGATGGCGCGCCAGCATGATCCACGTCACCGCGGCGCAGACGAGCAGAATCACCGTCACCATCGTCAGGTTGTCACCGAGAATCCGGCTGTCGATGAACCGAAACACGGCCGGAACATCCACGTACCGATACGTGCCGTCCGGGTTCTTGACCGCCGTGGACACTTTCATCCCGCCGGAGATCGTCTTCGCCAACCCGCGCGCGAAAACCATCATCGCCAAAGTCGCGATGAAGGGTTGAATGCGGAACCCGGCGGTGAGGCTGCCCGCCACGCCACCCGCGAACCCGCCCAGGAGCAGACAAGCCGGGACCGAGAGCCATGCCGGCCACCCGGCATGGATGCTCATCAGCGCGAAGGACACTGCCACCATGCCCAACACGCTGCCCACCGCCAGGTCGATCCCCCCGCTGATGATCACCAACGTCATCCCACACGCCAGGATCCCAAACACCGAGGCCTGCCGCAGCGCGTCCCGGTGCGTGCCCGCCTTGAAGAACGCGCCGTCGGCGTTGAACACGCAACCCAGCACCAACACCAGCAGCAGGGCCAACACCGCGCGGGTTGCCGCGTGCGCCCAGAGCCGCCGCCACGCCGGCTCGACGCTTCGGCGGGCACCCTTCCCCGCTTCCGAAACCGAACTTTGCGCCTCTTGAACAGGATTCATACGGTTCCCATGGCCGCTCGCAAGACACGTTCCGGCGTCGCCTCCGCGCGGCCAAACTCCGCGGTCAACCGGCCCCGGTGCAGCACCACGATTCGATCGCTCATGGCCAGGAGTTCGGGAAGTTCGGAAGTGATCAGCAGCATGCCGACGCCCGTCGCCGTCAGTTCGTCCATCAACTGGTAGATCTCGCGCTTGGCGCCCACGTCAATGCCCCGCGTCGGTTCGTCGAGCAGCAACAACCGCGGCCGGATCTGCAGCCATTTCGCCAGCGCCACCTTCTGTTGGTTGCCGCCGGAAAGCTGGCCGACCTCCATCGCCAGCGACGCTGCCCGGAGCGACATCCGGTCGCCCAGCTCGCGGGCGACGCGCCATTCACGCCCCGGCTGCCGCCAACCCCACCCGGCCAGCCGCGGCAGGTCGGCGAGGGTGGCGTTCGCCACAATCGAGAGCGGCAGCACCAACCCCGTCGCCTTGCGGTCATTGGTCAGCCAACCCACTCCCTGCTCGATGGCACGACGCGGCGAGGCGACCTCCAGCGGCTTTCCCTCCAACCAGGCCTTGCCGCCCACCGCGCTTCCAAAGGCGCCAAACAGGCCGCCCAACAGATCGCTGGCCCCCGATCCCTGCAGGCCGGCCACCCCGACGATCTCCCCCGCATGCACGACCAGCGAGACCGCGTCCACGGAGGCGCGCTGCGAACGGCCCCGCGGCCAGACCGTAAAGCGGTCCAGGCGCAGACACTCCTTCCCCCGGTGACTGGCATGTCGCGGGAACTGTTCGCCGAGTTCGCGGCCCACCATCCAGGCGACCAACTGGTCCCGAGGCAGCTCGGCCGCCGGCGCCGAACCGACGAATTGGCCGTCTCGCAACACCGTGATCCGGTCCGCGATGCGCTCGATCTCCTCCATCTTGTGGGTGATGTACACCACCCCGCAGCCCCGGTCTTTCAGATCGGCGATCAACGCGAACAGCTTCTCCACCTCCGGCGCGTTCAGGGCACTGGTCGGTTCGTCCATCACAATGACCCGGGCCTGACGGGCCAGGGCCTTCGCAATCTCGGCGAGCTGCTGCTGCGCGATCGGGAGTTCCTCGACACGTCGATCAACGTCGAGGTCCAGGCCCAGCTGATCCAGGAGGCGGCGTGCAGCCTCGCGCTGGGCCGGGTCGTCCACGAAGCCGTGCCGGGTCTTCAGACGCCCCAGGAAAATGTTGTCCGCGACGGTCATCGACGGGACCAGCGACAGCTCCTGGAAGATGATCGCGACACCCAGGGCGGCGGCTTCGAGTGGCGAGCGCGGCCGGACTTCTTGTCCACCGATCTCGATGCTTCCCTCGAAGTCCGTGTGCACGCCGCCGAGGATCTTGATGAGCGTGCTCTTCCCGGCTCCGTTTTCCCCCGCGAGAATCACCACCTCGCCCGCGAAGATGTCGAGGTCCACGTTGCGAAGGACGGAAACCGGTCCGAAGCGCTTGCTGATGCCGCGCAGGCGAACCAGCGGCGTGCGCCCGGCTTCAGAGCTCGCAGCTGTCATGGCGAAGACGCCGCATTCTCCGGCCGCCCGGCACGCGCATCAAGCCCCTTCGTCTTTTTGCACCTGACACGACTGCCGGAGGCGGCAATCGTCTCCCGGTCCGCGCCGCGACCCAAACCCTCGCCGCGCTTGGGGACAGCAGCGCACTGCCGGAGATGAAGCTGGTCGCCTTCGCACATACGCCGCCGCCTCACCACGGGCAGAGCCTGATGGTGCAGGTGCTGGTTGAAGGACTGCAGCGACGCCGGCCCGCTTTGAATCACGCGCCCTCCCCCGGCCAGGGAACGGATTCCGGCATTGAACTGCATCACGTCAACGCCCGTCTCTCCGACGGTCTCGACGATGTGGGCAGCGTGCGCGGGGGCAAGATCTTCCGTCTCCTGGGCTACTGCGCCGAGGCCATCCAGGCCCGCTGGCGTCACGGCGCCGACACTTTCTACTACGTGCCGTCGCCGCCCAAACGCTCCTCGCTCTACCGGGATTGGATCGTCATGGCTCTCTGCCGCCCTTTCTTTCGCTCTCTTGTCCTGCACTGGCACGCCGTGGGCCTGGGCGCGTGGCTGGAGACCAACGCCCGTCCCTGGGAGCGCTGGCTCACGCACCGGCTGCTGGGCCGCGCCAGTCTCTCCATCGTGCTCTCCGAGTCCGCGCGACCCGACGCGGCCAAGCTCCAACCGCGCCGCATCGCCGTCGTGACCAACGGCATTGCCGATCCCTGCCCGCACGACGCGGAATCCCTCCTCCCAACCCGGTCCCAGCGACGCGATCGGCGGGCCCGGCTGCTCGCGGGCGGCAGCGACGCCGGCGGGCTTCCTTCCACTGCCGAGGCGGTGGTGGGAGACGCCCGGGTGGCGCGCGTGCTCTTCATGGCGCATTGCACCCGGGACAAGGGACTCTTTGACGCCGTGGAAGCGGTGCGCCTGGCCCGGGCGAAGCTGGCGGAGCGGAATTCACCCCTCACGATCGAGCTCACGATCGCCGGGAAGTTTCTGACTCAGGCCGAACACGACGAGTTCGACCCCCTTCTGGCCACGCACCATTCGTGGCTCCGGTACGCGGGATTTGTCAGCGGCGAGGCCAAGACCGCGCTGCTTCGCTCGGCCGATGTCTTTCTCTTCCCGACCTACTACGCCAATGAAGGCCAGCCCGTGGGTTTGATCGAGGCGATGGCGTTCGGGCTGCCGATTGTGACCACGGCCTGGCGGTCGATCCCCGAGGCGTTACCCCCCGGGTATCCGGGCCTCGTCGAACCGCACCATCCTGACCAGGCCTCTGGCGCACTCCTCAAGGCCCTGACCGAAGACGGCGCGCATCTGCGGCAACGCTTCCTCGATTGCTTCAGTCTCGAAACCCACCTGTCCCAGCTCGTAGCCGCCTTGCGGGGTCTGGTTTCCGACCGGACGGGCTCAGCTGGAAGGTGAACCGCTCACCCCGGGTGGTGGAATGCCGCCGTGGGGTCAAACCTTGACATTTGACATTTGCCGGAGCCGGGCGCCGCGAGCGCGGCTCGTCAACGCAAGCCGCAGGGGGTGGGCGATGGCGTCGCCGCCCGGGGAAGCCGCGCCGAACGCGCAATTGTCAAACTGTCAAGGTTTGACCCCAAGGTTCAAAATTCCGCGCTGCCCGGCGTGCGCGCGAACGGGATCACGTCGCGGATGTTCCCCACCCCGGTGAGAAACATGAGCAGCCGTTCAAACCCGAGCCCGAACCCGGCGTGCGGCACGGTCCCGTAGCGGCGGAGATCCAGGTACCACCAATAGTCCGATTCCTTGAGCTGGTGGTGGGCGAGGTTCGCCTGCAACTGTGCCAACCGCTCCTCGCGCTGGGATCCGCCCACAATCTCGCCGATGCCGGGCACCAGGATGTCCATCGCCGTCACCGTCTTTCCGTCGTCATTCAATCGCATGTAGAACGGCTTGATCTCCCGCGGGTAGTTGAAGACGGTGACCGGCGATTGGAAGTGCTCCTCGGTCAGGTAACGCTCGTGTTCGGACTGCAGATTGACGCCGTATTGCACCGGGAACTCGAACGCCCGCCCGGACCGGTTCAGGATCTCGATGGCCTCCGTATACGGCAATCGCTGGAAGGGCCGTTCGACGACCAACGCCAGGCGCTGCCGGATCTGCTTGTCGACGAACTTCTCGAACAACCCGAGGTCTTCCCCGCAATGCTCGAGCATGTGCGAGACCATGGCCTTGACGAACGCCTCCGCCAGATCCATGTCTCCCGCCAGGTCACAAAAAGCCATCTCGGGTTCGATCATCCAGAACTCGGCCGCGTGGCGCGCCGTGTTTGAATTCTCGGCCCGGAACGTCGGCCCGAAGGTGTACACGTTGGACAGCGCGCAGGCGAAGGTCTCCGCCTCCAGCTGCCCGCTGACCGTCAAGTACGCGCGCCGGCCGAAGAAATCCGCCTCCGGCTTCTCGTCGACGTTCCCTTTCAAGGTGGTCACCCGAAACATCTCCCCTGCCCCCTCGCAATCGCTGGCCGTGATGATGGGCGTGTGGACGTAGACGAAATCGCGCTCCTGGAAGAAGCGGTGGATGGCGCCGGCGATGCGGCTCCGGGTGCGGAACACCGCGCCGAAGAGGTTCGAACGGGGCCGCAAGTGCGCAATCGTCCGCAGGTACTCGAGGGTGTGCCCCTTCTTCTGCAGCGGATAACTTGCGTCGGCACGCCCCACCAACTCGATTCGCGTGGCCCGCAGTTCCCACTTCTGGCCGGCGGCTGGCGAGGCGACCAGGTTGCCTTCAGCGACGACCGACGCGCCCGTGGTGAGTTCATGCAGGTGCTCGCTTCCCGGCGTCCCGGCATCGACAACCACCTGCAGGTTCGCCAGACAACTGCCGTCGTTCACCTCGAGAAACGAGAAACCCTTCGCGTCCCGGCGCGTCCGAACCCAGCCTTTTGCCGTCACGCCCGCCAGGGCTTCGGTGGCTCCCAGGACCTGCTTGATCAGCATGCGCATGGGCGGATCTTGCGAAAAAGCCCCGGGCTTCGCCACTCCTATCCCCGGAGGAGAGCTCCCACGAAATGGCTCCACGCGGCATCGCCCCACCAGCGCAACCGGAAGAGTTGCGCGCAGCATCGACGCCCCAGGAAAGCCACGGCGCTTTCGAACGAAGGCCGCGGATCCTCGTCACGGGGCGTGTTTCGGCGGAGCGGCGACTCCGGGATGGACCGGCCGAGCAGGCGCGCGTGGCGCCAAAGGAACCGATTGAGCCCTCGCCAGACCGAGCGCCCAGGACGCCGCCTTGGCGAGTGCGAGGCGTCGTTCCTCGTTGGGCCAGTCGAGGCATTCCAGCAGGGCGGTGCCACGGACGGCAGGGTTGTAACTTCGGAGCAACTCGGCAATACCGCTCCAGGACAGGTTCTGGCGCATCAAGGCGCGCGTGGCGTCCTCGAACTGGAGCGGGCCGAAGCTCCGCGCCGTCTCCTCGTCCAGCCTGACGTACTCCCGCAAGTAGCGGCGCGCCTGCCGGCAGCGCAGATCTCCAAGCGCCGGCACGAGGTGCAACTTGAGCCGCGCGTCGGCCCACGAGGCCGGATAGCTTCCAGACTCCGGTCGCATGGCTGCGGAACCCGTGGGTTCGGTCCGCCGGAGAACGGCGATGATGGTTGAGGCGGATCCGTCGGCCCCCAGGGCCCCGAGAGCCCGCGCGGCCAGGGCGGCATCAAGGCCGTGGAACCGCCAGTCGGGATGGGGTGTGGGCCGGCGCACGACGGCTTCGAGGGCGCGAACCACCCGGGCGGTCTTCCGCCCCAACCGACCCAGGCCATCGGCAGCCCAGGCCCGCTCCACAATTCGCGACGTGTACGTGAGTAATGCGGCATCGTCCGATGACGCGAACAACGGGTCCTCCAAAGGCGCGTTCAAGAGCTCGAGCAACTGGGGCTCTGACGCGGGATTCACGCGAAGCGAAAGGGCAGCGAGGTGCGCAGGTGGGCTGAACTCCCTCCCTGACGCGTCCTCGGCGGCTGTGGGCCGACGGGTGTAAAGAAAGGTCTGCGACAGCGTGACCGGCAAGTAAGGTTCCCTGCCCAGCATCCGGGCCGCAAGGCGGGGATCGTCGACCATGATCATCTCGCCATCGCGAGCCAGGGCCGTCTCCACGCTCGCCGGATCAAGATCCCGTCGAGCCTCGTACAGGCCCGGTCCCTTGTAGCGGAGGGGGCGATAGCGGGGATGAGCAAGGAGATCGGGCGCGTTCTGGGTGTTGATGGCGACCACGTGGTCCCAGCAGTCGGCCGCGTCCAGCCATCGCGCGAGCTCGGGGCCCAATCCTGGTTCCTTGACATCCAGGTGCAGAAGCATCGCCCGTTGCCGGGCCAGGTCCAGTAACTGGACGAAGCTGGGCGGCGTGCCACCCAAGGCACGACCGAAGGCGAACCTCGGCCGGAGGGCGAGCAATGCCCGGGAGGACAACTGCCGCACCTCGCCGATGCCGTGGGTCAATCGATCGAGCATGTCGTCGTGGAAGAGGACCAGGACGCCGTCAGCGGTCCGGCGGACGTCCACCTCCACACCGTCCCCGCCGTAGTCGATGGCCCGGGAATAGGCCTCGAGCGTGTTCTCGGGAGCCAGGGCCGAGGCGCCGCGGTGCACCATCACAATGGGTCCCGCGCGACGCCGGGCCACCAACTCGTGGCGCAGGTCGCGCGAAGCCGGCGTCTCTTCCGCCAATTCCAGGACGTACTCCCGTCCCGCCTGGCTGAGGGTGTCGCAGGCCGCCAGCAAGGCGCTCAGAAGCAGCACCGCACGGAGTCGCTGACCGACGAAGCTCCACCCTGCTGTTGCGATCATGATGGCACGCCCCCGCGCTCGGTCCGCCTCACGCGCCGAACCGGTCCAACAGCACGCCGTGCCGCAGGCCCCGATCGCTCACGGTCGCGATCTCGGCCCGGGTCCGATCCATGATGCCGCGGACAATGCAGGCGCCGGCCAGGATCACTTCCGCCCGCTGGGGCTGAAGTCCCGGAATGAGGCGTCGCGCTTCGGCGCTTCGCGTGCGGTACAACTCGATCTGCCGTTCAACTTCGCTGCGGGTGAGTTCAGCGCCGTGGACCCGCGACGCGTCGTATGCCTCCAAGCCGATCATGACCGCCGCGAGGGTTGTGATGCCCCCACCCATGCCCACCAGTCTCTCGCAGGAGTGCGGCTCGTCGAGGCCGGACAACTCCGCGCCAACCACCTCGTAGACGCGGTCGAGTTCGCCCGCCGTGACGACAGCGTCCAGGTGGTGGGCCTCCGTCAAGCGCACGGCCCCAAGGTTGATGCTGAACTGGTGGGTGACTCCGGCGCCCCTGCCCCGCGTGAACTGCGTGCTGCCACCCCCGGTGTCAAACACCAGCACCGGGGAATCGCCCAGGTCCAGTCCCGCGGTGGTCGCGAGATAGCCCAGCCGGGTTTCCTCGGCCGCAGAGATGACTTCAAGACGGAGGCCGGTTCGTTGCCCGGCTTCGCGCACAAAATCGGCGGCGTCCACAGCGGTGCGCAAAGCCATCGTTCCCACGCCGGCGATGGCTTCCACACCGAAGCGTCCAACCTTTGTCATCATGCCCTCCAGGACCGAGAGCGTCCGCTGCCTCGCGGCGGCCGAAAAGCTGCCCGGGGTCGCCTGCAGGCCTTCGCCGAGACGCGTCACCTCGCCGTAGTCCACCAGCGTCTGCCATGAGCCATCGCCCCGCCGCTCCGCCACGTGGAGCTTGACGGAGTTGGTGCCAACATCGATGACCGCGAATCGCGACACACCGCTTTTCTCACGGTTCCGGGAGGGACGGTCAACCGTATTGCAGTCGTCCGCCTGGATGCGGCTGCACCAAACGCCCCCCCACGGCGGCACGGCCGGGAAGGCGCTCGACGGACGCCTTGGGGCGAAGTAAGTATTTACCCGTGGGCTGTGGACATTGGATCGGAAAGGCAACGCGCGGCCTCGTCGGAGGCGTGCGCCGGATCGGGCTGCTGAGGCGGAGCTGGGCGCGGCTGGCTTTGGGCACGTGGCTGGCGACCGGGACGTCACTGGCAGCGTCGCTCGAGGACGTAAAGCCGTACCTTCGCTCGGTCAAGGGGGCGCAGGGGAGTTCGACCCTCGAGGTCGCCATGCGCCGCATGGCCCGCGAGGACGGCGAAGGTCCGACGCTGTGGCTGGTGGGCGTCACGCACCTGGGAACTCACCGTTACTATCAGGACCTTCAGCGCTTCCTGGACGGGTGTTCCCTCGTGCTCTTCGAGGCGGTCCGGGCCGATGACGAAGGCCGCCCTGGCCGGAGTGAGGGCTTTTCGCTTCAAGCCGAACTGGCCCGGGCGCTCGGCCTGACCTTCCAGCTGGACGAGATCAATTACGATCGGGGGCATTTCCAGAACAGTGATCTCCAGCTCGAGCAAATCGCCCGGATCCTCGGAAATCAAACCAACCTCGTCGACACGGCGGCGGCCTCGGACGAAACGGCGCCGGTCGAGGGTGCGGTTGAGTTCGGGGCCTTGGTGCAGGCGATGAGCGGCGAAGGACTCGTGGGGGGCCTTGCCCGGTTGGGGGTGTCGCTGCTGGCCGCGAGCACCAGGCTCCAGGCGGCCACGAAGCTCGCGATGATCGAGATGTTGAGCCAGTTGCCCAATGATCTGGCCGGGATCGCCGGGTTGCCGGCGGGGATGCAACGGCTGCTCCGGGTGTTGATCGAGGAGCGCAATCGCGCGGTCGTTCTCGACGTGCAACGAGCCATCGAGTCCCGCACGTCCCGCGACTCGGTGGCGGTGTTCTACGGTGCCGGCCACATGCCCGACCTCGAGCACCGGTTCAACCGGGAGCTGGGATATCGCCCCGTCGAGGATCGCTGGCTCGTGGCGTTCGATGTCGATCCGCGGGCGATGGGCATTTCCGAGTTTGAAGTCGCGCTGACGACCCGGTTGGTCCGCGCTCAACTCGCGGGGCTCGAACGGCGGCAGCCCGCGGCGTCCGCCCCCAACCCGGCGCCACCGACCTCCCCCGATCCGCCGGCCGAGCCACGTCCGCAACCCTAGTCGCCGCGACTTTTCCGGGGATTGACGCCGGGCAGAGGCGTTGCGAGCTTGACCTCCGGCAGCTTAACGGGCTGCCGGCCACGACGAATGCAGATTCACTTGCTGAAATCGAAGATCCACCGCGCGCGCATTACCGACGCCAACCTCCATTACGAGGGGAGTCTGACCATCTCCGCGGACCTGATGGAACGGGCCGGACTGCGGCCCTACGAGCGCATTCTCTGCGGCAACCAGGCCAACGGCCATCGCTTCGAGACCTACGCCATCCAGGGCGAACCGGGGGCGGGCGAGATCATCCTGAACGGAGCCGTCGCTCACCTCGGCAAACCGGGGGACGTGCTGACGATCATGAGCTACGCGCTGGTCGAGGAGGTCGACGCCCGCGGCTGGGAACCGCAGGTCATCGTTTTGGACGAAGCCAACCGCATCGTCGTCGAACGGGGCCCCTAACTCCGCACCTCGCTTTCCCACCATGCCAACGTTCACCGCGGGCGAACTCGCCCGCCACCTTCAAGGCGACATTGTAGGCGACCCCGCCGCCCCGCTGCATGGCGTCGCCGATGCTGCGACCGCCCGCCCCGGCGACCTGGTCTACGCCGCCGAGAGCGAGTATCTCGCCAAGGCGGAGGCGAGTCCGGCCACCGCGATTCTTACGTCCCTGGACGCGACGTCCGCGAAGACCATCATTCGCGTCCGCAACGGCAAGGTCGCCTTTGGCAAGACGCTCGCCCTCTTCCACCCGGAACCGCCGCCCGTACCCGGCATCCACCCCAGCGCGGTGATTCACGCGGAGGCCTGCCTGGATCGCAGCGTTCAGGTCGGGCCGTTCTGTGTGGTGGGCGAACGCACCCGGATTGAGCCCGGGGCGGTGCTCATGGCCGGGGCCGTGGTGGGTGCGGACTGCGTCATCGGCAGCGAGAGCAGGCTTTTTCCCAATGTCACTTTGTACGATCGGACCCGACTCGGGGCGCGGGTACGGGTTCACGCGGGCGCCGTCCTGGGTTCGGATGGTTACGGCTATGTGTTCGACGGCGGCGCGCACTGCAAAGTGCCGCAGACGGGGCATCTGATCATCGAGGACGACGTCGAGATCGGCGCCAATGTCACCATCGACCGCGGCGCGTTGGGGGCCACACGGGTCGGGCGCGGCACGAAGATCGACAACCTCGTCCACCTCGCCCACAACGTCAGCGTCGGCGAGCATTGCCTCCTGGTCGCACAGGTCGGCATCGCCGGCAGCACGAAAGTCGGCAGCTACGTGACCATGGCCGGCCAGGTCGGGCTCGCGGACCATCTCACCATCGGCAACCGCGTCACCATCGGTGCCCAGGCCGGCGTCATGAACCACATCCCCGACGGCCAGGTCTGGCTGGGTGCACCGGCGCGCCCGGCCCTGCAGACGAAACGCCAGGTCGTCGGCCTCGAAAAGCTGCCCGAAGCCCTGCGCCGTTTGAGCGAACTTGAACGCCAGGTCGCATCCCTGCGAGCCGCACTCCCTGCCGCGACGCAGCCGCCTTCCTGATCGCGGTCGCCTCTTGCCGCGCGCCGTCGCCGCCAGAAACCACCCGGGCTCGGATCTCGCGATTGGCATGGGGCTTCCTCGGCGCCTCCACATCGTCCAGCGCCGCGGAAGCGAACCTGAGCGTGGGACCGCACGCCCGCGAAGTCCGGTTCAGCGTCAGTCCATGACGGGCCGCTCGCCGTCAGCGTCCGAATCGAGTCCTGGCCAGGAGTTCCTGGTGCTGCACGCCGCCGCCCTGGTTCAAAACGGTGGCCCGTGCTTCCGGCAGACCCGCTGGACGTGGAGGCCGGGGGAACAGTGGGCAATCCTGGGCGCCGACGATTCGGGCCGCTCCCTCCTGGTCGACGCGATCCTGGGGTTGGTGCCGCTCGTCAGGGGCGAGATGTGCGGCGCGGTTTTTGAAGACAACGGCCATGGACGGACGGGGGTCGATCCCATCGCGCCGGTTTCACCGCGCGTCCAACGGCAGATCGCGGAGCAGGAGAGTTCGTTCTACCAGTCACGGTGGCATCATGGCCTGCACGAAGGGGAGCGGACGGTTTCCCGGTTCCTCTCGTGGGAGTGCGTTCAAGGATACAACCCCTTTCAGGTCGATGCTCCTCCGGTCGGCGCCCGCGCGTTCGGGGAACGCCGCCAGCAGCTCACCCGGCGGCTGAGGCTCGGGAAGCTCCTCCGAAGCCGGCTGGTCTGTCTCTCCAACGGCGAAATGCGCCGCACGCTGTTGGTTCACGCCCTCCTTAAGTCGCCGCGGTTGCTGGTCCTCGAGGACGCGTACGCGGGTCTGGACCTCGCGAGCCGCGGTCTCCTCCGGCGCACCATCGACCGATGGATGGCGAGCGGCGGCCACGTTCTCTTTTGCACCAGCCGGGAGGAAGACCTGCCTTCGGCAACGTCGCATCTCCTCCTGGTCCGCGATCATCGGATCGAGGGACAGGGAACACGAGAGCAGATGCTGCCGATCTGGCGGGCAATTCACCGCCTCGACCGCGACGCCCCCTCTCTCGGCGGCGGAAGGCGGCGACCGGCACCGCGGTCAGGGTCCCCGCGGACCGGAACACCATTGATCGAGCTGCAGCGCGTGAGCATCACCCTCGGACGCCGGCGCATTCTTCGTGAAGTAACCTGGACCGTTCGGGAGGGGGAATGCTGGGCGTTGCTGGGACCCAACGGCGCGGGCAAGACCACCCTTCTCAACCTCATCCAGGGTGATCATCCCCAGGCTTACGCGCGGGACATCCGGCTGTTCGGGCAATCCGTCGATTCCACGCAGACCCTGTGGGAGATGCGGCAACGCCTCGGCTGGCTGTCGCCGGAACTCCATCAGCACTACCCGGAGGGCTGGTCCGCCTTGGACGTCGTGTGCTCGGGCTTCTTCAACAGCATCGGCCTGTACCAGCCCTGCTCCCGGAGGCAGCTCCGCGAGGGCCGGCGACAGTTGGCCGCGCTTGGACTCGCGCGTCTCGCCCGGAGCAGCTTCGGGGCGTTGTCCTTTGGCAATCAACGCCTGGTGTTGTTCGCACGCGCGATGGTGAAGCGTCCGCCGCTGCTGATCCTGGACGAACCGTGCCAGGGGCTCGATTCCGACCAACGCCGCCTGCTCCTGGGTAGGGTGGACCAACTTGTGGCGGAGACGGGATGCGCCCTCATTTTCGTGACCCATCGGCCCCACGAAATGCCCACATGTGTGTCGCGCACGCTCCGGCTTGCCGCGGGTCGAGTGTCGAGCACGGAGTAACGAAGCACCGGCTCGTCGCCGCATCGCCCATAGAGGGAGTCAGCGGTTCGTCGCGGCGGCGGACTCGAAGTACTTTTTCACGATCCACGCTGGCTGCCATTGGTCCGGTTCCCGTTTCCGGCCGGTGAGATCCACACGGTCGGGGGTCCGGTTCGTGCCGGGCAGACTCAGGCTGTCTCCTACGCGGCTTTGCCACTGTTCCATCACCTTTCGGAGCCGGACGGCCTCTCCCGCGAACTCCGACCGGGTGATCAAGTTGACCATTTCGTCGGGGTCTGTCTCGAGGTCGAACAACTCCTGGTAACCGATTCGGGGATAAACGATCAGTTTCCACCGGGAGTCCAGGACCGCCCGCTGGATGTCCAGATAGGGGAGGAAAATGGTCTCGCGGACGGCGGCGAGTCGTCCTTCCCAAAGCGGCCGCAGACTCACGCCTTCGAGCCCGGACGGCGGGACCACATTGAGGACATCACACAAAGTAGGAAACAGGTCCAGCAGGTAGGTGAACGCGTCGGTGGACGCCCCTTGGGGAATGCCGGGACCCGACACCACGAGCGGCACGCGCATGCTATGCTCGTAGACCGATTGCTTCCCAAGCAGGCCGTGGCTTCCGAGCGCGAGGCCGTTGTCGGCCGCATAGATCACGAGGGTGGATTCCGCCAACCCCCTGGCCTTCAGCACCTCCAGGATACGGCCGATCTGCTCGTCCAGGTGCGTGATGAGGCCGTAGTACTCCGCCAATTGCTGCCGGATGACCGACTCGGTCCGGGGCCACGCGGCCAGGTTTTCGTCCCGCCCCCCGCGCATCATGCCGTTGTCGAAAGGGAGTTGGGGTCGAAAGTTGCGAGGCACGGGAGGCAGATCGCGATAGTACGCCTGGCGATAGGCGTCGGGAGGCATGCGGGGATCATGCGGTGCGGTGAAGGCCACGTAAGCGAAGAAAGGCTGGGCGGCATCGTGGCCCTGAAGGAACTCGATGGCCGCATCCGCAAACAGCTCGCTCGAGAACTTCCCGCCCACTCGCTCCGGTGTGAGTTTCCCATCCGAGCCGAGGTCCCGGACCGGAACCTGGCTGTGGTCCGACATGCCGCCGAACATGATGTTCTTCCCGCGTTGGAAGGCGCGAAGCCACGATTCCTGGCCGTTGTGCCATTTGCCGGTGGCGAACGTCATGTAGCCGTGGGCGCCCAGGTGCTCGGGGAGGAGTCGCACCTGCTTGAGCGTGGGGCAGTCCACGTGGAGCCAGGTCCGGCCACTCATGAGCATCGCCCGGCTGGGCACGCAGACGGCGCCGCTATTCCCCCCGAAGATGTAGTTCCGGCGAAAACTAAAGCCCGAGGCCACCAACCGGTCCAGGTTCGGCGTGCGAATGTGGGGGTTGCCGTGGGCGGCGATGGTGTCGGCCCGCTGGTCGTCGGCCAGCAGGAGGAGCACGTGAGGACGACGCCCCTCGGTCGTGGCGCCGCACTCGAGGCACGGTCCGAGCAGGAGGACGCAAATCACCAGGAGCAGCGGCTGGGTACGGGACGCACTCACGAGGCGAGGCTACACGCTTCCAGGCGGTGTGGGAAGTCTGTCAGGCGAATGGGCTTTGCACGACCTGGGGGCGGCTTGCGGGGCGTGTCGCGTGCTCGGAGCCCCTTGCGACGCGCGGGGTTCCTGCTAGCTTGTCCCATCTGCACCAAGCCCGACCGGCACTGAACCCCATTCCACTTACTTCCATGCCCATCGCCAATTACGGCGTGCTCCGCGCGCGTCCCATCGACCGACGTCTCGGCGCCGGCAACAACCCGCACTACCAGATCCACTGCGTCACCCCGGATCCTGAGCCGCAGCGGGGAACGCCCCTGAGCTACCGCGTCGCGGTCAACGTGAAAAGCCGGCAGCAGCCCTCGGAACTCCTGTACCTCATCGAGGAGCGCTTCCGGCATCCCATCACGGACCTCCTCGAGACGCTCGCCCCGGGATACCACCCCCTTCCGCGACGGCCCGATGCGGGCGGCCTGGACTTCATCCGCGGCAACCTGTTCAACCCCATGCGCATGGTTCCGTTGCCGTTCAACCTGCCCGGTCCCGACAACGACCTCAACGAGAAGTTCGACGCCATCGCCCAGCGCGCCCTGGCGGATGAGACCGCCGAGTTGTTTGCCTTCGGTGCCACCTGGGGGCCCGAGGCGAACCGCCCGGACAGCTACTTCGGGTTCTCACCGGGTCGCGGGATTCACGAGATCCACATGAACCAGGGCAACAGCAGCGCGTTTCGCGACGCCGATGGCGTCTGGCAGGACGGCGGCCTGATCTTCCACTTTCCGGAACAACGGCAGTGGATTGCCGTCTTCACGGCCTTCCAGAGCCAGGCATGGCACACGGATGACACCACCGGCCATGCACTCCCCGGACCGGCGCCCCAGCCCGGAGAAGACGAGCATCCCGGGCAACCGACGGACGACGAACTTCCGACGGAGGCGGTTCCGGATGGGCTCGTCCGCATCGTCGCCGCCCTGGTCAACCCCGCCGCGTCTCCCGAACGCGAGGTGGTGACGCTGCTCAACCGCAGCAATCGCGACCTTGACCTCGCCGGCTGGAAGTTGGTCGACAAGCAGAAGGCCAAAATGGCGCTCACGGGCCGCCTCGCCGCGGGAGCGACCACCCAGGTGGTCGTCCAGTCACCCATGACGCTCTCGAACCAGGGCGGCATCATCACACTCCTGGATCCCCAAGGGCGAAAGATCCACGGCGTGGCGTACACCAAGCAGCAGGCCCGCGACGTCGGCTGGACGATTCCCTTCTGAAAGTACGCCGCGGAAGCCTTTAGCATCGGCCATTCCCTGCACCTCGGGTTGTGTCTCCGGCTGCCATGACGGCGCCGGCTTTCCCGCGGATTCGCCGGACCAGCAACTCGCGTCCGGAGGCTTAAGTTGCAGAACAATGAGATTTCCCTTGAGCCAAACAAGCGATTGTGATTCTTCTGCCGCGAGTAAACACAGCGTCATGAACCGGCTTCCATCGCAGTCAGCCACCCTTGTGGGCCACCTCGCCGCCCGGTTACGACAGCGCCCCTGGGGCGTCGTCGTCGGGAGCCTGGCGGTCGCCGCCCTGGCCATCTCGTGCGGCACCTTGTCGCGCACGGTGGTCGCGCCCCCCACGGTCCCCGATGCCACGTTCATCGGTTCCTCGGCCTGCGCGGATTGCCACGAGGAACTGGTGCGGGACTTCAGGACCGCGAGTCACGCCAACCTCATGGCGAGAGGGGTCAACGCCACGGAGATCGGCTGCGAGTCGTGTCATGGGGCGGGCAGCCGGCACAGCGAATCGGGCGGCGAGCCTGGGACGATCATCAACCCCGAGCGCGACCCGACGGCCTGTTACCAGTGCCATCTGGATACCCACGCCGCCTTCAACCTGCCCTATCATCATCCCGTTCCCGAGGGCAAACTGACGTGCACCCAGTGCCACGATCCGCACCGCGGACCCGCCATCCGGGGTGGCGGCACGGCCCTGCTGGCTGCGAACGAAGCCTGCTACGAGTGCCACAACGCGCAACGCGGACCGTACGTCTTCGAACACGAGGCGATGCGTGAAGGCTGCACCACGTGCCACAACCCGCACGGATCGGTGAACGACAAGTTGCTCACCCAGCGCAACGCGTCGTTGTGTGCCAAGTGCCACATCCAGCAACAGGCCGGCGGTGGCGTGGTCCTGATCGGCGGGCAGGATCACACCGACCTCCTCTCCCAAGGTGCCTGCTGGAGTGCCGGCTGCCATGAAGCGGTCCACGGCTCCCAGGTCAATTCTTCACTGCGGTACTGAGCAAACCGGAGGCTTTCATGAAACGGATCTCCACTCTCTCACGACCCGCCAACCGTGTCCTCGGCGCCTTCCTGACCCTGCCGCTCGCGGCCGGGACCTGGGCCGCCGACGCGGAAAGCCCGCAGGCCGACCCCCAGGCCGGGGAGCCGGCCGCCGCCACGCCGGCCGAAGCGCAACCCGACGGAACGGCCCCGGAAGCCACCCCGGACAGTGCCCCACCCGGCGAAGCGGCTCCCGGCGAAGCGGAGGCCGAAGCCTCGGGCGAGAAGGAAGCCGAGGCCGAACCCGAAGCCGAAGCTGAAGCCGCGGAATCCGCTTCCGGAGACCTCAAGAACTGGGTTCAGCTGGGAGCAGGCGGGACGTTCATCGACGGTCACAAGCCGGCGTTCCAGCAACGCTACGGGCTGCCCGACGGCGCCTTCGGAGGCGTCGACGGTTTCCATTATGAACAGGGGTTCGCCAAGGACGGGCTTTTCCAAGTCGATGGTCGCGGCATCTTCGACGAGCACGACTACGCCCTGAAACTCGATTTCGACCTGCCGGACAAGGGCTTCTTCCGCGTCGGCTACAGCGAAGACCGCATCTATTCCGATGGCAGCGGCGGGTACTTCCCCCCGACCCAGGCCTGGTATTCGCTCTATCCGGATACGCTCGCGTACGACGATCGGGAGATCTACGTGGAGGCCGGCGTGCGATTGCCCAAAATTCCGAAGTTCACCTTCCGGTATGCGCATACCGAGCGGGAGGGACAGAAGGACTCCACCGTTTGGGGAGCCTCGGGGAACACCGGCGGCCTGGGAACGCGGAACATTGTCCCCACGTTGCTCGAGCTCGATCGCGTGCGGGACCTGGTCATGGCCGACCTCGCCCACACCTTCGGGGTTACCCAGGTGGGCTTGGGCGTCCGGTACGAGCGCCAGGACAACAACGATGCGCGGCTGATGCGACAATACCCGGGCGAAGGCGCGGGCCTCGACCGGCACGTCACGCAGCGCGATCAGACCACGGCGGACATGTTCAATGTCCATGCCCACACCGTGTCCCGGTTCAACAGCAAGATGACGTTCAGCGCCGGCTACGCGTACACCGATCTGAACACGGACATTTCCGGCTACCGGCGCTATGGCCTGGCCTTCGATCCCGACCTGGCCCAGCGCCTTCCCGCCTCGAGCACGTTCGACAACCTGGTCGGTGGCGCGACGGTGCAGCAGCACGTGGGCAATCTCAACTTCATGGCCAACCTGACCGACAAACTCGTGCTGGTGCCCTCGCTCCGCATCGAGTCCCGCGACACCGAAGGCAATTCGCTGTCGCTTTCCCCGGCGGCTCCGTTCGCCGGGACGCCGTACCTGGCGGAGAGCGAACGCGGGTTGCTGGACGTCTCGGAAGGGCTGGACCTCCGCTACACGGGCCTCACCAACTGGGTGTTCTACGCGAAGGGCTACTGGCTGCAAGGCAGCGGGGACCTCGAGGAGAATCGCCTCAACCAGACCACCAGCGCGCTGGTCATGAACCGCGAGACCGACGACCAGCGCTTCGCGCAGAAGTACACCGCGGGCGCGAACTGGTATCCGTGGCGCCGTCTCAGTTTCGGCGCAGAGTACTACCACAAGCGCCGCGACAACGACTTCGACCATTCGCTTGATTCGACGTCGAACCTGATCGACAGCCCCAACCGCTACTCGGCCTTCCTTCGCGCCCAGAGCTTCATCACCGACGACGTGAACTTCCGCGTGACCTGGCGGCCGCGAAACAATCTCTCCGTCATCGGGCGTTACGACATGCAGCTCTCGACGATCGACACCCAGCCCGACAACCTGCCGGAGATCCAGACTTCCGACATGACGAGCTACATCGGCAGCGGCAGCATCAGCTGGGTGCCCTTCACCCGGGTCTATCTCCTGGGAAGCCTGAGCTACGTGTGGGACCGGACGACGACGCCGGCCAGCGACCTGACCCCGGCGGTGCTGAACGCGGAGAACACCTATTGGACCGGCAACGCCACCGTCGGCTACGCGCTCGACGACAAGACCGATCTCGAAGGCCAATACCTGTTCTACCGGGCCGACAACTACGAGGACAATTCCGCCTTCGGTCAGCCCTACGGCGCGGGCGGCGAAGACCACGGCGTCACCGCGGGGATTGTACGCCGGATGTCGAAGCGCGTGCGGGTCTCCTTGAAGTACGGGTTCTTCACCAGCCACGACGAGCTTTCAGGAGGCAACCGGGATTACGACGCCCACATGCTGTATTCGACCGTACAGTACCGGTTTTAGGTGCTGTTGAATTTCTAATTGACGACGAAGGTCCAACAGACCGTAGTTTGAGCGCGCAACGCAGCATTATGAAACTAACATCCATCGCATTACTCACTGGTTTGTTCCTGGCGGCCGGATCCCTGAGCGCCGCCGACGTGAAAGCCAACTGGGAGAAGCACTGCCAGAAATGCCACGGCGCCGACGGCAAGGGCCAGACCACCATGGGCAAGAAGCTCAAGGTCATGGACTACACCGACGCCAAGGCGCAGGCGAAGTTCACCGACGAGGAAGCCTTCAAGATCACCAAGGAAGGCAAGAAGGAGGGCGACAAGACCCTCATGAAGGCCTACAAGGAAGATCTCTCCGACGCGGAGATCAAGGAACTCGTCGCCTACGTGCGCAAGTTCGCGAAGAAGTAGCGGAACCGGCACCGGGCTTCCGCCCGGAGGCCCTTTCCACCCCCTTGCCAACGACCGCCCCGGCAGTGTGCCCGGGCGGTCGTTGTGCTTTCCCACCCACCTTCCCAAGCCCTCCTCCAAGCCAAGATACGGCTAGCCTTGGGCAAGTCGTGGTGAGCCGAAGCGATACCCCGCATTATCCTGACCTCATCGTCTCCGAGGCGGCGCCAGTGTCCGCACAGGAAGGCGGGATGCAGCAGCGCAGGCCGACACGCGACAACACGCCATGAACCACAATCCGCCCAGTGGGATGCAGCTCCGGTTTCCCCGGCTCTGGAACTGGATCAGCCTGACGGGGTTGGTCACGATGGCGGCCAGCCTGTTCGCCGCCCTCATGCTGTTGCTGGTGGACACCATCCAGAGCGGGTCGAATCCGTACCTCGGCATTCTCATCTATCTTGTCTCCCCGGTGTTCACCCTGCTGGGGCTCGCTCTGGTGATCCTGGGCGTTCTGCTCCGGCGGCGTCAGGTCCAGGTGCGCGGCGAGCCCATCCCCCTGGTCATTGACCTGTCCCGGCGGCGGGACCGGCGGGTCCTGGGCTACTTCTTGGGGGGCAGTGCGTTGTTCATGGTGGTGACCGCGATTGGCAGCTACCAAAGCTACCATTTCACCGAGTCCACCACGTTCTGCGGCGAGGCGTGCCACACCGTGATGGAGCCGGAGATGGTGACCTACCAACACTCGCCGCACGCCCGCGTCGCCTGCGTCGAGTGTCACATCGGCCCCGGCGCCGAGTGGTTCGTCAAGGCGAAGCTCTCCGGCCTGCACCAGGTGATCGCCACCCTCGCTGACAGCTTCCCGCGTCCCGTGCCCACCCCCATCAAGAACCTCCGCCCCGCCCAGGACACCTGCGAGCAATGCCACTGGCCCGAACGGTTCTCCGGCGATCTGGTGCGCACCTTCAGTCGCCGGCTCAGCGATGTCACCAATACGGAGTACTCCGTGTCGCTCATGCTTCACGTCGGCGGCGGCACCGCCCGTCAAGGACCCGTCGCAGGCATCCACTGGCACACCAGTCGCGACCACAAGGTCGAGTACCTCGCCACGGATCCGCAACGCCTGAAAATCCCCTGGGTCCGCCTCACCGAAAAGGACGGCAAGGTCACCGAGTTCCGCTCGTCGGATTTCACCAACGAGGTCGTCCAGTCCGAGATCCGGACCATGGACTGCATTGACTGCCACAACCGACCCGCCCACGTGTACGAGAAACCGAACGAGGCCGTGGACCGCGCCATGGCGTTTGGCCTCATTGACCCCGCGCTTCCCTCCATCCGCAGCAACGCCACCTACATCGTCACCCAGCCTTTCACCAACCGCACGGAAGCCCTGGCGGCGATCGCCAACCATCTCGAGACGGCCTACCCGGGTGATGCGCGCGTCCCAACGGCCATCGCGGCGGTGCAGGACATCTACCGCCGCAACTTCTTCCCCGAGATGAAGGCGAACTGGCGCGCCTACCCGGAGCACATCGGCCACAAAGACTGGCCGGGCTGCGTCCGGTGCCACGATGACAAGCATGTCTCGACGGACGGCCAACGGGTCATCGGGTTCAAGGATTGCCGGCAGTGCCACACCATCCTGGCGCAGGGTGCCAGTGAGGAACTGGCCCAGCTCAATCCCGGTGGTCTGGAATTCAAACATCCCGGCGAAGAATGGGACCCGGACTTCGCGTGTCACGATTGCCACACCGGTGGGCCGTAAACCCGCGGGACGAACTTTCAGGAATGGACTCAGACCAATTCTCGCTCATGGATATTCCACGCCGGGTGCGGCGGGGCTTGCCGCTCCTCATCTCGCTGCTGTCATTGCTCGCGACGACGTCCCCCGGTTGGGGCCAGGCAGCGGAGGCGGCAGCTCCCGAGACTGCTGCCGAGCCCGCCCCCGAAAGCGAGGCGCAGGCTCCGGAGGTTACGAATACGGACTGCCTGGACTGCCACACCGACCCCACGCTGACCAAGACGCTCGCGGGAAAGGAAGTCCCCATGGCGGCCGTGGACACCAATCGGTTCACCCAGTCGGTCCATGGCGCGCTCAATTGCATCGACTGCCACGTGGGGGTGAAACCCGAGCACGACCCCGGGTTGCCTCCCGCGCAGTGCGGTGACTGCCACGAGCAGGAGGCCCAGGAATACTCGACGAGCATCCATGGCACCAGCCACCAGCGTGGCGCCGCGAAGGCGGCCACCTGCTCCAGCTGTCATGGATCGCACTACATCGTTCCGGTAAAGAACCCCGACTCGCCGGTGTTCAAGCTGAACCTCCCCAAGACCTGCGCCGACTGCCACAGCAACCCCGGCATGACGGAGGAATACCACTTTCGGTTTCCGAACGTGGGCGCGCAGTACCTCGACAGCATCCACGGCCGCGCCCTGTTGAAGATGGGCCTCATCGTGGCTCCCTCCTGCAACGACTGCCACGGCGTCCACGACATCAAGCGCAGCTACGACCAGGGTTCCCCCATCAGTCACGCGGAGATCACCAAGACCTGCGGCAAGTGCCACGTCAAGGTCGAGGAAGTCTATGCCAAGAGCGTGCATGGCAAGCTGCTCGCGGAGGGCAAGCAGGAAGGCCCCGTCTGTACCGCGTGCCACACCGCGCACGAAATCGAGCCGCCGCTGAACGGTCACTTCAAGAAGGTCAGCGACCAGCGTTGCGGCAAGTGCCACGAGGACCGGCTGACGCGCTACCATGAGACCTACCATGGCAAGGCCATGGAGCTGGGTCAGGCGGGCTCAAACGCGGAAGTCGCCGCGTGCTACGACTGCCACGGTCACCACGACGTGTTGCCCCCCTCGGATCCCGCCTCCCGCCTGTCTCCGAGCAACATCGTGCAGACCTGCCAGGCCTGTCATCCGAACGCGAACGCCGGTTTCGCGGGCTACCTGCCCCATGCCGACCCGCTCGACCGCCAGAACTACCCGCAACTCCACGGCGTCTTTGTGTTCATGACCGGGTTGCTGATCGCGGTGTTCACATTTTTCGGGGGCCACACCGCCCTCTGGCTGTTCCGGTCGGTTTATCTGTACCTGCACGATTCGAAGACTTTCCGGGAAACCAAGATCGAAACCCAGAAGGGCGGGGAGTGGTTCACGCGCTTCGCCCCCTTCGAGCGCTTCCTGCACCTGCTGGTGGTCACGAGTTTCCTCCTGCTCGTCATCACGGGCATGCCGCTCAAATTCTATCACACCGACTGGGCCAAGGCCCTCTTCCAGGTCATCGGCGGCGCCCAAACCGCCCGTTGGCTCCACCGTTTCGGCGCGCTCATCACGTTCCTCTACTTCGCCCTGCACGCCGCGCAACTGGTCCGGCTGGCCTGGACCCGACGCCGCAAGGTCTTCAATCCAACGACGGGCCGGCTCGAATTCCGTCGCGTCGTGGGTGTCCTGTTTGGCCCCGACTCAATGATCCCGACCTTCCAGGACTGGAAGGACTTCGTGGCTCACCAGAAGTGGTTCTTCGGCAAGGGGCCGAAACCGCAGTTCGACCGGTGGACGTACTGGGAGAAATTCGACTACTTCGCCGTGTTCTGGGGCGTGTTCGCCATTGGGCTCTCGGGCCTGGTCATGTGGTTCCCCACGTTCTTCACCAGCTTCCTGCCGGGCTGGATCATCAACGTGGCCCTGATTGTCCACTCGGACGAGGCCCTGCTCGCCGCGGGCTTCATCTTCACGATTCACTTCTTCAACACCCACTTCCGGCTCGAGAAGTTCCCGATGGACACCGTCATCTTCTCCGGCCGCGTCTCCAAGACGGAGATGCTGCACGAACGCCGCCGCTGGTACGACCGCCTCGTCGCCGAAGGCCGCCTGGACGATTACCGCGTTCGTGACGAGTGGGAGCGCAGCAAGGGCATCGCCCGCACACTCGGGTACATCTTCTTCGGCACGGGACTCGTGCTGCTCGTCCTGATCGTTTACGCGATGGCCACGCGGCTGGTTCACTGAAGCCGCCACCCGCCCACCGTGAATTCACCCGGAGGCGCCATTGAGACAACTCGGTTTCCGTTATGAACGACTTCTGTCGGGCGCCCGTGCGCCCCACCCGGCTCGCCCCCGAGCCGTCAGGCTCCCGCCGCCCTGCGCGGCGTGAATGCGGGCGAAGCCCCGCGCGGCGTTTCGCCGCATGGCTCGTCGTGGCCCTGTTGGTCTTCACCACGCCGATCGCGTTCGGCGCGGGTGAACCGATCGCGAACGACGACTGCCTTCAGTGCCATGGGGACAAGGATCTCACGAAGACCAATGCCGCCGGACAGAGCGTCTCGTTGTATGTCGATGCCGCGCTGGTCACGGCGTCCCGACACGCCACCAACACCTGCTGGAGTTGCCATAACGACATCGGTTCGGGACATCCCGACGACGGCGTGGCCGTGAAACCCGTGGCCTGCGCATCCTGCCATGAGTCCCAGTCCCTCAGTTACGGCGCGAGCGTCCACGGCATTGCCCTCGAGAAGGGTGAACCGGGAGTGCCCGGCTGCACGGACTGCCATGGATCTCACGACGTCCAGCCGCGCGGGGCCGAGACGTCCCGCCTGCACGCGCGGAATCTGGGGAAGACCTGCGGCGAATGCCATGAGCAGGAGGACAAGGATGTGCGCGAGAGTGTTCATGGCGTGGCCTTGGCCGCAGGGGTCCGCGATGCCCCGACCTGCACCGACTGCCACTCCGAGCACAAGATCGAGCAGCTCAAGGGCGCCTCGCCCATCAAGATCTCCGAACAGATCTGCAGCCAGTGCCACGCCTCCGAACGGATCAACGCGAAATACCGCATGCCCGCGGACCGCGTGAAGACCTTCCTCGGCAGCTACCACGGACTGGCCGGCAAGCTCGGCTCAACCCGCGCGGCCAACTGCGCCAGTTGCCACGGCGTCCATCTCATCCTCCGCTCGACCGATGAGCGATCGAGCATCCACCCGACCCACCTCGTTGAGACCTGCGGCAAGTGTCATCCGGGCGCGACCAGCGGCTTCGTCACCAGCAAGGTTCACACGGATCTGACCACGGGCGCCGACACCGGCAGCGTGGTGAACCGGTGGGTGAGGCGGATTTACCTGGGCCTCATTTTCGCCGTGGTTGGTCTGCTCTCGGTTCACAACGGTCTCATCTGGTGGCGCAAGGCGATGGCTGCACGCCGCGCTTCCCTGGCAGGCGAAGAACGCATGGACCGGGGGCAACGCTGGCAGCACCTGCTCCTCGCCGTGAGCTTCATCATGCTGGCCCTTTCTGGATTCGCGCTGAAGTACCCCGATTCGTGGCTCGCCCTGGTCCTGGGATCCAATGAGAGCATCCGGCGTTGGAGCCACCGAATCGCCGCCCTGGTGCTGGTGGGTTTGGGCGCCTATCACGTGTACTATGTGATTTTCACCGCCGCCGGACGACGGCTCGTGCAGGATCTCCTGCCGAAGCGGGGGGACGCCGGGGAACTCGCCGCCAATGCCCGATACATGGCCGGCCGCGGCGCGCCACCTCGGTGCCACGACCGCTTCGGCTACGCGGAGAAGATCGAGTATTGGGCCGTGGTGTGGGGCACGATCATCATGGGCGTCACGGGCTTCATGATCTGGTTCCCCGTCCAGGTGAGCCACTTCCTGCCTCGCTGGACCGTGGATGTGGCGCTCACGATTCACTACTACGAGGCGATCCTCGCCTGCCTCGCGATCATCGTCTGGCACTTCTACCACGTGATCTTCGACCCGGACGTTTACCCCGTCAATTGGGCGTTCTGGACGGGCCGGCGCACGCCAATCCACCAAGCCTCATCGCCTCAACGACCAGAACCAGCGGCCCCGGCGACGGGCCGGGACCGTTCGAAGCGAAAGGCATCCTGAGTACCGCCTGAGGCCTGAAAGGCCTGGGAGCAGGCTACCCCCGACCTGCCGGTGCGTCAGTCCGCGGCCAGGCAGTAAAGGTTCTTTCGACCGCGCAGGAACAGTTCCTTGCCGACCACGGCCGGGGAAGCGTCGAAGCCATCGTCCAGTTTGTTCGTGGCCAGGACCTTCAACTGGCGGCCGGGTTCGAGGACGACCGTCACCCCGTTCTGGCCGGCGAAGTACAGGCGGTCTTTGACGGCGATGGGTGATGCGTAGAAACCGGTGATGGCCTCGATGCGCTCCTCGGCGTAGTGCGGCTTGCCCGTGGCCGCATCGAGGCAGCTCAGCATCTGGCTGTTGCGCTTGAGCAAATACAGCAGGCCCTTGTGAAGCAGCGGCGACGGAACATAGGGCGTGATGTCCGTCACCTTCCAAAGCACGTTCGCCGTCCCGGTAAGATCGCCCGTCGCGCCGAGTTTGATGGCCATCCCGGTGGGATTGCGGTGCCCGGAGAAGGCGTAGACCGCCGCGTCGTCAGTAACGATCATGGGCACCGGGTTGGAACCCAGCCCGGAGCACTGCCAGATGACCTCGCCCGTCTTCAGGTCATAGCTGCGGACGGCGTTGGAGCCGTTCACGATGACCTGCTTCCTGCCGCCGTGTGTCAGAACGTACGGCGTCGTCCAACCCGAGCGCTCGTCCCGGTTCTGTCTCCAGAGTTCTTTGCCCGACTTCGCCTCGTACGCCTGAATGAACGACTGCGCGTTGTTGTCCTGCACCACCACCAGGATTCCGTCGGCAAGCGCTGGAGACGAGCCTTCGCCGAAGGTGACATCCACTTTCCCGAGGTCCTTCTGCCAGAGCAACCCCCCGTCGAGGTCATAGCAGTACAAGCCAAACGACCCGAACCAGACGTAGAGACGCTCGCCGTCAGTCACCGGCGAACCGGAGCTGTAGGTGTTCGATTCCTGAACGGCAAGGTGAGGGACCTCCTGGCGCGCCACCTTCTGCCAGAGCGTCTTGCCGGTGCCACGGTCCAGGCAGATCACCGTGAACCCGTAGGGCTGGGTGGGTTTTTGGTTGCCCCCGAATCCGCCCCGTCGCCGGGGACCCGGTCCGCCCTCCCCCGGTCCTGCTCCGGGCGGCCCGGCTTGTCCCGCGAGGATTCGGGCTCCGCCGGCCTCCGGTTCGAGGAGCGCGGCGACCGAGGCCGGTTCGGAGACGGCGGTCAGGATGAAGATCCGATTCTCCCAGATGATGGGCGTCGCGTGACCCTGGCCGGGAATCGGCACTTTCCACCGGACATTTCGGTCCTCGCTCCATTCCAGGGGTGGATCCCCTTGCGGGACGATGCCGTTGGCCATTGGGCCACGCCACTGCGCCCAGTTGCGGGCTTGCGCTTCGGGGGGCGCCGCGGCGTTCAGGGAGGCGGCCACGACGAAGACGCCGGTCAGGGACAGCACGGACAAGGAGCGTGTTATCATGTCTTGATTCAGTTGAGGTCTCCAGGATGGGCAATCACGACTTCATGTACACGCTGCCGCAGACGGTGCAAGCCCGGGAGAGGTTACAATGCTCACTGATCGTGACACTCACTGCTACTGCTGCTGATCTCCGTGGCGCATGCTTGCGCTCACCGGGATTCGCACCATGCCCGAAACGTGCAATTCACCGCCCCGCGGCCGACCGCGCCTGGGCGCGCCATCCCGCCAGCCACCCGCCCCATGAAGCCAGGGAGCGCCCCCGGCCCGGGTGCTGTGGCGGGCGGCTCGCCCGCCACTTCCAAGCGTAACCTCGAACCACCGACCGGCGAAGGTGCCGGCCGGAACACGCGCGGGCGCGTGTGCTCCCCATGCCTGGTCCTGCTCGCGATCCTCTTTCTCCATGCCACCACGCGAACCGGGTCAACTGAAGCGTGGGAACCTGCCTCGCCTCGCAAGGAGATCCGCCCCGAGGGAGCACGGTTTGCGTCGTGGAAGTCGACCTGAACCGGCGCACGCTCTGGCCCTGGCTCGGCGATTTCAAGGCTCAGATTCCGCGGGACCGGCCGGTCGTGCCGGCGGAGGTCGATCGCGAAAGATGACTTGATTGCCATCACGAAGGCCCGTGGTGAACCGACGTCGTAAGCAGGCGCCGGGTCTCGAACAAGCGATCCCCCAGGGCGTCTGGGCGCGGAGCTTCGCCTGCCGGGATCAAACCACCTCGACGTCGCGCTCCCGCCGTCATGTCGGGCCTTGGCTTTACAGCAAGGGGGTCGATGTTAGAGTCCGCGCATGTCTTCGCCGCTCGATGACAGCGACTTCATTGACCGTGACTATCAAGCCAGCCAGTCATCCGCCTCGGCTGCCGCGACGCTGCCATTGGGTGCTGCCATGAACCCCTCCGCAACTCCAGCCGGCGGCAGGCCGCCGAACCGTGAAGAACTCGAAGCCCGTTTGACCGAGCGGCATCAGCAACTGGCGGACCTCAAGCGTCGACAGGAGGCCATCGAACGCGAGCGCGTCGCCCTCGAGGAAGCGCGTCGTCGCCAGGCGGAATTCGAGACCGGCCGTCCGGAGATCGTGCAGCAGCTCACCCGGGGCATCGAGGTTCTCGAGAAGGCCGAATTCACGATGCGCCGCGAGGCGGAACAGATGGGCAAGACGCTCGTGGGTTTGCGCGAGGCCTTGTCAGGGGTCCAGGGTCTCCGCCAGGAAGCGTGGACGCCGGAGAACTGGCAGACCGAACTGACCCGGGCGCTGACCACCGTGGAGAATGCGCGCATGGAATGGAACGGGGCCCGGCTCAAGTGGCCGGTGCTGAGCGGCGAATCCGCCAATCCCGGCGGAGCCCCCGGGTCCGGGACGAGCGAACCAGGCTTCAGGTTCCCTCCGCAGGGAGCGCTGGCGGATTGGTTCAAACTGGGTTTTGCATTGACCTGGCCCGTGGCGCTGGTGGGGCTGCTGGCCACCGGGCTGCTGATGGCCATGTTGATGCGGTAACCGTGGCGCCATGGGACTGTTTGGCAGGAAGCCGGATCCAATCAGCGACCACGAGCGGCAGCTGCAGGTCCGGCTCAAAGAACTCGAGGCCCAGATTGCGTCGCTGAATTCGCAGATCGAGCACGAGCAATCCCAGCCGCGCCTCCGTTCGACGACGCAACCCCATACTCCCGGAGCGGCGCCTTCGAATCCAGCGACGCACGAACGCGAGGAAGCCGCCTTCGAAGCGGTCAGCCACCAACGGGTCACCAATCCGTTCACTCCCGCCCCGACCACCCCGGCCCGGGAGGAACTGGGCGTTCGCAGCCGCCGGATTCGCGGCCGGCTTTACGCCTGGTGGCAGCAGTTGAGGGGAGCTCAGGCGAGAAATCCCACCCTGGTGCGCTACCTGGCAGCCGGCAACGTCCAGGGCTTGCGCCCCCTCCGTTACGAGAAGCGCGTGGCCCGCAATCGCTTCCTGGTGCTGCTGGCCCTTTTCATCCTCGTGATCTACGGCCTCTTTTACTGGTCGCGCAGTCTGCTTTGAGCTTTCGCTTCGCCGTCGTCCGGCCCGGCGCTGCGCACGGACCGAAGATGCCGGGCTCACCCGCGTCCCGGTTCAGAGGGCGTTCAGGCGGTCGATGAATTCCCGGAGCCGGCCATAGGATTTTCGATCGAACCCAAACGCAATTCGCGAGAATTCGAGGTGCTCCTCGTCTTCGATCTCCTCGGGCAACGGCGGGATGATCCGCACCGGCGGTCCCACGATCATGCTCGAGAAATCCTCGTTGAGCGCCTCCAGTGCCGAGGCTGACGGGGCGTGCCGCAGCCGGATCACCAACTGGTCCCGGACGAAACGGCTCGAATGGTAGTTCCGGTAGAACCGCGTGATCCACTTCACCGCCTGTTCCGGGCTGTCGGTGATCCGGTAGAGGTTGAGGTCCTCGGGCGAAATCAGCTCGTTTCGAAGCAGGTGATCGCGGATGTGGCCATCCCACGTTTTCCAGAAGCTGCCGCCGGGACCGTCAATCAGCACCAGCGGCATGAGCTGGCTCTTGCCTGTCTGCATGAGGGTCAGGGCCTCGTAACCCTCGTCCAGCGTTCCAAACCCGCCCGGGAACAGGGCCAGCGCATCCGAATGCCGGATGAAGGTCAGCTTGCGGGTGAAGAAGTACTTGAACGTAATCAGCTTGTTATCCTTGCCGATCACCGGATTGGCGCTCTGTTCCCAGGGAAGGCGGATGTTCGCCCCGAAGCTCATCGCCGGACCCGCCCCCTCATGGCCCGCATGCATGATCCCGCCACCCGCCCCGGTGATCACCATGAAACCCGCGGCCGCCATGCGCTGACCAAACTCGACCGCGGCCTGGTATTCCGGGCGTTCCGGCTGAAGCCGCGCGGAACCGAAGATGGTCACCTTGCGCTTGTCCGCGTAAGGAGCAAAGACACGAAAGGCCTGACGCAATTCCCGGACGGCGGTCTGGATGACGCGGGCGTCGCCTCGATGCTTGACATCGCGCAGCAACTTCAGCGCATTTTCGATGATATCCGCGACGAGGTCACTGTTGTGATCGCCGCCGTGCCTGCGGATGAGTTCACGAACCTGGTCCGGGATGCTCACCCGCTGCGGGTTCCGAACCGCCCGCTCCATGGATGCCATGCGCCGAGAGTACCGAGTTCGACCGGGGATGCAACGAGCCAACCCGACCCGCCAGATTCGAAAGCGACGGAGTTCGAGGGAGCGCTGCAGCGACACGCGGCCATCTCGGAACCCCGCCCGGCCGCGCCTGGGTTCTCAGGCCAGGGGGTCGCTCCGATCCCGGAGCGGGAACTCGACCCGGGAACCGCTCAGGTGCGAGCGATAGACCGCGGTTAGCATTTCGATGGCCCAGCAGCCGTCCTCGGCTCCGCAGAGCGTGGGCGCCCCGGTCTCGACGGCGTGCACGAGGTCCCGGCCCAGGTGACGATGGTGCGCCGGGACTTCGAACTCCCGTGGCTCCGGAAGCGCCTGCCACGAAGACGAGTTCGAGGGTTGCAGCAGGTAGGGCGAGTCCAGATACGCGAAGCCGGCTCCGGACTGATAGCCGATCACCCGGCGCGTCCCCAGGATCTCCCAGGCCCAGTGTTCTTTCCCGGGCGGGGGCTGGTTCCAGCCATCCCGGGTCGCAACCGAGTCCCACGTCACCGAGACGTTCTGGGGAAACGCGAATCGCGCCCGAACGGTGTCGCCCAGCACGCGAATGGGTTCACGACCGTCGCGCGCGTCCGCCAACGTCGCCGGCCGGCCGTCCACAAGCACGTCCGCCGAGCACCACCGCGGATTGCCGAAGAAGTGCCGCAGGAGGTCAAAGTCGTGCGTGCCAAGCACCGCCATGTCTTCACCACCGGCGCGGGCATCCTGCTTGCCGTGAATGTGAATCTCCCGCACCTGACCCACAAAGCCCTCAGCCAGCAGAGCGCCCAGGCGTTGGAAGTCGAGCGTGTAGCGGCGATTGTGGGCGACCACCACCTGAACCGGTTTTCGCTTCACCGCTTCGAGGACTTCGTCCGCCTCGGGCAGGGTCTCGGTGATGGGTTTTTCGACCAGGAAGTGAACGCCGGCCTCCGCGCAAGCCAGGACGACCTCCCGGTGCAAACGGGGATGGCGCATGGCAACGACGGCGAGCTGGGGTTGCTCGCGCCGGAGGGCTTCACGGTAATCGGCGTAGGTTCGCGGGGCACCAGCTCGCGCCGCGGCCGCGTGGGCCCCTGCGGCATCGGGGTCAGCCACGGCGGCGACCTCGACTTGCTCCACACCCGTGAAGGCCTGGTCGTAGCCGTGGCCGTAATCCCCTCGACCGGTGTGGCCAATGATCACCGCCCGGAGGCGCTTCCCCTCGCCGGCCCGTGTTCCGGATATCAGGCCTGCCGAGAAGCTGGCCCCGACGGCGGTTGCCAGAAAGCGCCGACGCGTGCACCGGAGGCCGGGGGCTGTGTCCATCGGGAAAGGCGCCGAGCCTGTTCCTACTTGCGCGGAAGGGCAACCTTGCCCGTGCGGGTGAGCTCAATGATCCCGAAGGCCTTCATGAGCTCGATGAACTTCTCCACCTTGCCTTCGTCTCCGGTGATCTCGATGGTGAGAGTCTTGGGCTGCACGTCGATGATCTTCGCCCGGAAGATGTCGGTGATCTGCATCACCTCGGCGCGCGAGTGGGAATCCACCCCCACTTTGATCATGACCAGTTCGCGATCGACGAACTCGCCCTCGCGGAAGTCCAGCACCTCGATGGAATCGACCAGCTTCTCCAGCTGCTTGACGATCTGGTCGACGGTCTTGTCGTCACCGCGGGTCACGATGGTCATCCGGGAGACAGTCGGGTCCTGCGTCGGAGCGACGTTCAGGGTGTCGATGTTGAAACCGCGTCCGCTGAAGAGCCCCGCCACGCGGGTAAGGACCCCGAACTTGTTCTCGACGAGCACGGAGATGGTATGTCGCATATGAAACGAAAAGCCCGCAATCCATGATTGGAACTGCGGGCGACCTGTTGGCGTTTACCAATGCCCAGGCCGCGTCAGCCGCTTACGACGACGCGAACCAGAGTCTGGGCGATGGCTTGTGATTGCACTGCGGCCCAGAGCTAGCCACGTCATGCCCGAGGGGTCAATTGTTTTTCGATGCGACCCGCGCGAGCACGCGACGTGGCGAACCGGGCTGCTCGAAGACCTTTCTCAAGGACTACCTCGGCTCGAGGACGTCCGTCCCCCCGAACGGCCGCCTCACGACGACCGTGACCAACGGAAGAACGCGCCTAGGCGACCTGGCGCACCGCGTTCTCCGTTCCGAACGGATTGGCGACACGCAGGGTGCATTCGGGGTCGTCGCGCCATTCGCCATCCACGAGAAAGCGGTAATGGTACGTCCCGGGTGCCAGCGGCACCGAGGCTTTCCACTGGCCCCCGCCCACCGGTTTAAGGGCGACGGGCTTCTCCTGCCAATGGGTGAAGTCTCCCACCAAGGCGACGCTTGAGGCCCCGGGGGCAGTGATGGTGAAGACCTGATCGGTTTGCTTGCCTTGTGCTTTCATGACGGCCGGGTGTTGAAGTTTACCGCCACTGAGTGTGCCAAAATAAGCACAAGGCGAGGGCATTGCCAACTCCGTAAACCCAAAGGGGCGACGAAAACCACCCGTCCCGCCTGGTGGCGACAAGGCACTAGCGCGGCGCGCCTCAGACCGGTGAACGTCCTTCCCATCCATTCGGCCCCCCCTCCGATTGCTCCAGCGGTTTCCGCGCCTTGCTCTATCGAATCCTCGAAGCCCAGGACGGTTGCAGGCCCGGAAGCTGCATCGGCAAAACTCGACTCGATCGCAACGAATTTACCGATTCCAGGATTCTACCCGCGTTCGGCCAGCAGCGCTTCGATCCGCTGCCGGAGGAGTTGTTCACCCAAAGCACCGGTAACGACATCCGCCACCGCACCCTTCCGGAACAGCAGCAGCGTCGGCACCGCACTCACGCCGTAGCGCGACGCAAGCTCCGGTTCCTTGTCGACGTCCACTTTGACGAACGTAACACGTCCCGCGTACTCCCCGGCAAGCTTCGCAAGTGTGGGCGCCAACCGCTTGCACGGCCCGCACCAGGTCGCATAGAAGTCCACCACGACCGGCGTGGACGAGTCCAGCACCTGCGCTTGGAAGTCCGTCTTCGCCACCGGACGCACCGGGCCGTCGGTGTCTCGCAGCACGCGCGCCCCAGCCAGTTCACGCCCCGTCCCCAAGTGGAACATCAGCCCCAAAGCGGCTCCGAAAAAGGCGCCGCGTGGCCAGGAAGCGGTGAGCGGACACGTCCCGGAGCGGCATTGCCCGACGTAGCCCAGCACACCGCCGAGCCCCGCTCCCACCAGAATGCTGAGAATCAGCGACAACATGGCCGGGATTCTCCCTCAGAAGATGACTTTTCTTTCCTGAGCTTGCGCAACAGGATCTCGGGCGGACAAAAGCCGGTAAACGCGGACTGGATCAGGTTGAAACCCACGAAGGCAGTCAGCAGCAACCACCACGGGCTGAACAACTGCGCCAACCCGAGGCTCAACAGGACCATGCTTCCGGCCAGAACGCGGATCATTCCTTCGATGCTCATATTTCGGATCTTGGTCATCTCGATCTGAACACCTTGAGCCTCCCCGGGAACAAAGGTTACACGGACGCTCCGCGAGGTTGTTCTGGCCTCCCAACGGCTCCGGCGCTATAGCGTTGCTCCATGCCGTTCACCTCCTGGTCCCTCGCCGTTTCGCTGCTGGTCACCGGCCTTTTCGCTCGCGCGGCCGAACCCGTCCTCCGGGTGACGACAGCCGCCACAAACGCGACCAACCTCGCCCAGAATGGCGGATTCGAGGTCGTCCAAGGCGGACGCCTGGGTGGCTGGCAAGCCGCGCCCGACGGCTATGGGACCGCCCCCGGCGGCGGCCGCGATGGGTCCCAGGCCCTGTCTTGCGAGGCCGCAAGCGAAACGGGTTGGCGCGGCGCCAGTCAGACCATCGTCCTGAACCGCACCTCGGTCGCCCCGCTGATCGTGAGCGGCTGGAGCAAAGCCGAGGCCGTCACCGGAGGCCGCGACGCCGGCTACGCGCTTTATGTCGATCTGATTTATCAGGACGGGACCCCGCTTTGGGGACAGACCGCGAATTTCGCCACGGGAACTCATGACTGGGAGCGACGCGAGGTGACGATCTTGCCGGATCAACCGGTTCGGTCGCTCACCCTGCATTGTCTGTTCCGAGGGCACGCCGGCCGGGTGTGGTTCGACGAGGTGACGGTGAACGAGCCAGCCGCTGCCGACGGCGCTCTCCTGTTCCAAGGCACTCCGATGGAACTCGTCACCGCCAACCCGCTCCCGCCGGCACCGCGCACCCGCTTCGAGACACCGGATGGCCTCGGCCTCGAGTTGTCCGACACCCGCGTCGTCTCCGTCCAGGTCCGGGACCGCAAGCTGGCAGGGCCGGTTCCAGGGGGTTTTCTTGTGCGGGATGTGGCCTCGGGCTCCGACGTGTATGCTTTCGCCAACGGTCAATGCCCGGAACTCGCCCTCGGCCTGGAAACGCGGTTCACGACGCGTCCCGATCACATCCTGATCGAAGGTCAAATCAAGAGCACCCGGACCCACGACCGGGCGGTGCTTCTGCTCTTTGCGCTCCCGGTGGAGCTCGAAGCCTGGCGCTGGGGGGACGACATCCGCCGGGAGCGGACGATCACGGGGCGCGGCGAGTACATGAATGTCAACGCGGTTCCGTGCGGGACGGTGGGAGGCCTGTCGGTATATCCGCTGGCGGCCGTTCACGACGACGCGACCGGCCTCGCCGTGGGACTCGACATGGCGCAGCCAGCCCAATACCGCCTGGTCGCCCACGCCGGGACCAAGCAGCTCTTCATCGCCTTCGACTTCGCCCTGGTGGCGGAAACGGAGCGCTTTCCTGGCGCGGCGCCTTTCCGCTTTGTGGTGTTCCATTTCGACGCGGCCGGCGGCTTTCGCGCGGCGTGGGAGAAGTACATGCACATCTTCCCCGACCACTTCAAGGTGCGCTCGCGGGACCAGGGCATTTGGATGCCCTTCACGGACGTCAGCACGGTTCAAGGTTGGCAGGATTTCGGTTTCCGATACCACGAGGGCAACAACAACGTGGCCTGGGACGACGCCCACGGAGTGCTCAGCTTCCGGTACACCGAGCCGATGACGTGGTGGATGCCCATGGAACCGACGCTGCCGCGCACCGAAGCGGAGGCGTTACGGGTGCGCGACGAGTACGCCGCGGCAACAAGCGGGAGCCATCGGCAAATGGCGAACGTGTCGCGGTCCGCAGCGATGTTCGACGCGGACGGACACCCTGCCCTGCTCTTTCGCAACGAGCCGTGGGCCAACGGGGCCGTCTGGAGTCTGAATCCCAATCCCTATCTGCCGGCCTCTCCCAACGCCGCCACGGCTCACTGGAACGCGCAGATCCGGGACCGCGCATATGGCCCCGGGGTGACTCCCCGCCTTGACGGCGAGTACCTGGACTCCCTGGAAGGCTACGTTACCGCGGAACTGAACTTCCGCCGCGAGCATTTCCGCTGGTCGACGGTCCCCTTGACCTTCGCAAGCGACACGCGGCAACCCGCCTTGTTCAAGGGGCTGGCCATCCACGAATTCACGCGCTGGATCAGCGACGACGTTCACCGCGTGGATGGCTTGATGTTCGCGAACGGCGTGCCCTACCGGTTCGGGTTCCTCTGTCCCTGGCTGGACGTCCTGGGTACGGAGACGGATTGGTTTCCGGGCGGGCAGTTTCAGCCCGGATCCGCGGCGCAGCTTTCCCTCTGGCGCACGTTGTCGGGAGGCAAGCCGTATCTCCTCCTGCTGAACACCGATTACAGCCGGCTCTCAGCGGATCTGGTCGAGAAGTACTTTCAGCGCAGCCTGGCGTACGGTTTCTTCCCCTCGATGTTCAGCCACAACGCGGCGGAGAACCCCTATTGGCGGAACCCGACCTGGTACAACCGTGACCGGGCGGTGTTCAAGAAGTACATGCCGCTGATCAAGCAGGTGGCTGAGGCCGGTTGGCAGCCCCTGACCCGGGGCCGGTTCTCGGATCCCGCGATCCGCGTCGAACGATTCGGCCCGGGTCAGAATGGCGACACCTTCTTCACGCTGCTGAACGAGACGGCCGAGCACCGTACCGGGGTGTTGCGGTTGGATGGCGCTAACCTGCCCGGACGGGCGAGCGAACGGATCTCGGGCGCGGAACTCGCCCCCAAGGACAACGGCTGGGAACTCTCGCTCCTCCCGGGATCCACGCTCTGCGTCCAGGTGCCGGCCTCGCCCCGGTTCGTCCGGGTGGAACCCAGCGGCAAGGACGGTTTGAGGCTGGAAATCGCCACGGCGGCAGGATGGGCTCAAACGCTCGAGACTTCCACGGATCTCCGGGAGTGGCTCGCTGTCGAGTCCTTCACACCTGAAACGGCCAGCGGCGTCCTCGAAGAACCGCGCCATTCCGCGGTTGCTTCCCAGTTCTATCGAATCCGCTGGTAGGCCGTTCTCGAGATGGCCCTACTGGCGTAGTCGATAGAAGCGACCAGTCGCGGACGGGCTGGTGCGGTACGGACTGGTGGCGTTGGGAACTGCCGTCCAGTTCCCGGTTGCGACGCTCTCTCGCGATTCGAGCGTGCCACCGCCGTCCCAGGAAATCTCGACCGAACCGGCTGCACTCCGGATTCGCAGCGGTCCCGGGTTCAAGGCGGGCCACTCGACGAAGGTGTACCTCACGCCGCCGACGGCAGGCGCAAGGTCCACCAGGCTCCAGGCGGAACTGATCAGCTCGAAGGCGAGCGCAATGTCGCTTGCCTGGAACACGGCCGTGCCGTCGGAGTCGTAGGTTGCCCTGCGCGAAATGCGGCACTCGAATTCCTGGGTCGCGGTTTCCGGTGCGAGTGCGAAGTCGAGGCCGTTCACCACACCTTCGTTGAACCCGCCTCCCTTCTGCTGGTAGGCGCCCCCGTTCTCCACCATCACCTCGACACCGATTCCCGCGACCGCCCGGCCGGTGGCAGCATCCCCGTCGGCGTCGATATTCACGTGGTAATAGTGATTCACGGGCAGCGGGCCGACCGGGGCATGGAAGGTGAAACGGAGGTACAGATACTCCGCGTCGTTCGTGACGTAAAAGTCCTTCCATTCAAGCCCTGCCGCGGTGTCCTGGGGCTCGGAACCGGCCGCGGCGATGCCGGCCCAATCGTCGAAGTTCCCGTCAATCAGGATCGCGGACCGGAAAGCCAGCGAACTCGAGGTCGAATTGCCGAACCGGTCGAGCACTCCCGAGGCCGTCAACACATGCGTGCTGCCGAAAGCCTGCGGCGTGGTACTCAGACGAACGAGGTTCGGATTCCCCGCATCCACGGTGGCCGCGAGGACCGTAACGCCCCCCGAGACCGAGTAGCGGTCTTTGACCGACGCCGACGCGTTGTCGACCGGCTCCGAAAAGACCACAACGATGCTGGAGGCCGAACCGGTCACCTCCGCGAGGGTGGGGCCGGACTTGTCCTGAAGCACGGTGAGGGTGGCAGCGCGGCTCGTCACGGCGCCGAGACGGTTGCTCACGGTCACGGTGTACACACCGGCATGGGTTTCGGCCACGTCGGTCAGCGCCAGGTTGGCGTTGATGGCGCCATCCAGCAGCGCGCCGTTTCGGTACCATTGGTATGTCACCACCGGCGAGCCGGAGACGCTCACCGAGAACTGCGCGTCCTCGCCTTGGTAAACCGCCACGTCCGCAGGGAGCATGGGATCCGTAAACGCCACCGGACTGGCCGTGGTGGTGAGGGCCGCGGCGCGACTGGTCGTCTTCTGCCCCTGAGCATTGGTGATTTCCAGGGCGTAGGAACCCCGATCCTCGAACAAGACAACGGGCAGCGTCAGGATCGGCGAGGTGGCACCCGCCAGAGGCTGGCCGTCCTTAAGCCACTGGTACGTGAGCGGCGGGCTTCCGAGCACGGTGCCAACGTCGAAAGTGGTGGGGTCGCCCTCGGCAATGCTGCGGTCGGCAGGCAGGGCGGGGTTTTCGATCACCGGGGCGGCGCTGTCCGTTGCGGTCAGCGAAAGACCGAAGACGAGTTCGCCCGGGGTGGCCGTCGCCTGGTGGGCTTCGATGGCGAGCACGTTCACGCCGGTGACCAACGCGGAGGCAGGCAGGCTGAACACGTCGGCACGTCCAGCACTTGCGGGGCCTCCGGTCGCTGGAGTGCCGTAGGCGGCTTCGCCGTCCGGCATGCGAACCGACTTCACGCGAGCTCCGTTGAGATAGTAAACGGCGCCGTCCGAAAGAACATTGGTCACGACCAGGGCCATGCCGGTATTATCGTAAGGCCAGTCAAAGGCGGTCCGGAAATAGTACGTGGTGCGGCCCGGCGTCAGGGCCGTTTGAACCGGCGCAGGGTAGACTCCGGCGCCCGCGCCAAAGCCCAGCAGGCCGGGTCCCGTGGTCCATCCAGCCAGGACATCATCGAACGAGGGTTCGCGCCAGTCGACGCCGAGATCGGTCCCGCTGTCCTCGAAAGCCCAGGAACTGGTGGTGAGCCCGACGAGGGGGTGGCTCCCCGTGGCGGGTAACGGCTTTTCCGCGAACTCGTACGTGATGCCGTTGACCGCGTCCTTCGTGGCCCAGTTGAGGTCCAGCACCTGGACACCGAGGGCGATCAGAGTCTGCTGGAAGACCGCAACCCCTTCGGCATCGAGAACGCCCCGGGCGATGCGCGCCTCGAACTGATGGATCTGACCCGTGGGCGCGCTTTGCCAGTCCAAGCCACTCGCGCTGCCCTCGTTGAACCCCCCGTTCTTCTGTTGGTAGCCGCTGCCGTCCTCGACGAACATCTCCGAGCCCACGCCGACCCAGGGGAAACCAGTCCCCGGGTTCTGATCGGCGTCGATCATGATCTGGTGGTGAAAAGTCGCGGTATTCGCCGGGGCATGGAGCGTGGCGCGGACGTAGAGGTAGGTCTCGTCGTTGGCCACGAACACCTCCTTGAAATCGAACGAACCGGCCGCATCCTCGTCGTCCACCATGGCTGGGGGAACACCCGCCCAATCGGCGAACTCACCGTCGATAAGGATGCGCTTGAAGGTTCCGGCGTTCGCCGGAATGGCACTGCCGCCCCCCAGCGAGAGGGCGGCAACCGAGACGAGGAGAAGCTTGGTGGTGTCCATACCCATGGACACCATGACGCGCTAACGAGACGGGGTCGAGGCGAAATGACGCCTCAAGGCCAGTCCCAGAAGCGCCAGGCCGCTCGCCAGGCCGGCCCAGGCCGGTTCGGGCACGGGCACCGGCAGGCCGGTGAGGCGCGCGTTCCAACCCAGCGGCGGCGTTGGCAGGGTGTCCCAATCGATGCCGGTGCTGACGACCGAGGACTCGGTCACGGGATTGTGCACCAGCCACTCAATCGGCGAACTCATCGAGACCGCCACCACATAAGTGTGTCCCGGTTGGAGCACCCAAGGAATGCTACCCAGGTCACCCCAGAGTCCCCAGACCCGCAGTTGCGACTGCGTCACGTAGCTGGGTGGCAACAGGCCGTACCCGGCCAGGGAGACCGGTTCGATACCCGCCGCCACTCCCCCGTCCCACAACGACAGCGAGATCTGGGGTAAGGACGGAGCGTTCGGCCCCACCACCACGGGGGCGGGCATGCCGATGAATCCGGTGAGCGTTTCGAGACGGAGCGGCGCACTGGGCGTCAACTGGAAACCCACGGCCGTGCCTTGGCTCAGGAGAACCCCCTGGGCTGGTTGTGTCGTGACAGGAGTAAGCAGACCATCCCAGATGATGACACTCTGGGAGAGGACGGAAACCGAACCCGCCAGGAGCCAGGCTCCCACGAGCAGACGCGTCTTTGCGTTCATGATGCACCCCACCTAATACGATCTCACGCATGCACCATGAACCCGCCCCTTTTGTCAAGCCCCCTTTTTGGCCGACTTCGGGTTCAACCGACCCGGGAACCCCAAACCCACAAGCGAAGATCAAAGCAGGGAAGTGGCCTTGGCCAGCGCCTCGTCCAGCCTCGTCGCATCCTTGCCGCCGCCGCGGGCATTGTCGGGCTTTCCTCCGCCCTTGCCACCAACGACGGGCGCAATTTGCTGAATGAGCTTGCCTGCTTGCACCTTGGCCGTGAAATCGGGTGCGACCGACGCGACCAGGGCCACCGCACCGTGGCTCGCTCCCCCCAGGAGGATCACCCCGCGGAAGAGGCTCTTTAGTTCGTTCACCATTCCCTGCAGGGTGTCGCCGTCGGCATCGAACCGCTCGATCAAGACTGGAATTCCATTCACGGTCCGCGCCTTCGCCAGCAGAACCCTGGCCGCGCCGGCCGCTTCCTTCTGCTGCATCGCCTTCAACTGCTTCTCGAGCTCGCGCTGATGGCTGAGGAGGTTCTCGATCTTCTTGTCGAGATCGGGAACGGGCGTGGCCAGACGACCGGCAACGGTCTTCAGCATCGCGACCTCCTCCCCGGCCCGGCGCCAGGCTTCCAGACCGGCGATCGCTTCGATGCGGCGAACGCCCGCCGCGATGGCGGTCTCGTGCGTGATGCGGAAGAGTCCGATCTCGCCGGTGGCGCGAGTGTGCGTGCCGCCGCAAAGCTCCATCGAGTAGCCGTCCAGGCCCGTTGGCTGGCCGCCGATCTGCACCACCCGCACCCAGTCGCCATACTTGTCGCCGAAGAACTGCATGATGTCCTTCCGATCCCGGAGGTGGTTGTACTTCACCTCGGTCCAGGAGACCCCGGCGTTCTCGAGAATGCGCTCGTTCACGAGTTGCTCGATGTCGGCGATTTGCTGCGGCGTCAGCGGCGCCGCGTTGAAGTCGAAGGTCAGCTTGTCGGGCCCCACGAAGGAACCTTTCTGCGACGCCTCGCGGCTCACGACCTCGTGAAGGGCCCAGTGCAGGAGATGGGTTACCGTGTGGTGGCGTTGGATGGCATCGCGACGAGGCTTGTCGACGGAGAGGACAACCTCGTCGCCGAGGCACGGCGTTTGGTCGCCGGCCTCCAGGAAGTGGAGCCAGGTGTCGCCGGATTTCTGGGTGTTGTTCACGCGCCAAAGCCGGCTTCCGCGAGCGAGTTCCCCGGTGTCTCCGACCTGCCCACCCATCTCGGCATAGCAGGAACTCGTGTCGAGAATCACGGCCGTCTTGTCCTTGAGGCCGATCACTTCGAGAACTTTGGCCGGGGTCTCGAGCTTGTCGTAGCCGACGAACATGGTCGGATTGGTGGTCTCGATTTGGGATAGCTCGACGATTTCCTTCTTCTGCGCGGCCCGGGCGCGCGCGCGCTGCTCCTCCATGAGCTTGTGGAACCCTTCGACGTCGACCGTGAGACCGCGTTCACGGGCCATCAGTTCGGTGAGGTCGAGCGGGAAGCCGTAGGTGTCGTAAAGCTTGAAGGCGAAATCGCCGGCCAGCACCGCGGATGCCTGGGGAGCGCCTGCCTCGGATTGGGGAGCGCACGCCGCTGGCGTGCCGTGTTCGGCGGCTCGCCGAACACTCGTCGGAGCCTGTGCCAGCTGACCGGCCGGCTCCGGTTCGACTCCCTCCGGCGTCCACACCCAAGGCCAGGGCTCGTGCGGTTGAACCAGCCCCGCGTCCCAGGGATTCCGGCAGACGTCATGGAATTTCTCCTCCAGGTCGGCATCGGAACGAATGTAGCGATCGAACTTCTCTTGTTCCCACACCCCGCCGCTCTTTCCGACGCGTTTGTTGATCTCGTGGGCGGTGAACGACTTGATCGTGTGCAGGATTGTCGAGAGCGAGTGGAAAACCGGATTTCCGTCGGCGTCCTGGGCTTCGATCCCGGGCTGAATGATGAAGTGAACATGATCCGGCATCACACAGGCGGCAACCAAACGGTAGCGGCGGCCGTCCCAGTGGCGGAGGCAATCGAGTACGATGCTGCGATCCGCGGGTTCGAGCGGCCGCCGTTCCAGGGTGCTTAGCGTTACATGATACAGCGCCCACGGCTTTTCAAAATGCGGGAGCCGACACCGGGAATAGACGGCACCGGGAGCCCGCCCCGCTTGAACGGGCTTTCCCTCCGTGGAGAACAAGGCGGGACTGGGCGAAGTCGGCGGGCCGCCGACTTCGGCACGCGGGCCGCGTGCGCTCCCCAACGACAGGCGCCCCGCTTCCTCTTCAAACATCTGGATCCCCCGATCCAGCGTCTTGTTGAACGCCTCCTCCTCGACGCGGATCACGTCCTCGACATGCCGCTGCTTTGCCCGGATCTCCGGAAAGACATCCCCCATCGTCTCTGCGAGCACCGCGACGAGCTTCGAGAAGAACGGTTCGTGAAAGCCGAGCGTGCGCCCGTACCGGACCGCGCGGCGCAGGATGCGGCGCAGGACGTAGTTCCGGTCCGTGTTGCCCGGCTGGATGCCGTCGGCGATCGCGAAACTGAGCGTCCGGATGTGATCCGCGATGACCCGGAACGCCACGTCAATCCGCTCCTGCTCGGTTTCGCCCGCGCTGCCGGACTTGGGCAGCGTGGAGGCGTACGCGCGACCGCTCATCTCGCCCAGCTTGTCGAAGAGCGGACGGAAGATATCGGTCTCGTAGTTCGAGATGATCCGGCTGAAATCCGTGAACCCTTTCGTGTTTTGAATGATCCCGGTCACGCGCTCGAAGCCCATTCCCGTATCCACGCTCCGCGCCGGCAGCGGCGAAAAGGTGCCGTCCGGATTGGCGTTGAACTGCATGAAGACCAGGTTCCAGATCTCGATGCACTGGGCGCTGCCCCGGTTCACCAGCGCACCCCGCGTATCCCCGTTGGGCGTCAGATCGACGTGCAGTTCGGAGCAGGGACCGCACGGACCCGTGTCGCCCATCATCCAGAAATTGTCCTTCTTGCCGCCGGTACAAATGTGGACCTTCGGATCCAGGCCGGCGGCGGTGAAGAGCCGCGCCCAGTGGTCGTAAGCTTCCTGGTCGAACTCGGCCGGATCCCCCTTGGACTTGTCGGGCGAATAAACCGTGGCGTAAAGCCGGGCGGGCGGGAACTTCCACCGTTCGATGATCAGTTCCCAGGCCCACTCGATGGCCTCCTGCTTGAAGTAATCGCCGAAGGACCAGTTCCCGAGCATCTCGAAGAAGGTGTGGTGGTAGGTGTCGAGGCCGACGTCTTCGAGGTCGTTGTGTTTGCCTCCGGCGCGGATGCACTTCTGGGTGTCGGCCGCCCGGGTGTCCAGTCCGGGAACCGCCCCCGCCCAGCGGCTCACATCCGCCGCTTTCTGTCCGAGGAAGATGGGCACGAACTGGTTCATGCCCGCGTTGGTGAAAAGCAGGTTCGGCGCGTCGGGCATGAGGCTCGACGAGGGCACGACGGTGTGCTGCTTCGACTTGAAGAAGTCGAGGAATGACTGGCGGATTTCGTGACTGGTCATGGTCCCAAAAGCGGTGAGCATGGGATTGAACCCCACCGTCCGTCAACGGGTTCATGGCGGCCCTGAGGCCGCGTCGGCCTGCGCCGGAAGGTGGCTCCTTCCCATGCCCCCCCGGAGCGCGGACTTCAGTCCGCAGGAACCCACGCCGGCGCAGGGACGGCCCAGCGGGATGAAGCCCGCGGTCCCCACGAGAGCCACGTGGTATGCCGACAACCTCGAGGGACAGCGAGGCCAGCATCGCAGGCGTCCGCAGCGTCGGCCGGACAAAAGTCTGGCCTTTTCCGGGACAGGGCCTACGATCCGATGTCATTCCAGTGGCCGGGACCCAACCCGGGTCCGTCGCGCCATGCAGGATGAACTTCTAACGCCGCCGGTTTTGTTCCGGGCTCGCGGCGTGGTATTCTGGGATGCCTCGGGTATGGGGCATCGTCGGGGTCTCTCCCTCCGGTGGTGAGTCCCGATTCTCCGGACGCTACACCGGCGGGAACGATGTCGATTCGGAAAGCCAGGGCGAGCTCAGTTCCGTTCCAGCGCAGTCCATCAAGTTGGGACCAACCACCGGGTCCGCCGCCGAACCTAAATTCGCCCCTTAAGCACTCGAAGCCGCCGACAATGTCCGACAGCCCACGCCCCGTCAAAGTTCCTGCCCATCCGCCCCCGATGGCCCCGAGGGTCACCCCGCAAGGGGCGTCTCTCCCGCTCCGGGTCGCCCTGACCTATGGCTTCGTGGCGGCGCTTTGGATCCTCACCACGGACACGCTGCTTACCCAGACCATCTCGGAGGTGCCCCTCCTCGGCCGCATCGCCATGTACAAGGGCTGGGGCTTCGTGGCCGTGACCAGCCTCCTGCTCTACATCGGCGTGCGGCGCGGGAGCCGGACGCTGCAACGGGAGATGGAGCGGCGCATGGCAGCGCAGGCGCAGGCCGAAGCCAGTGAAGCGAAATTCCGTTCGTACATCGAGCACGCCCCCTCGGCGGTGTTCGTGGCCGACCAGGCTGGCAACCTGGTCGACGCGAATCCGGCAGCGATCCGGCTCCTGGGCTATGAGCCCGGGGTGATGCTGAACTTAAACGTGGCCGACGCCGTGATGCCCGAAGACCGCGCGGAAACCATGGCGGATTTCGCCCTGCTCCGACGCGAAGGCCGGCTGCAACGCGAGTACCGGTTGCGCCGCGTCGACGGCCAGCCCGTGTGGGTTCTTTGGAGTGCCGTGGCCGTCACGGAGCAGCGTTTGATGGCCTTCTGCGTTGACATCACCGAGCGCAAGGCGGCGGGTGAGGCCCTGCGCGAGAACGAGCGCTTCGTCCGTGCGGTCGTGGACAGCCTCTCCGCCCACATCGCGGTGCTGGACGACCACGGGACCATCCTCATGGTCAACCAGGCCTGGAGGCAGTTCGCCGCCGCCAACGGGCTCGAACCGGGCAGGGCCAGCGAGGGGGTGAACTACCTCGAGTTCTGCGACTCCCTGGATAACGCCGGCTTGCGGGAAGCGGGCATGGTCGCGCAAGGCATCCGCGAGGTCGGCGGGGGACGTCGCGACTCCTGGGAATGCGAGTACGCCTGTCACAGTCCCAACGAGCGACGCTGGTTCTCCGCGCGGGTCACGAGGTTCCCGGGCGCGCGCCCCGGGCGGGTGGTGGTGGCCCACGAGAACATCACGCAGCGCAAGCTCGCCGAAGAACGCGTGGCCGAAGCGCTGGCCTACAACCGCCTGTTCATCGACGTCGCCCCAGTCGGGGTCCTGACCTACCGGGCGACGGGTGAGACGCTTTCCGCCAATGCCACCGCCGCGCGCATCATTGGCTGCACGGTTCCGGACCTGCTGCGTCAGAATTTCCGCGAGCTGCCATCCTGGCGGGAGTCCGGGCTGCTCCAAGCCGCGGAAACGGCCTTGACGACGGGCAAGCCGCAGCACCTCGAGAGTTGCCACCCGGCGTCCTCCGGCAGGCCATGGCGCTCGACACGCCGGTGAGGCAGCCCATGGCGCCAAGGCGGATAAA
>CAZHUS010000021.1:0-98223 GCA_964535555.1 uncultured Verrucomicrobiota bacterium
TGCCAAAGGTGTCCACGAACTTGAAGTCCACCATCTTGGCCCCGGCTTTTTTGGCAAGATCGATGACGGCCTTGGGAGTGCTCATGTTTAATTAGGAAAAAGGGAGTGCCTGCGGAAATTCTTGGGAAACCAAGCCTGAAAGCGGGCGCGGTCAGACCGCTGCTTCGCCTTTCTCACCCGTCCGGATCCGGATAGCATCCTCCACGGCGCTGACGAAGACCTTGCCGTCCCCGATCTTGCCGGTGTGAGCGGCCTTGACCACGGCAGCCACGGCGGCGGCGGCCTGATCATCGGCGAGCACAAGCTCGATCTTGATCTTGGGAAGGAAGTCCACGGTGTACTCGCTGCCCCGGTAGATCTCGGTATGCCCCTTCTGGCGCCCAAAGCCTTTGACTTCCGAGACGGTCATTCCCTCGACCCCCAATTCACTGAGCGCCTGCTTCACATCGTCCAGTTTGAAGGGTTTGATGATCGCCTCGATCTTCTTCATGGCCGGTTTGGATAAACGCGGGCGGCATCGTAACAACCGGCCCCGACGTGTAAACAGGATTTTGTCTAAAGGCGAAAAATCGCGTAAAACCTAGGAAAACGGAGGCATTTCCAGGCCCTGTCGGCTCCGGCTGCCGCGGGGGGGTGCCGTTCCGAAAGCCAGGTGCTCTTTACGGCGCCCGTCACACGTGGATGCTCCCGGACTTGCCTCGGACGACGGGGGCTTCTAGGTTCGTCCCGAAGTCCTAAACTGATCATTATGAAGCGAGCCCTGATTGCCCTTGGCGCCCTGACCCTCGGCGTATCCATCCTCGTCGGCATCTCCGGTGAGCCCGGCCAGGGTGCCGCGGCCAAAAAGCGCGGTGCGTTGGTCCACATGGTGTCGTTCAAGTTCAAGCCCGACGCCGGTGATGCCAAAATCAAGGAAGTCGAGACCGCCTTTGCCGCGCTTCCGTCGAAGATCCCGCAGGTCGCCTCGCTGGAATGGGGCACCAACGTGAGTCCCGAGAAACACGACAAGGGGTTCACCCACGGCTTCATCCTGACCTTCAACTCGGCGGCCGACCGGGATGCGTATCTGGTGCATCCGGCCCACGACGCGTTCGGGAAGTTGGTGGGCCCGGCTCTCGCGGACGTGTTCGTGATCGATTTCTGGTCGAAGCCGTAGGACAGGCGACCACCCAGCCGGAGGAGACCGGACGGCGTCGAATGGCGGCGTCCTCCGGTTGTACCGGCCAGGTAGGGCGGGCACTCCGCTGCCCGCCGAATTCGGGCGCCCGGCACCCAGCGCCTTGGCTATGAACCGCCCGGTGAGGGCACCGGGCCTACGCCCTGCAGGCCGGGTTCCGCAACCCGGCTGGGCCTTTCATGGCACGGAGCAAGGCTGGCATGCCAAGTGAACCTCGCATGCCCCCCCGCGCCCTCTTAGAAGACCTCCGGCGCTCCTTCCTGAAGCACCCGCACGTGCTGAGCCAAACCCGAACGGTGCGCCAGTTCGAGCAAACGTGCGGGGGGTTCATCCATGTCCTCGAAAGACAGGCGGAACGTGCCGTAGTGCATCGGGACCAGCCACCGGGCCCCCAGATCGCGAAACACCGCCAACGCGTCCTCCGGCCCCATGTGCACGTTGCGCAAACCCTCCGGGTGATAGGCGCCGATGGGAAGCAGGGCGATCTCGGGGGCGTAGCGAGCGCCGATCTCCTTGAAGCCACCGAAGTAGGCGCTGTCCCCGGCGTGATAGATGCGCCGGCCGCGGTGTTCGAGGATGAAACCGCCGTAGCCCCGGTGATGGTCCCCCAAGGTGCGCGCCCCCCAGTGTTTCGCCGGTGTCATGGTGACCTGCAGGCCTTTTCGCGTGAACGTCTCCCACCATTCCAGCTCCAGGACCCGGTCAAAACCGAGGCCGCGCGTGAGATCGGCGACGCCCCAGGGCACGACCGCGATCCGGGGCGAGGGAAGCCGTCGCAGCGTCGGCTTGTGGAAATGATCGAAGTGGGCGTGGGTGAGCAAGACCACGTCAGCTTTCGGAAGGTCCTTCAAATGCAGACCGGCGCGCCGAAGCCGCTTGAGCAGGAACAGCCAGTTCGCGAAGTTCGGATCAACCAGGACGTTGAGGTCCGGGAACTGGATGAGAAACGAGGCATGTCCGATCCACGTAATCGCGACTTCGCCCTCGGCCAGTGTTGGCTGCCGGAACAGGCGATGAGCGCCCTGGCGCCTCATCCGGAGAGGCTTCCACACCATTTCACGGAAGAACGATCCCGGATCGAAGGTATTGCTCGGCGTCAGCTCCTTCAGCGACCGAGGCAGCCGGCGTGAACCAGGCGTGGGCTTGTTCGTCATTCCGACGCGCTGATGGATACAGCCAAAGTGACCCTCTGACAACTGCGGAAGCAGTCACGGAGTTCTGGAACTCCGGGCCTCAGCAGTTCTGACCCTTCCGCCAAGGGGCCAGCTTCGACGGTTTTGCCCAACCCGACTTCGGCGGTCAGCGGGCGGTGGTTGGGAGACTCCATTGAACCGCGGAAGGAGATCGCAGGGGCAACGAGCATTCGGTGGAAGGGATCCCGCTGAATCACGGGGAGCGGCCTGTTCCTCTTGGACCTCCTCCGTGGCCGTCAACCGTTGATGAGCGCGGGCTTCAGCCCGCAGGGACGTCCCCTGGCCGGCGTGGTTTCCTGCGGACCGAAGGGGGCGCTCCTTGGGGAGGTTCATGGAGCGTGCGTGTCGTGCCACAGGCTCATGACTGGTTGCCGTCGAACATCCGCTCGATGTCGGTGCTCGGCTCGTCAGAGCCTCCGCTACCACTCGCTCCCGCCCCGGCTACAGGAGCCGCCCTTGGGCATCGACTCGCATCGCCACACCCAGCTTGCGATAGCTGAGTTCGGTGGCGACCCGGCCTTGCGGGGTGCGCTTCAGATACCCCTCCATGATCAGGTAGGGCTCGTACACTTCTTCGAGCGTGTCCGGTTCCTCCCCCACGGCGACCGCCAGCGAGTTCACCCCGACGGGGCCCCCGCCGAACTTCACGATGATCGCCTCGAGAATCCGCTTGTCCATGTCGTCAAGGCCGTCGGCGTCGATCTCGAGCAGCGCCAGGGCCTTGTCGGCCAGGGCGGTATTGACGCGGCCGTCCGCTCTTACCTGCGCGTAATCGCGCACCCGCCGGAGGAGGTTGTTGGCAATCCGTGGCGTTCCCCGGCTACGGCGGGCGATTTCCAGCGCCCCGCCCTCATCCACGGGGACGCTCAGGATCTTCGCCGAGCGCGACACAATGCTTTGCAGGTCGGCGGCCTCGTAGTAATCCAGCCGCTCGCGAACCGCGAACCGGGTGAGGAGTGGCGCCGTGAGCAGACCGCTCCGGGTGGTGGCGCCGATCAGCGTGAAGCGGGGCAGGTTGAGTCGAACGCTGCGAGCGTTGGGTCCCTGGTCGATGATGATGTCGAGTTTGAAGTCCTCCATCGCCGGGTAGAGGTACTCCTCGACGGTCTTCTGAAGACGGTGGATCTCGTCAATGAAGAGCACGTCACCTTCCTCGAGGTTGGTCAGCAGACCCGCCAGGTCGCCGGCCTTCTCGACGGTGGGGCCGCTCGTGCTCTTGAGGTTCGCGCCCATCGCCTTGGCGATGATGTTCGCCAGCGTGGTCTTGCCCAGGCCCGGAGGACCGTTCAGGAGGATGTGATCCAGCGGTTCGCCCCGCTGACGCGCCGCTTGCACTGCGATCTCGAGGCGTTCCTTGACCTTGCGCTGGCCGGTGAATTCCGAGAAGAGCGAGGGCCGCAGCGTCACGTCCAACGCCACGTCCGGCCGGCCCAAGTCACCGGAGATCGTCCGATCCGCCATGTCCGGCGAGCATGGGAAATGGGGCGACTGCCGCCAAGGTAAAAGGCGCATCCCGCACGGACCCGGACGCGGCTGAAATCCTTTGACACGATTCGCGAACTCCCTAGCCTTCGCGAAACCTCACGGACTATGAAATTCGGCATCAACACATTCCTGTTCACCTTTCCGTTCACGAACGAGAGCACGAAGTGGTTCAAGACGTTCAAGAAATGGGGATTCGACGCGGTCGAGATCGCCATCGATGACCCGACCACCATCGACCCGGGGCTGATCCGCTCTGAACTGGACAGGGCGGGCCTGGAATGCTGCTCGGTCTGCGGGGCCTTTGGGCCCGACCGCGACCTCCGCGGCACGCCGGAGGCCCAGGCCAATTCGACCCAGTACCTCACCAGCCTCATCGACCAGGCGGTGGTGCTGGGAGCGCCCGTCGTTGCCGGTCCCGTCTATTCCGCGGTCGGCCGCCGCGACGCCGTCGAACCCGCGGACTACAAGCAACAGTGGAAGACGGTGGTGAAGAACCTGAAACCGCTCTGCAAACACGCCGCGAAACGGGGCGTCACCATCGCCGTGGAGCCGCTGAACCGCTTCGAAACCGATTTCATCAACACGGTCGACCAGGTGCTCGACCTGATCGAAGACGTCGGCAGCCCTGCCCTCAAAGTTCACCTCGATACGTTCCACATGAACATCGAGGAGAAGCACCAGGCCGACGCGATCAAGAAGGCCGGCAAACTGCTCGCGCACTTCCATGCCTGCGGCAGCGACCGCGGCACCCCGGGCAACGACCACCTTTGCTGGGACAGCATTGCCACGGCGCTGAAGAAAGTGAAGTACGACGGCGGCGTGGTGATCGAGTCCTTCACCAAGGATGTGAAGATCATCGCCGCCGCGGCGGCCATCTGGCGGCAGATCGAACCGAGCCGTGAAGAGATTGCCACCAAGGGCCTGAAGTTCCTCCGCAAGACTCTCGGCTGATCGCCCCGGCGCCCGGCCTCGGCACGCCAGAAAACCCCCTCACCACGACGTCGCACGCGCGTTTCAAGGCGTATTCTGCCGCGAAGCGCTGAGGACCGGGAACGCTGATCGAAACCAGCGCGTGAGTGGCTCTTTCTGCTCTCGCAGGATGACGGGCCGGACTTGCGAGAAAGCGCCAGTGTTGTACGAATGGGGCGATGCCACTCCGCGTGCTTTCACGGTCAAGTCTTACCCTGCTCCTGACGGTCGCATCCGTGGGCCATGGTCCCACCGGCCTCGCCGATGATTGGCCGGAATGGATGGGGCCGCATCGGGACGGGGTTTGGAGAGAAACCGAGATTCTCGAACGCTTCGACACGAACGGCCCGCCGGTAGTCTGGCGGGTCCCGGTGAACAGCGGCTACGTCGGTCCGTCGGTCGCGGGAGGCCGCATCTTCCTCATGGACCGCGTGGCCGGCAAACGACCGGAACCCAAGCGCGGCGAGCGGGCGTCGCCGGAGATCCCGGGCAACGAACGCGTATCCTGCCTCGATGCCGCCTCTGGCAAGGTCCTGTGGGAAAAGGCCTACGACTGCCCTTATGCGATTGCGTACCCGGGCGGACCCCGCGTGACGCCGCTCGTTCGCGAAGGCCAGGTTTTCACGCTGGGCGCCATGGGAGACCTTCGTTGTTGGAACGCCGGGGACGGCGAACTCATCTGGGCACGCAACCTCCCGAAAGACTTCGGCACGGAGCCGCCCGTTTGGGGCTTTGCCGCGGCGCCATTGCTGGACGGGAACAGGCTCATTTGCCCCGTGGGAGGCACCAACAGCGCGCTGGTGGCCTTTGATCGCAAGGACGGGGAGGAGTTGTGGCGCGCGCTAACAGCCAAGGAAATCGGCTATGCCCCCCCGGTGCTCGTTGAGGCCGCGGGCCGGCGACAACTGATCTTCTGGCATCCGGACGCGATCACGGGGCTTGACCCCGAAAGCGGTCGCGTCTTGTGGAGCCACGTCTACCCGGTGGGCGGCAAACCGCAGCGCCCGGAGGTGACCATCGCCATGCCGCGACTGGCGGGGGCGCGGCTCTTTCTCTCGTCGTTTTACCAGGGTTCGTTGCTCCTGGAGGTGCCTGCGGCCGGGGCCGAGCCCCGCGTGGTCTGGAACCGGCGCAGTGCCAAACAGTCGGAAATCACGGACGGGCTGCACACGGTGATGGCCACGCCGGTGATTCGCGACGGGCACATCTATGGCGTTTGCGGCATGGGGGAATTGCGCTGCCTGGATCTCGAGACCGGGGACCGTCGCTGGGCCAGCTTTGATCTGTTCGGGGGCGAGAGCGAGGCGGGATTTCTTGCCCACGCCTTCATCGTGGCCGAAGGTGACCGGTACTGGTTTTGGAATGACCACGGAGAGCTGATGGTCGGCACGCTCAGTCCCGAGGGCGTCCGCATCACCAGCAAGGCGAAGCTGCTTGAAACGACGGAGAACACACGCGGACGCGATGTGTTGTGGTGCCATCCGGCGTTCGCGAACCGCCGCGCCTACATGCACAACGGGCGCGAACTGATCTGCGTGGACCTTGCGAACCGCGGCTGATTCGGAGGCTGGCGCCGGGTAGATCCCTGGCAGGCAGGATGGTCGCGGGAAATGACCTTGGCCTGGCGGCCACGCGCCGTGGCCATCAACCGGTGAGGACCGCGGGCTTCAGCCCGCAGGGACGTCCCTGCGCCAGCGTGGCTTCCTGCGGACTGAAGTCCACGCTCCCGGGGCGGTTCATGGAAAGCGACCTGTTCCTTTTGGACCTGCGCAGTGGCCATGAACCAAAAAGCGCCGCTAAGGCGGACGCACTCCAAACGCTTCGCGCCGATCCAAGGCACGTCCGGGTCCGCGAAGCGCCTGGAGTGCGGGGATTCATCCCCGCTTTTCGGGACAGGTTCATGGGAAGGTAGGGCGCGCAGTCCCTGGCGCGCGGGATCGGCGGGCAGCGGAGTGCCCGCCCTACCTGGCTGGGAGGATCGCGAGGGGGAGGCGGGCCGGTTCCCGTGATTGCAGGGATGGAGGCGGAATGACTCCGTTCAGCCCCGCTCGATGGCGGCACGAATCAGTTGCAGAAACGCGGCGTAATCGTCGACGGCACGGAACTGTGGGAACTCGCGCCGGACATTTTCCGGGGCGCGGAAGAGGATGCCGACGTGCGCTTCGCTCAACATCGCGGTGTCATTGTAGGAGTCGCCGCCCGCGATCACGCGGTAGTTGAGCAGCTTGAAAGCGGCCACCGCGCGTTGCTTCTGCTCCGGGATGCGGAGCTGGTAGCCTACCACCCGGTCATCCTCGACGACCAGCCGGTGGCACAGCAGCGTGGGCCACTCCAGTTGGCGCAGCAGGGGCTGGGCGAACTGCTCGAAAGTGTCCGAGAGGATGATCACTTGCGTGAAGCTCCGCAGCTCGCGGAGGAACTCGAGTGCGCCGGGCAAGGGCCGCAGCGTGCCAATGACTTCCTGGATGTCCGAGAGCCGCAAGTGGTGCCGCGCGAGCAGTTCAAGCCGGCCGCGCATGAGGACGTCGTAGTCCGGTTCGTCGCGCGTGGTGCGTCGCAGCTCCGGAATCCGGGCCTTCTCGGCCACGGCGATCCAGATTTCCGGCGTCAGCACGCCTTCCATGTCGAGGGTGACGATCGATTGTTGCACGGTTGTGTTGGAGCCTTCCGGACTGGCGGTTTGGCGGGGTCTGAGAGCCGCGTCGGATCGTGGAATGGTGGGCTGACGAGCCGCCCGCCCTACTTGCTGCCCGGCTTGATCGCCGGTGTGGCGGCAAGGTCCGGCGGGAGCCGGTCGGCGGCGAAGGTCTCGACCTGCATGCGGATCAGGCTCAGGGTCGGCACCCCGAATTCCACGGTGCCATCCGACCGATCCACAAGCACGGCAACGCCCACGACTCGTCCGCCCAAGCCACGGACAATGTCGATGGTCTCCTGAACCCGGCCCCCCTTGGTGATGACGTCTTCCACGACGAGGAGAGGTTCGGCCGGCGCGATCCGGAACCCGCGTCGGAGCGCGAGTTTCCCCTCTTCCTTCTCCGCAAAGATGAAGCGGCAGCCGAGCTGGCGTGCGACCTCCTGTCCAATCACCAGTCCACCCATCGCGGGCGAAATCACGGTGGTGACTTTCAGGTGGCGGACTTTCGCGGCCAGGGCCGCCCCGAAGCGCTCCACCAGGGGCATTTGTTGAAGGGCCAGGGCGCACTGGAAAAACTGGCGGCTGTGAAGTCCGCTGCGCAGGACGAAATGTCCCTCGAGCAGGGCGCCGCTCTCGCGAAAGGCTTGCAGAGCTTGGTCCGTGGTCATGTTTGTCAGGCCAGACGAGCGGATCCCGCCGGCGCGCCGTTTGCCTAGCAGCCCCGGGAGGTTGAAGCAAGGCACAGTTGGGTGGAGTTCGGGGCGGGATCGCCCACTGACCAGGCCTCGGTTTGCAGGCGCCGACTTCATGAGGCGATCCGTTCACCTCCTCCTGACCGGCTCCGCACACCGTCGCCCCACCACGCCTTGGTTTGTAGGCGCCGACGTCAGGAGGCGATCCGTTCACCTCCCCCTAACCGGCTCCGCGCACCGTCGCCCACCCGCTCGGCCTCAGTCGGCTGCGGCGAGCCGCGCAAGAATACTGGCGGCGATGCGAGCCGTGGCTCCGCGATGGGCGGTAACCAGAGCCCTGCCGCGTTCGCCGACAGCCCTTGCCTCCGCAGGATCATCGAGAAGCGCGCGAAGGCGCTGCTCAAGTTCAACGCCATCCCGCACGCTCCGGGCAGCCCCGGCTTCGACGAGCCACTGCGAGATTTCTGGAAAATCCGACATGTCGGGGCCGAACAGCACGGGTTTGCCGGCCGCGGCAGGTTCGATCGGGTTCTGGCCGCCTTTCGGGACGAAGCTCCCGCCCACCACCGCGACGTCGCAAATGCTGTAGAGGTGGTTCAGATACCCGAGGCGATCCACGACGAGGACTTCCCGCGCCGGTTGCACTCCCCCACCCTGCCCCTGATCCGTCCCCGTCTCCCGTTCCGACAGCAATTGAACGTCCAGACCTGAGTTCCGAAAGAGCGCGCGGACCTCGCCGGCCCGTGCCGGATGGCGAGGAACCGAGATGAGTCTCATCGCGCCTCTGTGGTCACGGGCCCGGCGCCACGCCTCGCGCAGGAGCTCCTCTTCACCGGGATGCGTGCTGCCACCGATGACGATGCGATCCCCGGCAGCGTAACCGAGTTCCCGGCGGAGTTGGGCTATCGCCGCCTCGTCCAGCGGGATGCCACAGGCATCGAACTTCAAGTTGCCGGGTTCGCCCAGTTTCTCTGCGGGCACGCCGAGCGAGGCGTACCTGGCGTTCTCCGCAGCGGACTGCCCGTGGATGCGTTCAAAACACGCCAGGGCCGGTCCTGCAAGCCACCGGGCGCGTCGAAGTCCACGCAGCGATTGGGGCGAGAGGCGCCCGTTGAGAAGCCAGCACGGCACGCCATGCTTTCGGAAATGACGGAGGTACCCGGGCCAGACATCCGTTTCGATCAGGATGAAGGCAGCCGGCTGGATCCGGGCGAGGCAGCGTCGATAGGCCAGGGCCGTGTCGAACGGAAAATAGATCAGGGCGTCCGCAATCCCGCCGAGTCGGGTAGCCGCCAGTTGCCGCGCCGCAAGCGTGGAAACCGAAACCACGAGCCGCCGCGAGGCCATCCCCGCCTTGAGCGTCTGGAGAAATGGCAACGCGGACAGGAGTTCACCCACGGACAAGGCGTGGACCCATACCGGCCTGGACGCCGCCGGTTGCCCAGCCGGGTATTCCTGGAACCCCAGCCTCGGAAAGAGGGTCTCCCGTCGCTTGGGGTTCAGGCGCAGTACCGGCGAGGCCAGCAGGATGGCCGGAGGAAGCAGAACGTCGGCCACGACCCGGTACGCCGCGAGGGCGAGCCGGGATGGGAGCGACAAGGCCGGGCGCGAGTCCATGGGCTTAGTTGACGCGTGGCTCAGGGTCGCGGTCTCCGAGTTGGCGCCGGACCGCTTGCACCACGGCATCGGGCTCAATCCGCAACATGCACGCGTGCTTTTCGTAGCGGGTCGTGTGACAGGTCTTGCGATAGCACGGGCTGCATTCCAAACCGGCCCGCAAGACCACGTGGGCCGCGCCGAAGGGTCCGGTGGAGCGCGGTGACGTCGGCCCGAAGAGCGCCACCACCGGCGTCTGCACGGCGACGGCGATGTGCATCGGGCCCGTATCGGTCGACAGCACCACCCGCGCCCGCTGGAACACCGCGGCGAGCGTCTTCAGGGAAGTACGGCCGTCCAGCCGCCGCAGGGGCGTCTGGGCCGCATCCGCAATGGCCTGAAGCGCCTCGCGGTCATCCGGGCTGCCGGTGAAAACACAGGGAGCGCCGCTTCGAGCGAGTTGGTCCGCGACCGAGGCGAAGTGCGCCGCCGTCCAGTTCTTGGTGGGCCATCGCGTCATTGCGTTGACGGCGAGGAACGGGGTTGTTTCCGCCAAGCCCACCTCGGCCAGAAGGCGGGCCGCTTCCCGGTCGTTCTCCGGAAGGATGGGGAAGTCATAACGCAGAGGAAGTCGCGGGAAGCCGAGCCCCTCCAGGAGCCGGAGATTGCGTTCGACGGCGTGCGCGTTCGGATCGCTCACGGGCACCCGCTCGCTGAGGAACAGGTAGCTGCGTTCGTCGTGGCGAAGGCCGGGACCATAGCCGGCCTTGCGGGGGCTTCGAGCCAGGGCGATCCAGAGCGAACTCTTGAGCAGCGCCTGGAAGTCGATGATGAGATCGTATGGCGTGTCGCGAAGGGCACGGGCGATGCCGGCGAATTCCCGGGCGGCTGCCAGCCACCGGAACGAGCGAATCGCGCGTACCCAGGCCAGCCGCCGCCAAACCAGGAGGCGGTCGAGCGCAGGATGGCCGCGGACGACGTCCTGCGCCGCTTCCTCGACCAACCAGGAGATCCGTGCGTCCGGAAGGTGGCGCCGGAGCGTCGTCAGGGCCGGCAGCGTGTGGGTCACATCGCCGATCGCGCTCAGCTTGATGATGAGCACGTTCACCACAGGCAACCCGGACGCGGCACTCACATGCGCCGGTAGAGTTCCCGGCAGCGTTCGGGAGTCATCACCTGTTTCCAGTCAGGTCCCAGCGCGTTCTCCCAAAGCGGTCCCAGGCTGAGCGCGACGCGAACCATCTCGTCGAGTTGCCGCGACGTGAGTCCGGCGCAGAGCCCCCGGGGAAGGTCGATGCGATGCCGGGCAAGCATCCGTCGAAACTCACGCACGTCCTCCGGGTAAAACTCCTCGATCTGGTCGAAGACGATGCAATTCCCAATGCCGTGGCGCGTTCCCAGGACGAAGGAGAGTCCGTAGCTCAGGGCGTGGCAAACGCCGACCTGCGAGTAAGCGATGCTCAAACCGCCCAGATAGCTCGCGACCATGAGCTTCTCGTCAGCAACCGAGTCGGGGAGGTCGCCGAGGAAGACGTCGCGGCACAGATCCTGGGATTTCTCGGCAAACCCCCGGGCGAACTCATTGATGAACGTGCCGCGCAGCGATTCCGCGGCGTGGATGTAGCTGTCCATCGCCGTGTAGAACCGCTGGTCGCGCGGAGCGTCCGCGATGAGGTCGGCATCCATCACGATCTGGTCGAAGGGCGTGAAATCGGAATTGATGCCGAGCTTGCGTACGGGCCCGGTGAGGACGGTTGTCCGCGAGACCTCCGCCCCGGTTCCAGCGAGGGTGGGAATCCCGATCTTGTAGATGCCCGGGTACTTGACCAGGTCCCAGCCCTGGTAATCGGCGGCGCTGCCGGGATTGGTCAGCATGAGGGCCACCGCCTTCGCGAGGTCCATGGTGGTCCCGCCGCCAATGCCGATGAGGCCGTCCGGATGACGGTTCGAGAACTCGCGGACCCGCGTGGTGAGTTCGTCCACGTAGGTGGTCTTGGGCTCGTGCTCGGCACTGACGAAGATGATCAGGTCGTTGGCCCGGACCGGCAGGGCGCGCACCCAGGGTTTGGCTTCGTGGACGTCATCGATCAGGAACACGACGGGCGAGCCGGCGTCGGTGCGGCGTTTCGACAGGACATCCCCGAGCTGGGCCAGGGCGCCGCGTCCGAAGATCAACTGCGGAACAACGCGGAGGTTCTTGTACATGGCGTCAGGCTTGAGGGCGGTAGTGTTCTTTGACGACGGCCTCGAACTCGGCGGCCTGCTGGGGAGTGTCGATCTCGAGGAGCGCGTCCTGCGTCACGCCGACCTGGATCCGGCCGCCCGCCTCGAGCACGCGCAGCATTTCGAGCTTCTCGATCTGTTCCAGCCGGCCGGCCGGCAGCTTGGAGAAACGTTCCAGGAACTCGGCGCGGTAGGCGTAGAGCCCGAGATGAATCAACACCGGCACCGCCGCCGCCCGCCCGGCGTCAAAGGCGCCGTTCAAGTCCCGGAAGTGCGGGATCGGCGCCCGCGAAAAGTAGAGGGCGCGTCCGGCCGTGTCGCAGACGCACTTCACGTGGTTGGAGTTGAGGAAGTCGCGCTCGTACTTGAGGGGCGTGCCGAGCGTGGCCATCTCCACGTCGCCCTGGACGAGCTCGGACAGCTGACGGATTTGGGCGCCGGTAACCAGAGGTTCGTCGGCCTGCACATTGATGACGAAGCGCGCGCCGAGGGATCGGTTGGCTTCCGCGATGCGGTCGGTCCCACAGGCGTGGTCCGGGTCTGTCAGGAGAGCGTTGAAGCCCGCCTCGCGCAGCAGATCCCGCAGAGACTCGTTGTCGACGGCGAAGTGCAGGGGGAATTCCGGCGCTTCGGTCCGGATGCGCTCGGCCGTCCAGAGAATCACCGGCTTCCCGCGAACCGGGTGCAGGAGTTTCTTCGGAAACCGCGTGGAGGCGACGCGCGCGGGGACGATGATGGCGAAGGTCTGAGACATCGGGAGTCAGGTAGCTGTGGAGGGTGCAAGCCCGGGGCCGGCAGCGATACGTGCGGGAAAGGTCAGCTCAGCACGGCACGCATGCGGTCGAGGCGTTGGGCCAGCTGGTCCGGGGTCCAGTTTAACTTGATCAGCATCGAAAGGGTGCGCCCCATGATCGCGTCGGATTGCGGCACGCGGATTTGTCGGAGATCGGGAAGCCAGCCCGCGCGTTTCACGGCGAGGAGGGCCGGGCTGGCCAGTTCCTGGAAGTGGCGCCACTGGCGATGATAGTGCCAGTTGTTGTCGTACCAGTAGAAGCAGCCGTCCACACCAGCCGCTGCCAGGGCCTTGGCGGCGGCCCGGGCCTCCTCTTCCGACGGAAGAAAGAAGCTCAGAAAGGTGGCCGAGTCGCCGGCCGGATCCGGAACAGCCCGGAAGTTCAGGCGCGGGAGACCGGTGAGGCCCTCCTTGAGGAAGCGCTTGTGCGCCCGCTGCCGCTCGAGGATCTGGTCCAGCTTCCGCAATTGGGCGAGACCGACCGCGGCGTGCAGTTCGCTGATCCGGAAGTTCAAGCCGATGATGGGATGACCATCTGCGCCGCGGTCCTTTCCCAGGTGATCATGGCCGTGATCGGTGAAGGCTTGCACCAGGTCGTGAAGCGCGGGGTCGTCCGTGACCACGGCGCCGCCCTCGGCACAGGTCATGGTTTTGACATAGTCGTACGAGTAGCAGCCGGCGAGGCCAAAGGTACCCAGAGCCTTGCCTTGAAAAGTGCCGCCCATCGCCTGCGCCGCGTCTTCGATCAACGGGATGCCGCGGCGCCGGCAGAGTTCGGCCAGCGCCTGGATGGCGGCCATCGAGCCGCACATGTGGACGACCAGCACCGCCTTCGTGCGCGGGGTGATGGCCGCCTCCACCCCGGCCGGAGCAAGGCAAAGCGTCTCATCCATCTCGGCGAATACCGGGATGGCGCCTAACCACAGCACCGCTTCGATGTCCGCCACGAAGGTGAACGGCGGCACAATGACCTCGTCTCCCGCCCCCACGCCGCAGGCGGCGAGGGCCGTGAACACCGCCGCGGTCCCGCTCGAGCAAACGTGAGCGTGCCGCGCTCCGAGCTTCGCCGCGAGCGCCGCTTCGAGCTCGCGGGATTTCCAACGTCCCTGCCGCGCGGCATCAAAGCCGTACCGCATCAGGACGCCGGACTCGAGGACCTCGCCGACTTCGGCGCGTTCCTCGGCACCGAACACTTCAAAACCAGGCATGTGAGGGATGTGCGGGTCCGGGCCGGGTCGTCCGCATGGAGGGTCTTGGCTTGGCGAGCCGGCTGGTCCCCGCGAGTGCGCGCAGCCTAGAGGGAACGGGCATGGCTGCCCAGCGGAAATCGGCCATGGGAGTTTCGCTTGCCTCGCGCGGACTCCGGGAACATGGTACGCGCCGTAAGCTCAACCGCGAAGCTGGTCACCGACGCTCATGCTGATTTCGATATGAACGCACCCTCGTCCGACGTGAATCGCCGTCAATTCCTTCGTACCGCCGCCACGGCTGCCGCGGCAGTCACCGTGCTCCCGCGCCATGTCCTGGGCGGCCCCAAATTCGTCGCGCCCAGCGAGAAGATCAACATTGCGATCGTGGGCGCCGGAGGGCAGGGACGCACCAACATGCGGGAGTTGTTCCGGCAACCGGACGCCCAGATCATCGCCGTGGCCGATCCCATCGAGAACGAGAATCTCGACGCGTTCTATTTTCGGGGCGTGGCCGGCCGACTGCCGGTGAAAGCCGAGGCGGAGAAGCAGTACGCGGAGAAGACGCCAAACTTCAAGGTCGCCGATTACGAGGACTTCCGGGTGATGCTCGAAAAGGAGAAGGCGATCGACGCGATCCTCTGCGCGACGCCGGACCACCTGCACGCCTACGTGAGCATCATGGCCATGCGCCAGGGCAAGCACGTCTACACGGAAAAACCGCTGGTCCACAATGTCTGGGAGGCCCGGCAGATCTCCAAGGTCGCCAAGGAGACAGGCGTGGCGACGCAGATGGGCAATCAAGGCCACTCGGGCGACGGAATCCGCCAGACCTGCGAGTGGATCTGGGCCGGTATCATCGGCGACGTTCGCGAAGTGCACGCCTGGACCGCCGCGAGCCGGTGGAGCAAAAAGTACACGCAGGGCAAACCCGTCGCGGAGCCGGTTCCCCAAGGGGTCAACTGGGATCTGTGGCTCGGCCCGCGGGCGCAGCGTCCGTTCAGTTCCGCCTACACCCCGGTCACATGGCGTGACTACTGGGATTTCGGCACGGCCCCGATTGGCGACTTCTTCTGCCACAACTTCGACAATGCCTGCTGGGCCTTGGATCTGAAGGCGCCGACCAGCATCGAGGCGTACGGCGCCGGGGGAGTGGACGCCGACATGGCCCCGCCAGGCGGGGTGTACTACTACCAGTTCCCCGCGCGCGGCAAGATGCCGCCGGTGAAGTTCTACTGGTATGACGGCGGCATGCGCCCGCCTCGGCCCGAAGGGATCGACGTGGACGATCAACTCGGGGCCGGTGGCAACGGCACCCTCTTCATCGGCGACAAAGGCATGATCACCTGCCCGGGATGGGCGGGGGACCCGCGGTTGCTGCCCGGCTCGCGCATGGACGACTTCCAACGTCCTGCCAAGACGCTGCCGCGATCCAAGGGGCATCACCGGGATTGGCTCGACGCCTGCAAAGGCGGAACCCCGGCGAGCAGCAACTTCGAATATGGCGCCGCCCTCACCGAGATGGGCTTGCTCGGACTCGTGGCGTTGCGCGTCGGCAAGAAGATGGAATGGGACGCCGCGGCGATGAAATCACCGAACGCGCCTGAGGCGGACAAGTACCTCAAGGGCAGCTATCGTTCCGGCTGGGAAATCGCTTGAACGGGCTGCCGCCTCCGGGCTGAGCGCGGCGCTGGACGCGGCGAAACGCCGGGCACGACTCGACGAGCCTCACCATTGCGTGCATCTTGGACGCGGGTGAGCCTATGAGTCTCCTGCCCGCGATGCTGACTTCGCGTTTGTGGTTCCCGGATCCGCGACTGGCTGCGGGTTCCGGGCGCCATGCGGGTCTCGTTGCGGTGGGGGCGGACCTGTCGGTGGCACGCCTGCTTCTGGCTTACCGTAGCGGCCTTTTTCCCTGGTCTGACGATCCCGTCACGTGGTGGTCTCCCGACCCCCGCGCGGTGTTTGAACTGGACCGCTTCCACGTGTCACGCAGCCTGGAGCGGACGCTTCGGTCCGGGAGGTTCCGGATAACGGTGAACGAGGCGTTTCGGGAGGTGATGGAAAACTGCGCGGCCCCGAGGCGAGGACGCGAGTCGACGTGGATCAGCGACGCGTTTGTCGAAGCCTACACGCAAATGCACCGGGCCGGGCACGCGCACAGCCTGGAGTGCTGGCTCGGCGATGAGCTTGCCGGGGGCGTGTACGGTGTGGCCATCGGCGGTTTGTTCGCCGGCGAGTCCATGTTCCACCGGGCCAGTGACGGGTCCAAGGTCGCGCTGGCGCACCTGGTCGAGCGGCTTCGCACCCGTCAGTACGAGCTCTTCGACATTCAGATGGTCACCCCGATCACGCGGCGGCTTGGAGCCGTCGAGATCCCGAGGGACGAGTACCTGCGCCGCCTCGCCCGCGTCGTGGACCTCCCGCGGACCTTCGTGGAGGACCGGCGCTAATACGGCAGGGGAAACCTGGCCGTGAGCTCGAGCACCCGTTGCCGGACCTGCCGCGCCGCGACGGTGTTCTTCAGATCGAGCAGGACTTCGCTGATCATGTCGGCGATCGCGGCCATTTCGGTCTCCTTCATGCCGCGGGAGGTGACCGCCGGGGTGCCGAGGCGAAGACCACTGGCTTGAAACGGTGAGCGGGTCTCGAAGGGGATGGTGTTCTTGTTGGTGGTGATTCCCGCTTCGTCGAGCGCGATCTGGCAGTCCTTTCCGGTCATCCCCCGAGCACCGACGTCGACCAGCATGAGGTGGTTGTCGGTGCCGCCGCTGACGAGCCGGTAGTTGTTGCGCTTCATGCCATCGGCCAGCGCGCGGGCATTCTTGAGGATTTGTTCCTGGTACTTCTTGAACCCGGGGAGCAGCGCTTCCTTGAAGCAGACGGCCTTCGCCGCGATCACGTGCTCGAGGGGACCGCCCTGGATGCCGGGGAACGTCTGCGAATCGATCTCCTTGGCGTACTTTTCGCGGCACAGGATCAAGCCGCCGCGGGGGCCGCGCAGCGTCTTGTGCGTGGTGGTGGTGACGAAGTCAGCGAAAGGCACCGGGCTCGGATGAAGGCCGGTGGCCACCAGGCCGGCGATGTGCGCGATGTCCGCCAGGAGATAGGCCCCGACGTCGGCGGCAATGCCCCCCAGGCGCTCGAAATCGATGATGCGGGGATAGGCGCTGGCACCCACCGTGATCATCCGGGGGCGGTGTTCCCTCGCCAGCGCAGCCAGTTGATCGTAGTCAATCCGTTCGTCCTCCTTGCGCACGCCATAGTGGACCACTTCGAAGAACTTCCCGGAGAAATTGGCGCGGTTTCCGTGCGTCAGATGCCCCCCGTGGCTCAAGTCCATGGTGAGCAGCTTGTCGCCGGGCTTCAGAAACGCGAAGTAAACGGCCATGTTCGCGCCTGATCCCGAGTGCGGCTGAACGTTTGCGTGTTCGGCGCCGAAGAGCTTCCTGGCGCGGTCCATGGCGAGTTGCTCGACCTGGTCGACGTTCTCACAGCCTCCATACCAACGCTTCCGCGGGTAACCTTCGGCGTACTTGTTGGTCAACACCGAGCCCTGCGCTTCCATGACGGCGGGGCTGGTGAAGTTCTCGCTCGCGATCAGTTCGATGTGCTGCTGCTGACGTTGACGTTCGCGTTCGATGAGCACGGCGACTTCGTTGTCCACGGTGGCGAGCCGCAGGCCCCGATCGTGGCGGGGTTCGAGCTTGAGGACCCGCCGCGCGTGACGCCCCCCTTCGAACCGGCTTTCGAGGAACAGGTCGACCATGTGCCGCGCCTCTTCCGGGGAGGTGAACTTCGCTCCCATGCAAAGGACGTTGGCGTCGTTGTGACTGCGGCTCAGTTCGGCGCCGACGGAATTGAAGGCCAGGGCAGCCCGGGCGCCAGGCACCTTGTTGGCCGCGATGCTCATCCCGATCCCCGTCGAGCAAATCAGAAGACCGAGGTCCGCCCCGCCTCCCGCCACCTTGCGGGCCACCTCCTGGGCGTAATCGGGGTAGTCGGTCGATTCGGCGGATTGGGTGCCGAAGTCCTGCACGGCCACACCCCGGCTGCTCAGGTGTCGTTTGACCACCTCCTTGAGTTCGAAACCCGCGTGATCGGCTCCCAAGGCAATGGCGAGTCCCTTTTCGCGGCCGGGTGTGGTCTGGTCCAGGTAGCGCAGCACCGAACAGATGCCCTGCTCGATCCGGTCCCGGCATTCGCGGTAGACCTCGAGGCTTTCCCCGATGGGATCGGGAATGTCCTTCTCGAAGCCCTCCAGCGTGTCGTCGAATTCGCGGAGGAGGAACGTCTTCTCGGCGGCGCGGGGATGGAGGAGGGCCACGGTGTCCACGTGCCCTTGCGTCATCCCGAAGACATAATCCGCCTGTTCCACAAGGTCCGGCGTCAGGGTGCGGCTGCGTTGGGCGGCGATGTCGATGCCGAGTTCCTGGAGGGCTTGAATGGCCTCCGGGCTGGGCCGTTGGCCGTTGACCGCCCCCACCCCCGCGGACATCACCTGGTAACCGCCGCGGTCCTTCGTGAGGTGTCGGAACAAGCCTTCGGCCATCGGGCTTCGACAGATGTTCCCCGTGCAAACGAACAGAATGGTCTTCATTCCTGCGGGGTTATGGTGCGGTCTCGCCCGCTGAGTGGCAAGTCGCCAGCGAGCCTGTCGGGGCCGCCGCCGCCCCTCCGGACAGGATTCCGGTCAGGATTCTGGATCCGGACGGGCCCGCTCCTCCGGTAATTTGTCCCGAGCGGGACATTTTCTCGGCGGAAAGGAGCGGGCGCTGGAATGAGCTTGGTTCCGGGGCGTGGACGGGGTCATGCTCGTTCGCATCATGGCCACACAGAAAAGCGACGGCATGAACTACGCCCCCTCGGGACGGGCGCGTCCGGTATGCCGGTCAGGGGAATTCCGCTTTGCCGCGGTGGGATTGGACCACGGCCACATCTACGGCCAGTGCAACGGGTTGCTGGAGGCTGGGGCCGAGTTGGTGTCGGTGTACGATCCGGATCCCGTGAAGGTGGCGCGGTTTTCGCAAACCTATCCTCAAGCGGCCATCGCGCGCTCGGAGCAGGCCATCCTGGAGGACGCAGGCGTCCACCTGGTGGCGAGTGCTTGTGTGCCCAGTGAACGCGGACCTCTCGGGATTCGTGTCATGGAGCATGGCAAGGATTACTTTACGGACAAGCCACCGTTCACTTCGGTGCAGCAGTTGGAGGCCGCGCGTCACGCCACCGTGAGGACCCGGCGGATCTTCGCCGTCTATTACGCGGAGCGTCTGCACGTGGAAGCGGCCGTCAAAGCCGACGAGCTGGTTGAAGCGGGCGCCATCGGTCGCGTCGTGCAGGTCATCGGGCTGGGGCCGCACCGGCTCAACCCTTCCAGTCGCCCGCCCTGGTTTTGGGACCCGGCGAAGTACGGGGGCATCCTGGTCGATATTGGCAGCCATCAGATCGAGCAGTTCATGCACTATACCGGTTCCCAAACGGCGAAAGTGCTGCATAGCAAGGTCGGGAATTTTGCCTGCCCGGAACATCCCGCCTTTCAGGATTTTGGAGATGCCACGCTGCTGGGAGCGAACGGGGCGAGTTTCTATTTCCGGGTGGATTGGTTTACGCCTGACGGACTGGGTTGTTGGGGTGATGGCCGCACCTTCATTCTGGGAACGGAAGGCTACATCGAGCTCCGCAAGTACCTGGACGTGGCTCGGGAGCGTGAAGGCGATCACCTCTATCTCGTCGACCGGCAGGGAGAGCGGCACCTGCCCCTCCACGGCCAGGTCGGTTTTCCGTACTTCGGGCGCCTGATCCAGGATTGCCTCCAGCGCACGGAGACGGCCATGACGCAGCATCACACCTTCCTGGCAATCGAGTTGGCGCTCGCGGCACAGGCGCAAGCGCAGTGGATCCCAGCGGAACCGATCCCGCGGCTTCCGGTGACGGCGTCGTTATCTCAGTCCACGCGTTGAACCATGCATCCCCACATCGCCCGAGTTGAGACCTTCCCTTTCGTTTATCCAACCGTCGGCCGGTTCAAATTCTTCGAGGGTCCTGGAGGCCGGCCCCTCGGACGTGCGTCGGTATTCGTCAAGGTGACGGCGGACGACGGTTCGGTCGGTTGGGGTCAGAGTGTGCCTTCACCGCGCTGGAGTTGCGAGACGCTGGAGAGCGTGCAGACGACCATCGACCGGTATATCGCCCCGGAGTTGGTGGGATGCGACGTGTTCGACGTTCAGGCGATCCAGGCGGCCATGGCTCGCTTTGTCGCGCCTTCGTTCTCAACGGGGGCACCGATCTGCAAGGCAGGCGTGGACCTCGCCCTGTTCGACTTGACGGGGCGAATCCTCGGGCAATCGGCCGCCTGCCGGTGGGGGCACGCCGGGCGCCCCCAAATCACCCTCAGCTGGACCCTGAATCCGCGCACCCTGGAGGAAGTGGAGACGCGGGTTGCTGAAGGCTGGAGCCGCGGCTACCGCGACTTCAACGTGAAGGTTGCGCCGGACGCCAGGTTCGACCTCGAGTTGTGCCGCATCGTGAAGCGACTGGTGCCCGAGGGCTTCCTCTGGGCCGATGCCAATGGCGGCTACGACGAGGCCACCGCGACGGAGATCGCGCCCAAGCTCGCCAACCTCGGAGTGGACGTCCTGGAGCAACCCCTGCCGGCCAACCGGATTTCCGCCTATCGCCGGCTCAAGAAGCAGGGCGCGCTGCCGATCTTGATGGACGAGGGCCTCGTTTCCGCGGTGGAACTCGCTGAGTTCATTGATCTCGGCATGCTGGACGGCGTGGCCATGAAGCCGGCGCGCTGCGGCGGCTTGGCGGAGGCCCGGCGTCAGATCGAACTGCTGCGGGATCGCGGACTCATGTGGTTGGGGAGTGGCCTCTGCGATCCCGACCTGTCGCTGGCCGCGAGCCTGCTGCTCTACGGCGCGTACGGGCTCGAACGACCGGCAGCGTTGAACGCACCCCAGTTCCTCACCGGCTCGATGCTGCGGAATCCCCTAAGCCTCACGGGCAACCGGATCATGGTCCCCGAAGGCCCGGGATTGGGCGTAGATCTGGATGAGGTACGGCTGCTCCGGGAGTGTTCAAATCTCCCCGCGCAGCACGGGTGCCTCGAGGAAGAACCCGCTGACGGTCCCGCCTGAGCGTTCGTCCCATCGCAGCCTTGGGTGCTCAACGGCTCTTGTTGGGATAAGGCGGCAACGGCGGAATGCGAACCGGGTTTTCGGCCATGGCCTTCTTGATCTCGACGATCGCGCGTTCGAGCTGATCATCGATGCCCGCGAACTCACGGGCGGGATCGTTGTCGACTTCGATATCCGGTTCCACACCCACGCCTTCGATTATCCAGGCTTCGCCGCCGAGGTCAAAACGGCTGTGTTCCGGCCGCATCAAGTATCCGCCGTCGAGCAGCGGCAGCGAACCGCGAATGCCCACGACCCCGCCCCAGGAACGCTGGCCGAGGATGGGTCCCAGCCCGTGCTTGCGGAACCGGTAACCGATGAGATCACCGTCACTGGCGCTGTGCTGGTCCAGCAGCAGAACCTTGGGTCCCAGGACCTGCCCGGCGGGATCGACGTTGACGGCGCCGTTCCGGCTTACAGTCCAAAACACCGGTTCCCGGCGCAGCCGTTCCGCGATCTGCGGCGAGACGTTGCCACCCCCGTTCCCGCGGCAATCCAGGATCAGGGCTTCCTTGTGGAGTTGGGGGTAGTAGAACTTGGCAAACTCGTTCAGGCCTGCGGCCTGCATGTCCGGGACGTGGACGTACCCGACCCGACCGTCCGTGGCCTGTTCAACACGTTCGAGGTTACCCAGGACCCAGCTCAGGTAGTACAGCTCCGTCTCGTCGGCGACCGGAATCACCGTGACGTCACGGGCGCCGGCATCGCTCGCGGTCGAATTCAGCCGCAGCGTCACTTGCTGGCCCGCCGTGCCAACCAGGGCGGCATAGGGATCCGTCATTTCCCGGGTCGACTTCCCGTTGATCTCGAGGATCAAATCGCCCGCCGTCGCTTTGACTCCAATCTCAGTCAGCGGTGAACGGTACTTGGGATCCCAATTCTGGCCGGGCAGAATCCTGGCGATGCGGTAGTAGCCGCTGGCGTCCCGTGCAAGGACCGCGCCCAGCAATCCCTGGGGAACCCGCTCGGCCTTGGGGAAATCGCCCCCCCCAACGTACGCGTGGCCGATGTTCAGTTCTCCAATCATCTCGCCGATGACGTACGTGAGATCGGCGCGGTGATGAACGTGTGCGAGCAGCGGTGCGTATCGCGAGCGGATCGCCGTCCAATCGACGCCATGCAGGTTGGGATCGAACATGAAGTCGCGCATCTGGCGCCAGCATTCGGCGAAGATCTGGCGCCATTCCGCGTCCCGGTCGATCAGCACACGCAGTTGCGAGAGGTCCAGTTTCTTGTCCGAGGTGTCGAGTTTGCCCGAAGGGAGGTCCACGATGGCGAAGTCGCTGCCGACCTTGACGAGCATCTTCTTGCCGTCGGCGGAGATCTGGTATCCTGCCATGTCACCAACCTCGGTCTCCTTTTCCTTGCCGAGATCGAAGTAGTGAAGCTTGCCTTTGCGGGTGTAAAAGAGCTTCTCGCCCACGCTGCGGAGGCTGCCGTAATTCGAGGCCGGAGGCGGGAGGACGGCGATGCGTCCGGCAAGGCCCTCGACGTCGACGCGGACGGTGATGTTGGTCTGGGCCGGGGTCTTGGGCTTCTCGGATTCGCGCCCGGATTCACCGGAGGAGGCCAGCTCCGGTCGCTTGTCACCCGCCCCCTTCTCGGGCGGCTTTCCATCCGACCTCGGTTTTACTTCATCCGACTTGGGGGCGAGCGGCGAGGGCGTATCGGCGGCGAGCGTCACGAGGTAGAGACGCTCGGCGTCCGTGTAAATATGGTTCCATTCCGTGGTGCCGAAGGTGGGGTTGAAGGAGCGCTCCGAGGTGAAGAAGAGGTATTTCCCGTCGGCGCTGAACTCCGGTTGACCGACATCAAACCACCCATCGGTAGCCGCGACCGAGTGTCCGGTCTCAACGGAATAGAGATAGATGTTGGGGAATCGCCGCGGTTCGGGTTTCGTGTACGCGAGCCAATGACTGTCCGGAGCCCACGTGAACTGCCGGATTTCCCACGCCTCGGAGCGGGCGACCAGGGTCACCAGCCTCGATTCGACGTCCACACATTGCAGCCGGTTGAGCTTGTCGGTCCACGCCAGCCGTTTGGAGTCGGGAGACCAGAGCGCCTCGTACTTGTAGGTGTCGCCGCCCGAGGTGAGTTGGATCGGTTCGCCGCGACCGTCCTGGGTACGGATCCAGAGTTCATCCTCTCCGGTCTGATCGCTGATGTAGGCAATCCAGCGACCGTCGGGTGACCAGGTGGCGTTGCGTTCGTGAACGCCCGGGGTCTCGGTCAGGTTGCGCGTGGCGCCGTGCTTGGCCGGGAGGGTGAAGACATCGCCGCGGGCACCCAACACCGCGCGGGCGCCATCGGGGGCGAGGTCATAGGAAGTGATTCCCTTGCTGACGTCCTCGAGCTTGTCCCTGCCGACTGCCAGATCTTCCCGGATCTCGACCGTGATCTTCTGCACCCGCTCGCTGGCGAGGTCAAAGCGGTAGAGGTAGCCCGCGTTTTCGAAGACGATCGATTCCTTTCCGAGCGAAGGGAACTTCACCGCGAACTCCGTGAAGGTTGTCAGTTGACGAACCTCGCGCGTACGGAGGTCGTGACAGTACAGGTTTGCCTGCCGGTTCTCGTCCCGCTCGGAAACAAAGTAGACGCGGTCGCCGTGCCACATGGGGAAGATGTCCTGCGCCGGATCATCCGTCAGCTTCGTGGTCTGTTTGCTTTCGAAATCGTAGATCCAAATCTCGTCGGCCTGTCCGCCGCGATACCGTTTCCAGGTGCGGAACTCCCGGAACACGCGGTTGTAGGCGAGCTTCCTGCCATCCGGCGAAAAGGTGCACCAACCGCCGCGGGGAAGAGGCAGGGTCTCGGGAATTCCCCCGTTGATCCTGGCCAGGGTGAGTTCGCCCTTGAACGGATTCCACTGGGTGCGGCGGGATCGGTAGATCACCGTTTCGGCATCGCGCCAGGTCATGACGATGTTGTTGGGTCCCATCCGGTCCGAGACCTCATCGCGCTCGAGAGTTGCGGTGTAGGTGAGCCGCCGTGGTTCGCCCCCCTCCGCGGGCATCAGGTAAACCTCGGTGTTTCCGTCGTACTGGCCCGTGAAGGCGATCCATTTCCCGTCTGGGGAGAAGCGCGGAAACATCTCGTATCCCGTGTGGCCGGTGAGGCGGCGGGCGAGTCCGCCTCGAGCCGACACCGTGTAGAGGTCGCCGGCATGTCCAAAGACCACCTGATCCCCGTGAATCGCCGGAAAGCGTAACAGGCGCGCTTCATCGGCGCGGGCGGAAGCCCCTGGAATCGAGGCCAGGAGGGCACCCACGAGGAGAGGACCGAACAGAGATCGGAGAACTGGTGCCAAAGGCATGTCGGGAGCGTTGGCTTACCCCCCCAGGCCAAACAAGAAAAATCAACGGGAATCACCCGCCGGTTCCGGGCGCAGGAACGGCTTGTTCATCCAGCATCGTGGCATTGGTCTCCAGCCACTGGACCTGCACCGGGAACAGTCGACTGGTGTCGATGAGGCGGAGAGCTTGCCGGGCTTCGGGCATGCGGTGCTGGAGCAGTCGGAGCTCAAACAACGCGATGTAGTATTGGGTGCGCAGGTCTTCGGAGGACAGACGATCGGGGAGGATGCGGTCCAACAGGGTCTCGGCTTCGTCGGTTCGGCCGTTCATCGTGAGCGCCACGGCGTGGTTCAGAATGGCCTCGGGAGAGTTCGGATAGGCCTTGATCAACCGCAGGGTGTGAACGAGGGCCTCCTCGGGATTGCGCCGGAAGAGGAGCAACGTTGCCGCATAGTTGTTCATCACGTTGGCATTCTGAGGCGCCAACGCGTACAGGTTGGTTACCGTGTCCCAGAGGTAGTCACCGTTCTTGAGAGCGTCCGCACACGTGACCAGGAGGGTCAGGTAACTCACATCGCTGCCAAAGCTGGACTTCACCCGTTCCTTCAGGAGGAGGCGCTCGGCCAGGTCGGCATACCGGGGGCCCCCCAGTTTCAGCAATCCGTCGGCGACCCTGACGGCCAGGCGGGGATCTTCGAAGCCCACTTCACAGGCGCGCTTGAACGCGGCGTCCGCGTTGGCGCGATAACCCTGGAAGTACTCGGCGAGTCCTTCAATGTAGTAGGCGAAGCCCCCGAGATTCTCCATGACACTCGGGTACTTGCGAATGCGATAGGCCAGGTTCCGGAGATCGTCCCAGCGTTTGAGCTGGCTGAGCAATTCGGTGCGCAGGAGGGCTCCTTGGTCTACCCAGGGCGGTTCGCTGAAATAGTGCTGGCAAAGTGCGTCCGCCTCCTCGTGCAAACCCAGCAGCATCTGCAGAGCAATGAGCCTCATGACCTCGGAGTCCGTGCGGGGCACCGGGTTTGCTTCCTTCAGGAGTTGCCTCGCACGGTCCTTGTTGCCTTCGATGGCGAGCAAGGAGCAATAGCCGGTCAGGTGCCAAATCCCGGTCTTGCCGCGGCCCTGAAGGCGGCGGAAGACCGCTTCACATCCAGGAATGTCGCGCGTCTGGATGTAGACGGTCATGAGGAGTTCGGAAGCCAGTTGCTCGGTTCGGGGTGCGTCAGCCAGACTTTCCAGGATCTTGAGGGCAGCGGACCTGTCCTCCGCGGGGCCCCATCCGGCGAGGTAAGCCACAGCGACCGTATTGAACTCGAGGTCTTCCCACGTCGAGGCTTCCTCCGGGTTGGAGGCCGTGATGGCCCCCTCGATGGCAGACTTGATGGCGGGGTTGGACTTGAGGAGGCGCTGGAATTCGTTTACCCGCCCGCTCCGGAAGTAGGACACGGCGCGAAGCCTGTCCAAGCCTGGCGAGGTGACGTTGGTGACGCCCGAGAGGAGGAGGGCGGACCGGTCATATAGCTCGCAGCGGTTCCACACACCACCGATAAGCTCGAGATCGGCGGCATTGGTTTCTCCAACGCGGAGCAGCCATGCTCCCATTGTCAGCGCGGACGAGGCTTGTTCCGGGGCGGCCGCGATGCGCTGGATGGCTTGCAGCCCTCCCCGGAGCGCCTCCCCGTCGGACGGGTTGTTGGCCGCCGCAGCCCTCCAAGCGAGGAGCGCATTGGGGTAATCCTGTCGTTCGACGGCCGCCTGGGCTTTGCGTTTGAGTGACCAGGCCTGGAGATAATCCAGGGTGCTGATGCGGACGACGCGTCCCTCCCCGCCGGGACTGACCCGCCAGATCCTGAAGATCATCAGCGGCACCGCGATCATCAGAAGGACGAACGCGAGCACAAACAACCGGAAGGCGGGGCTGTCGGCCATCAGTCGGAGCAGCGGCCATCTGGATAAGCGCTTCGACAAACCGCTCCTTCGATCCCTGGAGGATCTCGACTGCGACGCCGTCGATGTTGCCGGATAACTCATGGTTTCGATGCGGCAAAGACCCGGCTGGGATTCGGCCTCCGTAGCCGCTAGAGCTCGCGTCCTCGCTGCTGACGACCTGTTTGTATCACAGGCTCCCGGGGGCTACAAGCGACATAGCTGAGGCCACGGCAGGGGACTCGCCGGCTTGCGGTTTCGCGGAGGCTGGAGGGGCGCAGTCCTCTGAAATGAAGCTTGGCGGAATCCCGAAGGTGTACGGAGCCTGATTCATCCACGGGTTGTGGAGGCTCCACCCTTTCAGCCACATTCCCTTGTGGTTTGTCCTTTACATGGGCCATGACGGAGCGTATGGATCCCAGCGATGTATTTGAAGAACCTCACTACCTTGGGTTTCAAGTCCTTCGCGGACAAAACCTCGCTCAATTTTGAGCCCGGCATCACCGCGATTGTTGGTCCCAATGGTTGTGGGAAGTCGAACATTGCCGACGCGATCCGTTGGGTGCTCGGGGAGCAATCCGCCAAGGCCCTCCGCGGAGGTGAGATGGCCGACGTTATCTTTAACGGTACGGATTCTAGGACCGCTTTGGGGTTCGCTGAAGTCTCGTTGACGTTGGGGGGGATCGAGGAGGAACAACTTCGAGCGGCCGGGGTCGATCTTGCGTTCACCGAGGTGACAGTAACGCGCCGGGTGTTTCGGGACGGTGGGAGCGAATACTACCTGAACAAGACCGCGTGCCGGCTGAAGGATGTTCAGCAGTTGTTTGCCGGCACCGGCGTGGGGCGGGCCAGCTACAGCATCATGGCCCAAGGCAACATCACCCAGCTCCTCTCGAGCAAGCCGGAGGATCGGCGGATGGTGTTCGAGGAGGCGGCAGGCATCACACGTTTCAAGACCCAAAAACGCGAGGCGCTCCGCAAACTGGAGCTGACCGAGCAGAACCTGCTTCGGGTCTCGGATCTGATTCGGGAGGTCAAACGGCAGATCGTTTCGCTGCAACGGCAGGCTGGCAAAGCGCGGCGATACAAGCAGTACATGTCCGAGCTCCAGCACCTGGAAACCCAGCTGGCCCGTCATCAATTCGATGTGCTTCAGGGCGAAGTCCAGGAACGCCAGACCCGGGTGGAGGAACTCCGTGGCGAAATCGAACAGGGAACCGAACTGATGCTGGGTGCCGAGAGCGACCTCACCCGGTTGCGTGGTCAACTGGCGCAGATCGAGCAGGAAATCGCCCTCACCCAGCAGCGCGGTCTCGAGCTCAAGGCCGACGCGGAGCGGCACGAGAACCGGATCGGCTTTAACGAACAGCGCCTTGCCGAGTTCAGCGAGCAATCCCGTGCCGCCCTCGACGGGATCGCCGAAGCGGATGAACGGCGCCTCGCGGCCGAGCAGGAACAGGCGGGCTTGAACGAGCGCATCGTCGCGACGGCCGCACGGCTGGCGGAGTTGAAACAGGCTTTGGAGACCCGCCGCCAGGCGGTGCTGGGCGTCGAAGGCGAACTGCGGGAGCGACAGGCTGCGCTTCAACGGCTGCAAACGGAACTGTTCACCGAGGCGCAGCGCCTTTCCCGCACGCGCAACGAGATTACCGCGCTGGAGCTTCAGAAGCAGGGCGACTTGGTGCGTCTGGACAAGCTGTCGGCGGAGAAGGTCCAGCTCGAGGAGGAAAGGACGCAATTGCGACAGCGCCTCATCGAATTCGAGCAGGCGAGTCAGGCCCAGCAACTGGATGTGCAAGCCCGTCGCCTCAGCGTTGAGGAACGGCAGCAGCGTCTCCGGGAGATTCAGGCCGAGCTCACCCGCACCGGACAACAGCTGGACGGACTGCAGCGGGAGCAGGCTGGAAAGAACTCGCGACGGGGGGTGCTGGCGCAGCTCGAGGCAAGTCACGAGGGCTTTGGAGCCGGTGCGCTTGCCGCACTGCGGAGCGCTCATGGGGTCTTGGGGACGCTGGCGGATCGCATCCGGGTGCCCGGCGGCGAGGTCACGGCGGTGGAGGCAGCCCTGGGCCATCACCTGCAGTTGGTGCTCACGGAACATCCCGAGGAAGCGCAGCAGATCTTGGCCGACCTGCAAACAAACCAACGTGGACGTGCCAGCGTGGCGCCGCTGGCGATGCGGAACGGTTTCATGGCGCGATCCGCCATCGAGGAGCAACTGGCCCAGCGGCTTTCGACCCTGCAGTGCCGTCCGATCCTCAGCCTCCTGGAGATGGACGACACCGTTCAATCCCTCCTGCACGGCTTGCTCGGCCGGACCCAACTCGTCCCCGATCTGGGGACGGCAACCGCGGCGTGGCGTGAGACGCACGGCGAATTCGACTTCGTCACTCCGACGGGCGAAATCCTGAGCCGGTACGGCGTGTTCACCGGCGGTCACGCCAACGGCAAGAGCGGCGCCGCCACCTCGATTCTTGCGCGCAAAAACGAGATCGCCGTCCTGACGCAACAACTCGCGAAGCTCCAGGAAGACGTCGCCGAGCTGAGTCGGCACCGGGGAGTCCTGCTGGGTGAGCAAACCTCGATTCAGGCCGGACTTCAGGAGGCGCAATCGGCGCTGCGGGCCCAGGAGGTCGCCATCGCCACGCGCCAGGGCGAGTTCAAGGCGCTGACGCAGGCCCTGCAACTGCTCGAGCAGAAAATCGATACGGTGGTCTTCGAAATCCGCAACCTCGCCGAACGCCAGGGCGAGGGGGACGCCCGGCGCGCGGCGCTCGCGGAGCAACTGGCCGGCCTGGAGGCCAGCGAGCGTTCCTTGCAGGCCAGGATCTCCGAATCGACCGGCAGCATCGAGGCCTCCAGACAAAGCCGCGACGAGGCCAGTGCGGCGCTCACCGAAGGCAAGGTGGCGTTGGCGACCGAAGAACAGATGCACGCGGCGCTGCGCCATCAGCAGCGACCGCTCGAGATTCGGATCCAGGAGCTCCTGCAAACCGCCTCGCAGCGGCGCCGTGAAGTCGACGCGCTGGTGCAGCGGCGCAGCCAGGCCGAAGGAGAAGTCCGCGAGTCACGGCTCCGGGTGGAGGCCCTCCAGCAGGAACGCGAGCAGGTCTCCCGGGTGCTGGTCGACATCGGGGCGCAACGGGATGCCCAGGCGGCGGCCATTGACCGTCAGGAGGAGGTCCTCCGCGAGCAGCGGCGGCGGCAGAACGAACTGCAGGCCCAGCGCGGCAGCCTCGAGGTCGAACTCGCGGAACGCCGCGTCTCCCTCCAGAACGTCCAGGAGCGCATCCAACAGAAGTACCAGATCAACCTCCAGGAAGTCCGCAGCGAATGCATCCACATCACCTTTGCGGCCGAGGGCCCCGCGAAGGTCGTCGTCGTGACTCCCGAGGAAATGGTGAATGCCGGAGTGGCAACGGATTGGGACGTGGTCACGGAACAGGTCGCCGCCTTGCAGCGCCGCATCGACGAGATGGGCCCGGTGAACCTCGTGGCGATCGACGAGTTCGAGGAGGCCGAGCAGCGCCACCAGCATCTCTCGACCCAGCACGACGACCTAGTGGAAGCCAAGCGCCAGCTGGTGGAGATCATCAACCGCGTGAACAGCCAGACGCGCGAGATGTTCAGCGAGACCTTTGCCCGCATCCGCGAAAACTTCCGCTCGCTGTTTGTCGAGATTTTCGGGGGCGGATCGGCCGATCTGCAGCTGGTTGACGAGGGCGACGTGCTGGAGAGCGGGATCGAAATCATGGCGCGCCCGCCGGGCAAGCAACTCCGGAGCATCTCGCTGCTCTCCGGCGGTGAGCAGACCATGACCGCCGTGGCCCTGCTTTTTGCCATTTACATGGTGCGCCCGAGTCCGTTCTGCGTTCTGGACGAATTGGACGCGCCGCTGGACGAGTCCAACATCAACCGCTTCGTCCGCATCCTCCAGCGGTTCCTGTCCAACTCCCAGTTCGTGATCATCACGCACAACAAACGCACGATCGCCATGGCGGACGTGTTGTACGGAATCACGATGCAGGAGCAGGGTGTGAGCCGGATCGTGAGCGTCAAGTTCCGCAAGAATGACGAGCCCGGCGCGACGCCGCCGGCCGCGCCGGCGCCCGACGCGGCACCGATCCCCGAGTTCGCGGAAGCTGCGGACGCGTCGCCGGGCGATTCGGAAGTGCTCGAGCTGGCCAGGAACTGATCTGCCAGTTCTGAAGCCCGGCGGTTCCGGGGGAGGCGGCGCCGAGCTGGAAAGTCCGGATAGCTCACCCGGCCACAGGCAAGAGCACCGGCAGGTGTCGTGCGGCCTGCCGCCCCGTGCAGTCAACCGGTCTCCGGCGCCACCGGCCCGGTACGAAGACGCCGCGGGATGGCAGGCGCCTCATTCAAACTGCCACGGCGGTACCCGAACAGATCCAACGTCACGTGGGTGTAGCCCAGCGCGCGCAGTTGCTCGGCCACACGTGTCGGCAATCCGTCGGCGAGAAATCGCGAGAGCTCCGCGGGGCCTACCTCGATGCGGGCCAGGTGACCTTGCGTGAGCTGATGATGTCGCACCCGCACATCGTGGAAGCCCAGGTCGCGCAGGCCATTCTCCGCGGCCTCGATCATGCGGAGCTTCTCCGGCGTGACTCCCTCGCCATAGGGAATGCGGGAGCTCAGGCACGCCATCTGGGGCTTGTCGGCCGTGGGGAGGCCGAGGTGGGCTGACAACTCCCGGATGTCGAGTTTCGTGAGCCCGGCTTCCTTGAGAGGCGCCCGCACCTCGAACTCCGTCGCTGCCTGGGCGCCGGGGCGGTGATCACCGATGTCGCTGGCATTTTCGCCGTAGGCAATCACGGCGAAGCCGCCAGCCCGGGCGCGCGGCACCAGTTCGGTGAAGAGCTCGTGTTTGCAGAAATAGCAGCGGTTGGTCGGATTCGCCAGGTACTCGGCGTTCGAGAATTCGGCCGTCTGGACCACCTCGACCGGGAACCCGTATCGCCGGCCGAGTTCGAGCGCCTCGGCGAGTTCGCGTCGGGGCAGGCTCGGGGAGTCCGCGATCACCGCCAGCGCGCGCTCGCCCAACACCTGGTGGGCGACATGCGCAAGAAAGACGGAGTCAACGCCGCCCGAGTAGGCAACCAAACACGAACCGTAGCCACGCAGGATGGCTCGCAGGGCTTCAAGTTTCGCCAGATCCACGCCCTTGAACGTGTCATGTCATCGGGGCATTGTCGAGCCGGGGCGAGCCCTCCAGTTGACAGAAGGTCATGGCCTTCGGAAAGTGCGCCATGAGTCCGACGTTCGGCCTGCTGATCATGCTTTGCTGCACGGCGTTCTTCTACCGGCTGGGCGAATCGGAATACTCCTCGGGGCTGTTGCTGGGAGGTGCGAGCCTCGCCTTGTGGCTCGCCGGCGCTTTCCTGCTCGGACTCCAGGCCCTGGGGTGTTTGTTGATTCAAGCGGCGCTGTTCGTGGTCTGCGTGATCTGGAACATGGTGCGAAGCCCGATCCGGAAGTAACGAGTTCCCCGCAGCTCCAGCCCATGCGCCGCGCCCCAGCACTCCCGTTCATCTTCGTCACGCTGTTCCTGGATGTTTTGGGGATCGGCTTGATCATCCCGGTGCTGCCGAAGCTCGTGGAGAGTTTCCAGGGCGGGAACGTCTCCGTGGCTTCACACACGGTGGGCGTGCTGGCAGCGCTGTATTCCCTGATGCAGTTCGTGTTCGCGCCCGTCCTGGGCAACCTTTCCGATCGTTACGGGCGCCGGCCGGTGCTTCTGGGCTCACTTCTGGGCTCCGGGCTGGACTACGTCCTGCTCGCCTGGGCGCCCAGCCTGGGCTGGTTCTTTGTCGGCCGGGTCGTGGCGGGAATCACGGGGGCGAGCTTCACCGCGGCCAGCGCTTACATCGCCGACGTCTCACCTCCGGAGAAGCGCGCGGCGAACTTCGGCCTCATCGGAGCGGCGTTCGGGCTTGGCTTTATTGCAGGGCCGGCGATTGGCGGGTTGCTGGGGAACGCCGGCTTGCGATTGCCCTTCGTCGTGGCCGCGGCGGTCACGTTGATGAACTGGCTCTACGGCTTGCTGATCCTGCCCGAGTCCCTGCGGCCCGAGCATCGAAGGCAGTTCAGCTGGGCACGCGCCAACCCGCTGGGTTCGCTCCTGGCCCTCCGAACCTATCCGTTGGTATTGGGCTTGTCGGCCACCTTCTTCCTGATTCACGCCGCGCAAAACATGCTGCACGCCACGTGGGTTCTTTACACGGGATACAGGTATGGCTGGACGCCGGGCCAGGTGGGAGTGTCGCTCGCCATCGTGGGTGTGGCGGCCGCGCTGGTTCAAGGCGTCCTGGCGCGGCGGCTCATCCCGCTCCTCGGGGAAGCCCGCTCGTTGATGATCGGGCTGGGGATCAGCGCGACGGCGATGGCCGGCTACGGCTGGGCGCCTCGAGGCTGGATCGTCTACGTCATCCTGGGGTTTGGCGCGCTGGGCGGCATCGCCGGGCCGGCCGCCCAGGGCCTCATCTCGAGAACCGTGGCCGCGAATGAACAGGGGGCCGTTCAAGGAGCGCTTTCGAGTCTCGCGAGCGTGGCGGGCATCATCGGCCCGCCGCTGGGCGCGGGGATCTTCGGCTGGTTCATCAGCGCTGGAGCTCCCTTCCATTTGCCCGGCGCCGCCTTCTTTGTGGCTTCGGGGCTGATGGTGACCAGCCTGTTACTGGCCAGGCGGACCTTACGCCGCCAGGCTTCCACGATCGCGTCGGCGGGGGCTTGAGAACGCACTTTTTTCGCCGTCCCTGGCGCGCCCGGTCCGCGGGCAGCGGAGTGCCCGCCCCACCTGGTGGCGGTTCATGCGGAGCGAGCTTGCTCCGTGGCCCTTCCCGGACCGCGGCCGGTCCCCCGGCCGCAGCGTGTGCGAGCAGTCCGTGCTGACAGCTGAGGACCTCAACGTCTCGCGGAGTTCATAGCCGCCGCGACCGCGGAGCGGTCGCGGTCCGGGAAGGACCAAGTTCATGGAGAACATTGACCCCAAACTGTTTAGCACGCATGGGGACCATGATCCGTTGCGGAGCGCAGGCTTCAGCCCGCCGGGACGTTTCTGCGCCGGCGTGGCTTCCTGCGGACTGAGGTCCGCGTTCCTGGTGGAGGTTCACGGGTGGAGGGCGGAACGCTTGGACGGCTGGCAGGTGGGTTTGGATTTGACATTCTTAAGGTTGTTAAGAAATTAGCGCCATGACAGCCGACCGGTGCCAGCTTCACCTTCCGCCGCCGGGCCGCCGCGTCGTGCTTTACCCCAACCCCAACCCTGCCTTGTCATGAACCGGAAGCTCCACGGAGCCCCGCCGCGCTCCACCGCCCCCCGACCCGGTGCGGTCCGCGTCGCGGCCTTCACCCTGATCGAACTGCTGGTGGTGATCGCGATCATTGCCATCCTCGCCGGCATGTTGTTGCCCGCCCTTAGCCAGGCCAAGTCCAAGGGCATACGGGTCAAGTGCAACAGCAACATGCGCCAGCTGGGACTCGCGATCCGCATGTACGCTGACGACAACCGCGACCGGTTCCCGGACTGCACGGGGGCATACTGGCCTTGGGATCTGCCGGCAAAAGCCGCCAACGCCTTTGTCTTGAACGGCGGCACGCGCAGCATTCTTTATTGTCCCGGGTTCTCCAAGCAGGACAACGACGAGCTCTGGGCGTTCTCGACCGGCGTCACCAACGAGATCGCCGCCGACAACGCCTCGGGCTACCGCGTGATCGGATATGCCGTGGCCTTCAGGGGATCCGGGCGGCTGAGGCTCACGAACATCACCGAATCCTACAACCCGGCCCCGTGGCGTGTGGGAGGCGTCGAGATCAATCCTGGCCCGACGGAGCGGGTCATTGCGGCCGACGCAACCCTGTCCAACGGCGACAACGAGTCGAATCGCGCGGCCAATAGTTACAAGGGCATCGATGGCGGCTGGCGCGGCCACCAGGCGGCGCATCTGGGACCGGGCAAGCTGCCTCTGGGCGGCAACCTCCTGATGCTCGACGGCCATGCCGAATGGCGCGTCTTCGACCGGATGCGCGTTCGCACGGACGGAACGCCGGCCTTTTGGTGGTAGGGCGCCCTGACTATAGGGGCATCGGGGATCGATCTGCGAGCTCTGGTGTTCCAAGCGACGATGCGCACTCACTCCCTGGCGGCCATCCCCTCCAGCCTCCGCCGGCTGAACGAGCGCACGGTCCTCGACCGACTACGCCTCCTGGGCGAAGCGTCGCGGGCCGACCTGGCCAAAGCGGCGCGCATCAGTCAGCCGACGGCAGGCAAGATCATCGACGAACTGCTCGCGCTCGGTCTCATCGAGGAACTCGACGAGGAGAGGGAGGGAACCCAGCCTCGTTCGGAGGAAGGGCCCCGGCTCGGTCGACCCGGCCGTATGCTCCGCCTGGACGCGGTTCAGCCTCGCTTCCTCGGGATCGAACTGGGGGTGGAACAGACCCGGCTGGCGTGCCTTCCCCTGGCGACGCCGGGCGGGGCGCCATGGCAGTACGCGTTCAAGACCGGCGAGGCGCCTGAAGCCTGGTGGCGCCGCCTGCGCGAACGGGCGGCCGAGCTACCCCGCAACCCGCTGTGGGCGACCCTCGTGAGTGTTCCCGGCGTCGTCGACGAGGCCGCAGGGAGGGTCCTGTACTCCCCGAATCTTCACTGGACGGAGCGGTGGCCGTTGGCCGCACGGCTGGAGGAGGAGTTGGGTCTTCCCGTGCTGCTCCTCCAGGAGATCCGCGCGTTGGCACTCGGGCATCTTGCCGTCCATCCCGCCTGCCAGGATTTCCTCCTGACGGACCTCGGGGAAGGGGTTGGGGGGGCGGTGATCGAAGGGGGCCACCTCATGCGTCATCCGTTGCCGCTCAGTGCGGAGCTGGGCCACACCCCGGTGCTGGGAAATCCGCGGATCTGCGGTTGTGGCGCGACCGGTTGTGTCGAGACGTTGCTCTCTCGCTCGGGACTCAGCCGCAGCCTGAAGGAAGCGGGTTACCGCGACGGCGTGGAGGATCTGGCCCCGGTGGTGGCGGGGGGAGTCCCCGACTGGTTGGGCACGGCGCTGGATGCCATGGGCGCCATCATCGCCGGTGCCTTGAATGTCCTGGGGCTTCGCCGCGCCGTCGTGACCGGCCACCTGACCGAACTGCCCGGGCCCGTCATGGAACGGCTGGCCCAGGCCGTGAAGCGCGGTGCGATGTGGGCGCGTTTTGGCGAGGTGGTCTGCGAAGCGGCTCCCCGGCGGCGTATGGAAGGCCTGGTCGCCGCGGGCATTGACCGGCTGCTTTTCCCGGCCACCGATGGCGGGTCGACCCCGCACGCGGTACGGCGGCGGATGATCGCGACGGCAACCGGCGCGCCGTCCCGATCCGAGCCACGCCCGCGCCCCAGCCGGGCCCGTGTGTGATGCGCCGCTCCCTTTCGATTCCGACCTCTCCAAGACTATGCATGTTAACCGACAATCCGCCGGGCTCTGGCGCGTTCTGGTGGGCTTCTCGATGATCACCCTGGCGCAGGGCGCGCAAACGCCACTCCCTCATACCGTGGTTGTCCACGCGGACCAGGGACGCCACACCATCCACCGCGACATCTACGGCCACTTCTCCGAGCACCTCGGCCGCTGTGTTTACGAAGGATACTGGGTGGGGGAAGACTCCCCGATTCCCAACGTCCGCGGCATCCGGCAGGACGTGGTCCAGGCCCTCCGTAAGCTGCGCATCCCCGTGCTTCGCTGGCCGGGCGGCTGTTTTGCGGATGAGTACCACTGGAAGGATGGGATCGGCCCCAGGGACCAGCGGCCGGAGATGATCAACACCCATTGGGGTGGCGTCGTGGAGAACAACCACTTTGGCACGCACGAGTTTCTCGATCTCTGCGAGCAACTGGGGACGGAAGCCTACGTGTGCGGCAACGTCGGCAGCGGCTCGGTGCAGGAAATGATGGAGTGGGTTGAATACATGACCTCCGATGCCAGCTCGCCGATGGCCAACCTTCGCCGCCAGAACGGACGCGAAGAGCCGTGGTCGGTCCGCTACTTCGGGGTGGGCAACGAGAGCTGGGGTTGCGGCGGGAACATGCGCCCCGAGTATTACGCCGACCAGTTCCGGCGCTACAACACCTTCGTGAAGAACTACGGGACCAACCGCGTCTTCCGCATCGCCTGTGGCCCCAACGTCGCCGATTACAACTGGACCGAGGTGCTCATGCGCGATGTCGGCCGCCGCATGGACGGCTTGTCCCTGCATTACTACACGATCACGACCGGCAACTGGAACCGGAAGGGCTCCGCGACGGAGTTCGCCGAGGCCGACTGGCACGCCACCCTCCGCGAGACGCTTACCATGGACGAGTTGATCACCCGGCATGCCGCCATCATGGATCGCCATGATCCCCAGAAGCGGGTGGGCCTCATCGTCGACGAATGGGGGACATGGCACGACGTCGAGCCCGGCACCAACCCCGGCTTCCTGTACCAGCAGAACTCCATTCGCGACGCGCTCGTGGCGGCGCTGAACTTCCACATCTTCCACGCCCACTGTGACCGCGTGCGCATGGCGAACATCGCCCAGACGGTCAACGTCCTGCAGGCGATGATCCTGACCGCCAAGGAAAAGATGGTGCTCACCCCCACCTATCACGTGTTCGAGATGTACAGCATCCACCAGGACGCCACGATGCTGCCGGTCGCCGTGGCCGGTGCGAACTACGTCGTGGGCAACCGCTCCATCCCGCAAGTCAGCGCCACCGCGTCCCGCTCCAAGGATGGCAAAGTCCACGTCTCCGCCGTGAATCTGCACGCGGAGCAGCCGGCCCCGCTGGTCTGGCAATTCCACGGCTTTACGCCCGCACGCGCTTCAGGCCGGGTACTGACCGGTGACAGCATCCAGGCGCACAACACGTTTGACGCACCCGGTCGGGTGCAACCCGCGCCCCTTCAAGGCTTGGAGATCGCCGGGGGCCAGCTTCGCGTGACCTTGCCGGCCCGATCGGTCGCCGTCATCGAGGTCGAATGAACCTATCGGACCTGGCATGAACCGCCCCCCCTCAGGAGCGCGGACTTCAGTCCGCAGGACCGTTCCGCCTCGACCTCGCGGCGGGTTGAGGTCCGCGCTCCGTACCAGTCGGGGCCGCCGGGCGTGCTCGCACGCTTGGCATCGCGACCCGACTCAAGCGGCCGGAGGGCTCGACCCCGTTGCATCGTCCCGGCTTTGCACCTCCGTCTGGTCGGTTCTCGGCTTTACGTTCACGCCTTGAGAAGGCACGCTCCCCGCCGCTTCCATGCTTGAATCACTGAAACGGTTGGTTTGCCGGGCGAATCTCGAACTCGTCCGGGAGGGTTTGGTCGTTCAGACCTGGGGGAACGCGAGCGGCATCGACCGGGAGCGCGGGTTGGTGGTGATCAAGCCTTCCGGCGTGCCTTACGCCGGCATGAAGCCGGCGGACATGGTGGTGGTGTCGCTCGAGACGGGACAGGTGGTCGAGGGCCAATACCAACCGAGTTCCGACACTCCGACTCACCTCGTGCTGTACCGGGCGTTTGCGGGAATCGGCGGAATCGTTCACACCCACAGCCTCTTCGCCACCGCCTGGGCTCAAGCGCGCCGCGCCATCCCGGCCTACGGCACCACGCAAGCCGATTATTGGTATGGCGAGGTGCCATGCACGCGGTTGCTGAACGACGGCGAGATCCGCGCGGATTACGAAGCGAATACCGGCCACGTCATTGTCGAGACCTTCCGCGAACTGAACCCGCTTCAACATCCGGCAGTGCTTGTGGCCAGCCACGGTCCGTTCACCTGGGGCAAGGATGTGGAGGACGCGGGGCACAACGCGGTCGTGCTCGAATTCGTGGCGCGGCTCGCCAGTGAAACCCTGCGTCTCGCGCCCGGTCTCAAGCCGATGCAACCGCGACTGCTGGACAAGCATTTCCTCCGGAAACACGGGCCCGGTGCGTACTACGGACAACCTCCCGGCAGAATGCCTCGGGCATGAAAAGCGCCGTTGCCATGTCCCTCCCTGGTTTTCCGGATTCACCTTGAATTTGCCCGGACCTCCCCGGCACGCTCTCGTATCGCGAACCTCTAAACCTCAAGGCTCCCTCCCAAAGGACTCACCGCATGCACACACTCGACTGGATCGTGATCGGCCTCTACTTCGTCATCATCGGGTGGGTCGCGTGGTGGTACGGGCGGAACCAGAAGGACAACATCGACTACTTCCTGGCGGGCCGGAATGCGGGGTGGTTCGTGATTGGCGCCTCGATTTTCACGTCGAACATCGGCTCCGAGCATATCGTCGGCCTCGCCGGGCAGGGCGCCTCGACGGGCTTCGGCATGGCTCACTGGGAACTGCACGCCTGGTGTTTGATCGTCCTCGCCGGGCTCTTCGTTCCCTTCTACTACAAGTCCGCCGTCCAGACGATTCCGGAGTTCCTGGAGAAGCGTTTCAGCGCCTCCGCCCGCATGGTGCTCTCCTGTGTCTCGCTGGTCGCTTACGTCTTCACCAAAGTCAGTGTCACCGTTTATGCGGGGGCCATCGTCTTTCGGGCGCTGTTGCCGGACACGTTCGGTTCCCCGGAGAATGCCTTTTGGGTGGGCGCGTTTTCCACAGTCATCATCACGGGCGTCTACACCGTGTTCGGCGGGATGCGTGCGATCATGAACACCGCCGCGCCCCAGGCGGTGATCATCCTTTTTGGCTCGTTCGTGATCACGGCGATCGGCCTGTGGAAACTGGGCGGCTGGGGTGAGTTGGTCCGTCTGGCCAGCGAGCACAAGGAGCAGTTTGCCTTGTGGCGGCCGCTTTCGGATCCGACGCTTCCCTGGCTGGGCGTGCTGATCGCCTCGCCCATCATCGGTCTCTGGTACTGGTGCACCGACCAGTACATCGTTCAGCGTACTTTGTCTGCCAAGGACCTGCCCACCGCCCGCCGGGGCGCCTTGTTCGGCGGCCTGCTCAAGGTGTGGCCGGTGCTGATCTTTCTGATTCCGGGCATGATCGGGTGGGCGCTGCACCAGAAGGGCATCATCCAGTTGCCCTTCAAGGTGGGTGCGGACGGCCTCGCCACCACGGCGATTGACGGCGACCAGGTCTTTCCGACGCTGGTCAAAGTGCTGTTGCCGGTGGGCATCCGCGGACTGATCGTCGCCTGTCTGCTCGCGGCGTTGATGAGTTCGCTGGCCTCCCTCTTCAATTCCAGCGCCTCCCTCTTCACCGTGGACATTTACGAGAAGCTCCGGCCCGGCCAGTCTCCCGCGCATTTGCTGCTCGTCGGACGCGTCGCCACGGCCGCCGTGGTGGGTTTGGGGATCGTGTGGATTCCCGTGATGGCGAAGGTCTCCCAGGGCGGGCTCTACCAGTACCTGCAAAACGTGCAGGGCTATCTCGGCCCATCGATCACCGCGGTGTTCTTCCTGGGCCTGTTTTGGAAGCGCATGAACGCGGCCGGGGCGACCTGGGGCCTGGTGAGCGGTTTTGTGCTTGGGATACTGAAGCTCACGTGTCAGACCTTCTACGGCCAGGGGAAGCTCGCGACCCCGGCCCTCTTCGCCCAGATCGGCGATTTCAATCCGTATTACACCACGGGTGTCCTCTTCGTGATCAGCGCGGTGGTCATGGTGGTGGCCTCGTTGGCAACCCCACCGCCGCCCCCGGAGAAAATCATCGGCCTTACTTACGGCTCCATTCATCAGGAGGCCGGAGACGAAATCCGCCAGAGCTGGGACTGGGGGAACAAGTTCCTGGCCGCGACCATCCTCGTGTTGGTTCTGGGCATGTACCTGTACTTCAGTTTCTGGCTGGGCTGAGGACAATGCGGGCAACCGAGGTAGGCATGGACACGCCCCTAATGCCTCCGGGCGGGCCTGCTTCCCTCGGGCTCGCGGACTGTGATCCCGTCAACCTGGCGCGGCAGTTTGCGACGTGGGGCTACAAACCCGCGCACGCCGCTCGCGTGCTTCGAACGTTCTACGCGGGCGGCCAGCTTACGGACTCCACCGCGTGGAGGCTGCCCCGGGGCCTGGCGGAGCGTTTGCGGACGGAGTTCGCCTCCAACCCCGCGCAGCTTGCCCGGCGACAGGTCGCGTCCGATGGCACGATCAAACTGCTCTTCCGACTCTACGACGGGCGCACCGTGGAATCCGTGCTCATGCCGGGTCCCCGGGCCGACCGGGCGGCAGGTTGTCTATCGTCCCAAGTGGGTTGCGCCATGGGCTGTGACTTCTGCGCCTCGACCCGGAACGGTTTTGAACGCAACCTCTCCCCCGGGGAGATCGTGGAACAGTTCCTGGCCCTGCGCCGCGAGGCGCACGCGCTCGGACGCAGGCTGCAGACCGTCGTCTTCATGGGGATGGGTGAGCCCCTGCTCAACCTCGACGCCGTCCTTCAGGCCGTGCACCGGCTGGCGGACCGTGCGTTTGGCGATCTCGGCTGGCGGCAGATCACGGTCTCCACGGTGGGGATCGTGCCCGGCATCGACGCGCTCACGGCGACGGGCCTGAACCTGCAGTTGGCCGTTTCGCTGCATGCCCCGGATGACGCGACGCGCGCCCAATTGCTCCCGGTCGGGAAGCGATTTCCCATTGCGGACATTCTGGCGGCAGCGGATCGATTCCAGGCCCGGCGGGGTCGGCCGGTCACGATCCAATACTGCCTGCTCGCCGGCGTGAATGACTCGCCCGCTCAAGCCCGCCTTCTTGCCGAACTGCTCGGCCGGCGCCGCATGCACCTCAACCTCCTTCGCTACCATCCCACCGGCCCTGGTTTGCGAGGGATGGAGTATCAGCCGTCGTCTGACGAACGTTCCGCCGCGTTCGTGGACGTCCTGCGTGCGCACCGCATCGTGGTGCATTGTCGCCGTTCGCGGGGCCAGGATATCGACGCCGCGTGCGGCCAGTTGCACCGCAACCTGCCGGCGGCCAGCGCTCCGTAGACTCGCGAACCGCGCAGGGCGCGCCGTCCCTTGCGCGCCGGCTTTGGTGGGCCGCGGCGTGCCCGCCCTCCCCAACCCGACGAAACGAAATGGCGCTTGCTCATCTTCGCGCATCTGCACCTGCACAAGGGGAGCGTGCTGCTCATCGACGAACCGGACGCGCATCTGGAAATCCTGCGTCAGCAGCAAGTGTATGTGTTGCTGCGCGACATTGCCGGGAAGAATGGCTGCCAGGTGGTGCTGGTGACGCACTCGGAGGTGCTCTTGCGGGAGGCGCTGGACACGAATCTTTCGCTGATCCTGCACGGGCGTTCGGAAGATCTGGCAGACAAGGAAGCCATCCGCGCCTCGCTCAAGCATTTCGGGGCGGCCGGTCTTTGGGGTCAAACATGGACATTTGACAATCTGGCCAGGCAGCACGGTTCGCCCGACCGTCGCTGACCGCTTTCGCTCTCACCACCGCGACCCAGCGACGGCCCGCGTTGCGGCTTCGGCGAGGGATGCGGTTGATGCCCCGGGAACGGCGAACTCGGGGCGTGGCGGCGAGCGCGATTCGCGAACTCACCCGAGTTGGAGGGGAAAAGCGGCGTCATTCTCTGCTGGCGACCCGCGCAACCCGCGCTATGCTGGCGCCTGTGCCGGGTCCCGTCATCGAGACGCAAGGGCTGTCGAAGCGCTTCGGCCGCTTCACGGCACTGGATCGCCTGGATCTGCAAGTGGAACCAGGGGCGATCGGGTTGCTGGGGCCCAACGGCGCCGGCAAGTCCACCCTGCTGAAGTGCCTCCTCCAGCTCCAGCCGATCACTCAAGGTTCGGCCCGGCTCCTGGGGCGCGAGGTCGGCCGAGAAGGGCGCGAGATCCGCAAACGCATCGGCTACACTCCCGAGCAGGACTGCCACATCCCGGGCACGGTCGGCTGCGAGTACGTGACGTATTGCGCCCAGCTTTGCGGCCTTCCGTTCCAGGCAGCCCGCCAGCGTGCGCACGAGATGCTCGATTTTGTCGGCATGGGCCAGGAGCGTTATCGCAAGGTGGATACTTATTCGACCGGGATGAAACAGCGCCTGAAGCTGGCCCAGGCCATCGTCCATGACCCGGAGATCGTCTTTCTGGACGAACCCACCAACGGCCTCGATCCGCGGGGCCAGTCGCAGATGCTGGAGCTGATCCGCAGCCTCTGGGCGGAGCATCGCATTACGATCGTGCTGTCGTCGCATCTGCTCCACGACGTGGAGCGAATCTGCGACCACATCATCCTGCTCGCGCGCGGCAAGGTGCTGGTCCAGGACAGCCTTGAAAACCTGAGAGCGCAGCGACGGGGCGCGGCTGACGTCGTGGTGGCGGACCGGCAGACGGAGGTGGTGCAGGCGTTCCAGGGGAAGGGTTGGCACGCCGAGTTGCTCTCGAACGGGCATGTCCGGGTCGAACACGGAGCACAGGATTTGACACCGTTGTTGCAGGCCTTGCGCGACGTCGGGGTGCCGCCGCTCGAGGTCATCCCGAGTCCGAACGTGCTCGAAGAGATGTTCGTCGAAGCCCTGGAGGCATCGCATGGCCAGGCATGACGTCCGGTACCAGCACTGGGAGGGGCGCCATGAAGGCATCTGGCACCGGCGCGGAGTGATCGCCGAGGCCGGACTGCGCGCCTGCCTGCAGAACAAGTGGACGCGCTACCTGGTGGGGCTCTGCTGGCTGGTGGCGTTGGTTTACGTGGCCGTGCTGTTCGGGATCGGCCAGTTGCTGGTGGCGGACAGCATCATCGTGAAATGGGCGGCGAACCTCAGTCCAGAGCTCCAGGGCATCGTCCGCGGGCTGACGTCCTGGCTGGAGCAGCACCCGGAGATCTCGGTGCGGGTGACGCAGAACCTGCTGTTCTATCGCTTTGCCACCATGCTGGCCCCCGCGGCCCTGATTGCCGTGGCCCTGACGGTGCCCCACTTGATCACGCGGGACCTTGGCAGCAACGCGATCGTGGTCTACGCCTCGAAGGCGATTACCCGGTGGGATTACGTGCTGGGGAAGGCAGGGATCGTGCTCGGCATGCTCACCCTGACATGGTTGGGACCGGTTCTGGCCTCGTGGGCCTTGGGCAACGTGATGGCGCCGAACTGGAATTTCTTCTGGCACTCGAGGCTCGCGCTGCTGAACACGCTGCTTTACGTCCTGGTCGCCATGGTGTTCCTCACCGTTCTGGGGCTGGGAATATCCGCGCTGTCCTCGCGCGAAAAGGCCACCGTGGGCGTGTACGTGGTTCTATGGCTGGTGGGCAACGCCTTCGTGCCGCTCGGCGCGGCCACGAAGCCCTGGCTGCAGCAGCTCAGCTTCCAATATGACCTGCAGCAGTACGCCCTCAGCGTCTATCGACCCGAGAAGGACCTGGCCGTGGCCCGGGAGAATCTCCCGTTCCTGGGCGAGATGCTCGCGGGCATCGGCCGCCGCGAGATGTCGCCGTGGCAGCAGCGGGACACCCAGATGACCTGGCCCGCCCTGGTGGTCTTCGCCGCCCTCGCCGCCGGCGTGGTGAGTGCGCGCACCAAACCCGAATGAGCGCCATTGTCCAAGTTCGCGAGCTGAGCCGGTGGTACGGCATCGTGATGGGGCTGAATAACGTCTCGTTCGAGGTCGGCCCGGGCCTGGTCGGGCTGGTGGGGCCGAACGGCGCCGGCAAGAGCACGCTGATCCAGATCATCACGGGCCAGCTGCGGGCGAGTTCCGGCTCGCTCACGGTGTTCGGAGAGGTGCCCTGGAACAACCCGCGCCTGCTCCGTCGGATCGGCTACTGTCCCGAGCGCGAATCGCTCCCGCGCGACTTGCGTCCCGTCGACTGGCTCCGCGGCCTCGGTGTCATGTCGGGATTTGGAGCCAGAGCAGCAGGCGAGCGTGCCGAGTCGCTGCTGGAAAGGGTCCGGCTGCCCCGCCAGCACTGGTCCAAGCGCCTGTCCCAGTACTCGAAGGGGATGCGTCAGCGCGTGAAGCTCGCCCAGGCTTTGTTGCACCAGCCTGAGTTCCTCGTGCTGGATGAACCGATGAACGGTCTCGATCCCCTGGGGCGACAGGAGATGGCGCAGATCCTCAAGGACCTGGCGGCGACGGGAACCCACATCCTCATTTCGAGCCACATTCTCGCGGAACTCGAGGCGCTTTGCCGCGAGTTCGTGATCCTGAACTGGGGTCGCGTGCTCGCCTCGGGCAGTCGCGATGAGCTCCGGACGGACGTTCAAGGCTGGTCGGAGCAACTGAGCGTCCGGTGTGATCAGCCCGAGAGGCTTGCCCGGGTGCTGTTCGATGCCGGGGTGCTGCTCGGATTCCACCTCGAACCGGAGGACCAGATGCTTCACATCCAGGTGAAGGACCCGGAGGTCTTTTACCGGCAGTGGCTGGACCTGCTGCATTCCAGCCAGGTGGTCGTTCAGGAGATCCGGAGCCAGAGCCGGTCGCTCCGGCAGATTTTCGAAAAGGTGACCACCTGACATGAACGCCACCACGTCATCCCCGGGGGAATCCGGCGCGCACACGCCCGCGGGCGTGCCGCCGTTTCTCCAGTCCCTGAGCGGGATGTGGTTGTTGACCTGGAAAGGGGCGATGGCCTGGCGGCGCGCGGCCCTCTGGATGGCCGCCCTTTTCGCCAGTCCGGCGCTGGCTTTCTTCACGATTCCAGTCGGCGCCACGGGCGCGTTCCTGGATTGGACGGTTCATCTTTACCTCAACTTGCTTCTGCCGCTCCTGTGTCTGGTGGTGTGCGGAGGGATGGTCCGGGACGAGATCCAGGACGACACCATGGGATTCCTGGTCACCCGGCCGGTGACCCGGGCGCGGATCTACGTGGGCAAGTACCTGTGCCAGCTTCCGTGGCTCCAGGCGGTGGCCCTCGTCAACGGGGGCTTGCTGACGCTCGTCGGAATGCGCGTCGGACTCGAGGATGCCGGCAGCCTGGCCTGGAGGGTCCTGGTGGCGGGCTTCTTCTCGGTGCTGGCGTATGGGGCCTTGGGCGGCCTCTTTGGCCTGATCACGCGGCGCTACATCGTCCTGGGGCTGGTGTATGGATTCATCGTGGAGGTCGGCATCGGGCATATCCCGACCAACATCAACTCGCTTTCCATGATGCGACACGTCCAGACGCTGCTGGCCGGCCATGCCTCCATCGCGGACCGCTACGACTGGACTCCCGGCGGCGCGGGCACCGGTCTGTTGATCATGATCGCAGCCGCCCTCGTCGCGCTCGTTGCGGGCGCCCTGTTGTTCACCTGGCGGGAATTCCAGCCGGGGCAGGAGGCGCCCAAATAGGGCGTTCCGCCGCCAACATGAGACGCCGGCTCTGCATTCTGGTTTGGGCGACGCTGGTTTGCGCCGGGTGCCTGGCTGCGGAAGTGCCCCGCTCCCGCCTGCCAAACATCATCTTCATCCTCGCCGATGACCTGGGCATTGGCGACCCCGGTTGCTACAACTCCGAGTCCCGGATTCCCACGCCGCACATTGACCGACTCGCCCGGGAAGGGCTTCGGTTCGTGGACATGCACACCCCGTCGGCGGTTTGCACACCGACTCGCTACGGCTTGTTGACGGGGCGCTACGCCTGGCGGTCGCGTCTGAAATCCGGCGTCCTGTGGGGCTGGTCGCCACCGCTGATCGAGCCGGAGCGGCTCACCCTTCCGGCCATGCTCCAGCAGCGCGGCTATGTGACGGCCGGGTTCGGCAAGTGGCACCTGGGATTGGGCTGGGCCACACGCGAACCCGCGGCGTTCGGCGACGGCTCGAAGCCCGCGGCAGATCCGGAATTGGTCGACTATGCGAAGCCACTTTCCGGTGGACCGCGGACGGCCGGGTTCGATCGGTTCTTCGGCATCCCGGCCTCGTTGGACATGGAGCCTTACCTGTGGGTCGAGGACGACCATTGCGTGACGGCACCCACCGAACATACCGAGGGTGACAAGCACCAGCGGCAGGGCGGCGCCGGATTCTACCGAGCCGGGCCGATGGCGCCGGGCTTCCGCGTCGAGGCCGTGCTGCCGGAAATCACGCGGAGAGCCACCGGGTTCATCGAGACGCAGGCGCGGTCCGGACGTGGGGCACCGCTGTTCGTCTACCTGGCCCTGTCCGCGCCGCACGACCCGTGGCTGCCGTCGGCCCGGTTCGTTGGCAAGAGCGGCGCCGGGCCACGCGGGGATTTCGTGGCGCAGACCGACGCCACGGTGGGAGAAGTGCTCCAGCTTTTGGACCGGCTGGGTTGGGCGGACGAGACGCTGGTGATCTTCTCCAGCGACAATGGCGCGCATTGGCTGCCCGACGAAATTGTCCGCTACCAGCACGCCGCGAATGGCCCGTGGCGCGGGCAGAAGGCCGATATCCACGAAGGCGGTCACCGGGTTCCATGCGTCATCCGCTGGCCGGGAAGAGTGAGGCCGGGCACCGTGACGGGACAACTCGCCTGCCTCACGGACTTCATGGCCACCTTTGCCGAACTGACCGGGGCGAGGCTGGCGTCGACCGCGGCGGAGGACAGTTTCAGTTTCGCGGCTTTACTCACGGGGCGGAGACCCGAAGGACCGTTGCGGCAGTCCTTGGTGATGCACTCCTCGCAGGGGATGTTCGCGATTCGGCGCGGCGGCTGGAAGCTGATCGAGGGGCTGGGCAGCGGCGGCTTCACGCCGCCGGCCAGGGCAATCCTTGCACCCGGCGGCCCGGCCGGTCAGTTGTACGACCTGTACACCGACCCGCTGGAGCGGACCAACCGCTTCCCGGACGCCGCGGCGGAGGTGCAGGCGTTGGCAAGCGAGCTCTCGGACCTGAAAGCGCGCGGCCAGAGCCGGCTTGGGGTCAAACCTTGACAATTTGACAATTCGGGAGACGCGAAGGCGAAGCCCAAATGTCAAATTGTCAAGGTTTGACCCCAAGGAACGAATCCGGCGCCCGCAAGGGGCGAAGCCGAGGGGAGGTCGTGGCAGACATCTTGGCGGGCGTCAACGCGCGAAGGGCGTGAAACCTGGCCCGAATCCTCGAACTTCGTTTATTGACAAACGATAAATGAAGAGCGTTCCTTGAGCCCGTATGAACAAAGGGTCAACGGTGTTTCTACAGGTCGTCATCGCGCTCTTCGGCCTTGGCGCTCTTCTCTTCATGCTCTGGGAGCCTCACCTCGAAGGGCGAAACGCACACGCCACGGTATTCGAGGTGTACTTCAAGGATCCCTTTCTGGCGTATGTATACCTCGCGTCCATCGCGTTCTTCGCGGGGCTCTATCAGGCCATCAAGGTGCTCGGCTACGCGGGACAAAGTAGAATCTTCTCGCCAGAGGCCGTGAAAGCACTGCGCACGATAAGATACTGTGCGCTCGCCATGATCGCTTTGGTCGCGGTCAGCGTGGTCTTCCTGCCGCTAGCCAGCCCAGGTGACGACGACGGGCCTCAGGGAATTGTCCTGCGCGTCCTGGTCATCCTCGGCTCGGTCGTGGTTGCCACGGCCGCGGCGATGTTCGAACGGATCTTGAAGAATGCCGTGGAGTTGAAGTCCGAGAACGATTTGACGGTGTGACCCGCGCCTATGGCAATTGAGATCAACATCGATGTCATGCTCGCCCGGAGAAAGATGAGCGTCACCGAGCTCACCGAAAAAGTGGGCATCACCATGGCCAACATCTCCATCTTGAAGAACGGAAAGGCGCGGGCGATCCGCTTTTCAACTTTGGAAGCCATCTGCCGGGCCCTGGACTGCCAGCCCGGAGACATTCTCGAGTACAAGAAGTAAAAGGCGACGCCAGGTCGCGCCGCTCGCTGGAAATCGAGGCGGGTGCCGTCCGCAGCCACGTAGCCGCGCCTGTTTCGGATTTCGATCGAATTGGCTCCAGAGGTAGGGCTCGAACCTACAACCCGCCGGTTAACAGCCGGCTGCTCTACCATTGAGCTACTCTGGAACTCAGAGGGACGCGAAGGGTAGCGATCTCCACGCCGCAGCGTCAAACGCAAATTCAACCCGGCGAAGGCCGCGACTCCGGGTTTGCCAGCACGGCACCGGCCGTGCATAAACCTCAAGCCATGAAGCACCTTCACCTGCCCGGCAGCTCCCGGCGCGCCTTCATGCAACAGCTTGCAGGCCTCGGCGTCACCTGCGGCTTCGCGCCAATCCTCGGCCGCCTGCAAGGCGCGGAAGCCAGCCCCTCCGCCCCCGTGCTGACCTTCCCCGCCCAATGGCGGTTTCAACTCCCCAAGGGCGCCGTCATCCTCGTCAGCGACCAGCAACTCGAAGATCTCACCGATCCGGACAAGGAGATTGACCTGAGCCTCAGCAGCACCCCGAACCGCACCACCCTGCGGCGTCTCTGCGAACAGGAACAAGCGCGCGGCTCCCGAATGCTCATTCTCGCCTTCGACGAGTTCTGGACCCAGTACCGTCCGGGCCAGGGCGGTCAGCCACGACGACTGCTTCCCGACATGGACGAATACATCGACCGCGTCCGGCGGATCAGCGATACGCTCCGCGGTTACGGTTTGCGGCTCGAACTCAGCCTGCTCAGCCCGCTCGAGGTCGGCGCGGGTTACGCGCGCACCACAGGGGAGACCGGCCGCTGGGTGCAGTACCGCGAAGGCTGGCGCGACCCCGTCAGCGGCAAGTTCACGGTGCAGCTCTGGGAGCACCTGCGCTGGACCAACAACAAGGGCACGGTCGAGCTCAGGCGCATCGGCGTTCGCGCCTTCGCGTTCAAGGAGCAGCGGCTGGGCCGCACCGCGTTTTACCGCGTGGACCCCGCCGACCTGGTCGAACTCAAGACGCTCCTGACGCTCGAGCCGGACTCGACCCCGGAGCGCGGGGCGAACCTGCGTCGATTGACGATACGTGGCGAAGGGGGAAGCAGCGCGGCAGGGCTGGACCGGGTCCTGGTGGTGGTCTCATACGCCACGCCGGAATTGGACTACTTCAGTCCCATGGCGCTGCCGTTCCTGAAAGACCTTGTGGACCGCTATCACCGCGCCGGCGTGCCCCTGGGGGGCCTCTACGCGGATGAGATGCACATTCAGCAGGACTGGCGCTATTTCGATCACCATGACGAAGGGCAATTCACTCTGCGCTACTTGACGGATTCGATGGCGCAACGGTTCGCCCGACAGTACGGAGCCGAGTTCGCCGATTTCGAACGTTACCTCGTTTACTTCGCTTACGGTCAACATGGGTTCCTCACCGGGCTGGACGCGCGCCTCGCGGCCCAGCATGTGATGGGGCCGGGCGCAGAAGACATCCAGCGTACTTTTCTGCTGCGTCGCCGCTATTACGACCTGCTGGACCGCGAAGTCGTGGGGATGTTTGCCGCGGCCAAGCGACACGCGGAAGAGCTCTACGGGTGCGAACTCGAGGCGCGCGCCCATGCGACGTGGGCGCAAAGCCCCACCATCGATTCATGGCGAACCGGTGCTCAGCCGCTGGCGCCGCGGCAGTACGAGTACACGCCGGATTTCGAATGGTCGAACACGGTGCACCAGGCGGCTTCGGCCTGCAGCGATTACTTCCGCTGGAACCAATTCCTCACCGGCGGCGGCAACGACCATGCCGAAGGCGGCTGGGCCGATCGCAACTACTACGGCCTCGCCCTCGCCTGTTCGACCGGGATTCTGAACCGCTGGCCGAATGCCTACGCGGCGGCTTGGGGCATGCCGGGTCCCGCGCTCACCCGGCACCAGGCGTTGCAGGACGCTTACGGAGCCGCCGCCACTGCACCCTTCCAAGCCCTCGAAGACTGCGAGCACCGGGACACCGAGGTCTTGATGCTCTACCCCATTTCGCTCGTCGCCTGCGAAGAACGGTTCGGGTCCTGGATGGTGCAGTACGGCTACGCGAATTATGTGACGCCGGATGCGTTGCTCGAGCGGGGCCGCGTCGTGTCCGGAGGCTGGATCGAAATGGCGGGACGCCGCTTCAGCACCCTGGCGGTCCTGTTCGAACCGCTGCCGCCTCCGGGCCTCACGGAACTCATGGCGGACTTCGTGCGCGCGGGCGGCCGGGTGATCTGGAGCGGACCGCCGCCCCGGCTTGATCTGGCTGGTGGAGCGGTGCTGGCCTCGTGGCAGACGCTGTTCGGAGTCGCGGCGCTACGATACGGACCCGAGGGGCTCATCGCGGCGGGCGAGACTGTGCAGTTCGACGCGAAGCTCGGCAGCGTGCCACCGCAGGCCATCCTTACGGACTTCCTCGTGGACCGGATCTACCCTGTGCAACCCGCGAGCGACACCGAGATCGTGGCCAGGGTCGGAGACCGGTTGGTGGGAATTCTGCGGCGCGTCGAAGGGGGTGGATCCTGCCTCTTCCTCGGCTTTCGGCCCCGGGACGACCAGGCCGCCTCGCTGGGGGCAGAAGTGCGCACCTGGTTCGAGATTCTCAAGGTAATGGCAGCGTACCCGGCAAGCCGTCCCGACCTGCCCAGGAACGACAACCCGGCGGTGGTGTCGCGCGAATCATCCGTGCTAGCCACGCGATTTCCGAACGGGACCACGGTCATTGCGGCGCACTACCGCTCCCACGTCGAGAGTTGGGGCGGGGGTTTTCATCGCGATCCCCAACGCGACGAGGAGATCTTGCGGGCGAACCCGCTGCCTCCGGACGGACTGGATCTCCGGAGCCTCGCGATCAATGGCCACACTTTGAACTACCGCGGACGACTGATCATGGGGTTCCGCCTGGACGCGCGCCAGCAACTCGCGGCCTTCGCCGGCCACGACTGCAATCGCCTCGAGGTTGACGGAAAGGAGCACGTCTTTGCCGACGCGCCGCTCGCGTTCGTGGCGTGGGCGCCGGTGTTGGCGTCGAGGCGGGTGCCGGGCGGTGCGCGACTCGAGGTATGGGTGCAGGGAACGGCGAACGTGACCATTCCGCTGCCGGAGGGATTCGCGGATGGTGAACTCCATTTCCAGGGCGCCTCGGTCGGACTGGCGGGCGGTCGTGTTCCCGGGGCCGAATGCCGCGAAGGAGTGCTCCGCTTGCGAGCTGAGGCCGGCTGGGGGCAGGCCCATCTCTACCTGCTGTAGCCGGACCGCAGGGCTTCGCGGTGCAGGGCGGGCACTCCCTGACCCGCCACTCCCGGCGCGCCTGCAAGAGCGCCCGACCAGGTTGCGGCTCGCGCGGCGGGATCGCAGCTTGCCCTACCGGGGTTCAGGTTCGCCGACCGGAGCCGTCGGGTTCAGCTCCAGCTGGTTGAGCTCGGTTGCGGCCGACTCCCAATCCTGGTGCAACTGCCTCAAGCGTGCGTGGAGATCAGCAAGTTCCCGATTGATTTCGACGGCGCGGCCGCGGACCTCGTACGTGGCCGGATCCTCGAGTTCCACGACCAACTCCTTTTCCCGGCTCTCGAGCGAGCCGATCTCGTCCTCGAGGGACTTGACGCGTTTCTGGGCTTCGCGGAGGAGCTGGGCTCTTGCCTGTCGGGCGGAGGCTTCGATCCGCCGTTGTTCTTTCCGAGAAAGACCCGCTGCGCCCTCCCCTGCCCTGCCTCGCAACCATGCGTTGGCGTCCTCCGCCCCGAGTTGCGGAGCACCGGTCAGCCCTTCGCGCGCGCCGAGCGACGTCTTTTCGAGGTAGTACTCGTAGCCGCCGGCGTACGGCGTCAGCCGACCGTTACGGACGTGAATCACGCGATCGGCGAGCGCGCGGATGAAATGGACGTCGTGGCTGATGAACACCAGCGTCCCCGTGAACGGCTCGAGCGCCTCGATCAAGGCGTCTATGCTGGCCATGTCGAGGTGCGTCGTGGGTTCGTCCATGAGCAGCAGATTCGGCGGATCCAGCAGCAACTTCACCAGCGCGAGCCGGCTCTTCTCGCCACCGCTGAGCACCGACACCCGCTTGAACACGTCGTCGCCCCGAAAGAGAAAACTCCCGAGGACCGTGCGCACAAAGGTCTCGGTGACCCGCTGAGGGGTGTCGAGCGCCTCCTCGAGCACGGTGCGCTCCGGCTTCAGCATCTCGGTGCGGAACTGGGAGTAGTAGCCGAGCCGCACGTTATGTCCCAAGGTTCGCACGCCCTCCTGCGGAACGAGCGCGCCGGCGAGCAGTTTCAGGAGCGTGGACTTGCCCGCGCCGTTCGGGCCGACGAGCACGATGCGTTGGCCGCGCTCGATCTCGAAGTCGAGTCCCCCGTAAACGGCCAGCGGCGCCCGCGTCTCATCGCCGGGATAAGCGAAGGCAACGCCCTCGAGTTGCACCACGCGCAACCCGCTGCGTTCGGGCTGGGGGAAGCTGAATCCCACGGTGGCTTCGGGACCGCCCGGGGCCTCGACCATGTCGCCCTTGAGCCGTGCGATCTGCTTCAGCTTGCTCTGCGCCTGCGCCGCCTTGGTGTTCTTGGCGCGGAAGCGGTCGACGAATCGTTGGAGCCGGTCAATCTCGCGCTGCTGCGCCTTCCAGGTCGCTTCGAGCGTCTCTTCCTGGGCAGCGCGTTGCTCGATGAACGCGTCAAAGTTCCCGGTGTACTTGAAGAGGCGGCTCTGGCGCAACTCGACGACGTGCGAACAAAGCTCGTTGAGGAACTCCCGATCATGCGAGATCAGCAGCATCGCGCCGGGGTAGGACTTCAGGTAGCTCTGCAGCCACAGCAGGGCTTCGAGATCGAGGTGGTTCGTCGGCTCGTCCAGCATGAGCAGGTCCGGTTCCTGGACGAGCAACCGCGCGAGGTGGGCCCGCATCACCCAGCCTCCGCTCATCTGTCTGGCGGGCCGGTCGAAGTCGCTCTGGCGAAACGCGAGGCCGGAGAGGAGTTGCTTCGCGCGCGCGATGGTCTGCCCGTCCGGGGCGTGCCAAAGCGCGCTGGCCTGCTCCCCTGCCCCGTCGGCTTCGCCGGGCTGGCTGAGTTCTTGACTGAAGTCAGGGGTGAGGCCAAGCGCGATGTCCAACACCGTCTCGTCCCCGGCCGGCTGGCTTTCCTGGGGAAGGTAGCCCAGCCGGGTGCCGCGTGACCAGGTGACCTCCCCGGCATCGGGTGTGGCCTGCCCAAGCAGGATGCGGAACAGCGTGGACTTGCCCGCGCCATTGGGTCCGACCAGCGCCACGCGGTCCCCCTCCACCAGCGACAGGGTCGCGTCGGCGAAGAGCGTTCGTCCCGCATAGCTCTTGGTCAGGCCCGAGAACGTCAGCATGGGCGCGCAGGGTAGCCGACACCGTGGCAGGCTGGCAACGGGGCAGGGTGCCCCGGCAACATCCTCACTCCGCGGCAACCGTGCGGCGCCCTGGGAGAGGTCGGCCAACCTGCCTGCCGAAATGAGACGCGCCGACACCCCGGGGAGAGGCCCGTTGACGGGGCGGCAAGGTCGGACTTAGCTTCCCGTTGTGAGTACAGTGATGGAGATCAAGCAGGCCATCGAGCGGTTGTCACCGTCCGAGAGGGCGGAGCTCGACGCTTTGGTGTGGCCCCACGAGGTCAACCACGACGCCGACCGTCCTGACACTCCGCCGCATGCCGGCGAGAGGCTGGCCGAAGCTGCCAACGGGCGCTTTCTTCCGGGGGATCGAACCCACATCCAGAAGATCCTCACCAGCCTGGGATGAACCCGTGCTGGACGGAGAGCGAGTTCGTCTTCTGCGATCTCCAGGGCGCCGCCCGCTACATCGCTCGGCACGATCCTGGCGCAGCGCGTGCGTTTCTGGTCGCCGCTTACGACACCTTCGAGTTCCTCGCGCGGCATCCAGGTGCAGGACGTCGCCGTGCCGACCTTGGATTCCCCGAGGTTCGTTCGTGGCGCGTTGAAGGATACCGCAGCTACCTCGTCTTCTACCGCGAGACCGTCGACGGCATCGAGATCTGGCGCGTGCTGCACGGTGCGCTGGACCTCCCCACCAAGCTGCCCACCTGACGCGACGACGCGAGCGTCACAACCAGCCTCCCCGTGCTCGCGGTTGTACGGCATTTGACTTGGCCGCCAGGACGACCCGGAAACCGAAGTCGTCGTACCGAGACGCAGGGAGGTAACCGTTACGGGAAGCGGACTGGCATTCCTCCGCCGGGATGCCGCGGGAGCCACCGCCGGCCCTGTCGGATTAGTCACGGGTCCCTGCGGGTAGTCGTGGAGCCAGTCCTGGCACCACTCCCGGACATTGCCATGCAAGTCATGAACGCCCCACGCATTGGCCTTCTTTTGGCCGACGGGGTGCGTCGCACCACCACTGTTGGCCGCGTCCCACGCGTAATCGCCCAATTGGGACTCGCTGTCACCGAAGCAGAACCTGGTCCTGCTACCCGCTCGGCACGCGTATTCCCACTCTGCCTCGGTCGGAAGCCGGTACTCGAGCTCGCTGAAACGGCCAAGGACGGCGAGATTCTCGGTCAGCCTCCGGCAGAAGGCGTTCGCTTCATCCCAGCTCACCTGGTCCACCGGGGCATCCGGCCCTGACTCCTGGAAGTGACTGGGGTTCTTGCCCATGACCATCTCGAATTGGCGCTGCGTTACGGGGTACTTGCCCATCCAGAACCCCCGGCTGAGGGTGACTTCAACCTGATCGGCACCCTCATCACCCATCCGAAAACGACCGGCTGGAATCCAAACCAACTCGAGCCTGGCGTCACCGGCGAGGTGGTGGGTGTAGGGCTGGGTGGGCGAAGGGCCTGCCGCGGTGGCTGGCTTGGTCGATGCTTCGCAACTCAGGCGTTCGTCGGGTGAGCTGATCTGCGGCCGGACCAACAGGCTTGCCTTTGAGTGAGCGCCCACTGCCTCCTCGACCAGAGCCGGGTGGAGACCGGCCACAGCCGCGTGCAGCCGTTCGACCTCTCTCGTGACCGCGCGACCATCCCAACCCACGAGATTCACAGTCTGAAGCTGCCTGAACTGCAACGGCGGTGCGACCTCGTCGATCTTGACGGGGATCAGGACGTGGCGGGCCAATCCCTCAGCCGCCTCCGCGCGCACCCAGTGGCTCTTGATTGACGCCGAAGACCAGACGACGACCACACAGCAGGCAGCGTTCAGCACCTCTTCGATGACCTGGTCGAAGTGTCGTCCTGGCGGAACCTCCTCGTCCCACCACACGGACCACGAACAGCTGAGAAGCTCGGCGATTCGCCGGACGCGCTCCTGGTCCACCCGGGCATAGCTGACGAAAATCCTGCCTGGAGGCGTGCTTTCCACGTCGAGGTTCAGGAGGCCGTCTGGTTAGCCAAGCATACGCCCGGAGCATAGGAACCCCTGCCTCGCCAAGGCAAGCGGCGGTTCATGGGTAGCGACCTGTTCCTCTTGGACCTGTCAGTGACGATGAACCGGTCCAGCCGGGTCAGGGGACACCGCGAGCGAATCCGTGATCGGGGCTTTGCAGCCCAGGTCGAACCTCGTCCCCGGGGACGTAGGCGGCACGATCCGATCCAGGCTTGCCGAGCCCGGGGCCATCCACTAACACCTTGCCCCGGATTCCTATGAAGAACCTTCTCCTCCTCACGTCCTGCGTCTCGGTGTTTGGTTTCGCCTCGCTCGCCACCGCGGCGGACCTGATCTGCGCACGCGACGGCTCGGGCACCTTCGGCTACAAGGACACACCCAAGCTGCCCTGGTGCGAATGGCTCGTGCACGATCCCGACCGGCCCGCTCCACCCCGAATCGATCCCGGTCCGGCCCCTTCCCCTGCGCCCGTGCCCGCCGATGCTGTGGTGTTGTTCGGAGGGAAGGATCTGAACGCGTGGGAAGCTTCGAAATGGCGCGTGGAGAACGGGGAGCTCGTCGCGGGTGAAGGCGTGCTGAGCTCCCAACAGCGGTTTGGCAACTGCCAGATTCACGTCGAATGGCTGGCTCCGCGCGACTTCAAAGGACCGTGGTACGACCAGGGGAACAACGGCGTCCTGTTGATGGGCCTCTACGAGATCCAGATCTTCGACTCGTACAACGAACGACTCTATCCGGACGGCCAGGCGGCGGCGATCTACGGTCAGACCCCACCCCGGGTGAACGTTACGCGGCCGCCGGGCGAATGGCAGACGTTCGACATCTTCTTCACCGCGCCGACGTTCGACGGCGACCGGCTCGTCCAGCCCGCCAGGATTACCATGCTCCACAACGGCGTGCTCGTTCACCTGAACGAACCAGTTCATGGCGAGACCGGCCACCGGATCGTGCCGGCGTACACGCACAAGGTCAGCGAAGGTCCGCTCGCGCTAGGCGGCCATGGATGTCTGGTTCGCTTTCGGAACATCTGGGTAAGGCCGCTCTGAGACGCGCCGTTCCACGGAACGCGCACCCCTTCGAGTTCGTAGCCGCGGCGACCGCGGAGCGGTCCCGGTTGTCTTTTACCCGGGAGCACACACGCCTCAGGACGTTGCGTGTTCCGACCGGCCCCCTCGCCGGTCGATCCCTCACTCCCGCACCCGTAACGACCGACACAGCTGTTTGGAGGGACCTGCTCGTCGGCGGTGATCCGTGTGGCGGGCGGGGCGCCCACCACGGCACCCGGGGCGGGTGCGCTCCCCAGCCGAAGCCTCGAACCCATTGCGTTCCCGCACGCCGCACGCGAGTATCTCCGCGGATGAGCAAGCGGTTCTACATCACGACGGCGATCGATTACGTCAACGGGCAGCCGCATTTGGGGCATGCGTATGAGAAGGTCATCACCGACGTGATCGCCCGGTCGCGGCGGAGCCTCGGCGAGGAAGTCTTCTTCCTCACGGGGACCGACGAGCACGGCCAGAAGGTGCAGCGTGCGGCCCAGGCCGAAGGCAAGGATCCCCAAGCCTATTGCGACGAACTCGCCGCGCAGTTCCAGGCGCTGACCCGCAAGCTCAATCTTTCGAACGATGATTTCATTCGGACGACCCAACCCCGCCACAAACGGGTCGTGGCCGCGCTGCTCAACAAGCTTCACGCCCAAGGTGATCTCTACAAGGCGCCCTACCGCGGCTGGTATTCGTGGAAGGAGGAGAGCTTCCTCACCGACAAGGACCGGAAGCCGGACGGGACCTTTGATCCGTTTTGGGGCGAGGTGACCGAGTTGGTCGAAGAGAACTGGTATTTCCGCATGGGCAAGTACCAGCCCTGGCTGCTCGAGCATATCGAGGCCCATCCCACCTTCGTCCAGCCGGACTATCGCCGGAATGAGGTGTTGGGATTCCTGCGTTCGGAGAAGCTGGATGACCTCTGCATCAGCCGCCCCAAGTCACGGCTCGGCTGGGGCATTCCCATCCCGTTCGATCCCGACTACGTGAACTACGTGTGGTTCGATGCGCTCACGAACTACTACAGCCTTCCCGTGGCCCGGGGTGATACCCTCGCCGCCGCGCCTCTCGGTACCGCTGAAGTCACCACCGCCTTGCATGATCCCGGGATGGGCAAGCCCGGTCCGGAGGGCGCCATCCAGCTCTGGCCGGCTGACATCCATGTCATCGGCAAAGACATCCTGCGGTTTCACAGCGTCTATTGGCCGATCATGTTGCGAGCGGCCGGCATCCCCTTGCCCGCGCAAGTCCTCGCGCATGGCTGGTGGCAAAAGGACGGCCAGAAGATGAGCAAGACGACCGGCAATGTCGTCGACCCCTTCGCCGTCGTGGACGCGTGGGGCGTGGACGCCTTTCGCTACTACGTCGTGCGCGAACTCGATATTGGCCCCGACGGGAACTGGACCGATGACGGTTTCAAGGCGCGGTACACCTCCGAGCTGGCTAACGGGCTCGGCAACCTGGTGAACCGCTCGCTGTCCATGCTCAAGCGCTATCGCGGCGGCGTGGTGCCAGCCCGATCGGATGAGCTCGCACCCGAGATTGGAAAGGCCGCCTGTCAGCTCTTCGGACAACTCCGGGCGCATGAGCTTCAATCCGCCCTGGTTACCATTTGGGGCGTGGTGAACCGCGCCAACCAGTACGTGGACCAGACCGCTCCTTTCAAGCTGGCGAAAGACCCAAGCCAGTCCGGGCGCCTCGACGAGGTCCTTTACAACCTCGCTGAGACCTGCCGGATCCTCGCCGTCATGCTGTGGCCGTTTCTCCCGGGAACGGCGGAGAAGATCACGCAGCAGCTGGGCCTGACGTCCCTGCCCGACAAGCTTGATCGGGCGGCATGGGGCGGTCTTGGAGCTGGTCACCGGATCGGTGAACCGCAGCCGCTGTTTCCGCGGCGGGAGTGACCCGGGCGAGGTTCTTACCTTTTCGAGGGGAAGCTGGACTGGACCGGGGGCGGCGGACAGCGGAGTGCCCGCCCTACCGGGTGTGGGGCAGGCTTTCGAGCCTGCCGGTGCGCGGGACTGTCGAGTCCGGCGACGAAGCTGGCGACTGCGAAGTCGCCCAGACCGGCAGACAGGGATGTCTGCCCTACAAGCGAAGGGGCGTCTCCGCGCAGCGTCGCCCCCACAGGCGTCGTTAGTCTTCGTTTGGCAATTTTCGAATCCCAACCTTTTCACCGAGAAGGAGCTCCGTGGTTATTCACAGCCCTGTGAACAACAAACCATAGCCGGCGTTGGGGGCATTTGGTAACAGTTAGGAGGAATAAGGGACGAATGGGGAGAACGCGGTAGCTCAGCTCGCCCCGTCCCGAACCCGACTCGCAGACGTGTCAGTCTCCTCGCCCAGCGACGCGCTGGCGCCCTATACCGGACGCTATCGCTTCGGCATGGACCGGAGTCATCGCATCAGTCTCCCGGCCCGCTGGCGCCAGGAGGGCATGCCCTCGGAATTCGTGGTCATGAAGTGGCCCATCGGCCTCGACCGCCACCTCCTCGTCCTGCCGATGCATCGTTGGGAGGAAGTGCTCCGAACGGTGGGACAGCGCTCTCTGTTCGATCAGAAGGTCACCGCCGGCTTGCGCGAACTCGGAGCCAACGTCGGGTACGTCAACATCGACAAGGTCGGCCGCGTGGCCGTGCCCGAACAACTGGTTCGCGGCGCGGGAATCCGTGACGAGGTCGAGATCTTCGGATTGATTGACCGCTTTGAAATCTGGAACCCCGAGCGCTACGCCGGGGTGGAAACCGAGAACAAGCACCTGGCGACGGAGTTCTTCAAGGAGATCGGACATGAAACCTGGAACGCTTTCCGCCCTCAACCAACGGCTGTGCGTCCCGCTGAAGGCTGAGCCGGCCCTGGTTGGCCCCCGCCCCGGCCGCCCGACTTTCCCCTGCCAGGCGGCCGTCTCACGGCGCGGCACGGTCCTGCCAGTGGTCACCTCGAAGGGACCGGTCGGCGAACGCCGCGTCAGTGCGTTCCGTCGCGCGATGAAGCGCTTCTGGAAGCGGGCGGTACTGCTTGCCTTGATCGCCGCTGTCAACCTGTGCGCCCTGGCCTTCGAACGTGTGGACCGGGCCCGCGAGCGTCACCTGCTCGGTCGTGAAATCGCCGAGCGGGAACAGCGTGCCCACCGGTTGGTGGAAATCAGCCGCCATGTCGCGGGCGTCATGCGGGTGCAACAGGCCCAGCTCCTCCGAACCCCATCTCTGCGGGTGGAAGGCATCGCCCAAGGGAACCGAGCGCCGCGCGGTCCTCTGTCGGGCGGTTGAGACGCAGGCCATCACCATGGACCCGACTCGTCAGGTGCGGAGGTTGTGGCTCATCGGCGCCGCGATGGTCACCGTGGTCGCTTGTTTGGCCGCGCGCTTGCACCACGTCATGCTTCGCCGCCAGGCAGACCTGGGAGCGAAAGCGCAGGCGCTCGCGGCTCTTCGCGAGACGCTCCCACCGTGGCGGGGTGATGTGGTGGCCCGGGACGGAACCGTGCTGGCCACCACGATTCCCGTGCGCACGGTCTACGTCGATCTGGCCCTCAGCGACAAGCGGTTGCCTCAGGTCATCGAAGTTGCCAGCCGGCGGCTCGACCTCCCGCCGCGCGAGGTGAGGAGCCGCATTCAGGAAGGCCTCCTCGAGGCGCTGCGCCGGGACCCGGATCATCCGAAGGGCGCGGTTGTCCTGAAACGCAACGTGCGGGTGACAGACTGGCATGTTCTCACGAATGCCCTGGAGCAGGAGTCTTTCGGTTTCGCGGCAGCGAACGGCACCCGTGCTGAACGACAGCAACTGCGCCAGTTGCGGCGGGATCTGCTTTTTTCCGCGCAAGGCCAGCAGCGCGTTCATCCCTTCGGGAATCTCGCGTGCCACGTGCTGGGCTATACGACCCTCGAAACCGGTGGCCCGACGGCGCGCGGTGCCGCCGGTGTCGAGGCGAGCATGGACCAGGTCCTCGCGGGCGCGCCGGGATTCAGGCTCTCGTCCAAAGATGCGGCCGGGCGCGAGCTTCCGCATCGCCGCAGGGCGCTCCAGGCGCCGCGTGACGGGGGCCGGGTGATGCTGACGTTGGATGTCGCCATCCAGAGATTGGCTGAGGAAGCCCTCCTGGAAGTGGTCTCCAGCAGTCAACCCGAGCACGCCTCCATCCTCGTGGTGCGTCCGAGCACGGGCGAGATCCTGGCCTGGGCCGGTTGGCCCACCTTCGCCCCAGACGATCCTGGCGCCTCCCCTCCCGGGAACTGGGTCAACTGGCCGCTTTGGGCGCCGTTCGAGCCCGGATCGACCTTCAAGACGTTCACGCTGGCGGCGGCGCTGGAGGATGGTCTCACCACACTCGAGGCCCAGGTGTACTGCGGACGCGGGAGACTGCAATGGAACCACATGGTCTTCACCGATCGCGGCCTGAGCTTCGGCTGGGTACCGGTGATCGAGGGCTTCTTCCGTTCGTTGAACACGGCGCATGTGCAGTTGGCGATCGGGCTGGGGAGAGAACGATTTTTGCATCACGCCACGAACTTCGGGTTCGCGGAGACGACCGGGATCGCGCTGCCTTTCGAGCGGTCAGGTTCGATCCAGTCGCTGAAAGACCCGGCACAGGCGGCCCACGCCTACGCCTCCTTCGGGCAGGGCATTTCCGTGACCCAACTGCAACTCACCATGGCTTTCTGCGCCGTGGTCAATGGCGGCGTGCTCATGAAACCCATGCTGGTAGGCCGCCTGCGGGACGCCGCGGGCCGCCGAACCTGGGATGCGCGTCCAACGCCGGCGCGCCGTGTACTGAGTCCCGTGACTTCGGAACGGATGCGTCAGGCGTTGCAGGAGGCCGTGGAGGCCCCCGAAGCCACGGGACGAGCGGCGGCGCTGCCTGGATTCCGGAGCGGCGGGAAGACCGGCACGGCTGAAAAGGCTGGTGAACGCCACCGTGGCTACCTGCCCGGACGCTACGTGGCGTCCTTCGTGGGCGCCGTGCCGATTCAGAATCCGGAACTGGTCATTTCGATCGTGATCGACGAACCCCGGGGGGCTCACGGAGGTGGGGCGATCGCGGCGCCGGTGTTTGCGAAAGTGGCCGCACCGGCGGCCCGGTGGTTGGGTCTGCCGGAGGAACCGCGTTCCCTGCTGACATCCACCCGACGCTGATGCTGCGTGGGCGTTCGCAGAAGCCTGGAGCCCCGCGGGCAACCCCGCTTTCAACCCTGATTCCATGAAATCAACCCGTCGCGTCCTCCTGGTCTGTGTCGGCCTGCTCCTGATGCTCGGGCTGGTGGCGTTGAACGCCGTGGCTCTGAGCGAGGCGTCCTCGCCCCGGCTGCGCAGCCAGGGGATCTGGATGTCGCTCGGGCTGGTCGTGGCGTTGGGGATGGCGCTCACCGACTACCGATGGCTCCGTCGATCCCTCCTCCGGCCTCACGCTGTCCCGGCGCGTCTGGAATGGGCGGCCGGGCTCCGGGTTTCGCACGTGCTGCTTGGGCTGGCCGTGCTTCAACTCGTGCTGCTCTTGGTTCCGGGGTTGAGCGAGGTCAGAAATGGCGCCCGGCGTTGGCCGATTTGGGGAGGGCAACCGTCCGAATTTGCGAAGCTCGCGTTAATCATCGCCCTCGCGGACAGCCTCGCCCGACGTCCCTCCGGCGAAACGCCTCGACTGGGTACGTGGATATGGCCTGCAACCTGCGCCGGCGGCGTGGCGCTGCTGATCTTCGTCGAGCCGGACTGGGGTGGCGCGCTCGTGACCGTTCTTATCGCCGCCGCGATGCTCTTCGTAGCCGGGGCGCGGTGGTTCCATCTAATCTCCGCCCTCCTCATCCTCGGGCTGCTGTCGGTACACGCGCTGTTGGCAGACCCGCATCGGCTCGGTCGGGTGCTGGCGTTCGCCAACCCCGAGCAGCACCAGGATGGCGCCGGCTTCCAGCAGTGGCGAAGTCTGCTGGCAGTGGCGAGCGGCGGCTGGTTCGGACGCCTGATCGGGGAAGGCGACCTCGGAGGCGGCTTTGTTCCCGAGCAGGACACGGACTTCGTCTTCTCGCTGCTGGCCGAAGGGTTGGGCTTCGTGGGAGTGCTCATGATCCTGACGCTCTATGGCGCCGTCGTGCTGTGCGGGTTGCGTATCGCCTCCCGCGGGGATGATCTCTTCGGGCGCTATGCCGTCTGCGGGATCACGGTCTGGATCGGCGTCCAGTCGATGATCCACGTGGCCGTGAACACGAGTCTGCTGCCCAACAAGGGCCTGCCCCTGCCGCTTATCAGCGCCGGGGGTTCGAACCTGGTTTGTCTTCTGGCGGGGCTCGGATTCGTTCTCAGCGTCGCGCGTTTCGCACCGCGGGCCGCGCTTCCCGACCCGAACCTCGCGCCCGCAAACCCGTGGCTGACGACCGCGCGCCGACTGTGGGAACTCGTTCGCCGCCCCGCACCCCCAAGCCCGCGCCACGCCTATCAGCTCCCCCCAGCCAAGCACCCGCGGATCTTGGCGGCAGGAAGTAGCAGTCAAGGCGTGGGCGCATGACCCCGGCGCGCCGGGCAAGGTACGGGTCCCTTCGCGCTTCGGTCCATTCCGGCGGGCAACGGAGTGCCCGCCCTGCCTTGAGGGCGCGGCGTGATCACGACGGTCAGTCACCCAAGGCGGCCAGGAACGAGGTGGGACGAGCGTCGCCGCGGGCGGTACGGTGAATCGGTCAACCCTGCGGCGAAGGCGGCGGGGGAGGTGGCGATGGCGGCCGGACGGAAGGGGTCGGCGGCGGAACAGGCGTGGAGAGTGTTCCGCCCGCCATCATCGGCGGCGGTGGGGGACCGCCGGCACCCTGGGGTGGCACCGGCTGGGGAGGCGGGCTGTTGATGATCGTCATCGCCTGCTTGACGATCACTTTGCCCATCTCCCCCCCAAAATGATTGAACGAGGCAAGAAGGTGCAAGGTGGCGGCGGCAGGGCCCGAGAAGTCCCAACGACACTCATCGAAACGGCAGCCTTCCATCTGGACGGGCGAGTATCCGCAGTAAACCAGCCGGCACTTGCGGAAGGTGCAGCCATGGAACTGGTGGAAGTCCATCAGCACGGGCTCGCTGTCGAAGGTGTAGTTCTTGATCTGCATAGACGGCGCCCAAGGTTAGGGTCCCGCCGGCTCCCGTGGCAAGTCAGGTCCGGCCCGGGCCGGTGTCGTTGCTCTTGAGTCAGCGTCCATCCCCCCTCCCCCCTGCCGGGCTTCCCCGGTATCAGAACGGATGAGACCACAGGCGCGGGCCAGGCCCATGGGAGAAAGCCATTGACGACGGATTCCTGAAGCGTAGGGTGGCCCCACAACCTGCATGAACTCCCCCCGTCTCCTCTCGCTCACACTCGGGCTCACGGCCGTGGGAATCACCACGGGAAAAACCCTGGCGCAATGGGGCCTGGAACCTCTTTGGAGTCTGAACCCGGGCGACCGGAGCTACCTGACCACCGGCAACACCGAACGAGGCATGGCCTACAACCCGGCCACGGACCACTTGCTCGTCGTGAGCCGGAGCACCACGCCGCCCACGGTGTCGATCCTCGACTCTACGAGTGGTTCGCACCTCGGAACCCTCGATGTCACCGGGGTCGCCGGCGGGCTGTTCACCCTGAACCAGATCGATGTGGGCTCCGACGGCGCGATCTACGCAGCAAATCTGGTGTCACCTTCCAGCGATTCCAGCCTGTTCAAGGTGTACCGCTGGGCCAGCGAAGCCGCCGCCCCGGCGGTGATTTACGAGGGCCAGCCAGTCGTGGGCTCGCGGTTTGGCGACAATTTCGCGGTCCGGGGCTCGGGAGCCGACACGGAAATCGTCGCCGGCTCCGGCAGCTCGGGTTCGGCCCTGAAAACGCTGGCGTTGTTGTCGACTGCCGACGGCAGCGCGTTCACCATGCAAGCCCTGCCCGTGACCGACACCGGGGTCAACAATGGCGACTTGCGCCTTGGCATCAGCTTCGGTGCCGGTGACACGGTTTACGCCAACCAGAACAACACGCTCCGCCACCTCAGCTATGCAGGAGGCACACCGGTCCTGCTCGAATCTCAGACGTTGGTTTCGGCCAGCGGAACCACCGGCGCCCAGGAGGCCTTTCTTCCGAACAACCTGCTCGCCGCGCTCACGTTCAGCTCGACGGCCGGCACGGTCCAGCGCGTGAATCTTTACGAGATGGCCACGTTCACCCCGGGCGGAACATCCAACCCCGTTGACTCGGAGGCGTTCCCCACCTCCAACCCCAACGCCAACGGCGCCGGCTCCGTCGAGTTCTCAGCCGATGGCGAGAGGGTTTTCGTCCTCGCCTCGAATAACGGCGTGCATGCCTACACGGTCGTGCCGGAACCGAGCACCCTTTCGTTGCTGGGCCTGGGAGCGCTCATGCTGCTCGCTCGCCGACGCCGGTAACTTCCGCCACCAGCGGCTCGACGCCGCCCCGCCCTGCCAGGGACGCCGGTTTTCCCGCAGCGGGTGATTTGCGTCGTCTTTGCGCGTCGGGCTCGGCGGTCCATGGAGTGGCCGCCAGCCGGGTGGATTAGATCGAAGCACCGAGACCACGGGATCGGGCTTTCGACATCCAACGATCTTCCCGATTCGCCTTTTGACGCTCCCCCACGCCAATGCTATACGAACGGGCAAGAGGCGCGCCGCGGCTCAAAAACCCGGTGCGTCGGGCGCTCAAGCCAGCCATCCCTACGCTTAACGATGAACGCAGACTCGTCTCTCCTGAGGTCAGTGCGCCTCGCCGTCCTGGTCACCGCCTGCCTTGGGTCCGCATCCCAGGCCGACACCTTGGAACAGGCCTGGAGCATCGCCCCCGGCGACCGCACCTACGTAACCCCGCCCACCGGCCGCACCGAACGCGGCGTCGCCCTCAACCCGGTGAACGGCAATGTCATCCTCGTCAGCCGCGCCGGCAGCCCGCAGGTTTATGTCCTCAAGGGCACGGATGGCTCCGACGGCACCGAGGAACTCGGCGCCCCGCGAACCCTTAGCCTCACCGACGCCGACGGCAATGCCGTCATCGCCGGCGGCACCTTCACCCTCAACCTCGTCGGCGTGGCCGGGGACGGCGCCATCTACGCCTGCAACCTCGCCACCTCCCTCGGCACCGTCCGCATTTACCGCTGGGCCGACGACGACACCGCCACCCCGATTTCGGTGGCATATTCCGGCGACCCGCTCGCGGAAATCGCCAGCCCCGGCAGCGGTCAGGACATCCGTTTCGGCGACAACTTCGCCGTGCGCGGCAGCGGCCCCGAAACGCAGTTGGTCCAGACCGCGCGCAACGGGAAATATATCCTGCTCTACACCACCACCGACGGCGTGACCTTCACTCCCAAGCTCTTCGTGTCGCCCGGCACGATCTCCGGCAAAGTCGGCCTCGGGGTCGCCTTCGGCGAGGGCAACAGCATCTGGGCCAAGCTCAACGGGCAGCCCCTCTTGAACATCGCGCTTGATCTGACCACGACCCAGGCATCCGTGGCCCTGACCATCCCGACCACCGTCGTCCCCACGGGCGTCACCGGGATCGGCTACGACCCGGCGACGAAACGTCTCGCCGCGGTTGACTACACTGCACATAACCTCTCCGTCTTCGATTTCACGGATCCCGCCAGCCCCACCCGGATCGGCGACGCCCTCGCCTTCCCCGCCGCGAACTCAAATCCTGACGGCACCTCGGCCGCCGCCATCCTGGGCGAGAACGCCGTGGGCCTCGACACCAACAACGGCCTGCTCGCTGCCCGTGTGAAGATCTCAACCGTGGCCGAGCCACCGGTCATCACCACACAGCCGGCCAGCCAGACCGTTCTGGAAGGCGGCACCGCCCAGTTCGGCATCGTGGCAGGAGGTACAACACCGCTGACCTACCAGTGGAAGTTCAACGGGGTCGACCTCGCCGGCCAGACCGGTTCCAGCCTGACGCTTGCCGCCGTAACCCCGGCCCAAAGCGGGGACTACTCGATCACGGTGAAGAACACCGCGGGCGAGGTCAGCAGCTCGAACGCCACACTCACCGTCGTCGCGTTGGTGAAATCGGACGCCCTCACCCCGAAGTGGCAGATCGCTCCCGGCGCGAAGCCCTGGCTCAACCAGGACAGCTCCCAACGCGGCCTGGCTTACAACCCCGCCAACGGCCATGTCCTGGTGGTCAGCCGCGCCGACGGGGTGAAGATCTATGTCCTGGACGGCCAGACCGGCGAGGAATTGCACACGCTCACCGTCGACACCTCCATCATCTTCGGCGGGACCTTCAGCTTGAATCTCGTCGGAGTCGACGACGACGGCGCCGTCTACGCCTGCAATCTCACCACCGACAGCGCCACCAGCCCCCTCAATCTCTATCGCTGGGCCAACGACGCCGCGGACACGCTTCCTGAGCTGGTCTACAGCGGCGACCCGGGCGGCGGCCGCTGGGGCGACACCTTGGACGTCCGGGGTGCCGGCGACACGGTTCAGCTCCTCGCCGCGCAGCGAAGCGGCAAGGGGGTGGCGGTCTTCACCTCCGCGGCCGGGGCCGCGCCCACACCGACCTTCGTGACGGTGGCTGATGCCGCCGATGGCAACTTCGGATTGGGAGCCGTGTTTGGTCCCGGGGACACCTTCTTTGGCAAGGCGACGGGACAGTCCTTGCGCCAGGTGAGTTACGACCTCGCCAGCGGGACCGGTACCACGCTGCACAACCACACCACCTTCCCCGGGACTGTCGGGCCCATCGGCTGGGACGTCGTGAACAATTTCCTCGCCGGCATCGCCTTCGAGAACCCTGATAACGTCCGGCTCTACGACTTCGCCGATCCCGCGACTCCGACGCTCATCGACCAGGAGTTCTGCCCGGCGGACAATCCCAACATCAACGGGACCGGGGCGGTCGACTTCGGCGGCGGCATGCTCTTCACCCTGAACTCGAACAACGGCATCGCCGCCTTCACCGTGAAGAAGCCCACCCCCGCGGGACCTCCGACGCTCGCGGGCGTGAAGCTCAACGGCGCCAACCTCGAATTCACCATCACTGGCCAGGCGGGCGCCACCTACGGCGTCGAGTCTACCGCGGATTTTGTGACCTGGCTCGAGGTGCCGGGCATCACCGTCAATGGCCCCGCCGGCACGGTCAGCGTCCCCGTCACTGCCGGCACGGCGCCCGGGTTCTTCCGCGCGGTGGTGAAGTAGGCCCGTGCAACCATCCCGCACCCAATCGGCACTTCCATCGGGCCCGTCAGCGCGCAGCAATCCCGGTCGCACGAGAACGCCGGGGTTCACGTTGATCGAGTTGCTCGTGGTGATCGCCATCATTGCGATCCTCGCGGGCATGCTCCTCCCTGCCCTCTCCCGGGCCAAGGCAAAGGCGCACGGCATCGCCTGCCTGAACCACGTCAAGCAACTCACCCTCTGCTGGACCATGTACGCGGACGACCATCGCGGCTGGTTGCCCCCGAACGAAGCCAGCGGCGAGGTGAGCCTCGCCGGTTCGTGGATCGAAGGCGACGCCAAGACCGACCGCACCACCACCAACATCCAGAAGGGCGTCCTGTTTGCCTACAACACCTCCGTGGCGATCTACCGCTGCCCGGCGGACCGCTCCCGGGTCACCCGCTTCCCCAACATGCCCCGCACCCGCAGCTACGCCATCGGCACGGGGATGGCGCACCTGAACCCCGGCCTCATCCCCAACCCCGTCTATCGCGATGCGGACATCACCGATCCACCGCCAAGCCGCGCCTCGGTTTTTCTGTGCGAGGACGAGTGGAGCATCCAGAACGGCGCCCTCGGCATCCTCCCGCCTGACGTGCAGTCGTATTATTGGTGGAACCTCCCGTCCAGCCGTCATCAACGCGGCGGCGTGCTTTCCTTCGCGGGTGGCCATGCCGAACTCTGGCGCTGGATCGATCCCTTCATTGTGGACGCCTCCGACACCATCGAGAAATCCTACCTCGCCAATCCCGGCAGCTACAACGTGCAGGTCGCCTCCACCGCCGCCGACCGCGACCTCCGGCGCGTCCGCGAGACCGTGCCAAGGTCACGGCGTTGAGCTTCACCCGACCTCCCCGGGCGGCGCCCCCGCGCGTTGAAACTCGATGCGCGGCGAAGGTGAAGGCTGGGTCGCAGAGCCGCCCTCTCCTGGCCGTGCCTGCGTTTGCTCTGAAGCCCTTCCTCATTTAGGATTCAGCTTGGCTCATCCAGCGGTGCCGGCGCGACGGGCCCGCAGTTCAGCAGACTTCTGGAGTGCGGCGCCGGCGCAGCCACCGAGCCGATTGCGAACCGACAACCGACAACCGACAACCGACCATGACCAAGATCGTGAGACTGCCCCTCCTCGACAGCGCCCGCCGTGTGGCGTTTCCCTCGCTCGCCTTGATGGGGATGATGCTATCTACCCGCGTCGCGGCCGTGGCGCCGGGACAGGTAGACGACTTCCAGGCTGGCACGGCGGGTTGGACCGCAGGCGCGCCGCATCCGCAGCCGCCGTCGCTCCTGAACGACGCCGGACCCGGGGGCATCGGGGATTCGGTGCTGCGCATCGTGGCGCTCGGTGGTGGGGGGGCGGGGAGCCGGCTGGCGGCGTACAATCGCACCCAATGGGCCGGGGATTACCAGGGCACCGGAGTCAACGCGCTGACCGTTCTGCTCAGCAACCCGGGCTCGGCAGCCCTGGACGTCCGCGTCGGGGTGAGCGGGGCGGGATCGCAGTGGGTCTCGCTGAGTCCGTTCGCCCTGCCGGCGGATGGGGCGTGGCACGAGGTACGCTTCGGCCTCGACACCGCCGAGCTTACCCGTTTGTCCGGGAGCGCAACGCTTGTCTCCTCGCTGCAAGCCGTCAGCGAGGTCCGCATTCTGCACAACCCTGCCCCGGCCTGGCAGGGCGCCGTCACCGCTTCCACGCTGCTCGTCGGCTCCGTCCAAGCCGTGCCCGAACCCAGCCGGGCGCTGTTGCTGCTGCTCGGGACCGGCGTCCTTCTTTCATGCCGCCGCCGCTGAACTGCGCCGTGGGAAACGCCTGATGTGGGACTGAGCTTACCGCTCGTCCGCGTTGATGTGGACCACCTTTCCCGGGTGGGAACCCGCTATACCTGGTGGATCAGGCGTTGCTGTATCAGACGATGAAGACTCGCAGAGTCACACGCCTGCTGGCACAGCACAAATCTACGGTCTGACCCCTGTACGCCTGCTGGCACAGCACAAATCTACGGTCTGACCCCTGTAGTGATGGGCTGGGGCGTTTGGTTGTTGCTCGCCGGGCAGTGGAGCAGGCTGTTCATTCCGAGATCTGGCCCGGAGTCGTGGCGCAGCGGACACAAATTCGTCCGGGGTCAGACCGTAGATTTGGCCCGTGATAGCGAGTGCAGGGACTCTGGCACAACGGCTCCCTGTGGCCTATCGGCCACCGCTTCTCCGGTCACATTCCGTTGGCAGTCCACCCTCACCATCGCAGCCATTTCTTGGCTGCAGCGAGCGAAGCCATGCGCCGAGGGATAACGTCATGGTTTGGCCCCTACAGGTTGATGTGGACCACCTTGGCAGGAGGAAAACCGTTGAACCACGTGGACGAGGCGTTGCTGTATGCCCCGATGTTTTCGGCATACACGAGGTCGTCGATCTCCAGTTCGGGCAGCGACTCGGACTGGGAGAGCACATCGAGGCCGTCGCAGGTCTGGCCGAAGACGGCGCAGATCTCCGGCCGTCCCTTCTTGAACGCCTTCAGCGGGTACTGGCAGTGGTCAAAGATGATGCCGCTGAAGGTGTGGTAAACGCTGTCGTCAATGTAGTAACAGGTCTTGCCATCGCGCACCGCCTTGCCGATCACTCGCGCAACGCTCGTCGCTGCCGTCGCCACCAGAAACCGCCCCGGCTCGGCCAGGATCTCGATCTCGGGCGGGAACAACCGGGCGAGCTCCACTTTCAGGATGCCGGCCAGTTCGCGAAACGGTCGCACGTGCTTGTTGTACGCGGCGGGAAAGCCACCCCCGATGTCCAGGATCTTGATGGCGTGCCCACGCTCGCGGCTCTCTTTCATGACCGCCGCGGCGATGTTGAGCGCCTGAACGAAGTTGTCGAAGTTCGTGCACTGGCTCCCCACATGAAAGCTGAGACCCTCCACCACCAGTCCCATGCGGAAGGCGGCGAGAATGAGCTCGACGGCCTCGCCCGGATCACAGCCGAACTTCGACGACAACTCGCATTGCGACCCCGTATTCGCGACCCGCAGCCGCAACACGACGCCGGCATGGGGCGCGTACTGCCGGATCTTCTTCAACTCGGCAAGGTTGTCGTAGGTGACCAGGGGCTTGTACTGGTCCAGGGCCTCGAGGGTCTCTTTGGGCTTGGTCGGGTTCGCGTAGATGATCTTGTCCCAGATGAAATCCTGCTGCTCGCGCGTGCCGAGGTGCTTGATGTTCTCGTACACGGCCATGAACTCGGGCATCGAGGCGACGTCGAAGCTCGCTCCCGCGCGGTACAGCGTTCGCACGATCTCCGGGGCCGGGTTGGCTTTTACCGCGTAGTAGGCTTGAACCTTCGGGAGGTGTCGGCGGAACTCCGCGAAGTTGCGGCGTAGGATCGCGTGGTCCACCACTACCAAGGGCGTTCCGTGTTCCCGGGCCAGGGCCTGCAGTTGGCTGGTTCTCATGCGGCGTCGGGTGCTTACCATGCAGAACCGTCGCCCGGAAGTCGAAAAGGACCGCCGGCGGCCCGGCGGTCATCGCGCGCCCACTCTGCGGGAACACCCACCTTGGTGGAGCGGGCACGCCATTGCCGGCCGAACTCGCCACGCCGAGAACTGTGTCCCCTGCCCCTCAGGAGCGCGGACTTCAGTCCGCAAGAATTGCTCTCGACCCGAGGCGTCCCTGCGGGCCGATGCGGGCGCGCGGCCCCGTTGAAAGTGCTTGCCCGTCAGCCCCGACAACGGCGCGACCACACCAGCGCAGCCAACCCCAGCCCGAACAAGGCTGTGGTATTGGGCTCCGGCACCTGCTGGACGGTACCCTTCCACTCGATGGTGGACACGCCTGCGGAGAGGTCGGGCGTGGTGAAAGTGATCAGCGCGTCCAATGTCCCGCCGCCCGTGGCGCCTGCGAACGGTCCCGAGCCTCCGCTGAAGTCGAAGGGCCCGGTCACCGTCATCACCGCGGGGTCCGCCGTGGGAAGCAGAATGCCGCTGAACACGCCAGAGAGCGTGTTGCCTTCCGAGTCACGGAACGTAAAGGCCCCGTCCTGCACGCTCGGCGGCGAGGTGGTGAAAATGACCTTCTCGGTTGCCACCAAGGAGACGAGTGGGAACGGGATCGAGCTGGCGGTGGTGTGGTCGATCAAGACGGTGACATCCGCCGGCGGGGCGCCAAAGGCGGTAAAGCTCCCCTCCGTCACCACGTCGAAGGGGGACGTCTGCGCCTGCGCGAGGATCGAGGCAAGAGCGAGCGCAGGGAGGGCGCTGATCCGCTTGGGGAGGTTGGGTCCGTTCATGTCGGTTTTGTGGGTTGGTAGGGCATCTCGCTGCCTGATTCCCCCTGGCCCGCCACCTGAATCAGACAATTAGTGTCCTTATCGGATCGGACCCGGCAAGTCAAGCACGATGTCGGGCCGTGCGAAAAGCGACGTTTGGTGATTCATCCGCGGTGGGGTTCGTGGGCGCTTCGACCGCGGAGCGGTCGCGGTCCTTTGCCGCGGCGTGGCCGTCAACCCGGGAATGCGCCGGGTGACCCGCCCCGCAGGAAAATTCTTTGACGGCGTCCGGCAGTTCCGACAGTTTCCGGCTCGCACAAGTGAACATGAAACACACCAGTATCCTCGCTCTTATCGGCACGACCGCCACCCTGGCCGTTCTGGCCAGCGAGATGAAGGTCCCGGACCTGAAGAAGCTCCCCGCCGCCGCCGCCAAGACCGGCGTCACCTTCGACAAGGACATCAAGCCGATTTTCGAAAAGTCCTGCGTAAAGTGCCATGGACCCGAAAAGCAGAAGGGGGAGTTGCGCACGGACAGCCGCGAGGCCGTGCTCAAGGGCGGAGAGAACGGCAAGTTGATCGAAGCCGGCAAAATCGACAAGAGCCCGATGCTCTGGAGCGTCGCTCGCCTGGACGAGGACACCGCCATGCCTCCCGAAGGCAAGGCGGATCCGTTGACCAAGGAGCAGGTCGCCCTGGTGCGCGCCTGGATCGAACAAGGGGCGAAATAGCGCGCATGCGCTTCGCGATCTGCAACGAGATCTTCCAGGGGTGGAAACTCGAGGATGCCTGTGCCTTTGCGGCCAAGGCGGGGTATGATGCCATCGAGATCGCGCCGTTCACCCTCGCCGACGACGTCACCCGTCTGAACGCGGCGGACCGGGCCCGGGTTCGGGAAGCCGCCGCCGCCGCCGGGATTGCGATTTCGGGGATTCACTGGGTACTCGCCCGCACCGAAGGCCTGCACCTCACCTCGCCCGACGTCTCGGTGCGGCGGAAGACGGGGGCCTACTTTGTCGAACTCGTGAATTTCTGCGCCGACATTGGCGGCCGCAGCATCGTCATTGGTTCGCCCAAGCAGCGTAACCTCGGCGAGAGGGTGAGCTTCGAACAAGGTTGGATCTGGGCCGCCGAGGTCTTTCGTGACGCCGTCCGGCATGCGGAGGGCCGGGGTGTCACCCTTTGCTTCGAACCGCTCGCGCCCGCGGAGACAAACTTCGTCAACACGGCGGAGGAAGCGCGACGATTCGTCGGCCAGTTCGGATCTCCCGCGTTCAAGATCATTCTCGACGTCAAGGCGATGTCCTCGGAAGCCAAGCCGGTCCCCCAGATCATTCGCGAATCGGCCCCGGACTTCGCGTATTTCCACGCCAACGACCGCAACCTGAAAGGCCCCGGGTTCGGCGAGGTTGATTTTGTCCCGATCGCCGCGGCCCTGAAGGAAGTGGGTTACGACGGCACCGTCTCGGTCGAGGTGTTCAACTTCGATGAAGGGCCGGAAGTGATCGCCACGAAGAGTCGGGAGTACCTGCGCCGCGTGTTCGCCTGACCTCCGCCGCCGCCCCCCGCCCGGCTCCAAGAAATCCGGGCGGTGTCGAACCTTCGGGCGCGCTTGCGGGATGAACTCTCAGGTGACCCTTCCCGACGATACGGGCACGGACCTGCACGACCCGGCCCTGATGGCGAAGGCGCAAGCGGGCGACGCGGAGGCGTTCTGTATCCTGGCGTCGGCCTGTCAGACCCGGCTTTACCGCCAGGCCATGGGCCTGTGCGGGGAACCCCAGACGGCGGAAGACCTCGTCGCGGAGACCCTGTCCGAGGCCTGGCGCAGTCTGCCACGGTTCGACGCGTCCTGCCGCTTCACGACCTGGCTCTACGCGATCCTGCTCCACCGGCACCTCAAACAGCTCCGACGCCGGCGGGCTCGGCCCATGTCGCTGGCCTCGCTCCCCGAGGCGGAGGCGAGAGAACGTCTCGACGCCCTCCAAGCGGCCCCGGCCCAGGGCGCATCGGCCTACCAGCGGTTGGCCGAAGCCGAACGCGCGGCCCAGTGGCAACGCCTGATCCAGGACCTGCCGCCCGCCCAGGGAGATGTCCTGAGACTCCGGTTCTTCCAGTCGGCGTCGCTTGCGGAGATCGCGGCCGCCTTGGACATCCCGCTCGGAACCGTGAAGTCGCGGCTTCATCAAGCCCTCACGACGCTGCGGAAGTTGCAGGCCGTGATGAACCTCCTGGAACCCGGAAGGGATGAATGAACGTGACCTGGCCTTGGAACCGATGCGGGCGGTATGCCGAGCTCATCAGCCTGGCAGCCGCAGGCGTGTTGCCCGACGCGGAGCGTTCGCGCCTGGACGCTCACCTCCGGGGCTGCGCGGCATGTCGGTGCCAGCTTGCCGCGGTGAGCGGGGTGACCCGGCAGCTGGCAAGTGCCGCGGATCGGGAGGACAGGGTGGTGCCCCCGGCGGCGCTAACCGCGCGGTGGGAGGCCCAGGTGCGCGCCGAAGCAGTTCCGCGTCGTCAAAGCGTCGATGTCGCCAACCGACGGTCGCGGTTCAACCTGATGGAAGGCCGGCTGACCTGGGCGGCTCTCGGCGCATGCTGGGCCTTGATCCTTGGGCTGCGCTGGCTGACGCCGGACGTATCCAAGGCACCGCTTCCCGTCCCGCCCCTTTCCTGGGCTGAGCTCCGCATCGCGCTGAAGCGCAGTCCGGTCCCCGAACGGTTGAACGCTCCGGTGCAGCCTGGGTCTGGCCGCCCTCGGTCCGAACCGAAGGGAGCGGGCCGCGAGAACGCGAAGACCGTTGTTCACGGATGACATGTCAGGATCCCACGCCACGAACCTGCGCTCGAGGCCGTCATGATTGCGAACCCCATCGCCCGATCCCTGAGACAACATTGGCCGCTGGTGGTGCTCGCGGTGCTGTTGCTGGTCGTCTGGCCCGCGGCGTCCCATCGCGCCTGGCGAAATCTCTCCTGGCCGCTTCACGGCCTCCCGGCGTTCTTTGCGGGGCTCGTGGGCCTTTGCCTGGCCGTGATGGTGTCTCGCACCTTCCGGTTTCTGCGACCTCGTGCCAACGACGATCGTCCCGGTGCCAGTCTGGCCGGCACCTTGACCGCCACGCTCGCGCTGACGGCTTCGACGATCGTGCTGTTCTACACGGTGGAGCGTTGGCGGGGGCGGCACGCATGGGCGGCGGTGGCGACGACGGCGGCCCGCGAAGGGGTCGCACTCGATCTGAGTCCGGTGTCGCCCGAGCCGATTCCGGCTGACCAGGACTTCGCACAAGCGCCCATCCTGCAACCTCTCGACCGCGCGGCGGTGATCAGGCGGGATGCCGACGGCAGGATCGTCCCGCCGGATCTCGGGGCTTTGAAAGCGATGGCGGAGTTCGCGACGTGGCTCCATCGCTACCAGTCCGGGGTGAAGTTCGCGGAGTGGCTCGAAGGTCACAGCACCGATCTGGAGGCCTGGCTCCACGCCTGTCGAACTCAACGCCTACCCCACGCCTCCGGAAACAACGGCCCGGCCCTCAGCGACGGGTCGAACCACACCGATCCAACCACCAGGGCTTCCGTATCGGGTGGAGCGCCCACGAACGGGGCGCAGCGCGCCTCGGCCCTGCTGGCGGCATTGGCGCCTCTGGACGCGGTGCTCGAGGCGCTCCGCCCCTATGCGGATCGGCCGGAGTGTCGACTGCCCTTTGACCACGAACTGCCCTACTTCTCGGAGTTCCACGGCGAACGCGTGCTCCTGGGCGCGGTGACGGCAGCCAGGCTGCGAGCGACGGCGAGGCTGGCGCTGGGTGAGCATGAGGCCGCATTTGCCGACGCACGCCTGGGGCTTCAGCTCGCCCGACACCTGCAAGCCTCGCCCACGCTCTTCACGCACCGGCGACGCGCGGTGGCAATGGCTGACGCGCTTCAGCCAGTCTGGGAAGGTTGTGTGCGCGGCGCCTGGAACGCGGCCCAACTGGCCGAATTGCAGCAGGAACTCGCGCGTCGGACTCCTCCGATACAACGTTATCGAACGGAGATCCAGTTCGTGGCGCTCGCGAACGCGCAGTTTTGCGAGGCCATTGTGCCGACCGCGCCTCCGTCCGGACTGCTGGTGACAACCCGGCTGGCTCCCGAAGCCGTCGAGATTCTGCGCTGGGTGCGGCGATTCTACCCGGTGGGTTGGTCATTCCAGAACCAGGCCATCATCTGGGAGGTGGGCCTGCACCAAATGAACTTGTCGCCGTTCGGGACCTGGGGACGGGACGGGGACGAGGACCACACCCGCCGCGCCCTCGTGCATGGCACCTCCGATCCGTTCTTCCCGGTGTTCATCGTGCCGCGAGTGAGCATGATGTATAGCGAGGTCCGCACGGCGCTCCTGATCCACGAAAGCACGGTTCGCCTGGGAATCACCGCGTGCGGCCTCGAACGCCAACGGCTGGCCGAAGGGGGCTACCCGGCAACGCTCGAGGCGTTGCTCCCGGGCTTTCTCCCGGAGAGGTTTGCGGATTCGGCGGAAACCGTCCCCTTGCGCTACGTGCGAGCGGACCCGGCTGCCTTCCGACTGTACGCCTTGGGAAGCGATGGAACCGACGACGGCGGACGCATGGTGTCGCGACGGCGGGAGGAGTACGGAAGCTGGGCCGCGGAACCCGAACTCGCCACGGGCGACTGGGTCTGGTCCTCCACTCAGTCCAGCAGCGCCTGGTGATACTCGCGGTCCGAGCCGAGGCTGTAGCGCGGGAAGGCCTTGATGGAAGCCATGACTCCGATCGTGAAATCGTCCTCCCCGTAGCGCTCGGTGCGCCAACGGGCCACGAGCGCCGCGGTCCAACTGCGGAAATCGCGATGCACGGAATAGGCCTGCTCCTCGAGCGTGCCGTCGCGAGCCTCGAAGTGGTGAACCGCCCGCAGGGACCAGTTCTCGTTGAGCTTGAAGCGCACGCTGCTCAGGAAAAGGTTGTTGCCCGACTCGGGTCCCTCGCCCGGCCACTCGAGCAGGTAGCGGTGGCCGAATTTCCAGCTCCAGAGGTCGTTCGGCTCGAGCGTGAGCGTGTGGTTGGCCATCCGGAGCGTCGTCTCGTTGATGTCGTAGCGGATTTCCGAACTCGCGGTGATCCAGGAGCGCGGGCGGAAATCGAGGTCGGAGTAGAAGTCGTTGAAGGTGCGCTGGTCGGGGCGGGGATCCAGTCGCCAGTCGAGGAACATGGCCCAGTTGACGAGGTTGTCCACGCGGGCCTCGCGCTTGGTTTGGAGCCGGTTGCGGACGCCGAAGCGCAGCACGTTCTGCGAGTCGATCGAATCGATGCTGTTGTAGTCAGGAAAATCGAGCGGCAGCAGTTCGAAGCTTTCGAGCTCGTAGTCGAACTGCGGCAGGCGCGTCGGTTCCACCGAGGGCGACGGCACGAAGACATAGTTGACGGAGGGCTCGAGGATGTGCCGCAGCCCGCGGACATCCAGCAACCGGCTGTGGGCATCTGACCATACCCGCGAGAGCTTGGACGACACTTCCGCGCCCGTGTTGAAGACGCCCCGGTTCTCGCTCGAAAGGTCCATCGTGTCGCCCTCGGCCTTGCTGTAGTAGGTGAAGCGGCCGCCGGCGCGCGGCGTGACGTTCAACCAGCCGAAGAACGTATGGGGCAGGAGCACTTGATGGAAGGTGTCGCCTCGAAACGCCTCGTACGAAGGCTGCTGGTCGTAAGCAAAGCGATGGCGCAGGTACGCGGCGGAGTTCTCGCCTTCGTAGTAGAGCGGGGACTCCCCGATCTGCAGGCGCGTCGCGGTCAGTTTGATGTCGGGCAGGCGTTCGACCGTTTCGTAGAAGTCGTAAAACTGGCCCTGCGTGAGCAGGTTCAGGCTCAGGTTCGACCACAGCCGGTCGAACTCCATGAAGCTCTGGGGCTGCACGTTCTCGCGGTACTCGCGCTCGAAGAAATCGCGGACGATGTACTCGTCGCTCTGCAGCCGCGCGCTGACCTTGAAGGTGAAGTTGGTCTGGAGAAATGAGCCGTGGTCCACACGAACGCGCCACCGTTCGGTGTCGATCTCCCCCCCGACGGAATTCGTGCCCGGCTTGGCGTCGTAAGCCAGGTAGCCCAGGAACTGGTTGGTACCGTACTGGCCCAGGTCCGCGGCGAAGTCCAGGCCACCCGCCAGCCCACGCCGCCCGCGCATGTCGAAGCGGACCGCGCCTTCGATGTTGGTCCCCACATACCAGTTGTACCGGCTGAGGAGGTACGGACCGAAGAGGGTTCGATAGCCGGGTCGGAAGGTGAAATGGTTGTTGTTGCGGTCGAAATACCGGCGGTACTTGGGAACGTAAAAGACCGGCACCTTGCCCAGGTAAAGCGTGGCTTTGTGCGCTTCGATGTACCGTTCCGGCACCAGGATGATCTGCCGCGCCCGCACCCGGTAGAACGGATCGGAGTAGTCGTCCGTCGTGAGCATCGCCTCCGTGGCCGTCTGCACCTGGTTCGTCATCCCCGCCGTAAGCCCCGTGCCCTCGATATAGAAAGGCTTCAGCCCGCTGCGGAAGCGGTCGGCCTGGACCTCCCGGGTGAGGAAATTGTATTGAAGCCGGTCGCCGGTCCAAACCTCCATCCCGCGCTGCAGCCGCACGTTGCCCTCCGCCTGCACTTCGCCGGAGCCGCGCTCGAAGTGCACGCTGTGCGCGGTGAGGACGGCATCCCCGTAGCTGACCTGGACGCCGGTCGGGCTGCTCGCCCAGCCGGTGGCCTCGTCATATTCGAAGTCGCCCTCGGGACTGAGGGACTTTAGTTCGATGGTGGTCGTGTCCGCTGCGCGGCCGCACCAAGGCAGCCCGCAAAGGAACAGGACCAGCAGCCATCGGGGTAATCGCATGACGGCCGCACGCTAGCCAATGGGCCGCACCAGTGCCAAGCGGTTTCAGGGGAGCCGTTTCACCAAGAGGTGGAAAGGGCGCAGGTAGCTGCGTCGGGGGATCAGGTATGAGGAGCTTGAACCAAGAGGCGCCGCTCAAGCGGAGGCACTCCAAACGCTTCGCGCCGCTCCGAGGCACGTCCGAAGTCGCGAAGCGCCTGGAGTGCGGGGATTCATCCCCGCTTTCCGCAGCAGGTTCATGGCAGGTCCCCTTGCCGCGGTGCCATGCGGATTGACCATGAACCGGTGAGGAGCGCGGGCTTCAGCCCGCAGGGACATCCCTGCGCCGGCGTGGCTTCCCGCGGACTGAAGTCCGCGCTCCTGGGGAGGTACCTGGCAAGTCCCCTTGGCCTCAGTCCTTCGCGCGCTGGATCGGCGGGCGGCGGATCGCCCTCTACCTGCCGGGCGTCGGTAACCCAAAGCAACTCACCGCAGCGAGTCGAACCATACCTTGGCCGCCACCAGGCTGGGCTCCGAACAATCACCGTGGCTGGAACCCGGCGCCGGGTTAAACAGCTGGACCTGCGTGGCGCCCGCGGCGTGAAAGCTGGCGAGGGCGGCCTCGGAATTTGCGACGATCACGTCCTGGTCCTTGTCGCAATGGTAGAGCCGCAACAGCGATTGCGGCCGCCAGCGGATGAGATCGTTGTCACGGAGCGCCTGTCGCAGCGGGTGCCCGGGATCATCCCGGAACGCCGCCATGTACTCGGGCTTCAGCACCCGGATGGGCACGGAGGGCATCGCGGCATTGATCTCGGCGCTGGAATGCTGCCCGTCCAACAGCGGCGGCAGTGTCACATGGTAGGGTGCGGCCAGCAGGTCGCTAAGCGACGGCGCCAGCCGGTAGACCGCCTGGTACCCTGCCAGCAGCAACCCGAAATAATACGGATTGGGCATCGGGCGCTCGGAGAGGAAATCGTCGGTCGTCACCCCGGCCAGGTCGTAGGCGCCCGCCATGGTGGCGGCCGCCGTCACCGCGAACTCCCCCGGATGGTGCTGCTCGATTTCCTTGAGCAAAGCCATCGCGGCATAGCCGCCTTGCGAATATCCGCAGATGAAGAGCATGTCGTTCAGCGCGGTGCCCTGACCGGCACAGAAGCTCCGGGTGGCCCGCAGCATATCCACGGCGGCAGTGCCGTGCGTCTGCGCGTGATGGTACGGGTGCACGACGGCAGAGTCGCCGAGCCCGAGGTAGTCCGGGAGGGCCGTCACGTACCCCGACGTGGCAAAGGCCACGCCGAGCAACTGCTCCCCCAGGGCCGAGGCGGACGGCGCATCCGCGCGCTTCGCCAGCGTGCCGTGCTGGTAGGTGACCAAGGGCCATGTCGTTCCGGCCTTCTGCGGGATGGCGATGACCCCCGAGGCCTGGAGGCGCTCGCCCAAAGGCCCCACGGTTTCATACAGGACCTTGTGCACCGTCACCGGGTGTTCCGGGGTGAGCGGGATGCCGGCCAGCAGGAAGATGAACGTCAACTCGGAAACGGCGTAGGTCTTCAGGACCGAGCTCGAAAGCACTTTGCCGCGCTCGGCGGCGGGCACGGCGATCAACCGATAGAACCGCGCTGCTTCCAAGGGCCGGGCGTCCAACCACTCGGGCGTGGCGATCGGCCACGGGAAAGGCGCGAGCGGATTGATCCAGGGCGCGTCAACCCTCTCACCCCGCGACTGAATCGTATAGGCCGAGCCGGCGGCGCCTCCCTCCCAGCGCAGCCGGACACCCTCCGGGCTGACCTCGGGCGGTGCCAGCACGAGGGCCGGTTCAGCCCCGGACGTGGACAGCCCGGGGACGACGAGCATGCAGGCGCTGCACCACCGGGCAGCGAGGTTTCGAAACGCGCGTGTTTGAGTTGTCTTCCGGTTCATCGCAAGCCGTCAAAGTGGTTCAGGTCAAGCAGGCTGGCAAAACGATTTTGCCTTCCGGTCGCCGGAACGGCCATGATCGCACTGGGCAATGGGAATGCCACTGATCATCGCGGTCGCCTTCCTCCTCTTCGGAGGCGCGAGCTTCTTTTTCGCCCTCGCAGAAACCGCGTACTTCAGCCTGAGCAAATGGCAGGTGCGCCAACTGGGGGAGCGGTTTGGGGTTCGGGGAAGTCTGGCGGCCGAGCTGTTGGGAACGCCCCAGGAACTGCTCGCGACGATTGTGCTTGGCAACACCATGGCCAACGCCGGCCTGACGGCCCTGGGCTTCTGGCTCCTCGTCGCCCGCGGCTGGAACGGCTGGCTGACGCTGACGGCGGTCCTCATCGTGATCCTGGTCGGAGGGGAGGTTGTTCCCAAAACGCTGGCGGTACGCACCCCGGAACGTTGGGCGGCCCGCGTGGCCCGGCCGATGCAATGGGTCCTGGCCACATCGCGTCCACTCCGCCGGCTCGCCCTCGCGTTGGTCCTGGCGCTGTTACGTCGCCTGGTCCCGGCCGGTTTGCCACCGCCTCCCGCGACCACCGACGACGAGTACCGCGAGTTGGTCGAACTTGCCACCCAGCAGGGGGCCCTCCGGACGTCCGAACGCGACATCATCCTGCAGATCGTCTCTCTCGACCATCGCACCGCCAAGGACGTGATGCGGCCTCGCGCGGAAATGGCCGCCCTCCCCGACGACCTGCCCGTCGAGGAGATGGTCCGCGCCGCGCGACGACACAAACACCGCCGGCTGCCGCTATATGATGGCTCACCTGACACGATCGTCAGCCTCCTCAACACGCGGCAACTGCTGCTCGATCCCGAGGGTGATTTCGCGGAAGCGATCGAGCTGCCTTCGTTCGTTCCTGAGTCCATGAACCTGCTGCGTCTCCTGAAGAGCCTGCAACATCAACGTCGCGGGCTCGCCATCGTGCTGGATGAGTTCGGAGCCACCGCGGGACTCGTGACCATCGAAGACATCCTGGGGTCACTCGTGGGACGCATCCAGGTCGGGTCCGATCCAACCGCCTTCACGTGCGAGAAGCTCGGGGAGGGCCGGTGGCGGGTCAACGCCGCGATGCGGCTTGAGGACTTTCGCCGGGAATGCCCCCTGCTGGGCGAGGTGTACGACGCCGACACCGTGGGCGGGTTGGTCCTGGATCAAGCCGGGGTGGTGCCCGCTTGCGGAGAGTCGGTCCTGTTCGGGAAACTCCGCCTGACGGTCACCCGGGCCGAGGACCGCCGTATCCGCGAATTGCTGGTCACGATCGACGGACGCAAAGGCCGGGAGGGACCATGAAAGCCGCCGCCTTCATCGCCTTGGGGTTCGCGCTGGCGCTGGCCCTGTCCTTCGTGCTCTCCGGAATCGAGGCGGGCGTACCCCTGCTGAGCCGGATTCGCATCCGCACCTTGAGCCGCCAGAAACGCACCTCCGCCCGGATTCTCCAGGGACTGCTGGATCGTCCGGAGGAGTTCCTCTGGACCGTCCTGGTCGGCAACACGCTGGCCCTGTTCGCCGTGCTGTGCGGATCGCTCTACGTGCTCAACCATTACCTCGTCGGGCATCGGTGGCTGCTGTTCGGGCTGCTGGCCATCGTGGCCTTCCTGCTTTACGCGGTGGCGGACCTGTTCCCCAAGGTCCTGTTCCGCAAGTTCCCGCACCGCCTTTGCCTGGCGCTGGCACGGCCGTTTTGGCTGATCCACCTCGTCTTGCGGCCGGCGGTTTGGGCCGTGGCCCGGTTCGCCGACTTGATCCTCAGACTGACGGGAGGCCGGCGGTTCGGCAGCCGCCTGTTCGGCAGCCGCGAGGAACTGCGCTCGATCATGCAGGAATCCGCCAGCTCCTTGAGCGCCGAGGAAGTGGCCATGGTAAACCGGGTGCTGGAACTGCAGAGCCGCAACCTGGGCTCGTTGATGACCCCGATGAGCCGGGTGAAGTCGGTCGCCCCGGACCTGCCCATGGCGGAGTTCCTCCGCCTGTGCCGGGAGACCGGACGCGACCGCTACCCGGTCCTGGACGTTTCTGGGGGACGCGTGATCGGGATGATGAGTCTGCGCGAGGCGCTCTACCGCAGCGACGTGGATTTGACCAGGCCCGTCCGCACCTACATGGCGGCGCCCTTTCACCTCGATCCCGACCTCCGCCTCGAGGAGGCGCTAAAGCAGTTGCAACGGAGCGATCAGCGTCTCGCCATCCTGCGGGATCGACGGCAGCGGGAACTGGGACTGGTGACCCTCGGGGATGTGCTGCGGTTCCTGTTTGGGGAGGTCCATCTGTGAACTGGGATCTCCTGGGTGAGCTGGTGTTGAAGGCGCTGGCGGTCACGCTGCTCGTCCTCGTGAACGCCTTCTTTGTCGCCGCCGAGTTCGCGCTGGTGCGTATCCGCGATTCCCAGCTGGACCTGCTCGTCCGAAAGGGGCAACGGCTCGCGGCAGTCACCCGGCGCGTGGTGCGGAACCTCGACGCCTCCCTCAGTGCGTGTCAGCTGGGCATCACGCTGGCCAGCCTGGCGCTGGGCTGGGTGGGTGAACCGATCTTCGACGCCTTGCTCCACCCGGTCTGGCCCTGGCTGGGACTGGACACACCCCGATGGGAGTCGCTCCGGGAAGTGGTCGCCGTCCTGGTCGGTTTTGTGTCGATCACGTTCCTGCATATCACCGCAGGCGAGCAGGCGCCAAAGTGGCTGGCGATCCAGCGCTCGCTCCCGGTGGCGCTGGCGGTGTCCCAGCCGCTCGAGTGGTTCCACAAACTGAGTTACCCGTTCATCTGGATCCTGAACCAAGCCTCCCTCTGGATCCTCCGCCGCCTCGGACTCGAGGTCCACAGCGAACATGAGGTCGGACACTCCGAAGACGAACTGCGGCTCCTGGTCGCCGGCAAGGGAGGCGGCGCCGGTCCGGACGCGGGCTTCGGCCGCCGGATTCTCCTGAACGCCTTCGACCTGCGGCATCGCGTTGTCCGCGAGGTCATGCGGCCCCGGCGCGAAATCGTGGCCTTTGACACCACGGCCCCGCTCGCGGAGTGCCTCGAGCTTGCCGAGCGAACCCGATATTCCCGGTTCCCCATTTGCGACGGTGGGGATCTCGACAAGACCCTCGGCGTGCTTCACATCAAGGACCTCTACGCCTACCGGCCCAAGGCCCAGGTCGCCCGCGACCTTCTCCCGGCCACGCGCAAGCTCATCTACGTCCCCGAAACCGCGCGGCTCGAGAAGCTCCTCGCCCTCTTTCTGGAACGGCGGCTGCACCTGGCCATCGTGGTCGACGAGTACGGCAGCACCGTCGGAATGGTCACCCTCGAGAACATCCTCGAGGAGCTTGTCGGGCAGATCCAGGACGAGTTCGACCAGGAAAAGCCGCTGCTCGTCCGCGTGTCCGAACACGAGTGGACGCTCGACGGCGCCTTCCCCCTGCATGAACTCGCCGAACTGGTGGGCGAACCGCTTCAGGAGGGCGACGTCACCACCACCAGCGGCTTTGTCACCCTGCGACTCGGCGGTTTCGCGAAACCCGGTGACACCGTCCTCCTGGGCGAGCACGTGCTCACCGTGGAAGCCACCGACGGGCGACTGATTACGCGCCTGAAGCTGGTCCGCCAGTCGACTCCGGTGAGTTGAGAGGAGTCCTGGCTGCGGACCAGGCCAGCCCAATCACGAGCGGAATCAGCAAGGCTCCGATCCCGGCTGCAGCCCAGAAGCCCGCACGCAGGTTCCCCAACGTGAGCCACAGCACGAGCCCACCCCACACCCAGACCGGCTCCAAATCCGGGGGACGACCGGTCCGGCGCTTCGGAATGAGCCAGACCCCGGCGGCGAGCAACAGAACGACCACGACCACCAGGATCCCGGCCAGCCAGGGCAAGGGCATGCCGTACCATCGACCCGGACGGTGATCAGGCCAAGACCACCAGGCGAGCACATGATCCGCATACGGCTCCGCCACGATCAACACGGCCCAGGCAAGAAAGCTGGCCAGCCCGAGCAGCCACCACCCATACTGCTTCTCCCGACGCCAGGACTGGAGCAGGACTTTCGCCGATTGACGCGACGCCAGCAGGACCGCCACGCATAGCCAGGGAGCCGGCCACGCCCACCAGTGGATCAAGTCCGCCAGTTCCGCCCCGGCTCCCGTCCGGAGGTGCTGCAGCCGAATGCCGTCCTGAACCGCAAAGGCAACCAGAGCCAGGACCATCCCCGACGTCACCAGCAGCGCCACGGCGCAGGTCAGAACGTTCTGCAGCGGCAACCGCCGGGCGAGCCCCGCCAGGATGGTCACGGTGGCGACAATGATGTGAACCGCGTAAAACCACCCCCACACTGACGGGAGTCGTACACCCGCCAGGGCCGTGCCGCACGCCAGCACCGTCGTGCCGGCGAAGACCACGAGCGCCACGCGGTGGACGCGGTCCGCCTGGAGATTGGCGGAGCGCCTCGCGAACCGCCCCCCGGTAGGGACCGATTCCAACACCTGTTGTTCGGGCACGGCATCACCCTAGGGAAGCCGCTCCCAGGAGGCGAGCGAAATCAAAGCACACGACCACCTTCCCGCTCGCATCGCCACTCACCCCCGCGCGGCCGGGTGGCAGGTCGGTCACGGCGCGGAGATCGCCAGCCCGGAGACAGAAATCAGGCAGCGAGGCTGCTGAAACGCCGCCCCGCTGCCTCGCAATTCCACGGCTCTGGACAGGTTCAGCCCCGGGCCGCGTGACGTCGCCGGGCGAGCGCGAAGCCCGCCAGTCCCAGACCGCCCAGTAAGGCAAACTGGCTGGGCTCAGGAACGCACTGGTGTACGAATCTACCCGAGATCTGGACCTCTTGATCCGTCTGGATATGCAGACTCACCCATGGCGGGCAGTACGGGATCCAGAACTCCGCGAAGAGCGGGCCTCCGTCCGCAGGGACCGGAACCGTGTACCAGGGGCTGAGTTGGGGCAGGTCGGTCGGGCCAGGAGGCGTCGGCGTGAGATACCAGTCGAACTGGATCTGGACGGTCGTCGGCCTCCCAGAACTGTTGGGCCCGGCGGTTCCTTCGAAGTACACGTACTTCGGGTGGGTGGGGTCCACCTCGTTGGGGAAGACAAGCCCGAGGATCTGCCCGGGCCCAACGAGGACCGGTCCTATGGTCTCCACCACGGGAGCGCCGAGGGGCAGAACTTGGGCCGTGGTGTGAGTGAAGCCGGACGCCAACAGCAGGGTGGCGGCCACGAGCAGGCTACGTGAGGGTGTCATAGGTTGTGTCAGGGTTGAACGGTTGTTTGCCGGATTCCGGCATCGTATGATACACACGTTCGCAGCTTATGCAACTTTTGGCTTGCGATTTCCGGAGTGTCCTGATCTCCAGCCAGCCTCCGCCCCGGGCCAAGCCGCGAACCTCGCGGCGTGGTGCCGGACTCGACACCTCCTGCTGGCAGGTTAACTTCCGCTCGTGAGTTTTGTCGAAGACCTCGGTCGCCTGGATCTGCCAGGCTTGTTGCATCAGGCCACGTCCGCCCACCACCGCGCGGTGGCGGCCAGCCTGGCGGCTTCGGCCCCGGGGCTGCGTGACTTTGCGAGCTTCCTCTCCCCCACGGCCGCAGGCCAACTGGAAGAGATGGCGCGCCGCGCCCAAGAGCTCACCCGTCAGCGCTTTGGGAAGGTCATCCGGCTTTTCGCCCCGCTTTACCTGTCCAACGAGTGCATCAACAACTGCCGGTATTGCGGCTTCTCGCGTGATAACCCGATCCTCCGCGTGACGTTGGGGGTCGAAGAAGTGCTGCGAGAGGCCCGGGCGCTCAAGGAACTCGGGTTCCGCAATCTCCTGTTGGTGGCGGGCGAGCATCCCCGTTTCGTGTCGAACGATTACCTTGGCGAGTGCGTCGCGGCCGTGCAGGCGGAGGTGCCTGCCGTTTCCCTCGAGATCGGGCCCATGGAAACGGCCGATTACGCCGCGCTCGTGACGGCCGGCGCCGAGGGGTTGGTCGTGTACCAGGAGACCTACGACCGCCCGACCTACGACGCCATGCATACCGCCGGCCCGAAGCGCCACTACGCCTGGCGGCTGGAAACACCGGAGCGCGCTTTCGCCGCCGGCTTCCGGCGCCTGGGCATCGGCGCCCTTTACGGGCTGGCGGACTGGCGCACCGAAGCCCTCTGCGTTGCGGCGCATGCCCGCTATTTGCTGCGACATTGCTGGAAGGCGCAGCTCACCATTTCCATACCCCGGCTGCGGCCCTGCGCCGGCGAGTTCCAGCCTCTGACCCACATGACCGACCGTGAGATGGTCCAGCTCGTTTGTGCCTTCCGGATCGCCTTTCCGGATGTTGGGCTGGTCCTTTCCACGCGGGAATCCCCACGTCTGCGGGACGGCCTGATCCCGCTCGGGATCACCCAGATCAGCGCCGGGAGCCACACCGAACCCGGCGGATACACCGGTGCCGGCCGGGACAAGCTCCACTTCACCCGCAAGGGCCAGATTGTCGACTTTGAGCCCCCTGATCAGTCTGGGATCCCGCAGGGCTCGACTTCCGCCACCGAACAGTTCCACGTCGCGGACGAACGTTCCCCGGCGGAAGTGGCGTTGAAGCTGCGCCGGATGGGCCTGGATCCCGTTTGGAAGGACTGGGACGCCGCCTTGACCGCATGAGCCCTCCCCTCGTCACCGCCAACGGGAAGGCGGTTCCGCTCCCGGCTCCCCTGCCCCTCGAGGCCTTCCTGAGCGCCCTGGGGTTCGCGCCGCGCACGGTCGTGGTTGAACACAATGGCGAAGCGGTGGCGCCCTCCGAGTTCAAGGGCCGCATGGTCAAACCGGGGGACCGCCTCGAAATCGTCAAGGTCGTGGCGGGTGGTTGATCCCGGCTCCGGGCGCACAGGGTCGCCTCAGAGGAAGGCAGTCGAGATGCTTGGACAGCCCGCTCCGGCCATTCCTCAGAGCATAGGCGCCGCGTAGGGAAGCCCGTGTGCGTCTGCCACCGCGCGGCACGTGAGCTTTCCTTCCTGGACATTGATGCCGGGAATCAGGGCGGGTTGACGCCGGCAAGCCTCCGCCAAGCCGTAATCCGCCAGAGTCTCCACATAGGGATAGGTGACGTTGGTGAGGGCCTGGGTCGCCGTTCGCGCGTAAGCGCCAGGCATGTTGGCCACGCAATAGTGAACCACCCCCTCCTCGACGTACACCGGGGCATCATGGGTCGTGGGACGCGACGTCTCGGCGCAACCGCCCTGGTCAATGGCGATGTCCACCAGGACGCTCCCCGGGCGCATGCACCGCAGCATGTCCCGCCGGATCAACTTCGGCGCCTTCGCCCCGGGCACCAGCACCGCGCCGATGAGCAGGTCGACCGAAGGCAGCAGATCGGTGAGGTGCGTCTCGTTCGAGTACAGGGTGTGCGCCGTATGCAGCGTGATGTCGAGGAACCGCATCCGCTCGAGGTCCACCTCCAAAACCGTCACATCGGCCCCCAGCCCGGTCCCCATGCGCGCCGCGTTGATGCCCGAGGTCCCGCCACCCACCACGACGATCTTGCCGGGCAACACCCCGGGAACGCCGCCCAGCAGCGTCCCGCTGCCCCCGGCATGCTTGGCGAGGAAATACCCTCCCACGAAGACCGACATGCGTCCGGCGATCTCGCTCATCGGCTCGAGGAGCGGCAACCGGTTGTTTGCTTCCACCGTCTCATAGGCGATCGCCGTCACGCCCGAGTGGACCAAGGCCTCGGTCTGCGCCCGGTCCGGGGCCAGGTGGAGGTAGGTGAAGAGCAACTGGCCCCGACGCAGCAACGCGTACTCCGCGGGCTGGGGTTCCTTCACCTTCACCACAAGACCAGCCGGCTCGAAAACGCCGGCGTGATCGTCCACCAGACGAGCCCCGGCCCGCTCATAATCCTCATCGGGAAAGCCGGCGCCAAGGCCGGCACCCCGCTCGACCAACACCTGGTGGCCGCGGCGGATCAACTGGTAGGCGGCGGAAGGGAGCAACCCGACCCGAAACTCGTTCTGCTTAATCTCCTTGGGAACACCGATGATCATGGCCGGAGCCTCGCACCCGCCCCGGCCAGGCTCAAACGAAAAGAAAAGACGAGGGCGGGAATCTCTTCAACCCCCGCCCTCGCACGAAATACTCACTTTGTCCGCCGCGGCGGTCGAACTAGGCTGCGGCCGCGTAGGCCTCGCGGTCCTCGATCAACTCCCGCAGTCGTTCCAGGGCCTCGTTCTGCAGCTGACGGATGCGTTCGCGCGTGAGACCGAACTGGAGCCCGATTTCCTCGAGCGTTTTCTCCCCGCGGCCGTCCAACCCGAAGCGCAGACGGATGATCTTCTTTTCGCGCGGCCCCAGTTTCTCGACCAGGTGCCCGAGCATGCCCAGCAACGTCTTTTCCTCAAGTTGCTCGTAGGGGGTGCGGGCGTTGTCATCCTTGACCACCTCCGCGAGGACGTTGCTGTCCTCGTCGCCCATCGGCGCATCCAGCGAAGCCGGACGCAGGGCTGCCGTGCGGATCTCGTTGAGCCGGCTGGTCTTCAGGCCCAGGGCCTCGGCGAGTTCCTCGGGCTCCGGCTCGCGTCCGAGTGTCTCCCGCATGTCGTTGGCGACTCGCTGGGCCTTGCTGAGTTTGTCGATCGCGTGGATGGGAAGTCGAATGGTCTTCGCCTGATTGGCGATCGCCCGGCGGATGGACTGCTTGATCCACCAGGAGGCATACGTCGAGAGCTTGCCACCCTTGGCGGGATCGAAACGCTCGACCGCCCGCATCAGGCCCATATTCCCTTCATTGATCAGGTCAAGCAGCGGCAGCCCGAAGCCTTCGTATTCGCGGGCGATTTTCACCACGAGGCGCAGGTTGGCCCGGATCATGTGCTCCCGGGCCGCCGGGTCTCCGGCGTGGATCCGGGCGGCCAGGGCGTTCTCCTGGGCGATGGTGAGCAGATCCACTTCCGCCACTTCGCGCATGTAAAGCTGCAGCGCCCCATCGGTGCCGTAGCTGGGACGACTTTCCACGGGCTTGACCGCGGCGGGTTTCACCACCGGCGCCAGAATGACTCCGGCGGTTGCGGTGGTGACGGGCGAGGAAATCGAGGCGGACCCACTCCCCGTGACCGTGGGCTTCCGAACTGCGCGCTTTGTGGCGTTCTTCATGGCGTCACCTTTCCGATCGAGCTGTTTTGTACCTACGGTGTCTAAGCTTTGTCCCGATTGACGGATTTTGTCAACGGGTTGTTCAAAAAATGTTTAGTCAATTCACTCGCGATCCTCTTCCAGCCTCCGATAACCCGTGCAAGAAGAGGGCCAGTCGTGCACGAAAGCCGCCAACCCGGCTGTCTTGGAGGTCCCGCGTCCCCATCCCGTCCCGTCCCCGCGGTCTGAACACAGCTTCGACAGCGCCAGGCCTCCGAAGGTTCAGCCAAGCCCCGTGCCCGCGATGTTGCCCGCGCCCCTCGGGCCTGGGTTGCGCCTGTCTACCTTCCGTCTATTCTCCATCATGTCTGATTTTAGGCATTCGATGAAGTCCGTGGCTCAGCGTACCGGGCTGAGCCCGCACGTCATCCGAGTGTGGGAACGACGCTACGGGGCCGTTGAACCCCGGCGCACGGTGACGAACCGCCGGCTTTACTCGGACGCTGAAGTGGGCCGTCTGGCGCTCCTCTGCGCCGCAACCCGGGCCGGACATAGCATCGGAACCATCGCTCGCCTGCCGGACGACCAGCTCCGGGCTCTGGCAGGCTGGCGCTCGAGTCCCGCCTCCGGCTCGAACGGAAGCGCCATGGCGGAGGGAGATCCGGGGGTCGACTCCCATCTCAGCGCGGCGGTGGCCGCGATCCGCAAAATGGATGGTCGCGTGCTCGAGTCGGTCTTGCGTCGTGCAAGCCTCGAGCTCGGTGCACAGGGCTTGCTGCAACGGCTGATCGGTCCCCTCACCCAGACCATGGGCGAGCTCTGGCACGCCGGGGAGCTCACCATCGCCCAGGAGCACTTCGCCAGCGGCTTGCTTCGCGGATTCCTGACCCATCTTGCCCGGCCATATGCGCTTTCCGAGCACGCACCCGGGCTCTGGGTGGGGACACCTTGCGGCCAGCTCCACGAGCTGGGCGCAGTTCTCGTCACCGCGGCCGCCGCCAGCCATGGCTGGCGGGCCGCCTTCGTGGGCGCCAGCCTTCCCGCCGTCGAGATCGCCGGCAGCGCCGTCGCCATGCGGGCGCGCGCCGTGGCGCTCAGCCTGGTTTATCCCGATGACGATCCCGGCCTCGGTCCGGAGTTGGAAGCCCTGCGCCGGTTCCTGCCGCCGGAGATCGCGCTCATTGCCGGGGGACGCGCGGCGGCGGCCTACCGGACGAGCCTGGAGCGTGTGGGCGCACACCTCGCCGGCAATCTCGGCGAGCTCTACGGGATCTTGAACGATCTGCGCGTACCGCCGCGGTCAAGGAGCGCCGGTTGAAGCCGGATCCTCGATCTCCAGCTCGAACTCGAGCCGAGTCCGGGCATCGGTGCGGTCGTTGCGGATCTCCATGGACTTGAGCTGGTATCGACCGCCCACCTTTTGCAGGCTCCCGATGTTGAACTCCTTGATCCGCTTCCCGGCGGCGTCGAAAGCCTCCGCCCGCATGAGGCCACCGCTCTCGATGTCGATCCACGAGAGAACCCGGGCGTACGCAGGCCCCCCGGGTTTGGGATTCCGGCTCTCGAGCACCCGGCACGAGCGTCCCTTGCGCATTTCCGTCCGCACGATGCGCTGAGCGGGCCAGGAGAGAAACTCGAGTCCGAGGTCGCAAAGCCAGAAGTCGGAGTCGACCAGCGGGACGGCGGCTTCGCTCCCCAGCAAGGTGCGGTTGTCCGCATCGGCTGCCTTTCCGAACTGACGATGGCGATAGTGGTTTGTGCCCGACAGGGAGTGGCTCACCACCAACGTCTCCATCAAGGCCCCGGAGGGGGCAAAGACGCGGTAGAAACTCTCCCATTCGGCGTCGTCACCCCGCACCTCCAGGGCGACAGGGAGGGTGGGCTTCCATTTGCCCTTCGAATCCCGCTGCCGAAGCGTTCCCGAGGTGTTGAGGGTGGGTGGATGACGGCGCAACTCACGAGCCAACGCCATCCCCTCAGCTTCTGGCGAGCCCGCCTCCGGCACCGGAGGTTCCGCAGCCCCACGGACAGAGCCCATGAGGCTGAGGGCCATGCCCGACAGGAGGAGCAACCGCTTCAGCTCTCGGGTAACTCGGAACTCGGGAACGTTCATAGCGCGTGTCGTGAATTCGGAGGCGCGGCTTCAGGCACAGCGCGTTTTTGCTGCCCCCGGGTGGGACGGCGCGCCGCGGCTGGCACCAACGCGTGCGTCAGAGCCTGCCTGAGATCCTCGAGAAAGTGTACTTGAACTTGCCGCTGCACCTCCGGGGGCACTTCGTCCCAGGCAGGCCGGTTCAACGCCGGCAGGAGAACGGTTTCTACGCCGGCGCGTGCCGCCGCCAGGACCTTCTCCTGGATGCCCCCGACGGGGAGAATGCGACCGCGCAGGCTGATTTCGCCGGTCATGGCCAGGCGCGGTCGGACCAGACGACGGGTCAGCAACGACGCCAGCGCCACGAAGATCGTCAATCCGGCGCTGGGACCATCCTTCGGAGTGGCACCCGCGGGCACGTGAACGTGCAGGTCCTGCTTGTCGAACTCCGCTTCAGGCAGACCGAGGCTGGAAGCCTGGGACCTCAGGAAACTGTACGCCGCCTGCGCGCTCTCTTTCATGACGTCCCCCAGCGAGCCGGTTAACAGCAGTTTGCCGCTGCCTCGCATTCGTGTGGCCTCGATAAACAGCACCTCGCCCCCCACGGGGGTCCACGCCAGTCCCAGCGCAATCCCGCAGTCCCGGATCCGTTCCCGCGCCCCGACAGGGAACGGAGGCGGACCCAGGATTCCGGGCAGTTCCGCCGGGTCGTAGCGGACGGCAGCCACGGCCGAGCCCGGGGTGGCCAGACGCCGTGCAGCCTTCCGCGCCAGCGCGGCGATGCTGCGCTCCAACTGCCGCACCCCAGCTTCGCGGGTATACTCGCGAATCAGCCGCTGCAACGTGGCCTTGGGCAGCCGAACCTGGGCCGGACGCAGCCCGTGCTCCCGCCATTGCCGCGGAGCCAGATGGCGTCTCGCGATCTCCTGCTTCTCCTCGACGGTGTAGCTTGGAAGCGAGATGACCTCCATCCGGTCGCGCAAGGCCGGATGAACGGGGTCCAACCAGTTGGCCGTGGCGAGGAACAGCACCCGCGAGAGGTCGAAGGGCAGGTCCAGGTAATGGTCCGTGAAGGTCCGGTTCTGAGCCGGATCCAGGACTTCAAGCAGCGCGGCAGCGGGATCCCCCCGGGAATCCGTCCCGATCTTGTCCACTTCATCGAGGAGGACGACGGGGTTGTTGGTCCCCACGCGCCGCAAGCTCTGGATGATACGGCCCGGCATGGCGCCGACGTACGTTCGTCGATGTCCACGAATCTCCGCCTCGTCCCGCACCCCGCCGAGCGAGATCCGGACAAAACGCCGGCCCAGCGCCTCGGCCACGCTCTGCCCCAGGGATGTTTTTCCCACGCCTGGCGGCCCCACAAGGCAAAGGATGGGCCCTTTGATTTCCTGGTTGAGCTTCAGCACCGCCAGAAACTCGAGCAACCGGTCCTTGACCTTCGCCAAGCCGTGGTGCTGACGATCCAGCACGCGCCCGGCGACCTCGAGGTCCAGCGTGTCCGGGCTCGAGGTATGCCAGGGCAGGGTGAGCAGGCAGTCCAGGTAGTTGCGGGCCACGATGTATTCCGGCGAGGCGGGGGGAGTCTGATGCAGCCGTTCGATTTCCTTCTGAGCGACCGCATTGACTTCCTCGGGGAGACTCGCGCCCGTGATCTGGGACTCCAGGGTTTCCAGGTCACTCGACGTCCCGTTGGGGCTCTCACCCAACTCGCGTTGGATCGCCCGCAACTGTTCGCGCAGGAAGAAGTCCCTCTGGGACTTGGTCAGTGCCGAGGCAACCTCCTTCTGGATTTTCGAACCCAAGGTGAGCACTTCCACCTCCCGCGAGAGCATCGGTAACAACCGGCGGAGACGTTCCCGCACGTGCGGTTCCTGCAACAGGCGTTGGCGTTCCTCGACCGGAATGTTCACATGACCGGCCACGAGATCTGCGAGCCGCCCCGGGGCTTCGCTGTGCTCCAAGACCGCCGCCCGCATTGGCTCCCCCAAGGCCGGCGACAACTCCACCACTTCCAGGAACTTCTCCCGGACCTTCCGGGCCAGTGCGGACACCTCGACCGTGTCTTCCACCACGTCCTGCAACCACTCGGGACGCACCCGGAGATATGGTTCGCGGACCACGGCGTCGGTCAGACGGATCCGGCGCAACCCCTCGACGAGCACCCGCACGGTGTTGTCGGCATGTTTGAGCATGCGCAGCACCCTTCCAGCACAGCCGACCGGATGAAGATCCTCGAGCCCCGGGTTCTCGGCCTCCGCTCGGCGTAACAACGCCACACCCAGCCACCGGTCACCTGCAACCACGTCGTCCACCAGGTGCACGCTGGACGACGAATCGATCAGCAGGGGAACAACCATGCCGGGAAAGATCACCGCACTGTTCAACGCCAGGACGGGCAGAACGTCGGGCAAGGAGGCCGGCGCCGACCCCGCCGTGCCCACGGTGGCGTCCAGCGCGAGTTCCTTCACGGCGATTGCATTGGGATCTTGGCTCCTCATCGCGACACCGCAACCTGCGGGCCGACAAGGTCACCGTCAAATCCCGCCAGGCTCGATGGGAATGTGGCGTGGTCCCTCGGGACAGGCGGCGGATCGAGGCACCTCCAGACACAGGAAGCCGTCCTGGTAGGTCGCGCGAGTCCCAGCGGCGTCGTAGCCGGAGGGGACTTCCACCGACACTTCAAAGGGACCAAAGTGGATTTCCATCACCAGAAAGCGGCAGGCCGGCGTCCGCGAACCGTCGGCACGAGCGCCCCGCACACGGAGACGACTTCCTTCCACGACCACGTTCAGGTCCGCCGGTCTCACGCCGGCAAGCTCCACCTTGATCACCAGGCCGGGTTTCCCGATGTACACGTCGGTGTTGGGGGTCCAGGCCCCCGCGCTGGTCCCCGGTTGGCCGGCGGAGGGGAGCAGGCTTTGCACCCGGGCTTGAATGGCCGTCGCTCGATTCACTGGCATTCGATGGCGCAACGTAAGGGAAGGCGGGCCATGCTTCAACCCCCGCCGGCGGCCGCCACCCGCCCCGACGAAAAAAGCCGGCAGGAGCACCCTGCCGGCTTTTGAACGTTGTCCTCCGAGGGCTTACTGGACCACTTTGAACCCGGTGCCGTCGATGGCCGCGACGATGTCCTTTCGGGACACCTTGTTCGGATCGAAGGTCACCACGGCGTGCTGAGCCTCATGACAGACCTTTTGCTCGGAGACGCCCTTCACGGACGCGAGCTTCTTGCTGACCTTCTCGGAGCAAGCCCCGCACTTCAGGCCTTCCACCTTGAGGTCGACGGTCTCGGCCTCGACCTTGAAGCCGAGCTTGTTGATGGCCGCCATCAACTGCTCTTCCTTCACCTTGCTGGCGTCGTAGGCGAGTTTGACCTGCTTGGCATCCGAGCAGGCGCTGGGTTCCGACACGCCTTCGATCTTCGCGAGGGCGTCTTTCACCTTGGTCTCGCAGCCGCCGCGGGTCATGCCCGTGACTTTGTAGTCGACTTTGACGAGCTTGCTGTGGGCGGCAGCGGCTTTGGTCACGGCGGCGGTCTTCTCCGCGCAACACGCGTCCTTGGCGGCTCCGGCGACGGGACAGGTGGCGCCAGCCTGGCAGCATTCCTCTCCGGCAACCAGTGCCAGCGAGGGAAGCGTGGTGGTCAACCCGAGGAGGACGAGGTTTTTGATCAGTCGTTGCATACTTCGTTGATGTCGCAGTGTTGTGGTTCCTGCCGTCCGGCAACCGGATCCAGCCCAGCCAGCCGGACGACTCTGAATAATGTCGTCTGCTTAACGGCGGGAAAAGTTCACCTTCCTGGCAACGTTGTCAATTCCGGCCTCGAGGCCCCTGGCTTCGCCTCGGGAGAGCCGCCCCCGGGAACTGCGTACTTGTCATTAGTCCCGCGAGGTCCTACCAATGGCGCCGCATGAAAGTCGAATTCTACGGACACGTCCGTCAGTACCGCAACATTCAGGCCGAGATCGACCGCAACATGCAGGAAGTCCTGCTGAGCGGCAACTACGTCCAAGGCCCGATGCTCAAGCGGTTCGAGACGGAATTTGCCACCTATTCCGGCACGAAATACGCCGTTGGGCTCGCCAATGGAACCGACGCGATCTGGCTCGCCCTCATGGCCCTGGACATCGGCCCGGGTGACGAGGTGATCACCCACCCCAATACCTTCTTCGCGACCGCCGAAGCCATCTGGATCGCCGGGGCCACCGCCGTCTTCGTCGATTGCTGCCCTGATACGAAGTGCATCTGTCCGGAGAAGATCGAAGCCGCCATCACCCCCAAGACCAAGGCGATCATCCCCGTCCACCTTTATGGCCAGTGCGCCGACATGGTCGCCATCAAGAAGATCGCCGACAAACACGGCCTCAAGCTGATCGAGGACAATGCCCAGGCCATCGGAGCCCACGGGCCCAACTTCAAGATCGGCCAGCTCAGTGACGCCGCGACCACCAGCTTCATCATCCAGAAGAACCTCGGCACTTTCGGCGACGGCGGTGCCCTGGTCACCAACAACCCCGACATCGACGCGCGCGTCCGCAAGCTGCGAAACCACGGCTCCAATGCCCGCAACGTCCACAGCTACGGGTTCAACAGCCGCCTCGACGACCTCCACGCCGGCGTGCTGAGTGCCAAACTCAAGCACATCGACGCGTGGAACGACCTGCGCCGGAAATGGGCCGCCCGCTACACCGCCGGCTTGAAGGACTGCAAGACCTTCGACCTGCCGATGGAACTGCCCGGGTACCGCCACGTCTATCACCTTTACGTGATCGAAACCAAGAAGCCGGAGTGGCGTGATGCCCTCGTGAAGTCGTTGAACGATGCCGGCGTCGATGCCAAGACCCATTACTCCATCGCCATCCACAAACAGGCCGGTTACCCGTGGGGCAAAGGTGCCCGGATCGTCGGGAGCGTCCCCTACGCCGAGGCCAACGCCGCGTGCTGCATCAGCCTGCCCATGTTCCCGGAACTCACCGCCGAGGAAGTCGACTTCACCATCGCCCAGGTGAAGGAATGGGACGCCAAGTTCGCCTCCCAGGCCCCGGCAGGCAAAGGCCCGGCGCGTGGCGGCACCACCTGCGCCTGCGGCTGCTAAGCTTCCAGGACGGGGCGGGGCCCCGCTGACTCGACCATCGTTTCGTGGCCACACGACCCGGTGTCCGAGCTGCGGTGCCTCGCCCCGTCCTCTGTTCCTGTTTCCTCCCCCACTTTTCGCACCACACCCCGAACTCAGCCCGATCTCTCATGACTCAGTATTCCGTCCTCGTTGTCGGCATGGGCAAGCGTGGCATGCATCATGCCACCGCTTTCAATGCCAACCCCCGTTTCCGCGTCACCGGCATCTGCGACATCGACCAAGCCCGGCTGGCAGCCGCCGCCACCAAGCTCGGCGGTCCCCAGACAGGCACGGACGCCGCCGCATTGGCGCAGGCCGTTCGGCCCGATGTCTTCTGCTTCTGCACCATGCCGCATCTGCGAACCCCCTTCATCCGGGCCGCCCTCGAGGGCGGGGCGAAGCTGATCGCGTTCGAGAAACCCGTCGCGCTCACGAGTGCGGAACTGTTCACCGTCCGCGACCTGGTCAAGGGCGCCGGCGTGAAAGCGGTCGTCAGCCATCAGCATCGGTACGGACCGCACTACCGGAAAGTGAAGGAGATCGTGGCCAGCGGTGCGTTGGGACGTGTCCACACCGTTTACGGCTCCGCCACCGGGTGGATGACGCACATGCTGTCCCACCTCATCGACTACTCCTGCTGGTTCAACGGGTATGCGCCGGGAGTGTGGGCCATGGCGCAGGCCGCCGGCCGCACCAAGCTCGCCGACAACCATCCTTCCCCGGATTACATCGGCGGATTCGTGCAGTTCACCAACGGCGTCCGCGGCATTTACGAATGCGGCGCGGGCGCTCCCGACCAACCCGAGGTGGCAAAATGGTGGGGCAAGAACCGGATCGGAGCGCAAGGCACCGAGGGCTTCGCCGAAGTGCTCACCAACGGGGGGTGGCGCGCGGTGACCAGGAACGGCGGGGCGCAGAGCGGTGAGGGCGCGATGAATTACGACGCCGACATGCCGCCGTATATCCAGGAGATGGCGGATTGGCTGGACGACGACCGGAAGGTCCACACCTGCAATCTCGATCATGCGTGCATCGGCGCCGAGATCATGCTGGCGCTGCAGCGCAGCGCTGCGGAAGGCGGCCAGGTCGCGCTCCCGCTGACCTCCGCCGCCGATGAGCAGGCCCTGCTCAAAGGCCGCCTCTCCGACCAACCAGTTCTCGTTTCCTGCGAGCCGAACCGGAAGGAGTTCGGGCTGGCGTAGGATTGCGCCTTGCGGTCAAGCATGTCGTGGTGCGAGCAAAACCGGACGGCTGTAGTTGGCAAAACCGGACACTTTG
>CAZHUS010000022.1:0-97551 GCA_964535555.1 uncultured Verrucomicrobiota bacterium
GATCCACTTGGCACCCTTCCAGGAACAGAATCGCGAGTTTCCTGCCAGGCACTAAATACGGACAACCTCCCGCACCGCGGCGGCCAGCTCGGGCTCGATCTTCCACTCCCACCCCTTCGGCCCCGGGCTTCCTCTCCCGGCGAATTCGCCCGACTCGTTCACGAAATAGGCGGCTCCCAAACCGACGTAGACCGTCTCGGCGGAGAATTCGGCCCCCTCGCGGTTCTGGCGCTTCTCGCTGAACACGCCCACCGCATTGTTGAACTTGTCGAGCTCGTTCAGCACGCCCACCAACGCCTGGAGGTGCTCCGCGCTGGTGGCGTTCGTCCGGGCGCCATCGTTCGGCAGCCGGTTGAGAAGGGGCTTGAGCAGATCCAGGAGCGGCGCCGGCAGCCGGGGCAGCAGCGTCTCAACCTCCTGCTGAAAGCCTGCCGCAAAACGGGCGGCTTCCTCGAGGGCGGCCTCGGAGGACTTCAAGGACTCCTCTGCCAGCCGCCGTTCCTTTTCCGCCTCGACGTTATTCGTGGACAATCCGGCGAACTGCTCCTCGATGGCCTTCAGTTCCCGCTCCAACAGGGCGAGGTTCTGTTCAAGGGTCTCCTTGTCATTCGTCCAGTCGGCCTGGGTCTGGGAGATGAGCCGCCGGGTCTGGACCCACTGCTCCACGGCGAGCCGGGCTTCATCAAGGCCCGCTGCCTGGAGCAAACCCCGGTGCGATGAGATCCCCCAGAAGGCTGCGACAAGGATGGCTGCGACGACACGCTGCATACGGCGGGAGCAACCTTGCCCGGCCGAGTTCACGGCGGGATGGCATTCCGGTGACAATTCCGTAACGGATCTTCCGGGGGCTTGCCAGGCCTCGAGCAGGCGCGCCAGCCTTTCGACTCGATCCCGGGCCGGCGGAATAAGCCCGCGCGAGATCCGTCGCCGCGAGGTGTCTCCCGCGGCGGCCCGGCCCACGTCACGCTGTCACGGGATCGCGACGGAATCGTCACCTCCCCGACTTCGCCAAACGCCACCGGCTTCTGCTTAGCTGAAGGGATGGGCGAACGGTCGCCACTCATGCCGCCGCATCCAGGTGGCGTGAGCTACCGAACCAGAACATGAACAAGCAAATCCTGACTCTTCTCGTCACCGCAGGCACGCTCGCGGGGAGCGTGGGCGCATCCGCGGACACGAATGTCGTCTCGGGCATCCTCCGCGGCGAGGTCAACTGGTCCAGCACCAACGAATACGTCCTCGACGGCTACGTCTATGTCGCCGACGGCGCCGTGCTCAACATCGAAGCCGGGACCGTGGTCCGCGGGAAACCGGGTGCCGCCCCCAGCTTTGGCGCCCTCTTCGTGACTCGCGGCGGCAAGATCAACGCCTTGGGAACCCGGTTGCGTCCGATCATCTTCACTGCCGAGAGTGATGACATCGCGGATCCGTTCGACATTCCGCTCGAAGCCGAGCCCACCGGACGGGGTCTTTGGGGTGGAGTTGTCCTCCTGGGCAAGGCGCGTCTCAACCGGCCTGACGCCGAGGCCTCCGGCTCGGGCCTGAACCCGGACGGCTCCTTTTACCAACTCTACGAAGGCCTGTCCGACGCGTCCGATGCGCAGACCTCCCAGAGCCTGCACCGCTTTGGCGGCAACGACGATGACGACAGTTCCGGCACGCTGCGATTCGTTTCCATCCGCTATGCGGGCAAGGCGCTCGAGTCCAACAAGGAGATCAACGGTCTGTCCATGGGCGGCGTCGGGCGTGGCACCACCCTCGAGTTCGTCGAGGTGTACGGTGGCGGCGACGACGGTTTCGAATGGTGGGGTGGCACGGTTAACAGCCGCTACCTGGTCTCCGCGTATAACAGCGATGAGCTCTTCGACATGGACCAAGGCCACTCGGGCCATCACCAGTTTTGGTTTGGGCTCCAGGCCATCAGCGGCGACGAGGGCATGGAACTCAACGGCCAGCCCTCCGGCGGTCCCAACGCCAACATCGTTGGCGCCCAACCCCTGGGCGAACACCAGATCTTCAACGCGACGCTGATTGGTGAGGGCGGGGCCGGTTCGGGCAGCGACGTCATGAACACGCGCTCCGAGTACTACGGCCAGATTCACAACTCGGTGTTTCTCGAATTCCAGGGCAAGGACGTGACTTCGAGCGTGGCCAATAATTACGGTCTGGTGAGCCACAACCTGTTCTGGAACAACGCCGGCGACCGCGGCACGGTCGGCTCGACCAACGCCCCCACCGAACTCAATCCGGAGGCCGATCCCCGGCTGATGGCGATCGACCGCGCGCAGGATGAGTTGCTCGATCCGCGGCCGCAGGCTGGCAGCCCGGTCTTCAACGACGTCATGGTGACGCCGGCCAACGGGCACTTCTGCCCGGCACCGTACAAGGGCGCCTTCGACGCGAACGACAACTGGCTGCTTGGCTGGACCGCGCTCTACCAGAATCTCCACCTCCGTCAGAAAGGCGTGAATACCATCACGGTGAGCGGGATCCTCCGCGGCGAAAACCACTGGTCAAACACGAACGAGTACGTCCTCGATGGCTACGTCTACGTCGCCGAGGGTGCCGTGCTCAACATCGAAGCCGGAACCGTGGTCCGCGGGAAACCGGGTGCCGCGCCCAGCTTCGGTGCCCTGTTCGTCACCCGCGGGGGAAAACTCAATGCCATCGGGTCCGCTTCCAACCCCATCATCTTCACCGCCGAGAGTGATGACATCGCGGATCCGTTCGACATTCCGCTCGAAGCCGAGCCCACCGGACGGGGTCTTTGGGGTGGAGTTGTCCTCCTGGGCAAGGCGCGTCTCAACCGGCCTGACGCCGAGGCCTCCGGCTCGGGCCTGAACCCGGACGGCTCCTTTTACCAACTCTACGAAGGCCTGTCCGACGCGTCCGATGCGCAGACCTCCCAGAGCCTGCACCGCTTTGGCGGCAACGACGATGACGACAGTTCCGGCACGCTGCGATTCGTTTCCATCCGCTATGCGGGCAAGGCGCTCGAGTCCAACAAGGAGATCAACGGTCTGTCCATGGGCGGCGTCGGGCGTGGCACCACCCTCGAGTTCGTCGAGGTGTACGGTGGCGGCGACGACGGTTTCGAATGGTGGGGTGGCACGGTTAACAGCCGCTACCTGGTCTCCGCGTATAACAGCGATGAGCTCTTCGACATGGACCAAGGCCACTCGGGCCATCACCAGTTTTGGTTTGGGCTCCAGGCCATCAGCGGCGACGAGGGCATGGAACTCAACGGCCAGCCCTCCGGCGGTCCCAACGCCAACATCGTTGGCGCCCAACCCCTGGGCGAACACCAGATCTTCAACGCGACGCTGATTGGTGAGGGCGGGGCCGGTTCGGGCAGCGACGTCATGAACACGCGCTCCGAGTACTACGGCCAGATTCACAACTCGGTGTTTCTCGAATTCCAGGGCAAGGACGTGACTTCGAGCGTGGCCAATAATTACGGTCTGGTGAGCCACAACCTGTTCTGGAACAACGCCGGCGACCGCGGCACGGTCGGCTCGACCAACGCCCCCACCGAACTCAATCCGGAGGCCGATCCCCGGCTGATGGCGATCGACCGCGCGCAGGATGAGTTGCTCGATCCGCGGCCGCAGGCTGGCAGCCCGGTCTTCAGTGAGGTCATGGCCACACCCACGGGCGGCTTTTTCAGCGCGGCCGCCTACAAAGGCGCGTTCCGCGACGCGCTCTGGTGTCAGGACTGGACGGCATTGGCCGACAACCAACACCTGGTCTTGAGCAGCAAGGTGATCGTCTGTGACGGCGAGACCAACCCGCCGGCTCCGATTCATCTGAGCGTAACCCGCGAAGGAAACAACCTTGTGCTGAGCTGGAGCGGGTCGGGCGACACCTACACGGTGGTCAAGAAGGCCGACCTTGGCGAGAGCACCTGGACGACCGTGGGCACCACCAGCGCCAAGGCCTATACCGTTCCCATCGAGGCCGGCAACGCCTTCTTCCAGGTGATCATCCCATAGGATACACCCTCCGCATCGACGGGACCGCCATTCGGTTCGCGACGGGCTTCCCCTCCGGGGAGGCCCGCTCGTTTTCTGGCACGGGCCCCGAGTTCTGGATTCCCGGCGGTGCCTCCCGATGCTCTAATCGCGCCCGCATGAACGGGTCAGATACTGCCGGCGCCTCCTCGTCCGCGGTCGAGCGTCAACGCCTGGAAGCCGACATCGTGTGTGTCGGGTTTGGCCCGGCGACGGCGGGTTTTCTCACCACTCTGTCCCGGCAACTTTCGAACCCGGACGGCACCCCGGCGGTGGAAAGCACCGTCATGCCTGGCCTGCCCCTGCAGGTCCTCTGCTACGAACGCGCGGATGACCTCGGATTTGGCGTTTCCGGGGTGGTGACTCGGGGGCGTGCCTTGCGGGAGTCCTTTCCCGATCTCGAACGGGCCGGAATCCCCATGGCCACGCCCGTGCGCGAGGAGAAGGTCCTCTACCTGCTCGATCCCCACCACACGAGTCATCGTTCGGCGGCGCTCAAGGCCGGCGATGCCCTGATCGGCGCGGTGCGGGGCGTCCTGCCCGTGACGGATCATGCCCTCGATCTGCCGTGGACACCGGAATTCCTGCACAAGCGCGGCGGCCTTGTGCTCTCGATGGGCCAGTTCATGCAATGGGTCGGCGGCCAGGTCCAGAGCACCGGCGCGGTCCAGATCTGGCCCGGAACCCCGGTCGCCGAGGCCGTGATCGAACAAGACCAGGTGCGGGGCGTGCGCCTGCTGGACCAGGGCGTTGACAAGCAGGGGAGGCCTTCCGACGGCTTCATGCCCGGCATGGAGATCGGGGCCGCGTTAACGGTCGTGGGCGACGGTCCGGTCGGCCCCATTGGCCGGCAACTTGACGGGCATTTCGGCGTTCCGACGGGCAAGCACACGCGTGACTGGGCGGTGGGAATGAAGTTCGTCGTGGACCTTCCCGAGCCAACCACGCTCGAACCCGGGACCGTGCTGCACACGTTCGGATATCCGGAGCCCGAGATCTTCGGCTTCCTGTACGTGCACCCGGATCGTGTCGCCTCGCTGGGCATCTTTGTGCCGTCGTGGTTCGACAGCCCGATGCGGACGGCCTATCGCTACCTGCAGCACTGGATGCTCCATCCGTACTTGTGGCGGCGTCTGCAGGGCGGGAAGCTGCGCTCCTGGGGTGCCAAGACCCTCGGCGAGTCTGGCCGTCGTGGTGAACCGCACCTGGTGGGTGATGGCTACGCCCGCATCGGCGAAGGGAGCGGAACGACCAATGTCCTCACCGGATCGGGCGTGGATGAGGCCTGGGCGAGCGGGGTTCAATTGGCCGAGGCCGTGCTCGAGTTGGGACGAGCCAGACAGCCGTTCACGAAGCAGAACCTTGAGGCCACCTACGTCCGCCGCCGACGTGCCAGTTGGATTGAGCAGGAAGCCAAGGTGGCCGAGAAATCCCGGGACGGGTTCCAAAAAGGCGTGTTGCAGGGGATGGTCGGCATGGCCCTGGCGGGGTTCACCCAGGGACGGTTCTCGCTGGGAAGCGAACCCGTGCCCCCCTGGCAACGCGTGCCCTCCATCGAGGAGTACTATCGAGACCGGATCCCGGCCGCCGAGATCGCCAGGATTCGCGAGGAGTGCCGGGCCAAGGGCCGTTCCCTCCACGATGCGCTGATGGACCGGGCCGGGTGGCCGCCGATTCCGTACGACGGGCAACTGCTCCTTTCGCATCAGGACGCGCTGCTGCTGGGCGGCAAGGTCCAGGCGCCTCCGGGCTATGGGGATCACGTGGTGTTCCTCTATCCCGAGCTCTGCGAGGCGTGTGGCACCCGCATTTGCATCGAGGCTTGCAGTGGCCAGGCCATTGCGCCCGGGGAAGGCGGCGTGCCGGCGTTCGACCGTGAGAAATGCGTTCACTGCGGGGCCTGCCAGTGGAACTGCACGCAGTCGCTTCCCGGGCAACCCGACCGTATGAACATCGCGTTCCGGGCGGGCCCTGGAGGTTTGCATTCGGCCGAGAATTAGCGAGCGAAGTTGGTGGCCCGGATCACGGCCGGTCTCCGGCCGCAGCAGGCACGGTCGGGTGGGGCGGTCTTTCAGGATAGGTCCGCGCCCTGAAATTGGTGGCCGCGACGACCGCTGCGCCACCCACCTTGCCGCCCGATTCCGGTTGGCAATCCCCGCCCCGTCACCTAGCTTCCCGGCAGCATGAACAGTCGTCGGAGCTTCCTCAAACATGCAACCCTTCTGGCGGGCGCAGGCGCGGGTTTTCCCCACCTGGCACATGGCGCGGATGCGGCGTCCATCGCCGCCGCCGGCTCGCCGCGTCACCTCATTCACCTGGTGGCGGACGGGACGAGCAGCGGGACCTTGACGCTTGCGGATTATTACGCTCGCGAAACCCGCGGGCGGGGACTGCGGTGGCTCGAGTTGTTCGGCCAGCCGGGTGTCGAGCAGGCCCTCATGAACGTGCGTTCGCTGAACTCGATGGTCACCGATTCGGCCGCCTCGGCCACCGCCTGGGGAAGCGGATCGCGTGTGAAGAATGGTTCGCTCAACATCCTGCCGGACGGCCGGAAACTGCGCCCGTTGTACGACCTGTTCGCCGAGGCGGGTTGGAAGCGGGGGTTGGTCACCACCACCGAAATCACGCACGCCACGCCCGCCGGGTTCGCCGCCCATGCCAAACGTGAGGAGGCGGAGGCCATCGCGGTGCAGTACCTCAAGGGCCGTGTCGACATCCTCCTGGGCGGGGGACAAAAGTTTTTCAAGGCCAGCGGGCGCAGCGACAAGAAGGATCTGTACGCCGACTACCGCCAGGCGGGCTACGCGGTCTTGAACACGGCGGCGGATCTCGAAGCCGCTTCGCTCGATCAGCCCTGGGTGGGTACCTTCAGCTCGAGTCACCTGCCCTACACCATCGATCACTTGGCTGATCCGAAACTCCTGAAGACGGTTCCGACGCTGCCATCGATGACCCGGCGGGCTTTGCAGCACCTGGGAAGGGCCGATCGTTTCATTCTGCAGGTCGAAGGCGGACGGGTCGACCACGCGGCGCACGCCAACGACATCGCCACGACTGTTCGCGAGGCGCTGGCTTTCGACGAGGCGCTCGAAGCGTGCCTGGAGTTCCGTGACCGGGAACCTGACACCCTGCTGATCATCACCACCGATCATGGGACCGGTAACCCGGGCCTGAACAGCTCCGGCGGCGCGTTCGGGACCACCCGCCCGCTCTTCAGCAATGTCCGGAACGCCCGGGCTTCGTTCGGGGAAATGGCCCGGCTGCTGGGCGAGCATCCGACCCCCGGCGACATCCAGAGGGTGCTGGCGCAGACCACGGGCTACAAGGTTCCCGATCGCAAGGCGGCGTACTTCGCGACCTTCTTCGAGAAGAAGGGACTCTCCATGTACGAGACGATGAACTCCACGAGCGTCCAGTTGGGCCAGCTCCTGGCCAACCACTACGGCGTGGGTTGGACGAGCGGCGAGCATACGGCCGATTATGTCCCCCTGCTTGCCGTCGGTCCGGGCGCGAGTCGCTTTCGCGGATTCATCCAGAACACGGAAGTCTTCCATCACTACCTCGCGCTGGGCGGAGTGGAGTTCCGAAACCCGGAGGCGCCGCTCATGGCGGAGGAGGTTGGGGGGTCCGCGGCCGAAGCCGAACGCCTCGAACGGGTGGCTTAGCCGCGGCCCTGGCGCATCGCCATGCTGGCCTTCCTCTTCGACTGGCTGACCTGGAACAACCCGCTGGTCCTGCTGTTCGGCCTGTTCGCGCTTTGGATGCTCGTGGACGCGGTCCGGCGCGAGGAATGGCTGTGGGTGTTGTTCATCATCATCTTCCCCATCCTGAACGCGCCGCTCTATTTCTTCCTCGTTTACCGGGCCTCCGGCGGGCTCGTGCGGCCGAGCCTCGAACTTCCCGGAACCCGCACGCGACTGCGCATCAAGGAACTCCAGGACCGGATCCATCACCTCGACAACGCGCGTGACCACGCCGACCTCGGTGATGTGTATTTCCAGCAGGGAAAGCTCGCCGAGGCCGAAGCCAGTTACCGCGCCGCGCTCGAACGCGACCCTTCCGACGCCGACACTCGGGCCCACCTCGGGCAGTGCCTGCTGCACCTGCATCGCGAGGCGGAGGCGCTGCCGCTCCTGGAGCAAGTCCGCGCCCAGGACCCGGGCCATGAATTCGGCCATACCCTCATGGCACTCGCGGAAACCTATACTGCCTTGGGGAGAACCGAGGACGCCCTGAAGACATGGCAGCAGGTTCTGGAACGGAACAGCTACGCCCGGGCCCGGGTCCAGCTGGCCGAGTTGTACCTGAAGGCGGGCCGGCTCGAGGAAGCCAACAACCTGCTCGAAGAAGTGCTCCAGGATGACGCGCACGCCCCCGCGTTCCAACGCAAGCGCGAACGGCCTTGGGTGCACAAAGCGCGCGCCCTTGCCCGGCAGGCTTCACCGCCGTAGGCCTCATAGGAACCGCCACCCCGTAGCGCGGGCACTCCGCTGCCCGCCGATCCGGCGCGCAAGGGACTGCGCGCCCTACCTGGAACCATGATTTGGCTGCGGCGTTCTCAGCGGGCGACGGCGTGCCCGTCCCGCCGCTGCCAGCGCTCAGCCTTGCTTGGCCAGCAACTGGCGCAGCACGAAGGGCAGGATGCCCCCGTGGTGGTAGTAATCCACTTCGATGGCGGTATCGATCCGGCACTTGACAGGGACACGTTCCACCGCCCCCGTGGTGCGCCGGATCCAAAGCATCAGCTCCTGCTGCGGCTTGAGGCCGGGTCCGAGTCCCTGCACCTCGTAGCTCTCCGTACCGTCCAGCTTCAGCGTCTGTGCGTTCGTCCCCTCCGGGAACTGGAGCGGGAGGATGCCCATGCCGACCAGGTTCGAACGATGGATGCGCTCGAAGCTCTGTGCCACGACCACTTTCACCCCGAGGAGCGCCGGCCCCTTCGCCGCCCAGTCGCGCGAACTCCCCGTGCCGTACTCCTGCCCGGCAAGGACGATGAGCGGGGTCTGGGTTTCGGCGTACTTCATCGCCGCGTCGAAGATCGAGAGCTTTTCGCCGGTGGGCTGCAGGAGGGTGTAGCCACCTTCCTCGCCGCCGAGCATGAGGTTCTTGATGCGAACGTTTGCGAACGTGCCGCGGGTCATGACGCGGTCATTGCCGCGCCGGGAACCGTAGCTGTTGAAATCCTCGAAGGCGACCCGGTGCTCCACGAGGTACCGGCCGGCCGGAGACGTCTTCTTGATGGCCCCCGCCGGGGAGATGTGATCGGTGGTCACGCTGTCGCCGAAGATCGCCAGGGCGCGTGCGCCCTTGATCTCGCCAATGGCTCCGGGACGCCGCGAGAAGCCGGTGAAGAACGGGGGTTCCTGGATGTAGGTGCTGGCCGCGTCCCAGTGGTAGACGTCCCCCACGGTCGTGGGAATCTCGTTCCACTTGGGATTTTGGGCTGCGAAGTCGGTGTACAGGCTCCGGTAAACCTCGGGCTTGAGGGCGCTTTCGAGGAGGGAGCGAATCTCCGCCATCGTCGGCCAGACGTCCCGAAGGTAAACCGGCTTTCCGTCCGTCCCGGTGCCGAGCGGTTCCGCGGTCAGGTCAATGTCCACCCGTCCCGCGAGGGCGAAGGCCACCACCAACGGCGGCGACATCAGGAAGTTCGCCTTCACACTCTGGTGGACCCGCGCCTCGAAGTTGCGGTTGCCGGAAAGGACCGAGGCGGCGATCAGGTCATTCTGGACAATGGCCTCCTCGATGTGGGCCTCGAGCGGTCCCGAGTTGCCGATGCAGGTCGTGCAGCCGTACCCGACGAGGTGGAACCCGAGTTGATCCAGATAGGGCTGCAGCCCGGTCTTCTGCAAGTAGTCGGTGACCACCCGGGAACCGGGGGCCAGCGACGTCTTCACCACCGAACAGACGCCAAGGCCCTTTTCGACGGCCTTTTTGGCCAGCAGACCGGCCGCGAGCATCACCGTGGGATTCGACGTGTTGGTGCAGCTCGTGATGGCTGCGATGAGCACCGTCCCGTGTCCCACCTCGCACCGCAGGTCCTTGGTGACCGTGATGTTGTCGGGCGCCGGGTGTTGATCCCGCATCTCGCTCTCGCTCGGCGAAACCCGGGCGTGATGAAGGCCGGTCGTCCATTCCGGGTGAAAACTGCAGGCCTTGTGACCCCGCACCAGCACGTGCTTGTCGATCTCGGTCGGGGGCTTGCCGTAGCCGCCGTCAATCACCGGCCGCGAGAAGACTTCCGCAAACTTGGTCTTCAGGCCGGCCACTTCGATGCGGTCCTGGGGACGCTTGGGTCCGGCCACGGAAGGTTGCACCGCTTGCAGGTCGAGCTCGATCACCTGGGAATACATCAACTGGCCCGGACGCGGCATTCCCCAGAGGCCCTGGGCGCGGTAGTAGTTCTCGTATCGCCGGCAATGCTCCTCGCTTCGTCCCGTCGCCCGCAGGTACCGCACGCACTCCTCGTCCACGGGGAAGAAGCCCATGGTGGCGCCGTACTCGGGAGCCATGTTCGCGATGGTGGCGCGATCCACGACCGGCAGGGCGGCTGCGCCGGCCCCGAAGAATTCGACGAACTTCCCGACCACCTTGGCTTGACGCAGGCGTTCGGTGACGGCGAGCGCCAGGTCGGTGGCCGTGGCGCCTTCGCGCAGCGCCCCCTGGAGATGCACCCCCACCACGTCCGGGGTGAGGAAGTACACCGGCTGGCCCAGCATCCCGGCCTCCGCTTCAATGCCGCCCACGCCCCAGCCCACGATGCCGATCCCGTTGATCATCGTGGTATGCGAGTCGGTCCCCACCAGCGTGTCGGGGAAGTACACGAGTCCGCCGGCGCCGTTGGCCGCCGAATCCCGCGCCGTCAGCACGCCTTTGGCCAGATGTTCCAGGTTTACCTGGTGCACGATGCCGATGCCGGGCGGCACGACCTTGAACGTGTCGAACGCCTGCATGCCCCACTTGAGGAACGCGTAGCGCTCCCGGTTCCGCATGAACTCCATCTCGAGGTTGTTGCGGAAGGCATCCGCCGACCCCGCAAAGTCCACCTGGACCGAGTGGTCCACGACGAGATCGACCGGCACCAGGGGCTCCACCATCTTGGGGCTCTTGCCCAGGCGGGCGACCGCCGAGCGCATGGCCGCGAGGTCTACCAGCAACGGCACCCCCGTGAAGTCCTGCAACACGATGCGGGCGACGATGAAGGGCACTTCGGCCGTGCGTTCGGCGTTCGGCTGCCATTGGGCAAGAGCCCGGACGCTCTGTTCCGTGACCTTGCGGCCATCGCAGTTGCGCAGCACCGACTCGAGCACGATGCGCAGGGACACCGGCAGCCGCGAGACAGGCCCCAGACCTGCCTGCTCGAGCGCCGGCAACGAATAAAAAGTGCCTTGGGTCCCGTCGCCCAGATCAAAGCTGCGCAACGTGTCCAGTGAGGAGTGTGAGTCGCCCATGTCCGTATGTCGCTGTGTTGTCAGTTCAAAGGAGGAAGACCATGCGGATGCGTCAAATAGCTGTCAAGCCGTGCCGCCCGCCAAAACAAGTTGTGAAGTCGCCGACGATCATTCCCGCATCTCAGCTTCCGGGTCAATTGAGGGGCTGGCCGCCGCTGGCGACGTTCTCCCGGGTGAACAAGCGGGAGCCGAGCGTGATTTCCTTGGGGACCTGCTCGCCGCGCAGGATCTTCAGTGCCACGTCAATCGCTTCGGCGCCCCCCGTTGGGTACTGGAAGGTCGCGCTGAGGATCCCCTGGCTCACATAGGCGATTCCCTCCTGGGGCAGGGCATCGATGCCCACGAATTTCATGGCCTTCTCGCGCTCCGCCGCTTTGGCCGCCAGGTAAGCGCCGTGCGCGCCGGGGTCGTTGTGGGCATAGACCAGGTCGATCTGGTTGAAGCGCGACAAGGCCGACTCCATCTCCTTGCGCGCATCCGCCTCCAACCATTTCATGTCGGCCTCAAAGATCACCTCGATCTCGGAACCGGCGAGCCCTTCGCGGAAGCCGCTGTGCCGGTCCTGTCCCGGCGTGCTGGTCATGAGCCCTTTGAGTTCCACCACCTTGCCCTTGCCGCCCAGGGTTTGCTTGATCCACTCGCCGGCTGCCTTGCCGATCTTCTTGTTGTCGGCCCCGATGAAGCAGGTGTACGCGTCCCCCAACAGGCGCCGGTCCAGCACGATCACCGGGATGCCCGCCTGAACCGCCTTGGCCACCGGCTCGGTGAGCGGGGCCGCTTCCTTGGGCGAGATGATGATGAGGTCCACTTTCGCGCTTACGAACTCTTCGAGGTGCGACCGCTGCTTGAGGGTGTCGTTCTGGGCGTCCTTGTAGACCACCTTGAGCTCGGGGCGCTTGTCGGCCGCGGCTTTCACGTCCGCATTCATCTGCACCCGCCACGGTTCACCCAGGTTGCACTGGCTCATGCCAAGGGTGTAGGTGCGCGAACCCGGGGTTGTTCCCGGACTGGTCCCCGTCGTCGCGTCCTGGGGGCCGGGGGTTTCGGGGGCCCGATTGCAGCCCGTGAGGCCCAGGGTCGCAGCGCCCAGTACCAAGCCCAAGAGCCGGGAAACATCAAGTCGGATGCGCATGTTCGTGCTGGTGATAGCTGCGCGCATGTTGGGAAGACCGGTTGGCAAAGGCAATGCCTTTCCCTGGCCCGGACCAGCCGTTGTGGCTGGCGGCACCACGCAGGGGGCGAAAGCGGGACCGGAAGTTACAGGTGCCGGATGCGGCTCTTGTACTTGTGCAGGAGCCGCTCGTTGTGATCGTCCCCGCGGGTGTTGCTGCTGATGTACATCTCGGGCGCCACGCCCCGCGCGAGCGACACCTCGACGGCGCGCACCAGGATCAACTGGATGATCAGGAGCCCGACCATCGACGAGGTCGAGCCCACGGCATCCGGCATGCCGTCCAGCTTCAGCCAGGCGTCGCCGTTGGGGCCGCAGTTGTCGATCACCACTTCCGCCACGTCGGCGAGTTTTCGGCCCGACGGATGCCGCGAAGGCCAGGCATCGCTCTGGGTCTGGTTCAGGATGGCGGCGACGCGCAGCCCCTTCTCGCGACCGAGCATGGCCATCTCGATCGGCACTGCGTTGCGTCCCGAGTTGGACACCACCACCAGTACGTCGCCGGCGGCCACGGGGTAATGGCTGAGCATCTGCGCCGCGAAGCCCAGTTCCCGCTCGGTGTAGGTTGCCTCGATGGCCTTCTCGTGCAGCATGACGCGCGGGTCAAGCATCGGCACCGCGTGAGCCAGACCCCCGGCGCGGTAGAAAACTTCCTCCGCCACGAGGTGCGAGTGGCCGGTGCCGAACACGTAAAGCCAGCCGTCGCGGGCCAGGCTCTCCCCGAGCCATTCTCCCACCGTGGCAATCTTCGACCATTGCGTGGCCTTCAGCCGGTCCAGGGTGGCCCGGGCGGTCTCGAACAGTTGCTCCATCGCGTTCATGATTCCGTGGACTTGATTCGCGGATGCGGGCCGGCAGGACGGCCGTTGTGACGCGAACGGGCCTCCATGCGCCGGGCGATGGCGAAGGCAATCTCCATCCCCTGCTCGTAGTTCAGACGGGGATCGCACCGTGTCTGGTACGCGGTGGCCAGGTCGGCCTCCTGCACGCCGCTGGCGCCGCCCACGCACTCGGTCACGTTTTCCGCCGTCAGTTCGCAATGAACTCCGGCCAGCCAGGACCCCTGCGATTCGTGGATGTCAATCGAGTCCAGCAGCTCGCTCAGAATCGCCTCGACATGCCGGGTCTTGCGCCCGCTCGCGGTGCAAACCGTGTTGCCGTGCATGGGATCACACATCCACGCCGGCTTGTGCCCCGAACTGGCCACCGCCTCGATCAGGTGCGGCAGCACCTGGCGCACCTTCGCCGCGCCGCACCGCGCGATCAGGACCAGGTCGCCCGCCTCCCTCCCGGCATCGAGCACATCCAGCAATTCGAGCAGCGCCGTGGGGGTCGTGGCGGGACCGATTTTCACCCCGACCGGATTCCGGATGCCGCGGAAGTACTCGACGTGGGCGCCGTTCGCTGCCCGCGTGCGCTCGCCGATCCAGGGCAGGTGGGAGCCGAGGTTGTACCACGCACCCGGGCGGCGCGGCACCTGGCGGGTGAGCGCCGTCTCGTAGTGCAAGCTCAGACCCTCGTGGCTCGTGTAGAATTCGCTGTGGGTGAGCTGATCCATCTGCCGTTCCGTAAGGATCTCCATCAGCTCGATGGCGTTGGCCACGAAATCCACCCGACGCTGGTAGTTGTCCCTGGACTCGGGGGAAAGACCTGACTTGCCGAGAAAATCCAGGTCCCAGTACTCCGGATGGTGCAGGTCGGCGAACCCGCCTGCCACCAGCGAACGAATGAAATTCAGGGTCAACGCGGCGTGCTGGTAGGCGGAAACGAGCCGCTCGGGTTCCGGACGCCTCCCCTCGCGCGTGAACTCGTCCGCGTTGATGAGATCGCCGAAATAGGAAGGCAGCGTCAGACCGTCCCGCGTCTCGGTGGGGCTGGACCGGGGCTTGGCATACTGGCCGGCGAAGCGCCCGATCCGGATGATGGGGCGCTTGAGTCCGTCCGTGAGCACCAGGCTCATCTGCAGCAGGATCTTCAGCTTGCTGGTGATGATGTCGGGGCGGCACTCGGCAAAGACCTCGGCGCAGTCGCCTCCCTGCAGGATGAACTGGCGTCCGGCCGCGGCTTCACCGATGCGCGCGCGCAGCCGTTCCACCTCCCAGCTGGTGACCAGGGGTGGATAGGCCTGGATCCGCGCGATGGCGTGCGCCAGCGCCTCCGGATCCGGGTACTCCACGGCCTGCTGCATGGGCCGGGCTTGCCAGCTGGTGGGCAGCCACCCGGTCAATGCCTGGTCTGTTGTCGTCTTCGTAATCGGCTTCACGTCGAACTCCGCTGCACCGCAGCGAAATGGTGAGGTTTGCGGGAGCCACGCCGCGAGGCTAGCCAAAAATGGGGGCCGTGTTGACATGAAGGGCGGCGGCCGATACACCATGGCGATCGCCTATGCACCTGCAACTTGGCTGGATCGATTACGTTCTGCTGATCCTGTACTTCGTCTTCGTGTTGGGCATCGGCGTGGTGCTGCGCCGCACCGTCAGCGGCAGCAAGGACTTCTTCGAATCCGGTCGTTCTCTCCCCGCCTGGATTTGCGCGCTGGGCTTTATTGGGGCGAACTTGGGCGCACAGGAAGTCATGGGCATGGCGGCGTCCGGCGCCAAGTACGGCACCATGACGTCGCACTTCTACTGGGTGGGCGCGATCCCGGCGATGGTCTTCGTGGCGTTGTTCATGATGCCGTTCTACTACGGTTCCAAGGCGCGTTCGGTGCCGGAATACCTGAAGCTCCGCTTTGACGAGAAGACGCGCGGTTTCAACGCCATGACCTTCGCGGGGATGACCATCATGTCCTCGGGCATCTCCATGTACGCGCTGGCGAAGCTGCTCAACGCGATCCTCGGCTGGAATTTCCACCTGTGCATCGTGCTCTCGGGCGCCGTCGTGCTGACGTACATCTTCATGGGGGGCCTGACCTCCGCCATCTACAACGAAGTGCTCCAGTTCTTCATGATCGTGTTCGGATTTCTCCCGTTGGTGCTGCTGGGGCTGAAACAGGTGGGCGGATGGGAGGGGCTGAAGGCCAAGCTGGTGCCCGTCGCCACCCAGGCCGGCTTTGAGCCGGGGGCCTGGGCGCATTCGTGGACGTACACCGGGAGCGCTCAAGCCAATCCCATGGGCGTGGAGTGGTTCGGCTTGGCGATGGGCCTGGGCTTCGTGCTGTCGTTTGGGTACTGGTGCACGGATTTCCTGGTGGTGCAGCGGGCCATGGCCGCGAAGGACATGGGTGCCGCGCGGCGGACGCCCCTGCTCGCGGCCATTCCGAAGATGATGTTCCCGGTCCTGGTCATTCTGCCGGGGATCATCGCCATCGCGTTGCACGCCGCGGGGACGGCGAATTTCAAACTGCCCGAGAAGAACGGGGGCCTGGACTACGACATGGTCGTACCCAGCATGCTCGCCCACTATTTCCCCACGGGGATGCTCGGGCTGGGGCTGACGGCGCTCATGGCGTCGTTCATGTCCGGCATGGCCGGGAACGTGACGGCCTTCAACACGGTTTGGACCTACGACATTTACCAGAGCTACATCAAGAAGGACGGCACCGATGCGCACTACCTGGCCGTGGGCCGCGCTACGACCGTGGCGGGGATTCTCGCGAGCATGGCGGCGGCCTACGCCGCGGCGCAGTTCAACAACATCATGGACATCCTCCAGCTCGTGTTCGCCTTCGTGAACGCGCCGTTGTTCGCGACCTTCATGCCGGGGATGTTCTGGCGCCGCACCACGGGCCATGGCGCGTTTTTCGGCCTCGTGGCCGGCACGCTGGCGGCGGCGGTGCACCATGGCCTCGCGCTCTCCAAGGGGGCGTCGGTGGGTCTCAAAGGCGGGTGGCTCGCCGGGGACGCCGCGAGCGTATGGCACCTGTACCCCAGCGAGATGGCGCAGAATTTCTGGACCGCGATCTACGCCTGGACCGTTTGCTTCATCGCCACCATCGTGATCTCGCTGGTAACGCGCCAGACCAAGACGGAGCGGGAGTTGACCGGTCTGGTTTACTCGCTGACGCCCCGTATTCGCGAGGAGGGACTGCCCTGGTGGAAGCGGCCGGTGACGCTGGGCGTGCTGGTGCTGGTGGCCACGGCGGCATTGAACGTGATCTTCTGGTGACCTATGCAACTTGACGTCCGACTTCCCATTGGCCTCCTGTTTGTCCTCTTTGGCGTGCTCCTGGCCGGCTTCGGCGCGGTCAGCGACCAGAGCATCTACGACCAGCATTCGCTCGGGATGAATATCAACCTGACCTGGGGCCTGGTGCTCCTGGGCTTTGGCCTCGTCATGTTGGCCCTGGCCTGGCGGGGTCGCCAGGCGCTGCCGCCGTCCCAACCGTGATCTGTCATCCTCCCTCGAACCCAGAAACCCGCTCATGAAAACGAACTCGGTTCTCACCCTGTTTACGGGCGTCCTGCTGACGCTGACGCTCACTTCGTGTTCAACCTGTCCGTGCGGCAAGAAGCACACTGCCATGCAAGCGACCATCGAAAAGGCCCCTTTCGGCCAACTCCCCGACGGGACCCCCGTCGAGCTCTACACTCTGAAAAACGCCCAGGGGGTCACGATGAAGGTGATGACCTACGGCGCCCTGATCACCGAGTTGCACACGCCCGACCGGAACGGCCAGTTCGGCGACATTGTGCTCGGGTTTGACAACCTCGACGCCTATTTGAAGGGCCATCCCTATTTCGGCGCCGTTGTCGGCCGGTACGCCAACCGCATTGCCAAGGGGCGCTTCACGCTCGAGGGGCGTCCCTACACCCTCGCCACCAACAACTATCCGAACGCGCTGCACGGCGGGATCAAGGGCTTCGACAAAGTCGTCTGGGCGGCGGAACCGGTCACGGTACCCAACGGCGTTGCCGTCCGCTTCAGTTATACCAGCCCCGATGGCGAGGAAGGGTATCCCGGGAACCTCACGGTCAAGGTCACCTACACCCTCACCGACAACAATGAACTCGTGATGGACTACGAGGCGCGCACCGACAAGGCGACCGTGGTCAACCTGACCAACCACAGCTACTTCAACCTCGCCGGCGAGGGCGATATTCTGGGGCACGAGTTGATGCTCAACGCGGCCAACTACACGCCGGTCGATGACACGCTGATTCCCACCGGCGTGATCGCCCCGGTGAAGGGCACCGTCATGGACTTCAGCGTGGCCAAGCCCATTGGGAAGGACCTCAAGCAGCTCACCAACGACCCGCAGGGCTACGACCACAACTACGTGCTCAACCGGGCTGGCAAGGGACTTGCCCTTTGCGCGCGCGTGTACGAACCGAAGACAGGTCGGGCCATGGAAATCCTGACCACTCAGCCCGGGGTGCAGTTCTACTCCGGCAATTTCCTGGACGGAACCCTGACCGGCAAACAGGGCAACACGTACCAGAAGCACGACGGGTTCTGCCTGGAAACGCAGCATTACCCGGACTCCCCGAACCAGCACAGCTTCCCCAGCGTGGTGCTGCGTCCGAATCAGACCTACCAGCACAGCACCGTCCACAAGTTCTCGGCCCGGTAACCGCCATCGGGTGGGGGGAGGGGGTGTGGTGGCAGGCGAGGTTGCGCCGAGCCGCCGGCCTCTCCCTCCTGAGCAATCCGGGCTTGCTGTGGATGCCCGGTTCGCCTTAAGGCATTGGCCATGCTTCGTGCCGCCGCAGGGAATGACACGCTGTTTGACCTGGATGCTTATCTGGCCGCTTCCACCGAGGCGGTCAACCGGGCCTTGGACGGGTTTTTGCCCAAGGCCACGGTCAAGCCGGCGACCATTCACAAGGCGATGCGGTACTCGCTGTTTGCGGGTGGAAAGCGGATGCGTCCGGCGCTGTGCCTGGCCGCCGCCGAGGCCTGCGGCGGCTCTGCCGCGGCCGCCATGCCGCTGGCTTGTGCGGTCGAGTGCATCCACACCTACTCGTTGATCCATGATGACCTTCCGGCCATGGACAACGACGATTTCCGGCGGGGCAAACCCACCAGCCACAAGGTCTTTGGCGAAGGGATCGCCGTCCTGGCCGGAGATGCCCTGCTGACGCAGGCCTTCGAGATCGCGGTGCAATGCCGGCCGCAGCCCCGCTACTCCCACGGCGACGTCGTGATGGAGCTCGCGCGCGCCTCGGGCTCCCTGCAGTTGGTGGGGGGCCAGGTGGCGGACCTGGAGGCGGAAGGCCATGCGATCGACACCCGCCAGTTGCGGTACATCCACGAACGGAAGACCTCGGCGCTGCTTGGTTGCGCCGTGCGCCTGGGCGGCATGAGCGCGAACGGCACGACCCGCCAGCTCGCCGCCCTGACCGACTTTGGTTACCACGTCGGCCTGGCCTTCCAGGTCATTGACGACATCCTCGATGTGACCCAATCCACCGAGAAGCTGGGCAAGACGGCGGGCAAGGATACCGCCGCGCAGAAGGCAACCTACCCGTCGATCATCGGGCTGGACAAATCCCGCCGCGTGGCGCGGCAGCTGACCGAGAAGGCCTACGACGCGTTGAAGGTGTTCCGGGGCGGTGCGGTCGCCCTGCACGGTCTGGCCCGGTTTCTCCTCGAGCGCGACCGTTGACCGGGCGGGGCCAGGATGCCGCGAACGGGCCGTTGGTTTGGCGGAAGACTTGCTTCACACTCGCGCCATGGAATCACGACCCGGAGGCGGATTGGACTCAAGATCCCCCGGATTCGGCCTTGTTCTGTGCGTTCTGCTCGTCCTGGGATGTCGCGTCCCAACCGCCGTGGCGGCGACGAATCCCGCCAGCATCCCCCTCGTCGTCACCGAGGTCATGTATCATCCGATCGCCTTGAGCGGGAGCAGCAACGACGCGGAGTTGTATGAGTTCGTGGAGCTCCGCAACGTGGGGAATACACCCCTCGACTTGGTCGGGTTCCGTGTGGGCGGAGGGATTGAGTACACCTTCACGTCCACCAGCGGGGTGAAGACGCTTGCGGCCGGCGCTTACGTCCTCGTGGTGAGAAACCGCGCCGCCTTCTCGCAGAAATACCCGGGGGTAACCGCGGTCGCCGGGGAATACCTCGGTGCCCTGAACAACGCCGGCGACGAACTCATCCTGGAGACGCCCCTCCTCGAAACCATCCTGGCCTTCACCTACGACGACGCCTGGTTTCCGGTGACCGACGGGCTCGGTTTCTCGCTGGTGATTCGCGATGACCGGGGAGCGCCGGACAACTGGGGCGTGGCTTCGAGCTGGCGCCCGAGTTCGGTCGTCGATGGGTCACCCGGTCGTGAGGACACGCCGCCGCCAGGCACCCCCACGGTCTGGGTCAACGAAACGCTCACGCACACCGACCCGCCGTTGCTGGATGCCGTCGAGTTGTTCAACCCGGGGACGACGCCCGCGGACATAGGCGGCTGGTTCCTGAGCGACGATTTCGCGGAACCGCAGAAGTACGCATTTCCCGCTTCCACCCGCATCCCGGCGGGGGGTTACCTGGTGGTGACGGAGTTGGACTTCAACACGGGCCCGGCGCCTTTCACGTTCAGCAGCCTGGGGGAGGAAGTTCACCTCTTCTCCGCCCGCAACGGCCAGCTTACGGGTTACTCTCACGGCTTCGAGTTCGGAGCCTCGGCCAACGGGGTTTCATTTGGCAGGCATGTTACCAGCACGGGGGAGGAGCGGTTCGTGGCGCAGACGGAACGCACGTTCGGCGTGGCGAACAGCCTTCCTCGGGTGGGGCCGATGGTGATCAGTGAAATCATGTTCGAACCGCCCCTGGCCGGTGCCACCAACAACGTCCTCGACGAGTTTATTGAACTCGAAAACATCCTGGATGCCCCGGCGCCTCTGTTCGATCCCTTGTTTCCCACGAACGCCTGGAAACTCGATGCGGGTGTTCAGTTCACGTTCCCAACGAACCTCTCGCTTCCGCCCCGTGGACACCTGCTCGTCGTGAACTTCAATCCCGTCACCAACACGACGCAGCTCGCCCAATTCCGGAGCCGTTATGCCGTCGCGGAAACCACGCCGGTCCTGGGGCCGTACCAAGGCAACCTGGCCAACGGGGGCGAGCGCGTTTCCTTGCTGAAGCCGGATCCTCCCCAGACCGCCATCTCCGAGGACCCGGGTTTCGTTCCGTACGTGCTGGTGGATGAGGTGCAGTACCGGCCCGAGTCACCCTGGCCTCCAGGTGCCGCCGGTACGGGCCAGTCGCTGCAAAGGATCGACGCCTCCCGTTACGCGGACGACCCGGCGAACTGGCGCGTCGGGAATCCCACGGCGGGCCGCGACAACGCAACGTCCCCCGACGATGACCGGGACAACGACGGACTCCCGAACGACTGGGAGACGGCAAACGGCCTGGATCCGGACAATGCCACCGGCGACAACGGAGCCACCGGCGACCCCGACCATGACGACATGCCGAATCTGGACGAGTACGCCGCCGGGACGCATCCGCGGGATGCGGCGAGCCGGTTGGTGATGTTGGGCGTCGAGGTGAGCGACGTGGAGACGCTCGTCCGTTTCCTCGGCGTCGCAGGCAGGAGCTATTCCGTTTTGTTCAGCACCGACCCCTCGACGGGGCCTTGGCAGCGTCTGGCGAATGCCAACCCGTCGGCGGACGGCGCGGTAAGCGTTCGAGATCCGGCGCACAGCGTCGGGCGGTTCTACCGCGTGGTGACGCCCGCATTGCCCTGAAGGGGCGGGGCGAGCCACCGCGGATTGATCCATCCAGCCGAAGAACGGCGGGAGGAGTCCCTACACCCGACCCTGGTACGCGAGCCAGAGCGCCCGGTAATACCGCATCACGCGAACCGGGTCCGGGCTCTCGGGAATCTCCGCAAGACAGAACCCCTGGTAGCCGATGCCGTTCAGCCTTCCCAACATGCGCCGCCACGGATACTCCTCGAGGAAGAGATCACGCATGTGCACCGCCACGATGCGGTCCTTCACCAGGTCGAAGTTGGCGTCCAAGCCTGCCCCCTCGAGATCAGTCTGGTTGGAGTTCCAGCAAACGCCGACCTGCGGGTGATTGGCCACGTCCATGATGGTTTTGATATGGGGCAGGAGGGAGGTTCCGGAACCGTGAACTTCCAGGCGAATCTGCTGGCCGTGATCGGCGGCGAACTCACCGAGGCTGCGCAGCGACCGGCCGATCTGTTCGAGGGTCTTCTCCACCGGCACCTCCTTGGGAAGGCCGTTGGGACGCACCTTGATTCCCGTGGCGCCGACGTCTCGTGCGAGGAGGATGTACTCGCGGGTGGCTTCGATATCCCGCTTCAGCTTGGCCAGGTCGGGCGTGTGGTAGTCGAAGGCGCTGCCCAGGCCAAAGAGCTTTACCGGGGAATCGGCGAAACGCTTTCGGACTTCGGCGCGCTCCGCGGCTCCGAGTCCGACTTCGACTTTGTGGGCGTGGGTGGTGCGGAGCTCGACGCCCTCGAATTTCGCCTCGGTGCAACGCGCGAGGATGGTTGGGATGTCCCAGTCTTTGGCGAGGTTGTACGTGACGAGGCCGAGGTGCATTCCGCCGCCGGCCTTCGGGGCAACCTCCGGGGTGCCGGCCAGGCTGGGCGCCGGTGCGGCTGCGGCGGCCACGGTGACCGCGGCGCTTTGCAGGAAACGGCGGCGGCTGGTGGGGCCATGATCCACAGGGTGATTCATGAGCTCAGGAAACGGGGATCCGGCGTCCCAGGCAAGCTTCAATCCCTGGATCGTGCCCAGTCGGCCCCTCCGCGGACGGCGTTTCCAGGCAGGTCATCCGGAGGAGGTACGAACCGGGGTGGCCGCGAAGAAAAGGCAAACCGGCTCTTGCCGCTGCACGCCTGCCGGAGTAGCAAATAGCGCATGGCTATGCCCGCAGCACGTCTTCCCAAGTCCGGGGCTCAGGTTCCGCACCGGGTGAGCGGTTTCACGCTGATCGAGCTCCTGGTCGTCATCGCCATCATTGCCATTCTCGCCGGGATGCTCTTGCCGGCCCTGGCCAAGGCCAAAGGCAAGGCCAAGATGACTTCCTGCCTCAACAACATGAGGCAGCTCGGCATCGCCACCACGATGTACGTGCACGACTCGGGCAAGTACCCCGGATGCCTCTTCGCCGCCGGCGGTTTCCGTTATGTATGGCCGCTGCGCCTGCTCGGGCAGATGGGCACGAACCGCAATGTCTTCTGGTGTCCCTCGGCCCGGGTGGACAGCAGTTGGGAGACGAACGTCAACAAGACCTTGGGCGCTCCCTACATGACCGGCTCGGGTCGCGATCCTTGGGGCATCAGCGAAACCACGCTCTTCTCGGTCGGCTACAACGACTGGGGCGCCTCGCCCGCCTTTTCCGACAAGGGCCTGGGCGGCGACGTCGACAACGTGCAATACGAGGTGAAGGAGTCCGCGGTCCGAGCGCCCACCGAGATGATCATGCTCGCCGACAGCAAGCCCGGCGATGGCAGCAGCGCCATGCCGACGCGCGGTCTTTTCGATGGGAACATCGATCCGACCACGCCGGCGGAGTGGCCCTCCAACCGCCACACGCGTCGCACGGTGCTCATGTTCTGCGACGGTCATGCCGAAAACGCCCGGCGCAACGACGTCATCGACCCCGCCAACGACAAGTGGCACCGCCGTTGGAACAACGACAATTCCAACTACGGCAGCTGGACCGTCAACGCCAACGAAGCGAACAAGATGGACCCCTGACGGGGGCGGGTGCGCCTTCCTCGTCGCGGCGGCATGGGCGAACCACGGCGCGCCCGCCCCACGGGGTCAGCCAGCGCTTCAGAGCCGGAGCTGAAGTCAGCAGGATCTTCGGCCAACTTCTTGTTTGCGCTCCCGGGTTGAGTTGCCAGACTCGCGCGCATGAACACCGCCTGTCCTGCCTGGGAGCCCTGTTGTCCGGGCTTTGGCGGAGCCCCGGCGGTGGGTGTTACCCCCTGAAACCTCCCCGTGCGTCTCTCCACAGCACCCCAGATATGAAGAAGACCCTGCTAGTCGGCCTATGGCTCAGTGTGGCGGCGGGCGTTGCCCTCGCGGCGGATCGCTCCTTCAACGGCCTGAATGTCGGGCTTGGCAACCTTTACCGGCTCTCCGACGCCAAATCGCGCTCGATCAGTCCCGAGAACTTCACGGGCGAGAAGGGCAAGGCGGGGATGTCCGTGGACGGTCCGGCGGCACCGGCAGCCCGCGGATTGGGCCAGGGCTGGAAAGTGTCGCCCTATGTTCGCGTGGACGCGAAGAAGACCCTCACCATGGCGGAGATCGAAGGGCCCGGCTCCATTCAGCACATCTGGCTCACGCCCGCGCCGCTCGACAAGACCCGGTACTTCATTCTCCGCTTCTACTGGGATGACGAAACCGACCCTTCCGTCGAAGTCCCGCTCGGCGACTTTTTCGCGTGCGGTTGGGCGAAGTATTGCCAGATCAACTCGCTGGCGGTGTGCGTGAACCCCGGCAGCGCGTTCAATTCCTACTGGCAAATGCCGTTCCGCAAGAAAGCGAAGGTGACGCTCGAGAACCTGGACGACGCCACCATGACGATCTACTACCAGATCGACTATACGCTGACGGACGTGCCCGCAGACGCCGCCTATTTCCATGCCCAGTTCCGTCGCGAAGACCCCCTCAAGACCAAGGGGCTTTACACCATCCTGGACGGCGTGAAAGGGAAGGGGCAGTACGTCGGCACTTACCTTGCCTGGGAAGTCCACAGCACCGGCTGGTGGGGCGAAGGCGAGATCAAGTTTTTCATCGATGGCGACCAGGAATTCCCGACCATCTGCGGCACCGGCACGGAGGACTACTTCTGCGGTTCCTATAATTTCGACACCGCCGGCCCTGACGGGAAGCGCCGCTACACCGAGTTCAGCAATCCGTACACCGGCCTGGCCCAGGTCATCCGGCCCGACGGCCTGTACGACGCGCAGACCCGCTTCGGCCTTTACCGCTGGCACATCCCCGACCCGATACGCTTTGAGCAAGATCTCAAGGTGACCATCCAGGCGCTCGGTTGGCGCAAGGACGGGCGCTACCTGCAACTTCAGGACGACATCGCGTCGGTCGCGTTCTGGTACCAGACGGAGCCGCACGCCAAGTTCCCGCCGCTGCCTTCCAAGGACGAGCTCGAGCTGAAGTAGGTGGTCGCGGCCCGCTCGCTCACCGCGGAGCGATCAGGGGAGCACTTCCTCGATCGCTTCGCGGAGCGCGGCCACGAGGCGTCGGGCCTGACGCGCGGTCGTGCAATACGGCGGCATCAGGACCACGACGTTCCCGATGGGCCGCGTGAGCACGCCGCGCCGGGCCATGGCTTCGCAGACGCGAATGCCGGCGCGTTCGCGGAGCTCAAAACCCGCCCGCGTGCGCCAGTCTCGCACCAGCTCGATCCCCGCGATCAGGCCAACGCGGCGGACGTCGCCGACATGTTCGAGGGACCACAGGGAGTCGAGTTCCTCGGCCAGTGTCCGTTCGAGAACCAGCCTCGCATGGCGTGAAGCCGCGGTGTTCAGCAATTGCAGGCTCGCCAGCGCTGTGGCGGCGCCCAGTTGATTGCCGGTGTAGCTGTGTCCGTGGAAGAACGTCCTGAACTCGTCGTACTCGCCGAGGAACGCGTCGAACACGTTCTGCGTTGTCAGCGTGGCGGCCATGGGGAGGTAACCACCGGTGAGGCCTTTGGCCAGGCAAAGGAAGTCGGGCTGCACGCCCTCGGCATGCGCGGCGAAGAGAATGTCCGGCGACGTCGGGCGCGATTCCGAGACGGCGCCTCCGCCGGTCCGGCCAAAGCCGGTCATGACTTCGTCGGCAATGATGAGCGTCCCGGCGGCGCGCGCGACCGATGTCACGCGTGACAACCAGCCGTCCGGCTGCGGAATCATGCCGGCCGCGCCCTGGAGGCGTGGTTCCACGACGAAGCCGGCGTACGGGTGTCCCTTGCGGCGCTGACGTTCGCAGCGGCGTTCGACTTCGCGCACGCATTCCCACTTGCACTGCCGGCAGGCCCGGGCGTCGGCGCGGGCCGGCTTTGCCCGGTTGAAAGGGCAGCGGTAGCAATAAGGCGCCATCACGCGGTCCGAGCGGAAGAGGAGGCCTCGGTACGCCCGGTGAAACAGATCGATGTGACCCAGGCTTACCGCGCCGATCGTGTCTCCGTGGTACGCGCCGGCGAGGGCTAGAAACCTCGGACTCGGGCTCAGCCCCGTGCGCCGCGCGAATTCGTAATTGAGCTTCAGGGCGACTTCGAGCGCGGTGGAACCGTCATCTGAGAAGAAGACCTTCAGCAGCGCCGGCCGGAGAGGTTGCAGGTCTTTGCCGGCCGGGTGAGCGGCGGATGCCGAACGTTCGACGACGCCCGCGAGTTCCGCCGCGAGGACCGAGGCCGGTTCGTTCGCCAGTCCCAGGGCGGAGGAGTGGGCGATGCGTCCCAGTTGGCGTCGGAGCGCGTCATTGAGCCTCGGATGGTTGTGGCCGTGGAGGTTGGTCCAGATCGAGGAATTGCCGTCCAGGTATTCGCGCCCGTGAGCGTCCCACAGGCGGGCGCCCTCGCCGGCGACAATGACGATGGGTTCGTGTTTCAGCCAGTCACGCATTTGCGTGAACGGGTGCCACACGTGACTCACGTCGAGTTGCGCAAGACGATGCATGGCCGGACGGTCGCTGTGGTCTAGGATCCTCGAATCGGCAAATTCCTTGCGCTCGAGTCGAGTTCTGCCGATGCAGCTTCAATGCCTGCAACCTTCCTGGGCTTGGAGGATTCTTGGGGGCCGGGGTCGAGGGCCGGCACCTGGAAATCAGCAATCGCGGCGAGCAGCTGTTCGATGTCGGCGCGCGTGTGCGCCGCCGAAACGGTCACGCGCAGCCGGGCGGCTCCCCGGGCGACGGCGGGGTATCGGATCGCCGGCACGAACAGACCTCTTTGCCGCAAGGCCTCGGCCATCGCAAGCGCCGCAGCCTCCGACCCCACGATCAACGGGAGAATGGCCGATCGGGCGCGGCAGGATTCCGAGCGCGTGGACTGTGCATCCGACGTAGCGCGCGCCGTCCCTGGCGCACCGCAAGCGGCGGGCAACGGAGTGCCCGCCCTACCCGGTGGCGGTTCATGGGAAGCGACCTGTTCCGTTTGGACTTGCTCCGTGGCCTTGAACCGTTGAGGAGCGCGGGCTTCAGCCCGCCGGGACGTCCCTGCGCCGGCGTGGCTTCCTGCGGACTGAAGTCCGCGCTCCGGGGGCGGTTCATGAGGACCTGGCGGAAACCACCCGAGCTCCTCGAGTCCTTGTCGCAGTTCCGCGACGCGTTCCCAGAGCCGGGCGGCCAGGCGCGCGCCTTCGTCACTCCGCACCACATCCAGAGCGGCAAGGGCGGCAGCGGTCTGCGCCGGGGGTGGGGCGGTTGAGAAGATGAACGACCGCGCGCGGTTGATCAGCAACTCGCCGAGCGCCTGCGAACCCGCGATGTACCCGCCGGCCGCGCCCAGCGCCTTGCCGAGGGTCCCCATCTGGACCTCGACCTGTCCGGCCATCCCGGTCTCCTCGAGGAGGCCGCGTCGATGCTGCCCGTAGATCCCCGTCGCGTGCGCCTCATCGACCAGGAGCCAGGCCCCGAAACGATCCTTCAGTGCCACCAGTTCTGCGAGCGGTGCCTGGTCCCCGTCCATCGAGAACACGCTCTCCGTCACGATTAACACCGCCGGTTCCTGACGGTCGCCCGCGGCAGGCGGAGGTGATTCGCGCGCCCACCGGAGGATGCGCTCCAGATCCTGAAGGTCGTTGTGCCCGAACACGCGCAGTCGCGCCCCGCTGAGGCGCGCCCCGTCCACGAGACAGGCATGCGCAAGCTTGTCCAGGATCACCACGTCGCCCGTGCCGACGAGTGCGGGAATCGTGCCCAGGGCGGCGGCGTACCCGGAACCGAAGACAACCGTGGCGGGCACGTCTTTGAAACGGGCCAGCCCACGCTCGAGGTCGTGGTGGGCGGAAAGCGACCCGCAGATCAAACGCGAGGCTCCTGAGCCTGCGCCGGAGGCCAGGGCTGCCTGGGCGGCCGCCTGCTTGACGACCTCGTGGCCTGCCAGGCCAAGGTAATCGTTCGAACCGAAGTTGAGGAATGGCTCGCCGCGGATCTGGATCCGGGCGCCGGGGCCCGACTCGATGGGGCGCAACTCGCGCCAGAGACCCCGGCTGCGGATCTCGTCGAGTCGCCGGCCCAATCTCTCCGCAAACCCGCTCATGGGGGCGGAGGGTACGTGGGGCGTGCAGGATTGAGAACCACAGAATCCCACCGGCTCTCGCCCGGTGCGGCGGGAGGTTCTCGCGAACCTGTCGCGGTGGGCGCCCCGGTTCGCGAACGAGGAACGCAGATTCTCCGTGCGGCTCGAGCGAAGGTGCGCTTGAATAGCGTTATCAAATGGAATCCAAAGCATGAACCGTCCACACCTGTGCGGGATGGTCGTCGGAGCGTGGCTCGCCCTCGTTCCCGGGCAGGCGGGCGTCTTCCCGTTCCCCGGGATGCGGCTGACCGTGCCGGAGGGTTTCACGGTCGAGCAGGCGGCTGGCCCCCCCCTGGTGATGCGGCCAATGATGGCGGACTTCGACGAGGCGGGGCGACTCTACGTCGCCGATTCCTCCGGCTCGAACGACAAGGTCGAGAAGCAACTCGCCGAGAAGCCGCACCGGATTGTCCGCCTCGAGGATACCGACGGAGATGGGCGCTTCGACCGCAGCCTCGTCTTCGCCGACCAGTTGATGCTCCCCGAAGGCGTGTTGTGGCATGACGGCGCGATTTACACCGGTGCTCCCCCGTCCATCTGGAAGCTGGAGGATACGGATGGCGACGGCGTTGCCGACCGCCGCACCGAGTGGCATCAGGGCAAGACCCTGACGGGCTGCGCCAACGATCTGCACGGACCCTACCTGGGTCCCGACGGCTGGCTTTACTGGTGCAAGGGCGGCTTCGCGATGCAGACGTACGAGGTTCCCGGGCAACGTACCATCGCGGATAGCGCCGCCCACGTCTTCCGCGCGGACCCCGGCCGCCGGACGTTGGACTCGGTGCTGGCCGGCGGCATGGACAATCCGGTGGAGGTGACCTTCACCCGCGAAGGCGAGGTCTTTTTCATCACCACCTTCTTTCACCATCCCGGAGGCGGACTGCGCGATGCCCTGGTGCACGGCATCTACGGCGGGGTTTATCCGAAAGAACATGGAGTGCTGAACGGATTGCAGCAGACCGGCGAGTTGCTGCCAGCGATGGTCGAGTTGGGACCGGCCGCGGCGTGCGCTGTCACCCGTTACGATTCCGCCGTTTTCGGCAAGGCTTACGAGAACAACCTCTTCTCGGCCGAGTTCAACCTCCGCAAGGTCATGCGTCACATCCTGGAACCTGTCGGAAGCACGTACCGGTCGCGGAACGAGGATTTCATGGTCGCCGACAACCCCGACTTCCATCCCACGGACGTGTTCGAGGACGCGGACGGCAGCCTGCTGGTGATCGACACGGGAGGCTGGTACAAACTTTGTTGTCCAACCGCTCAGTTGCCGAAGCCCGACGTGCTGGGGGGCATCTACCGCATTCGTCGTACGGACGCGGCCGTTCCCGCCGACCCGCGCGGGCTTGCCCTCGATTGGGCAAACCCGGCGCCGGGGGCTATGGTCGCCCGCCTTGACGACCAACGCCCCGCGGTGCGCCAGCGGGCGATCGCCAGCCTGGCGGCCGCAGGAACGTCCGCCGTGCCCGAACTCACGCGGGTCGTGCGCAGGTCGCCCTCTTCCCTCGCGCGCCTGAACGCCGTCTGGGCCTTGACCCGGCTCCCCGACGAGTCCGCCCGGGCGCAGGTGCGCTTCGCGCTCAGCGATCAGGATGACAGCGTGCGACAGGCAGCGCTGCACTCGGTGGCGCTCCGTCGCGACGCGGAGGCCCGGGGCCGCGTGACGGAGTTGCTTCAGTCCCGTAACCGCTTTCACCAACGCAAAGCCGTGGAGGCCCTGGGGCGCATCGGTGATCCTGAAGCCGTCCCGGCCTTGCTCGCCGCGGTGGTGGACTTTCGACCCGGGTTTCCGGAGGACGCCGCGGCGCTGCGCATCCATGAACATGCGATCATCCATGCCTTGATCTGCATCGGCGACGTTCCGAGGACCCGCGAATTCCTCGCGGCCCGCAACCCTTATCGCCGGCGGGCGGCGTTGATTGCCGTCGATCAGATGGACGGCGGTGGGCTCGCTCCCAGCCAGGTCGCGCCCCTGCTCAGTTCCGAAGATCCCGTCCTGAGGTCGACGTCGGGCTGGATCGTCAGTCGTCATCCGGAATGGGGCGAGGCGCTGGCGGCGCACTTTCGTCAGCGGCTGCTTTCGTCGACGTTGGATTCGCAAGAGCTGACGGAATTGACACAGTACCTGGGACGCCTCGCCAAGAATGCCGCGATCCAGAACTTGATCGCCGAGGGATTGAAGCTGCCGGACCTGCCTTCCGAGCGGCGGGGGGCCTTGTTGCGGGTCATGGCCGATTCGGGTGTCCGGGACGTTCCCCCCGGCTGGCTGGAGGTCCTGACCCAAGAGGTGCGGGCGGCCGACGACCAGAACGTCGACAGGGCGATCTCCATCGTCCGGAAGCTGGGCCTGGGGGATACGAACCTGCTGGCGCTTCGCGAAGGACTGCTCCTCACCGGCACCAATCCGGATCGGCCGGAAGCGCTTCGGGTTGCCGCCCTGGCCGCCACGCCCGGGGGACTGGGGATGGTGGATCCGGGGGTTTTTGCCCTGTTGCTGCGAAGCCTGGACGCCAATGCCGATCCGTCCCGGCGGGCCGCGGCCGTGAAAGTCCTCACCGAGGCGTCGCTGAACCACGCGCAGCTGCAGACTCTCGCCCTCGCCCTGCAGTCCGTGGGTCCGATGGAAATCAACCCCCTGATCGAGGTCTTCCGGGATGCGCGCAGCGAGACCGTCGGGCTGGCTTTGGTCGAGGCGCTGGTGGCGGCCAAGGCCAGATCGAGTCTGAGGCCGGACCTGGTGCAGCAGTGCCTCGATCGCTTTCCGGAGTCGGTGCAACAGGCCGCCCGCGAGTTGCGGGTGCTGCTCAACGCTGACCCGGTGCAGCAACGGGCGCGCCTGGATTCCCTGCTCGAGGATCTGCAGGAACTGCCGGGAGATGTCCGACGGGGGCAACAGATCTTCAACAGCCCCAACACCGCCTGTGCCACCTGTCATGCCATCGGTTACCTGGGCGGACGCGTGGGGCCGGATCTGACCAGCATCGGCCAGGTCCGCACCCGGCGGGATCTCCTCGAGGCGCTCGTCTTTCCGAGCGCCAGCTACGTCCGAAACTACGAGCCCGTGATCGTCACGACGCGCGATGGTCAGGACTACAGCGGCGTGATTTCGGAACAGGATGACCAGGAGCTGCTCCTCACGACCGGCGCGGAGACCAGCCTGCGCATTGCGCGTGCGGAGGTGGTGAGCATGCGTCCGGGAACCGTCTCGATCATGCCTTCGGGCCTCACCGAACAGCTGTCGCTCCAGGAGCTCGCCGACCTGCTCGGGTTCCTCACGAACACCCGGTGGGGGGCGAAATAGCCCGGGTGACCCGTCGAGCACGCCCACTTGCCTTCACGCCCGTGGCGGCACTACCGTTGCCCCATGCACATCCCTGGATTCCTCGCGGCCCTCGCCCTGATGGCGTCGACGCTGCCCGCGCGCGCCGCTGACCCGATTGCGCTGCACCCTGAGAATCCGCATTACTTCAGCTGGCGGGGCAAACCGACGATCCTCGTCACGTCCGGAGAGCACTATGGCGCCGTGCTGAATCTCGATTTTGACTTCCGCAAGTACCTCGACACCCTGGCTGCCGACGGGCTGAACAACACCCGGACATGGGCCGGGGCCTATTGCGAAGCCCCGGGCAACTTCAACATCGCACGAAACACCCTCGCCCCACTCCCGGGCCGCTTCCTTTGTCCCTGGGCCCGCAGCGATCAGCCGGGATACGCGAACGGGGGCAACAAGTTCGATCTCGCCCGCTGGGACGATGCTTACTTCCAGCGTCTGACGGCTTTTATGAAACACGCCTCCGAGCGGGGCGTGGTGGTCGAACTGAACCTCTTCTGCCCCTTTTACGAGGACTCGATGTGGAAGTTGAGCCCGATGAACGTGGTGAACAACGTGAACGGGCTGGGCGACGTCGCGCGCACCAACGTCTATACGCTGGACCAGCACGGGGGGCTGCTCGAGCTCCAGGAAGCGATGGTTCGAAAGGTCGTCACCGAGCTCAAGGGATTTGACAACCTGTACTACGAGATCTGCAACGAGCCCTACTTTGGCGGCGTGACCCTGGCCTGGCAGCACCGCATCGCCGACGTGATCCTGGAGACGGAGAAGTCGCTCGGCGCGCGGCACCTCATTTCGCAGAACGTGGCCAACGACAGCGCCAAGGTCGAGCATCCGCACCCGGGCATCTCGATCTTCAACTTCCACTATGCCTACCCGCCCGTGACCGTTCCGATGAACTACGGCCTGCAGAAGGTCATCGGGGACAACGAAACCGGTTTCCGCGGAACAAATGACCTTCCGTACCGGGTCGAGGCCTGGAGTTTTCTCCTCGCCGGCGGGGCTTTGTTCAACCACCTCGATTACTCGTTCGTGGCCGGACACGAGGACGGCAGTTTCGTCTACCCCGCCAATCAGCCCGGTGGTGGCAATCCCGGCTTCCGTCGCCAGATGAGGACCCTGGCTGAGTTCATGCGGGGGCTGGATTTTATCCACATGCGGCCGGATGAGCACCTGGTCGTGGGGGGTGTTCCCCAGCGGCATCGGGTCTATACCCTCTCCCAGCCTGGCAAGGCGTATGCCGGGTACCTGGCGCGCGACACCAAGGACCGGGAAGCACCCTCGGGCGTTCAGCAGGCCGCCCTGCAACTCGCACTCCCGGACGGCGCCTACACGGCGGAATGGCTGAACCCGCGGACAGGCATCGTCGAGAAGCAGGAACGCCTCACGGCCAGCGGCGGTCGCGGCACGATTAACAGCCCGCGATTCGAGGAAGACGTCGCGTGGCGCGTGTCCCGGCGCCCTGAATAGTTCATCTTCCGCGAGCGACAGCACGCTGCCCCAAGCCGCCTGCCTTCGGGCCCACTCACGTGAGCGACATCAAGGCTGCGGCCACCAGGCCCGTGAACACGCTGGCCCAGAGCAGCAGCACATTCGTCGCGGTTCGTTGCAGCAGATACGACAGGCATGTGAGCCCGAACCCCGCGGCGACGCCCAGCTCGAGGACGAGCAGCGTATGACGATCCGCCCAGCCTCGTTGCCAGGCGGAGCTGCCGGCGAGCAGTACAACCAGCAGGAGCAGCGTCGTGGCCAGTCCCTGAGTCAGACGTCCGACCTTGCTCTTGTAGATCTCCGTCAGATGGTCCGGATGCACGCCTACTCTCAAGCATCACACATGCCACCCGCCCGAACCCTGGCAGACGGGCCCTCGCTTGCCCGCCGGGGTCTGTCGCGCAAAAGATTCCGCCGCTTGCCGGAACGGCCCGGCGAATGTCCTCCCGGAAACGCCTGCGAAAAGCGGGGATGAATCCCCGCACTCCAGGCGCTTCGCGACTTCGGGACGTGCCCTGGAGCGGCGCGAAGCGTTTGGAGTGCGACCGCTTTAGCGGCGCTTTTTGGGTTCCTGGTCCCCATGCGCGTCGGCCCTCCCGGCGTCCCGGCTCTCCGTGAACCGCCCCTGGAGCGCGGACTTCAGTCCGCAGGAACCCGCGCTGGGTTGGGGACGTCCTGCGGGCTGAAGCCCGCGCTCCTCACCGGTTCATGGTCAGTGCGCATGGGCTCGGGTCCAAGGGGACTTCCCAGAAAAGCCGGCAACCGCACCATCGGATCGGGGGCGAACTGGCAGTCCCCCGGCAGCACTCGACGCTAAGCCGCTGGCTTGGACCCCAGCAAACCGCTCAGGGTCGTTGCCACCTCGCGGAAGGCGCGGGCGGGGAGGCTGTCCGGGGCTCCCACCACGACCGGCACGCCGCGATCACCGCCCTCGCGGATCTCGGTGAAAATGGGGATCTCACCGAGGAAGGGAACTCCTTTGCGCCCGGCTTCGTTCCGGCCACCGCCATGGCCGAAGATGTCGAGGCGGGTCCCGTCCGGAGTGGTGAAAGAGCTCATGTTCTCCACGATGCCGAGGATCGGGACATTCACGCGTTCGAACATGGCCATGCCCTTGCGAACCACGCCGACCGAGGCTTCCTGCGGGGTCGTCACGATCACGCCACCATCCAGGGGCACGGTCTGGCAGAGCGAAAGCTGGGCATCGCCAGTGCCGGGAGGAAGGTCGACCAGGAGAAAGTCCAGCTCACCCCACTCGACGGCGAACAGGAACTGCTGGATGGTCTTGGTGATCATCGGGCCGCGCCAAATGACCGGTTGATCGCCTTCGAGCAGGAATCCCATGCTCATCAACCGCACTCCGTGGCTGACCGGGGGCACCAGCTTCTCCTGCTCGCTGACGGTGGGCCGCTCGTGCTGCCCCATCATCAGCGGAATGCTGGGCCCATAAATGTCGCAATCCAGCAGGCCCACCTTGTTCCCCAGTTGAACCAGGCCGCATGCGAGGTTCACCGAGACCGTGGACTTCCCGACGCCACCCTTGCCGCTGGCGACCGCCACGATGCGCTGAACGCCCGGAACGCGGTTCTGATGGCTCCAGGGGTTGGTTCCGCCTGCTGCCGCGCCTTGTCCGCCGCTGCCGGCCGGCAAGCGGACCTCGACCGACACGGCTTCCGCGCCGGGAAGCGCGCGCAGCACCTGTTCGCACTCGGCCTTGATCTGCGAGGCGGCCTCGGCGTTTGGCGAAGTCATTTGAAGCACCACCGCAAGGTCGCCCCCTTTCACCGACACGTCCCGAACCAGGCCGAACGAGACAATGTCGCGGGTGAAGCCGGGATAGCGGACCACCTTCAACGCGGTGGTAATCGAATCGGACGTCAGCATATGACGTCCCCAGCATGGGGCCTGGGACGGCCGCCGCAAGCGTGCAGGAGCGCCAGGGAATGACGCCGGGCCGGGCCGGTCGAGGTTTGCCGCTTCGTTCTCCGGAATTTCACTTGAGCGCCCACTGATGCGGGAGTAAAGAATTCCGTATGTTCACCGCAACCCGCGATCTCCTCCTGCCCGCCACCGTCACCGGCTCCTGGCCTCGGCCGCGCTGGTACAACGCCAACCTGTGGGGCCGCCCGCTGGACACGGCGATGATGGATCCCTGGTTCCGGGAACAGTTCACCGATGCCCACGCCATCGTCGTGTCGGATCAGCTCCGCGCGGGACTCGATATTCTCACCACGGGCGATTACCACCTCGATGAGGACGTGGCGGGGCGTTCCTGGCATCATTACCCGCTGCAGCGCTGGAAGGGGCTCGAACACGAAGAGCTTCAGAGCGCCCGGACCCGCTCCCCGCTGCTGTCGTATCCGGTGGGGACCATGCTCGATTCGATCTACAAGACGTGGCGCTGGCCGCGGGTGGTCGGCAAAGTGGAGCATGATCCCCGGAATCCCCTCGAGTACGCGAAGATCTGGCGCATCGCCCAACAGGCGGCCGCTGCCTCCAGCCGGCCCGTGAAGTTCGGAACCTGCTCGGCCCAGGTGCTGGCTTTCTTCCTCGACAGCCACACCCCCGATTACGACCTCGATGACAAGAAGCAGCTGATCTGGGACATGGCCGGCGCGATGAACCTCGAACTGCGACAACTCGCCGCGGCCGGCTGCCGCGTGATCCAGGTCGAGGAACCCACCCTGCATTTCATGGCGCGTTACTCTCCCGAAAAGAAGGAGCTGCTGGATTTCCTGGTGGAGGCGTTCAACCGGGAGGTCGACGGCCTGGACCAGGTCGAGGTGTGGATTCACACCTGCTGGGGCAATCCCAACATGCAAAAGGTCTTCTCGGATGAATCCTACGCGAACTCGATGGAAATCTATCTCGAACGGCTCAAGGGCGACGTCTGGACGATCGAGGCGACGGAAAACAACTTTCGCGAACTGTCGCTGTTCCGCCCCTTCCGCGACCGGCTGAAAAAGAAGATCGCGGTGGGGGTCATCAGCCATCGCACCTTGCAGGCCGATTTCCCGGACGTGATCGCTGCCCGAATCCGGCGCTGCCTCGAGCACATTCCCGCGGACAAACTGGTGTTGTCGAGCGATTGCGGTTTTGGCCGGCAGGGATTCAACCGGCACCTCGCCTTCTACAAGGCGGCGGGGATCCCGATGGCGCGGAACATTGTCCTGAAGGAACTCGGGCTGCCCGAGCGTGAGGTGCCGGCAGCCGACGCACGCCTGGCCTGGGACCAGCTTCCGGACGATGAACCGATCACCCACCTGAAGCCACTCCGCTGACCCGACGGGCTGGCAGCGTGCGGTCCGCGGAGGAGGAGCGCAACCGCTCTCCGCCATCGCACCGGTCACGAGCCGCATGGCGCGTGGCGGTCTGAATAGCCCAAGGGGCTGCTTGCCCAGGCTCCGGCCGGGATCAGCCGCGATCCCGGCGACCCCGGGGATGCCCTGAGACCGATCGACCGATCCCAGCGGCACAAAAAGCCTTGCCGCGCTAGGAGGGCAGCTTAAGCTCCCGCCCATTCAGCCGCGCCCGTTGACACGACTTCCCACGAGGAGGTGCCACGGCGCGGGTTCCGGCAGATTCCATCGAGAACACACGAGTTATGTCTCCGAGACCTCTCAATGTCGGTTTGGTGGGCGGCGGCAAGGGTGCCTTCATCGTCCATCCGCATCAAAAAGCCATTCATTTTGACGGCACGCGCCGCGTCACCGCGGGCGCCCTGTTTCCGGACCCGAAGATAGCCCTCGAGGAAGCTGCCGCGTGGCCTTATCCCATCAAGGGTTACGGTTCCTACACCGAGATGATCGAGGCGAACGCAAGCCTGCCCGAGGCCGAGAAGCTCGATTACATCCTCATCGTCACCCCGAACTTCGTGCATTTTGACCCCGCGATGAAGGCGCTGAACGCCGGCATCCCGGTGTTCTGCGAGAAGCCGCTTACCTTGACCCTGGACGAGGCGGAACAGCTCGTCCGCAAGGTGCGCGAGAAGAAGATCCCGTTCGGCGTGGCCCACACGTATCTCGGCCACTGGACGAGCCGCTTCAGCCGTTACATCGTGCGCTCCGGCCTGCTGGGCGAAATCCGTTGGGTCGATGCCTATTACCTGCAGGGCTGGCTCGCCACGAAGCTCGAGGACACCGGCCAACAGCAGGCCTCGTGGCGCGTCGACCCAAAAAAGGCCGGCGGGTCCGGCTGCGGTGGCGACATCGGCACGCACGCCCTGATGCAGCTCCGATACGTGACGGGGCTCGAAGTCCAGCAGGTCTCGGCCAACCTCGAGATCTATGTCAAGGGCCGGCCGATTGACGACCATTTCACCGCGTATTGCCACCTCAACAACGGGGCGCGGGCCCTGGTTCGCGCGTCGCAGATTTCCATCGGGCACCTGAACGACCTCGGGATCGAGGTGTGTGGCACCCAGGGTACGCTGCTCTGGCGTCAGGAGGAACCCGAATCGGTCACCATCAAACTGATGGGCCAGCCCGATCGCGTGTACTTCCGCGGTGCCGTCAGCCCGGGTGATGGCTTTATTCCGAAGGAAGCGCCGGCCGATCTGATGAGCGAGCCGACGATTCCCCCCGGCCACCCCGAGGCCTTCCATGACGCCTTTGCGCGGCTGCACCGCTGCTTCGAGGCCGACGTGCGCAAATACCAGTCCGGGCAGCCGGTCACCTGCGACGGCTCGAAGTACGCGAACGTCGAAGATGGCTGGATGGGCATGGCCTTTATCAAGACCTGCGTCGATTCGAGCGCCAAGCAGGGCGCGTGGACACCCATGCCGGCGCGCGTCTGATCGAACTTCACAACCAGAACCTCCCCCACAGCCCCAAGGGACGACACGCGAGTGTCGTCCCTTTTTCACGCGCGACCGCTCGCGGCCGGATCCGTCGCCGGCGGCCGGCGCACCTTCAGCAGCAGTTCCGCCACCGGCCATGCCATCAGGACCCAGGCCAGGGCGAACAGCCGCCACTCGAAACGCACGGGTAACAGCGCGCGGAGGGCCGCCTCTCCTTGGCCTGCGATCCGGATCGCATCGGCCATGAAGACATAGAGCGCCAGCACCACGCCTGCGGCGCAAATACCGAGGGCGCGACCCGACGGCCAGAACGGTTGCGCCTCCGTGTCCCGGAAGGCAACCAGACTCCCGCCCACCACCATGAGAAGCGCGATGAGCACTGGCGCGAGCACCGGTCCCCACCACGGGAGCGGCAGGAGGAAGAGGATGTCCCAATCCAGCAGGGAATTGGGCCACGCGGTCAGCGGACGCAGGAACACATAGTAGAAGATATCCCAGACGCCAAAGGCCACGACCGCATACGCCAGACGGCTGCGCCACGTCTGCCCGGCCAGCCACCCCACCGTCCCCAGCATCACCAAGGTCGCCGCTTCGCGAATCAACTCCGCCATGCCCAGGATGGGAACCAGGGGCAGAGGATGAGGTTGGTACGGGTCGAGCCGCCCCACCAGGGTGCGCAGGTAGAGGACGACCGCCGCTTCGAGCCAGGCCATCGCGATGGCGTAAACCACCACCACACTCCAGCGTGGCCACGGGGATGGGGCCAGAGCAGGGGAACCCCCCTTGGCTTGGCCGCCCTGCTCCGTGGCCATGGACCGCTGCGGAGCGCGGGCTTCAGCCCGCAGGGACGTCCCTTGGCCGGCGTGGCTTCCTGCGGACTGAAGTCCGCGCTCCGGGGGAGGTTCATGGAGAGCCTGTGCGGCCGAATCAGCCCCAGGCTCAGGGAGCGACGAGGGAGGCGAGTTCTTCATGCGGTTCGGGGCTCGGAGTCGCGGTGGCCTGGTTCTCCAGCAGCGAGGCGATGGCGTGCAGGCGTTGTTCGACCGCTTCGATCAGGTCGTCGGGCGTTGAAGTGCCGGCCGTCAGACCGACCCGGTCGCCGGCGAGGAACCAGTCAGGCTGCAGGCCGTCGGGTCCCTGGACATGGTGAACGCGCGCGCAGTGCCGGGAGCATCGGGAGACCAGCTCACGCGTGTTGTTGCTGGTGGCGCCGCCGACAACGATGACCACGTCGCTCGACTCTGCCAGTTCAACCGCCGCGTGCTGGCGGTCCTTGGTCGGTCGGCACACCGTGTCGACCAGCCGGACTTCGGAGCAGGGAAAGCGCTCCCGGATCAACTGGGCGAGGTGCCGCACCCTCTCGATCGGCTGCGTGGTCTGTGCGGCCACGCCGTACCGGGGATGCTCCGGGAGTTCCTCGACGTCGCCCGGGTTCAGCACGACGTCGAAGGCGTCCAGGTCACCCGTGAGTCCACGGACCTCGACGTGATCACGTTTGCCGACGATGACCGGGTGATAACCGTCCCGCGCGAGGCGCAGCACGGCGGCGTGCGCGACCTTCACGAGCGGGCAGGTCGCCTCGAAGACATTCAGGCCGCTTTGGCGGAGCTCGTTGATGGCGCGATGCGAGGCCCCATGGGCCGTGATCATCACCGCGTCGGACCCGATTTGCGGGGGGCTTTCCGTGATGCGGATGCCCTCCGACCGAAGCCGGCTGATGACCGTCTCGTTGTGGACGAGCTGGCCGAGAATGGTGAGCGGCTGGTGACGCGCCGTGCGGAACGCAAACTCGATGGCGTCACGAACGCCGAAACACATGCCGAGATGGGAGGCGCGAGTGATCTTCATAGCGTAAGGGAAGAGGCCTCAGCGAAGGCCGTAAGGCTTTGCTCTACAAAGTGGATGGGCACGCAGCTCATTCCAGAAAAGGTCAAACGTCTTTCGTCTGGCGCACGATCTCCGCCAGGAGCTCCACATACCGACGGAACGCTTCGCGCCCCGCGGCGGTCAGCGAACACGTGGTCAGCGGCCGTCGGTTCTGGTAGCTCTTGGTCACCGCCACGTAGCCAGCCTCTTGCAGGGTCCTCAGGTGGACGCTGAGATTCCCGTCGGTCATCTGCAGCACGTCCCGCAGTTCCGTGAACGACAGCTCGGGATTCGCGGCGAGCATCGACATGATCGGCAGCCGCCCCTTCTCGTGGATGACGCGGTCGAGCTGGAGAAACGGCTCGGGATTCACAGTCGGGACACGGGTTTCTCCGTGATCGAGAGATAACATCCATATGCCAGATGGAGCAGGCCGAAATGAAAACCCATCAGCCAGTGTGCCGAGATCAGAACCCGGGATCCGCCGGTGCAGACTCCGATGAAGGATGCACCGCCTCCCACAAGGAGAAGCCAGCCGAACAGCTGAATGCCGCGGGGCATGAAGAAGCCCGCCGCGTTGAGTCCCAAGCCGTACAGGAGAATCCACGTCGCCGAGAGCAGCGCGATCGGAGCTGCGGGATCCGCGGCGGATCCCCCCAGCAGTTCACCACCCGACGCCAGGGCTCCGGCAGTGATGACGAGCCCGACCGTACCGGCCGGCACCACTGCCCGGGCGACACGACGCGCCGGGAGCGACCAAAAAGGCTCGCGGGCCTGCAAGGCCTGACGGCGGACCAGGAAGGCCACGCCGAGCATGACCACCACCGCGACGCCGAGCCAGAAACCGATGAACGCGCGGGGCGCCTGGATTTTGAGCAGTTCACCGGCCACGGCGGCGGCGATTCCCAGACCGCCGGCCAGGAAGGTCATGGGGGCGAGGGCGCGCCGGTAGACGGCGGAGCGCTCCATCAGGGTGCGGATGACTTGGAGGTTCTCGGCCGCCCAGTCAGAATGCATGGCCTATGCTTTGCACTGCAAAGTAACTCCTGTCAAGCCCGCTTTCCATGGCCCGCATCGAGCGCACCGGGGTGAACCCCCGCACTCGAGGCGCTTCGCGACTCCGGACGCGCCCTGAAGTGACGCGAAGCGTTTGGAGTGCGTCCGGTTTGCCGGCGCTTTCAGGTTCACGGTTCCCGTGCGCTTCCAAGACCGGACTCTCCACCAACCACATTCGAGAGCTCGGCGCTTCAGGAGCCGCCCCCAGACCGGGCGCACGGCGTTGCCTGCGATCCCGTCGCCAAAACCCTCGACACGCCGCGAGGCCCCACCCGATAGTCGGGCAGCGTTATCGCCTCTATGAAGCGCAGCACCAAAGCCTACGCCGCCGCCGGTGTCGACATCGACCTTGGCAACCGCGTCAAAGCCAGCCTCCCCCAGCTTCTCCGGTCCACCCACCGGCGCGAGGTCCTGGGAAAGGTCGGCGGCTTTGGCGGGCTCTTCGCGCTCGATACCCGCAAGTACCGCCAGCCGGTGTTGGTGAGCAGCGTGGATGGCGTGGGCACCAAGTTGAAAATCGCGTTCGCGATGGGACGTCATGACACCATCGGCCAGGACCTGGTGAACCACTGCGTGAACGACATCGCCGTGCTTGGCGCCGAACCCCTCTTCTTCCTCGATTACCTGGGGACGGGACGCCTCGATCCGGAGGTGTTCACGGAGATCCTTCGCGGCTTCGCCAAGGCCTGCGCCGAGAACCGCTGCGCTTTGATCGGCGGGGAGACGGCGCAGATGCCCGGGTTTTATTCCGAGGGCGAGTACGACGTGAGTGGCACCATTGTCGGCGTGGTCGAGCGGGACCGGATGCTGCACGGCCAGAAGTCGGTCAGCGTGGGCGACACCGTGATCGGGATCGCGTCCAGCGGACTCCACACCAACGGTTACTCTCTGGCCCGCAAGATTCTGTTCGAGCAGATGGGGCTTAAGCCGGAAAGCCGGGTCCAGGGCCTGGGTGGTTCCGTGGGCGACGAGTTGCTGAAGGTGCATGTGAGTTACGGGCCGCTGGTTCAGGCTCTCCTCAAGCGTTTCAACGCCGCCCTTCCTTCGGGCAAGACCCGTCGACCGGCTGCGGGACGGAAGAGCTCCCCGGAGGGCGCTTCCTCCCATGGGCCGATCCGGGCCTTCGCCCACATCACCGGCGGCGGGTTTCTCGACAACATTCCTCGAGTCCTTCCGGCCCGGTGCGATGTGGTGATCCGCAAAGGAACCTGGGAAGTTCTTCCGATCTTTCAACTGCTCGCGGAGTCCGGGCAGGCTGGCGAAGGGGAGCTCTACCAGGTCTTCAACATGGGAATCGGCATGGTGGCCATCGTCGCCTCCGATCACGTCCCCGCGGTGCTGCGCCTGATCGAACGGGCCGGACACCGGGCGTGGCCCATCGGGGAAGTCGTTCGCGGCTCGGGCCGCGTCCGGATGGAGCCGAGCGCTGCCTGAGCCATTTCCGCCTGGCGGCGGGGAAGTTCGGAGGACTCAGCGGACGCCAGCCAGCCTTTGCTGCCAGATGCGGTAGAGTTCCACGGTCGCCCGAACGTCGCGGAGACAGTAGGCGGCGATATCGCGGTGGCGACCCTCGGCCATCAACGTGTTCACGTCGCTCCCGGTGACGCCGTGGCTCTTGGGCGACTCGATCCCGAAGGCCTTGCAGTAGAAATCCAGGTTGAACCGTCGGGCCGCACCGTCCCGTCCGCTCACGCCGTAAAAGGTCAGTTGCTCCGCCAGGTCGCAGTGGGGTTCCGTGGCGAAGCGGTATCCGAGCCACTGCTTGCGGGAAATGGGGACATTGAGCAGGGCGGAGCGGAGGTAAAGGAAGGGGACGTCAAAACCGCGGCCGTTGAAGGTGACGATTTGCTCGTAATGCCTGGCCACGTCCCAAAAGGCCAGCAGCAGCTCGGACTCGTCCACACAGGCGACGAATTCGACGGCGGGATCCGCGGCCCCGCCTTCCTCGACATCGGTTGCCAGGAACAGGACCTGGCCGCGCGCCGTGTCGGTGTTGAGCATGGCCACGCAGACGACCTGGGAGGTGAACGGATAAAGGTTGAGTTGCTGCGTGATCTCGGAACGGCGTTGCTCGCGAGCGGCGGGATCAGGCAGCCGTTCGGCGTCCCGGTAGAGGTACTCCAACTGGGCTTCGTCGAAGTGCGACCGGTCGAGGGCGGAGGTTTCGATGTCGAAGGCGAGGGTGGCCATGCGGAAGGCGGAGGCGTGGCGCGCGAACGGACGGGGACCGGGAGGCTGACCGCCGACGAGCGGGGGCCGGCCTCCCGGTCTTCCGCGTGACGACTACTTCTTCTTGGCGGCCTTCGGAGCGGGCTTCTTGACGGCTGCGGCTTTCTTGGCAGGTGCTTTCTTCTTAGCGGGCACGAGAGTTCACCCCCCTTCTGAATTCCGGAAAAGTTGGTTGTGGTTGCGTTTCCACCGGATTGCTGCACGGATGCTGAGGCAATCGTGAGAATCGTGCAACAAATCAGTTTCTGTTTTTGTGAACAACTCGGCGGTGGCAGCCATTGACACGGGAACGCCACACCGCAGCCTCGCGTCACACAACCAACGCGGCAGGTGACAATGCGATCACGCGAACGAATGGCGGTCCTGGTGACTCTGGCCCTCGTCCTGGCAACCGGATGCGGGCGTCCGCCCGCCGAGGAACGGGGCGTCCGGCTCATGCTGGCCGGCGACACCCTGGAACCCACGACCACGCTCGAGTTTCGGTTCGAGGAACCCGTGATCGAGAGTGCGAAGGTGGGCGTGGTCGAGGACCCTTCGCCGCTGAAGATCGCCCCCTCATGGCCGGGTGAGTGGACCTGGTTGAGCCGGCGCAGCGGTGTGTTCACGCCGACGGAACCACCGGCCCTGGGTAACGAGTATCAGCTCTCGCTGGCGTGGAAGTCGGCGCGCTTGGAACGCCCCGTGCGGACGCCGCCTTTCGGCTTCGGCGCGCAGCTGCCGTACTGGTTCGACACCAACAACGTGTCGGTGACGCCGCGGCTGAACCTCGCGTTTAACGCCGACGTCCTGGCCGAGGAGGTCGGCGGCTTTCTGATCTTTCTGGACGATACCGGTCGACGCATTCCCGGCGTCGTGAGACAGGCCAGGCCGGGGGAGGGCGACGGTTTGTGGATGCCTGACGGCTTCCAGGCGACGTGGAGGCAGCGCTTTGCCCGCGCGCAGGGCGGAGGAAGGCTTCGTCGCGCCATGCCCCGTTCCGAAGTGAACGATTCGAGCCGGCCGGAATTCCTGTCTCACGGGCTCATCGTCAGCCCGGCGAGCCCCTTGCCGGAAGGATCGGGTTGGCGGCTCCAGGTTCGCGCGGGGCTGCCCTCCGTTGAACCGGAACTGCGTCTCGAGCGGGAAGCATGGGTCCGGCTGGGTCGGGTCCAGCCTTTCGAACCGGTGCAGGTGGAGGCTCGCAGCGGGCTCAACGGCGGCCGACGGCTCGTGGTCCAGTTCTCGAAGACCATCTCCCCCGAGATCAACGAGACGAACGTCATGGACTGGATTTCAGTCCAGCCCCGGCCCGACGACCTGGACGCCGCGGTGGGGTCGCGTGAAATCACCCTGAGCGGTGACTTTGGGCTGGAGGAATCCTATACCGTCCAACTCAAGCGAGGGTTCCCGGCCCGGGAGGCGGTGCGCCTGAATCGCGACGTTACGGAGACGGTTTCGTTCCTTCCCCTCCCGCCGCGGCTGCGGTTGCCGGCGCTCAGCACCGAACAACTCAGCGCGGGTCGCCGTCAGTTCGACCTGCTCGCCGTGAACGTGCAGGAAGTCCGGCTGCGCGCGAAACTCCTGGACGAAGCCTCGCTGGTCCCGGCCCTGAGAGGCTATCGCAGCTATCGCCGCCCCGATCCCTGGGACGACGCGGAGGGCGTGTACGAGCCGTTCCGTGGCCTGGACTACAACGTGCTCCCCGGGCGAACCATCTGGCAGACAAATCGTCTACTCGGAGCCGCCATCGACGAGAGCGCCCGGTCGACCATCGCCTGGGATGAGGTGCTGGCCGGCCGGCAGGCCGGCGCGCTCTTCCTGGACGCGACCGTGAGTACCGAGGAGGGCCTCGCCGGGCAGCGGCCCGGCACCCAGGCCCTGGTGCAGGTGACGGACTTGGGCCTTTACTGGAAGCGATCCGATACCCGCTTGTGGGTGCTGCCATTCTCTTACCGCACAGGGCGGCCCCTGGCCGGGGTGAAGGTCCAGGTGGTGACGGATGAGAACGAGTTGCTCGCCCAGGCCACGAACCAGCCTCCGGGGCTGGTCGAACTGCCGCTCGACCCGCGCGGCACCTGGCTGGTGGCTGCCTATGACGGCGATTTGAGGGCCGCGGAGCTGCGCGAACACTCGCTCTATCTCGACGGTCGCTACGTGGTGGTCCGTTATCCCTGGGAGGCCGAGCCCAGCCCGCGCCAGGTGTTGCTTTTCAGTGATCGTGGCCTGTATCGACCGGGGGAAACCCTGCACCTGAAGGCCATCGTGCGGGACCAATTCCCGACAGGTACGCAGATCCCCCAGGGAGCGCAGGGGCGCTTCACGGTTCATGACGCGCGGGACCGTGTCATCCACACGCAGGCGGTCGAGATCTCCGAGCACGGTGGCTGGGCCGCGGATGTGGCCCTGCCCTCCGAAGTGCGCGGTGGCTATCGCGCCGAGCTCAGGTTCGGCACCAACGAGGTTCACCGCCATTATTTCCAGGTCCAGGACTACGAACCCGACGCGTTCTCCGTATCCGTGAACGTGCCTGGGGCGCTCGCCGCGGGCGACCCGGTCTTGCTGCCCGTGTCCGCTCGCTATCTGTTCGGCGACGAAGTGGGGCGGGGGACGGTGCGGTGGAGCGTTCGCGCCGAAGACGCCGGGTTCGCGCCCGAGGGGTTCGGGGGATTCGCCTTCGGCCCGCGTTTCGAGGTGCCCAGACTGGGAGCTGCGGGGACAACGACCACGCTTCACGGGGAAACCAACTACGCACGGGGCAGGCCGCTGGTGCTGGCCCCGGAGATCCCCCTCAATCCGGCCGCGCCACAACCGCGCGCGGTCGAGGCCTTGGTCCAACTGACCGACTTGAACCAGCAGACCCTCTCGAGCCGGGTGGGCTTCGTCCGGCACAGTTCGGACTTCTACCTGGGCGCATGGCAGGAGACGGGCGCGTGTGAGCAGGGCGAGCCCTGGCCGCTGCGCCTCGTGGCGGTAGACACCCAGGGAAAGCCCTGGCCGGAGCCGGTCACCGCCCATGTGAAGTTCCAGAAAGTCGACTGGCAGACCGTTCGCGTGCAGGGCACCGGCGGTGGCTTGGATTATCGCAGTGAACCCGTGTTGACGCTCATCCGCGAGGGGGACGGCACGGTGCAGCAGGCCGTGTGGAATGACTCGCGATGGGAGCCCGCGATGGAAGTGGAGCCGGCGTTCGAGTTCACGCCGCCGACCGCGGGGCAGTACGTCGTTGAGGCGACCGCCCTGGACCCTGCAGGGCGGCCCGTGATGACAACCTTCCCGCTGTACGCCAGCGGCCCGTTGAAGCTTGCCTGGGACTACCGCAGCCCGGCCCTCCTGGGGATGGTGCCGGACCGAACAAACTACCTCGCCGGCGAGACGGCCACCCTTCTCCTGAAGGCGCCGTTCAGCGGCCTGGCGGTCGTGAGCGTCGAGCGGGACCGGGTCATGCGCTCTTTCGTGACCAACTTGACTGGGAACGCCCCACGAGTCTTCGTGCCGCTGTCCGCCGAAGACGCGCCGAACGCTTACGTCACCGTGATGCTGCTTCGCGGCCTCGAGCAAAGTCCGAAGTCAACGCCCGAGCCCGAATACTCGCTCGGCAGTTGCCAGCTCCATATCGAGCAACCGGAGACCCGGCTGGAGATCGCGCTCGAACTGCCGGCCGTCGACATTCTGCCGGGCGCCCCCGTTACGGTACGCGGTCTGGTACGCGATGGCACCGGCCAGCCGGCGGCGGGCGCGGAGGTGACTCTCTATGCCGTGGATGAGGGAGTGCTGAGTCTGGTGGACCCGGGCGTGCCGGATCCCCACGCGGTCTTTTACGGACCGCAACCGCTGGCAGTATGGTCGCATTGCACGCTGCCGGCCTTGCTGCCCGAGGATCCGGAGTACTGGGATTTTCACAACAAGGGCTTCCTCATCGGGGGCGGCGGGAAGGAGGGGAGCGCGCTGCGACAGCGTTTCCTGGCATGTGCGTATTGGAACGCCAACCTGAGCACCGACGCGGCAGGCCGGGTGCAAGTGAGCTTCCCCGCGCCCGACAGCCTGACGCGGTATCGGGTGGTGGCGGTCGCGCAAACCGCGCAGCACCAGTTTGGGGCGTCCGCGGCCGCGTTCCGGGTGAACAAGCCCCTGATGCTCCAACCTGCGCTTCCGGCGTTCGCCCATGCGGGCGACCGTCTGCAGCTCCGAACGCTGGTTCACAACCGCAGCACCCACGCCGGCGCCATCGAGGTGGCCTTCGAATCGGACAGCGACGGGATGGCTGTGGTGGGAATCCCGGAAGAGAGCACGCTCGCGAGCGGAGCAAAACCCGCCACCAAGCCGAGGGGTGTCCAGCGAATCACCATGGAGCCCGGCGCCATCACGAACGTGGACTTTCCCGTGCATTTCCTGAAGCCCGGGCAAACGCGCTGGATCTGGCGGGCGCGGTTTCTCGATGCGGGCCGCGACGCCTTCACCGACGCCGTCGAGTCCCACCTTGCCGTCCAGGACCCCGCTCCGGAGCTGCGCGAGGTGCTGCTGACTCGCAGCCGGACCTCCACGACAAATCTGCTTGCGGGGGCCAATGCGCAGTTGCTCGAGGGACCTGGGAAACGGGAGATCCAGGTCCGGGTTTCGAACAGCCGGCTGGGCGGCGTGGCGGAAGCTGTCCAGCATTTGCTCCAGTATCCGTATGGCTGCTCCGAACAGACCGTGTCCGCGCTGCTGCCATGGATCGCTCTGTCCGGGTTGCCTCCCGGCGTTGCCGGTGTGACCCGCTCGCCGGAGGAGGGCACGAGGGCAATCCGGCGCGGCTTGGACCGGCTGCTGCTCATGCAGACGGCCGACGGTGGCCTGGCGTACTGGCCCGGAGGCAGGACTTCGCAGCTTTGGCTGAGCGCCTACGGCGGGGTCGCCCTGGCCCTTGCCGAGCGGCTCGGTTGCCTTTGGCCGGCGGACCGCCTGGACCGTCTGCGTCAATACCTGCGCGAGGGACTCGCCGAAAGCGGGCGGGTGATGGACGAGGAGGAACTCGCTCCCCGCGTTCTGGCGCTCTGGGCGTTGACGCTTTGGGATCAACCGGAGTGGGGGTACGCCGAGGCGCTGTTCGCCCAGCGGGATCGCATGAGCCTCGAGACCCGGGCGACACTCGCGCTCAGCCTTCCCATGAACCGCCCGGTGGGGGCACCGGGCCTACAACCTGAAGGCTGGGTTGCCCGACCCGGCGAGGCCGCCGGAGCGTCGGGGCAAAACTCCCCACAGACCGCAGCCCGTTTCCAGGGTTTTCACGGAGACGCGCGGGTGGAAGAACTCCTGCGGCCGAAGGTCAAGCTGCCGGCTGAGGACGGCCGGTGGTTTGGGTGCGCTGCCCGCGGTTTGGCGCTGCAGCTCCTGGCCTGGTGCCAGTGCCGGCCGGAGGCACGCGAAGTGGATACCCTCGTCGAAGAACTGCTGCACGCCCGGGAGGGCGGTCACTGGACCACGACTCAGGGCAACGCCTGGGCGCTGCTTGCACTTGCGGAGTATGCGCGGAGCGTCGAGGGCGAGCGAGCCTCCGGAGGCGGCGAGTTGAAGTGGGGCGAGCAGGTGATTTCGTTCGAACTCGGGAACGAGGCCCCCACCTTCGAACGAACCCTGCAGTTCGAAGGTGCTGTCGACTGCCCACCGCTCTGGCTGGACAATCCGAACCCTCAGCCGTGGTTTGCCCAGGCCACCATCGTGGGGCGCTCCCGGGTTGTCGAACCGCCGCGACAGGACCGCGGTTTCGGCCTGCAGCGCCGCTACGATCTCCTGAGAGACGACGGTTCGCTCGAGGTGGGAGAAGGTGAAGCGGGCGGGGCGAGCCCGCCGGCGAACGGTTGGCCCAGGAGCGCGCGTGTCGGCGATCGCATCCTCGTGACGTTGCGGATCGAGGTCCGCCAGTTGGCGCATTACGTGGCCGTCAACGATCCGCTGCCCGCCATCCTTGAGGCCGTCAATCCCGAGTTTCGTTCCCGGGTGACCGCCGCCGCCGAGGAGAGTCAGGCGGGGGACGACTGGGTGAGCGATTACCGTGAACTGCGCAGCGACCGGGCCCTGTTCTTCTGTGATCGGCTGCATCCCGGCACGCATTTCATCCGCTACCTGGCACGCGTCCGGGCCGCGGGCGAGGCGATCGCTCCGGGCGCGAAGATCGAGGAGATGTATCACCCGGAGCGTTGGGGGCTGAGCGAAACCATCCGCGTGCGGGCAGAGGACGCCTTGTGAACCCGGACACCGGCAAACCAGGGTGGAGGCGTCGGCTGAGGTGGTGGGCCCTGGCCGCCCTGATCGGCCCGTGCCTGCTCATCGTCGGTGGAAGGTTGGCGCTGCGGTTCGTCGAGCTGCCTCCCGAGCTCTTCGAAGATCCACCCCAATCGATCGAGCTGAACGACCGTCATGGGCGGGCCCTCCGGGAGGTCAGCGCCACGGAACTGGTCACCCGCAAAGTCGTATTGGCCGACATTCCCGCGGCCTTGATCGACGCCACGCTGGCGGCCGAGGACAGCCGCTTCTGGAATCACCACGGCGTGGACGGACGAGCCGTGGCTCGTGCCGCATGGCAGTGGGTAAGGCACCGGCGTGTGATTTCCGGCGCCTCGACGATCACCCAGCAACTGATCAAGCTCGCCCGGCCCAGACCGCGCACCCTGTGGACCAAGCTCGGCGAGGCCGCCCAGGCCATGCGCCTCGAACAGATCTGGAGCAAGCAGCAGATTCTCGAGGCCTACCTCAATCGCCTCGATTACGGCAACCTCCGCCGAGGCTGTGCCTCCGCCTCCGCCAGCTACTTCGGCCATGGCGTGCGCGATCTTGGCCTGGCCGAAGCGGCGTTGCTCGCCGGTATCCCCCAGGCGCCAAGCCGGCTCAACCCGCATCGCCACCTGGCCGCCGCGAAGAAGCGTCAAGAGTGGATCCTCGATCGCATGGTGGCGCTGGGATCCATCGGGCGGGACGAGGCCGAGCGCGCGCGGAACACCCCGATCCGCCTCCGGCCTCGCGGCCGCGACTTCAAGGCCCCGCACTTTGTCGAACTGCTCCTCGATCAGCGCCCGGACTGGATCCGGTCGCGGGCTGGCGGGCCTGTCGCCACGACGCTTGATCTCGAACTGCAGCTCCGCCTCGAGGGCAGCCTCCGGCAGCACCTCGCCCGTCTGGCGGCTCAGCACGTTCGCCATGCAGCGGTTGTCGTCATCGACGTGCCCTCGGGCGACGTGCTCGCCCTGGTTGGATCCGGGGACTTCTTCGCGGCCGATGCCGGGCAGGTGAACGGTGCCTGGGCGAGGCGCTCGCCGGGCTCGGCGCTGAAGCCGTTCACCTATGCCCTGGCCCTCGAAGCGGGCGCGACGGCCGCGACACCGCTCGCGGATGTCCCGACCGAGTTCCCGACGCCGACAGGGGTTTTTGCGCCCGTGAACTACGACCGCCGCTGTCGGGGACCCGTCCGACTCCGCGAAGCGCTCGCGAATTCGCTCAACGTTCCGGCGGTGAGACTTCTCGACGACCTTGGCGGGGCGACCGTGCTGCAGCGGCGGCTTCAATCCTGCGGCCTGAGCACCCTGGACCAGCCCGCGGAGCACTACGGCCTGGGATTGACCCTCGGGAACGCCGAGGTGCGCCTCCTCGAACTCGCGAACGCCTATGCCTGCCTCGCGCGATTGGGCGAATTCAGGCCTTGCTCACTGTTGATCGAAGCCCACGAGGCAAGACGCGCCGTTCCCGGCTCACCGGATACGGCGGGCAGGGGAGTGCCCGCCCTGCCTGGCTGCGGTCCATGCCCGGGAGGGCCAACCCGGTTGTTCGACGCGAATGCCGCGTGGTTGGTCGCCGACATCTTGAGCGATCCCGACGCGCGAGCCGCTGCGTTCGGGATCGATTCGCCGTTGAGGTTCGACTTCCCGGTGGCGTGCAAGACCGGTACCAGCACCGATTTTCGCGACAACTGGGCTTTCGGCTATTCGCCCGAGTTCGTGGTCGGGGTGTGGATGGGCAATTTCGACGGGACCCCCATGCGCGGCGTGTCCGGCATCAGCGGCGCGGCGCCTTTCATGCACGAAGTCATGACCCACCTGCACGAGCGATTCGGCACGACCTGGTTTCCCGCGCCGGCCACCCTCGTCGAAGCTCACGTTCATCGGCTTACCGGACGCCTGGTGGCTCCCGGCCAGCCCGACGCCCTGCGGGAGAAGTTCCCTGACGGAATTCTGCCCCCGAGGGAAGCCCCGGAGGATTACGATCGGAAGGGAGCGGTCCGGTTGCCTCTCGAGTACGCTGCGTGGATCGAGAGCCCGGAGAACACCCTCGGCCCGCGCATCGCCCGGGAGTGGCCCGCCCCGGCATCGGCCCCGGGAGTCGATCCGAGCAGGTCGGCGATACGCCTCGAGCAGCCGCTGCCCGCCAGTGTTTTTCTGCTGGATCCGGATCTGCCCGAGGCCGGGAGTTGGCTCCCCTTGCGCGCTCAGGGCACCGGAGCGATTGACTGGCAAAGCACCACCTTGACGGTGGAGTGGCGTCGCGGCCGACCCTACGCGCGGTTGTGCGAAGGGCGTCACGAACTGACGGCGCGCGATCTGGCCACCGGGAGCAAGGCGGAGACGTGGATCGAGGTTCGTCGGCTCTGAAGCGGTTCGCGGCCTCTGGCCTCTCACGGATGACTTGCCGTCGCCCGTGGGAGCCGCCAGCCTCGAAACGCAATCCGATGACACCTCTCCAACGCCGCATCTCGATGAGCGCTTCGCGCAACCATGCCGCCCTCCCCCCTCCAGTCGCCGGGCCATCCACGCCCCCTCGCATCGACGCTCGGGCGCGCACTCCGGCGCCTGCTGAAGCTGGCAGGCAAAGGCCTGGACGCGGTTCCCGCTTACCGGACTGTCATGGGAGGGTGTGCTTCAGGGGTTTTGCGCAGCGATTCGTTGCACCGCTCTCTGTCGCCGGCCTGAGCTTCCTGAGCGCCGCCGTGGGTATGTGTCCGGTTGCCGCCCATGCGGCCGTCGCCCCTGAATTGAAGCTGACGGAAACGGCGCCCCTGCGCGTGGTGGTCAGTGTTGACGGACGCGCCTTTTTCGAGTCTCCCGCCGAGGGGCTATGGTCGGTGGCGACCCATTGGTCCGAAGGCTGGCCGGACGGTTGGGTCCACGCGAGCCCGGACAAAGTGGAACGTTCAGGGGATTGGTTGATCCTGTCAGCCCAGCTTCCCTTGGCGGGGGGAACCATGGCCCTGCGCGATGCCTACCGGGTCGAGAGCGGCCTGGTACGCGGCATGCGCCGCTGGACGTGGACCGGCAAGGAAGTGCTGCCGCGCTGCACCTTGTCCGTGCGGTGGATGGTCCCGGGCGCGGTGAACGCACGTCCGATGTTGCCCGGGGTGGTCGTCTACGGAAACCCCGCCGGCGAGAAGACCGGCAACCATGCGGTCACGGTCCATCGCGGACAACCGGGGGACAGGACTTTCTTTGAGGAGCACCGCTTCTCCGCGCCTTGGACGAGTATTGAGTGGCAGGAGGGCGCCGCGTGTCGTGCCGTGGCGCTGCACACGCTCCCTTCGCCCGCTTCGGGCGCGAATCAGAACGACCAGTGGTGGACACTCGGCCTGACATCGTTGGCCGATTCAACCGAACTGGCCGCCCTTTCCGGTCCCACCGCTGCCAATCGTCGCCCCAGTGTTACCAAGGCGCTCCAAGGAAAGTTCCTCGAGTATCCCGATACCTGGCTGAACCTGCGCCCGGGCATGGTGATCGAGAAGTCGTTCTGGCTCGAAATCGTCCCGCAGACGGTCCCGGGCAGCGGCTTCCGGACGCCACTGCGCACGGCGATGCGCCTGCATCCCCTGGGCGGGACCGAGGACCTGCCGCGCCTGGACGAAATCCTCCGGGAGAAGTACCGCTTCGCGCTTTCACGATTCCGGGACCGGGACAAGGACGCGGGATTCGAGATGTACCCTGATTACGTCGAGGGCAAGCGCTACGTCATGGGCTGGTGCGGACAGGCCGATACCGCGGCCTATGCGATGTTGGGGCTGGCAGACCGTCTCGGCGACCCGAAGATGGTCGGTTACGGCGTGCGCTCGCTGGATCTCCTGGCACAAGCGCCGTTCAATGCGAACGGATTTCTCCTCGACTACAATGCGGATACGGGAGTCTGGGCGGCCCAGGACCCGGTTTCCCAGGGTCAGGCCATGGAGGGCTTTGCGCGGTCGATTCTGAAGGGACGTCGGATGCCGGGAGTGGACACGGTGCCGTGGGAGGCTTTCCTGAAGCGCGCCTGCGCCGTTCATGCCGGGCGCATCCTCCGGGACGATTGGAAACCGGTGAACACCGCCGAGGCGTTCTTCATCTCGCCGCTGTGCAAGGCTCACGGTTTGTTCGGCGATGCTCGCTTCCGGGAGGCTGCCGTCAAGGCTGGTGCCTACTACGCCCGCCGGCACCTGGACATGACGGAGCCCTATTGGGGGGGAACGCTCGACGCGAACTGCGAAGACAAGGAAGGGGCCTGGGCTGCGTTCCAGGGATTCCTTGCGCTCTATGAGTTGACCCACGAACCGCCGTATCTCGACTGGGCGGCGCATGCCATGGACGTGACGCTGTCCTACACCGTGCTTTGGGATATCGACCTGCCGGCCGGACGGTTGCGCGACCACGGGCTCAAGACGCGCGGTTGGACGATCGTGTCCGCCCAGAACCAGCATCTCGATGTCTTCGGCGTGGTGTTCACCCCGGAGATCTGGCGCATGGGCGATTACCTGGGGCGCGACGACCTGAAGCGTCTGGCGGCCGTCATGTACCGGTCGTGCGGGCAGATGATCGACCCGTTCGGCAGCCAGGGGGAACAGATTCAGCAGACGAACTTCGCCCAGCATGGCGACATGTCGAACGTGTTCCGGTTGCGGGGAGGGTACAGCGAGAGTTGGACGGTGTTTTGGATGACGGCGCACTTCCTGAACGCCGCGGCTGAATTCGACCGCATGGGCGTGGACTTGGACGAGTTGGAGCCCTCGATTGGCGACGGCAAGCAGCCTCGTTGAAGTCAGTGGCAGGCCGTCCCCACCAGTCAGCCGGCGCCCCAAGGTAGACTGATAGCGTGACAGGTTCGTAATCTCGACTATCGAAATCCCCCGAGCTGCTCCGCACCTCGACGGCGGAGGATCCTCCCCGCGGTCCCACACGCCTTGCGTGACGGCTGCCGTAGGTATTGACACCGCCAAGCCGCCTGTTCTGCTGAACCCATGCTCCGGGCGTTCGTGGCGTTCGCCGCATGCGTGGGCCTGGTGGGCCCGACAGATGCCGAAGGTGCCGCAGCCGCGACACCCGCCGGATCGACCGTTCGCCGTTCCGCCGTGCAACCCGGCAACGTGACGAAGCCCGGCTTTCAGCTCACGGACCCGCGGTTGACCGGGGTGTGGTTCACCAACCTCCTCGTGGGCGACGCCTACGCGACCAACGCCGTCGCCCATAATGGCTCGGGAGTTGCCATCGGAGATGTCAACGGCGACCGCCTTGCCGACCTCTATTTCTGCGGATTGCAGGGCCCGAACCGGCTGTATCGAAACCTGGGCAACTGGCGCTTCGAGGAACTCGATCCCGGACCGGCCGCATGCGCCGAGCAGTACTCGACGGGAACCACGCTTGCGGACGTCGATGGCAACGGCAGCCTGGATTTGCTGGTCAACGGCATCGGCACCGGGACCCGGTTGTTCCTCAACGATGGCCAAGGCCGGTTCACCGAACGCGCGGATTCCGGCCTCTCGCGAACCGCATCCGCAACTTCCCTGGCGCTGGCGGACATCGACGGTGACGGTGACCTCGACCTTTACTGCACGCATTACATCGACGTCATGCACCTGGCCGATCCTACGACGCGGTTCGCGCTGGCGCGCCGCGCGAACGGTTGGACCGTCACGAAGGTGAACGATCAACCCACGACATTGCCGCGATGGAAGGACCGGTTCGAGGCACTGCCGGACGGGAGCGTGCGTGAGTTGCCGGAGTACCACGGGTTTTATCGGAATGACGGCACCGGGCGTTTCGAGTCCATTCTCTTCGAACCCGGCCTCTTCACGGACGAGCACGGCGCGCCGCTGGCGCCGACGCGCGACTGGGGGCTTTCGGTGATGTTCCGGGACGTCAACGGCGACGGAGCCCCCGATTTCTACGTCTGCAACGACAACGCCTCGCCGGACCGGTTCTGGATCAACAACGGCGGGGGCAAGTTCCGGGACGTCGCGCGGTGGAAGCTGCGACACACCAGTCGGTCGTCCATGGGGCTCGACTTCGCGGACCTCAACCGGGACGGCCACGACGATCTGTTTGTGCTCGACATGCTGGCGCGTGATCATGGCAAGCGCGTGACCCAGTTGATGCGCGACCGGCCCAAGGCCGCGGAGGTGGAACGTCCGGACGCCCAGCCGCGCTTCAATCGCAACATGCTCTTCCTCGGCCAGCGGGATGGCGCGTACGCCGAAACCGCACTCATGGCGGGAGTCGCGGCCACGGGTTGGTCCTGGTGTCCCATGTTCCTGGACGTGGACCTGGACGGGTACGAGGACCTGCTGGTGACGACGGGGTTCGGGATGGATGTCATGGACCAGGACAGTCATGACGAGTTACGGCGGCGCATGCGGCAGATGAACTTCGAAGAACGGAAGCGATCGCGCCGGCTTCATCCGGAATGGCGGACGAAGAGCCTGGCCTTTCGCAACCGGGGAGACGCCACGTTCGAGCCGGCCGCGTCGTGGGGATTCGACCACGTGGGCATCGCGAACGGTGCTGCCCTCGGGGACCTCGACAACGACGGCGACCTGGATGTCGTCGTCAACAACCTCAACGAGGTGGCCACCCTCTATCGCAACGACAGCAGCGCGCCGCGAATCGGGGTGCGTCTCAAAGGACTGCCGCCGAATCCCCACGGCGTTGGGGCCCGGATTACGCTGGAGGGTGGACCCGTCCGCCAGTCGCAGGAGGTCGTCTGCGGCGGACGCTACATGTCCGGCGACCAGGCCACGCGGGTGTTCGCCGCGGCCGCGCAGACTGGCCGCCCGTTGAGGATCGAGGTGCGCTGGCGCAGCGGTGCGCTGACCGTGGTTCCGGAAGTTGAGCCCAACCACATCTACGAAATCCAGGAAAACCCCGGCGCGGCCCCGGCACCTCGCCCAGCCCCGCCAGCGCCCGCCTCGTGGTTCGAAGATGTCTCCGAGGCGATTGACCACCGTCTTGCCGAGCGCGCCATGGAAGAACCGGCCCGGCAGACGTTGTTGCCGCGGCCACTGACCGCACTCGGACCAGGCGTTGCCTGGCAGGACTTGAATGAGGACGGCTGGGAGGATCTGGTGGTTCCCGACGGCGTGGGTGGGAAGCTGACCGGGTTTATCAACCGTGAAGGCCGATCCTTCCGACGCCTTGACGGGGGCATGGAAGCCACTCCGGACGCCCCCGTCGTGGGGTGGCACGACGGCCGTGGGAACCGGTTCTTGCTTGTCCCGGGTTCGCAGCCAGCCACGCCGGATACCGGGAAGGCAGTCGTCAGCGCGATTGGCGCCAACGACCTCCAGATCGCCCAAGGCTGGCCCGCCGGTCCAACCTCGATCGGGGCGTTGGCCGCCGCGGATGTCGATGGGGACGGCGACCTGGACTTGTTTGTGGGCGGTCGTGCGGTGCCCGGTCGTTATCCGGAAGCCACCGCCTCGTCGGTATGGCTCAACGAGGCCGGATCGTTCGCGCCCGGGGCAGGCAAGTGCTGGTCGTTGGGGGTGGTGGGTCTTGTGAACGGCGCCACGTTCGCCGACTTCGATCTGGATGGGCGCGTGGACCTGGCGCTTGCCACGGAGTGGGGACCGGTGCGGGTGTTGCGCAACACGGGATCGGCCTTTGAAGAGGTCACCAAGGCGAGCGGCTTGGAGGGTTTCACCGGATGGTGGACGGGGGTTGCGGCAGGCGATTTTGACGGCGATGGGAGGCTGGACCTCGCGTGTGGGAACTGGGGGCGCAATTCGATTTACGAGCTGTACCAGCCCTCTCCGCTGCGCCTGTACTACGGGGATTGGGACGGCGACGACATCTTCGAGTTGATCGAAGCCTGGTCGGATCGTGGAACGTGGTATCCCGTGCGCGACCGTGCCTGGCTGAGTCGCGGGCTGCCGGACCTGGCGAGTCGTTTTCCCACGCATCAGGCCTTCGCCGCGGCCGCGATCGGGGAGATCCTCCCGCCCGGCCGGCCGAATGCGCCTTACGTGGAAGCGGTTCGCCTCGATTCCACCGTGTTCCTCAACCGTGGCGATCATTTTGAACCGCTGGGATTGCCGGCGGCTGCCCAGCGTGCGCCGGTCTTCGCAGTCGCTGTTGCCGATTTCGACGGCAACGGGACCGAGGACCTCTTTCTGGGTCAGAACTTTTTCGGCATGACCTCCGACCTGTCACGGGACGATGGCGGGTGTGGAGTCTGGATGAAGGGGGACGGTCATGGCGGCTTCGAAGCGGTGGAGCCGGACGCCAGCGGGATCCGCTTGCTGGGCGAACAGCGTGGGGGGGCGGTTGCGGATTACAACCATGATGGTCGTCCCGATCTGGCAGTCATCGAGCGTCGCGAGGCCACGCGGCTGTTCCTGAACCGCCAGGGAAAGCCCGGCTTGCGGGTCGAGTTGCGCGGGCCCCCAGCCAACCCGGAAGGGGTAGGGGCACTGATGCGTGTGGTGTACGGCGGCGGAAGACGCGGCCCGTGTCGAGCCGTGGTCGCAGGGTCGGGCGGTTGGTCGATGAATGCCCCCGCCCAGATCCTGGGCTTGCAGGACGAGCCCAGCCAATTGTGGGTTCGCTGGCCGGATAGGAGCGAGGAGGTCGTGGAGGTCACGCCGGCGAACCGTGCGATTCGCGTTGTGCACAAGACGGTCACTTCGGCTGAGCGAGGCGCGGGCGAGCGGGGCGGGCGAGCTTCGTGGCAGGTCCGCAAGGAACCGGACACTCTCCATGAATCACCTCCGGAGCGCGGACTTCAGTCCGCAGGAAGCCACGCCGGCCAAGGGACGTCCCTGCGGGCTGAAGCCCGCGCTCCTCACCGGTTCATGGCAACTGCGCAGGTCCGCAAGGAACCGGCCGCTTCCCAGAAACGATGAAAGCTCGACACATCCACGGGGGACACCCCGGCTATGGTCTCCTGCGGGCTGGCTTGCTGGCGGCCCTGCTGGTTTCAATCGGCTGCAAGGAACGACCGCGTTCCGCGGCGGCGGTCGGCGGCCGTCCCCCCGAACTTCGGCTGGTCCCCATCACCAACATGATCCCGTTGAAGCCGGGTTCGTTCGTCCGCATGCGACAGCCCGTGACGATCAGCGGTAGCTTCTGGCTGGGGAAGTACGAGGTGACGCAAGGCGAGTACACCGCGGTGATGGGCCGGAATCCCAGTCATTTCACCGGGGACTCGAACCGCCCCGTCGAGAAGCTGAGTCAGTTGGACGCCCAGTCCTTCTGCGCAAAGCTCAGCGCCCGCGAACGTGAAGCGGGCCGACTTCCGTCCGGGTACGAGTACCGTCTGCCCACGGAGGCGGAATGGGAGTACGCGTGTCGGGCGGGTACGACCAATATCTTCAGTTTCGGGGACGATCCCGGCGTGGCGGAGCGCTTCGCCTGGACGATGGAGAACAGTGACTCCAGCACGCATCCGGTGGGTTTGAAGGAGCCCAATCCGTGGGGGTTTTGCGACATGCACGGCAACGTCTGGGAATGGTGTCTGGACTGGTTCCAGCACCCCTTTCCCCAAACCGGAGCGACCAACCCGGCGGGACCCGCCTCGGGCAAGCTCAAAGTATTCCGGGGCGGCGGCTGGAATCAGGAGGTCAAGTTCGCCGGCTCAGGCAACCGCTTCATGATGTCGCCGTCCAACGGCATCTATTTCGTGGGGTTCCGTGTCGCCCTGGGCCCTCCGGTGGGGCGGGCGGTGCGTTGAGCCAATCCGAAAACGAGCAGGCCGGCGCACCGCCAGGGTGGCCGGCCTGGAACAGACGATTGCGCCCTTGATCGTTACTTCTTCAGTCCCGGCGGTTGCGGCGAGAACATCTTCAGCGTGTAACCGGTCGTCGACGTCTTGCCGGCATACACGGTGAAGTGGAAGTACTTCGCCACTTTCTCAAACTCCGGCAGGAGCGAGAAGTCCGCCCATTCCGCGATGGCGGCCTCGATTTCCTCCTGGTCCTCGCCGAGCATCCCCTCGATCGCCGGGTTCTGAGCGGCGGCCAGGTCCATGAACAGGCCCTTGTTCGTGCGCAGGGCCTGCCAGAAGGGACGCAACTGTTCGGCGTCGTTCTGGTATCCGAAGAGGCCGCTGCCGGTCCCGCCGACCTTTTGCGCGGCTTCCTGGAGCCCCGTGGTCTGGCTGAGCGGCTTGGGCTTGGTCTCGCTGCTGCGCAAGTATTCCTCGAGAATCCCGGCGTCGCCGGAGAAAGCAGCATAGCCGCCGCTCGAGGTGAAGTGAATCTGCTGGCTCTCGCCCGAGCCGGTCATGTCGGGCAAGGTGAAGGTGTAGACGCGCCGGCCCAGGAACTCGCGGTCCTTGATCGGGGTGGTGGAAAGCGGCTCCGGAAGCAGCGCCACGGCCGAACGCAGCGCGCCCAGCAGCTTGTCCGCATTGGCCGACCCGAGCAGGAACAGGGAGGGCTGGCTCATGAGGTCCTTGGGTTCCGTGCTCTTCGGCGGCTTCTGGTACCCGACGAGGTCGTCGCCGAGGTTCATGATGAAAGTGCGCTTGAAGTCGAAGCTCGGATCCTTCTCCTTCATCGTGGCGTCAAGGAAGCCAATCGCGCCGGCAAGAATCCCCGGCTGAATCTCATCCACCATCGCTTCGAGGGAAGCCCAAAGCTTCTGACCATCCAGGCGCCAACGCCAGAAGGCGACCGCCTCGGCCGGGACAAACGCCGGGATGGCGGCGTCCTTGGACTCGGTGGCGAGGAACTTCAGCAGGCCTTTCCGTTCCTGCCAGGGCACGGCGAGGTTCATGTCCATGAAGGTCCCGTCGGCGGTGTCCCGCACTCCCCACGCCAGGGTCTTGAGGCCGCGGAGCCCCAACGCCCCGATGAGCTTGTCGGGTTTGGGCGCCATGGGATTGTCGTCTCCCGCAGCGCCTGCCGCGGCGGTGGCCACCTTGGTGATCACTTCGGCCAGGGGCGAGAAGTGGATCCAGCCAAACACGGACGCCTCCCGGAAGAACGCCTGTTGGTCGGCGGTGAAGGCCGCTTCCTCGGACAGGGTCGGCATGCCGGCGCCCGTCAACTGACCGACCGCGCGTTCGAGGTCACGTGTGTTCAGGCCCGCCACGAGCACGGCGCCGACCTGGCCGAACGTGAGGTTGATCTTGGGCGTGGCACTGTCCGCATCCGCGTCGGCCGCGGCTCCCTCGAGGGGCAGGGTGGTGAATTCCACATCGCGGATCTTCTCGGTCTTGATCGTCTGGCCGCCGTCGGCGATCCGCTTTCGGAGGTCGGCAAGCTTGCTCTTGAGCTGCTCTCCCTTGTCGCCGGCGTCCAGGATCATCACAAAACCGGGCAGGGGATCGGCGGTCCCGGACCAGCCGTTGCGCGTCACGGCGAGGCTGAGCTGGCCCTGGAGGAGCTCGTAATATTCCGCCAGCTTGATGCCGGTGTCTTTCTCGAGCTTGTCCAGCACCTCCGTCTGCAGCTTGTTCATGAGCTTGTCACGAAACGGCCGCAGGGCGGGATCGTTCCAAAGAAGCGCGGCGGGGTTGGCCTGGTTTCCTGCCCGGACCTTGGAGAAATCCGGGATGCTGAGCAGCGCCAGCGTGTCCGGAGGGAGCAGTTTTTCGGCAGGAGGCGTGGCCGCCGCCGCCGCCACGGAGACCGCGAGCAGAAGGCCGACTCGGAGGTGATGATACAGTTTCATGGGTTGATGTTTACAGGGACAGCAGGAAAGCGTGCTCGGGTGGCCACGCGCGTGAGGACCGGGCCGCCACACGCCGCGCTCATGGCGAGCCATCGGCCGCAGGAAGGCGCAGGCGCCGGGGCGGTTCCAGGTACCGGTAGCCGGTGCTCGGGTTTTGATTGTCGAAGGCAAAGGCGTCGCGCTGCTTGAGGAAGTTGCGGACCTCCTCGACGGGGATCGCGAACCCCAGGCCCTCGCCGAAGTTGATTTTCATGTTCGTCACGCCCACCACCTCGCCCCGGAGGTTGAAGAGCGGACCACCGCTGTTGCCCGGATTGATCTGGGCGGTCGTTTGCAGGTAGAGATCGCCACGCATTTCGCGGGTCTTCGTGCTGATGATGCCTTCGGTGACGGTCCGTTCCAGGCCCCAGGGGCTGCCGATCGCAAAGACGCGCTCGCCCACGGCCAGGGCGTCCGCCTCGCCGAGATACACCGAGACAAACTTGGGCGCGTCGCGATCCTCAACCTTCAGCAGCGTCAGGTCGCGAAACTTGTTCATCGCCACGATTCGCACGTCTTTGTAGGACCGCCGCTCGAGCTGGCCTGCCCTGCGGTGATACACCTCGACGGTGATTTGGGTTTCACCTTCGATCACGTGGAAATTGGTGATGAGATAGCCGTCCTCGTTGATGAAAAACCCGGAGCCCGAGCCCGAGGGGGTCCGAACCTGGACCACCGCCTCGCCCAGCCGGGTGACCTGCTCCCGCACCGACAATTCCGGCAGCGGCTCCGCCGTCAGGCGGTACAGGAGGTCCCCGCCGTGCGGAACCCTGGAACTTACGCCGGAGGCGGCATTGCCCGAGGCCGCGGGCGCGACCGCGTCGGCCGTCCCGCTGCGGAGCTCGGTGACCTCGGCCTTGGGCACCAGGAGCACGGTGTAGCCGATGTCGACCACGTACTGGTCGGGCTTTTCACTCAGCACCCTGCCTGTGATGGCCGCATGGTCCTTCAGGACGAGGGTGTCCAGCGCCCGACACACCTTGACCCCGGCGCCGGTCAGGCACACGACAAGCGTGAGGCTGCGAAACATGGCGCGAGGGTACAGCCAGCGGTTCCGTCGGGCAAGCGCCCCCCGGGTACAAAATCGGGTCCTGCGCGTACGGCGGTCCGTTCGAAGAAGCGCGGCCACGCGGACCTCCCCGGTTTAGAAGCGAAAGGTCAGCTCGCCGTAAACGCCGCGCTGGACCTCGCTTACTGGCATGTTCACCGTTCCCGGGTTGACGCCGAACTCCTTGTGTTGATCGTCGAGGAGATTGTGGCCCACCACCGCCACTTCGAGCTGCTTCACGGGCTTCCAGGCGAGGCGCACGTTCATGTCGGCGAAGGCCGGGACCCGGTAGAACTCGAGATCGCTCTGGTAATGGAAGAAGACGTCGAGGGAGATGTGGTGGAACAGGTCCATCGAGGAGGTCGCGGTGAGCTGGTGCTGCGGGGTGGCTTCGTTGCTGAACGCCACGTCGCTTTCCTCGATCAGGTTGAACCAGGCGTAGCCAAAACGCAGGCGCCACCAGTCCTGAATCGCGAACTGCGGCGCCACTTCAAACCCGGCGCTGCGGGCCTGCCCTTCGTTGGTGGCATGGGCCGTGATCTCGACCGAGCCGGGTATCGGCCCGGGGCCGGGAACCAGCTCCGAGCCCAGGAGGTCCGTGTAATCGAAGAGGTATCCGGCCACATCCACGCTGAACCAGTCCGTCGGCCGGATGCGATACCCCAACTCGTAACTGAGCAGGTACTCGGCGCCAAAGCCGGGATTCCCCTCGCCGCGGAGGAACACCCGCCCGGGAGCGGGCGAAGGGAAGCGGAGCTGGACTTCGCGTTCGACCCGGGACGGCTCACGCACCGGCCGGGACACGGCGGCCCAGAGGGTCTGACGTTCGGAAGGAGTGTAGGCGAGGCGGATGTTGGGTGACCATTCCCACCCGGTGTAGTCGTAGTACTCGAGCTTGGTGCCCCCGATCAGGCGCAACCGGTCCTCCACCACGGTGAACTCGTTTTGCGCGAACAGGCTGTAGAGCTCGAGGTCCCGGTCCGCGGGATCCAGGTACCGGCGCGGATCAATCTGGGGCGCATGGTCGTGCCACCATCGATACTCGAGGCCGTAGACAAGTTCCTGGCGGGCGGGCAGCCGCACCCGGTGCTGGCCGCTCACGTCGAACGTGTGGAGCTGCTGCTTGAAGGTCGTGACGTTGCGATCCAGGTAATCCCAGTACGCCTGGACTTCCAGGTCCGTGCCGTTGTCGAAGTCGTGCACCCAGCGCCCCAGAACGTTGGCCCCCCGCTGCAGCAGCCCCTCGCGCTTCAAGGTCTCCACGTACGGCGGGACCAGGAGCGGTTCGATCGTCTGTTCGGCGCGGTGGCCGTAGTAGTAATCGCTTTGGAGCGTGAAGGAGTTCGATTCCAGGTGCCAGTCGGTGCGGAATCCCGCCTGGGCATGATCCCAGTGGTCGAAGGCATCGCCGTCCCCCAGGGCAAGGTTGTCGTGGTCGTGGTACTTGAAGTAGCCGCGCAGCGTGCCCGGCTCGCTCAACGGCAGCCCGTAGCGCACGCCTGCAAACCCGGTCTGCTCGGTGCCATAACCCCCGTCAATCACCCCTCCGACCGTGTCCCGCGAGTCCTTGGTGATGATGTTCACGACCCCGTTGACGGCGTTGGCGCCCCACAGTGTTCCGCCCGGACCCCGGATGATCTCGATCCGGTCCACGTCCTCGATCAGGTAATCCTGAACGTCCCAATACACCCCGTTGAAGGTGGGCGTGTAAACGCTGCGACCGTCCATCAGGACCAGCAACTTGCTTGCGTACCGGTCATTGAACCCCCGCGTGCTGATGGCCCACTTGCTCGCGTCGACCTGGCCGACCTCCATGCCCGTGCCCAGGCGCAGCGCATCGGGCAGCGTCCGGAAACCGGACCGCCGAATCTCCTCACCGGTGATGACCTCCACCGCGGCGGCCGCCTCGAACCGGCGCTCCCGCTTTTTGGACACCGACGTGACCAGCAGATCTTCCAGTTGCAGCTCGCCGAGGGCCGCCACGCGGTCGGGCGCCGCCACGTCCAGTCCCGACGCGTCCGCCGCATCGAGGGCGGGGGTTGCCAGCATCACGGCCGCAACCGCCACCGTCCGGGAGCCTGCCGAGGGTGGGTTCATGCCCGGGAAAGGCGCGGCGCGAGGGCGGCGTTGCCCTGCCGCGACGTCACCCAGAGCACCGCGGCCTGGTACATGAGCACCGTCGACCAGGAGGCCGCCACCCACAGGATGGGCTGTTCGAGCGGCAGCCCGCTGAACCCGCCGATGAAGATCCCCATCATCTGCTCCGGATTGTAGCCCCACCACTGGTACGGGACGGCGATGGCGCCTTCCCAGAAAAGACTGATGAACAGGATGAAGAAGAACACCAGCCCCAGGGACCGCCAGTTCAGAAAGGGTGTGACCGGCCGCAGCAACAACGCGGTCGGGAGATAACACGCGGCCAGCAGGAAAAGCATGTAGCCCGGGAATCCTTCGCGGTACTCATGCGGACCGAACTTCTTGTAGAGGAAGGCCAGGACAAACCAGGCCGCGCCCCAGACCAGGGCCCGGGGATGGAACGACCAGCGCACCTGGACCCCGTTTCGAAGGTCGGTGTCGCCATCCATCTGGTACCTCGCGAACCAGTACTCGTCCCCCCAGATGTAAATGAGAAGCTGCGAGGTGAATCCAAAGAGGTAAAACCCGACCTCCTCGACCGGGATCTCGCGCTGCCACCCCCGGTCAAACGTCCACCCCCAGAAATGGGCGCTGACGGCGTCCTTGTTCGGGAAGGTGAAAAAGGTAAGCCCGAGCGTGATGTCGAGCAGGCACCACAACGGGCACAGCACGCCCAGGGTGAGCCAGAATGCCTTCCGCTGAATGGGAAACCGCTTCTGTCGGTGAAGCCAGGTGCCCAGCACCAGCGTCGGGAGCACGAAGATCGACAGGCTCCAGGTGTAGCCGAAGGGGCTCGGATTACCTTCCAGGGGCATCAACGGCCGGGGCTGCCGGATGCTCAGCAGCGTGAGAATGGTCGGGATTCCCAGCACCACCACGATCCCGATCATGACCAGGAGTCCCCGCTTTCCCTCCCGCGGATCACCGGCATCCGGAGGACGGCGCGGCTGCCAGGCGGGGGGTGCGTCCGTCGGAACAGGAGGTGGGACGTTCATGAATTCAATTCCCAGGCGGAGGCGAGTTGCTCCGGGATTTCGAACACGCGACGGTTCCAGCCGGGCGGTTGACCCAGGTTGCAGAGGTGTTTGAGAGTCCGGCCGCTCACCCACTGCCAGAGCTGTCGACCCACCAGGGAATCGCGGCCCACGTCGCGCTTCAGACCGGCGGCAACCCGCACCGCCTCCAGCACCGCGCGCGCGGCCAGGCCTCCCAGCAGACCACGCGGGCGGACTCCCAGGAAATCGAGGGTCTGGCGGTCCAGGAGCTCGGTGATCAGCAATGGCGGCAGGTCGTCCGCAAAGTGGGGAAGGGCTTCGCGAACGCAGAGCATGAGTTTTCCCATCAAGTACTGTCCTTCCACGCTGGGCGCGCCCTCCAGCGCCTTGATGCGCTCGAACAACCATGCCCCCTGCTGGTAGTTCGGTGCCAGCAGGTCCTCCCGAATCCCCATCAGCCTTCCGACGTGGTTCCAGCAGAGGAAGAAGGCCTCCCGTTCCTCGGGCAGGAGCTCGACCCCCAACGCTTCCAGGCCCCGCGGGATGACATAGCCGAACGTCAGGAGCGTGTACGCCATGTCCTCCTGGTTGACCGGGAGACCGCGCCCCTCGAGGTCCCAGGTCGTTTGCTGGAGCGCCTCCGCAAGGCTCGTCGGGTGCCCGTTGCTCCCGGGCTCGGGCGCCGGGCTCAGGACCAGGTGCCGGATGGCGGCGTGCATCAGGCGTACCTTCTGGGCGGCCCGCACGCCGCCTCCGGAAGGCGAGAGCCCGCCGGGTGACATCACCGCGAGGACCATCTGACAAGTCTCCAACAGGCGTCGGAAGGTGTGCTCCCCGAGGTCCTTCGTGAGGTACAGCACGCGGACGCCCCGGGCCAGGACGTAGCACTCCGGCAGGCTGGCGCACAGGAGGATGACCAGCACCAGATTGCCGTGTTTCAGGAAGACCTGCTCTCCGCGACGGATGATTTCCGGATCCAGTTCCACGCCGGCGGCCGAAGTCGCGAAGTACTCCCGAACGACCGGGGGAAGCTCGGCAGGCGGCGGTTGGTCGTTGCGCACCATGCCCGTGAGCAACCGGTTGACGTCGCCCAAGGCGCCTTGCGCGAACACCTCGGCGACCACGGGGTCAGCCGTGGGATCACCATGAGCCCGCATGCCGCCAAGGAACGCGTCCGTCCAGAGTTCGGGATCACCTGCCATAAATCAGCGCTGAGAGTCCAGTTGAGTAGGAAGAGTGCTCTGCTGCAAGCCAAATCCGCGCCCCATCCCGCGGACAGGAGCGTCGCGGAGCTCGAGCAAGGCGCGCCCCAGACCCACGCCCACCCATTCTATCCGGGATGGCACAGCTATGTCCCATCTGCCGTTACCCGCGCCTCGCTCCCTGGATTCCTCGAAGGAAGGAAGTGACCCGGGCTTCGGAAGGAGGGCGGCCGACCTTGACTTGATCCACGAATTTGCCCCTTCGGGCGTTCTAGCTGCGGGTCGTCGTTCCGAAGAACAGAGTCACCCGCAACGCCGGGAGAGAGGCAAACGCCCCACTCGCGCCTTGCCTCCGAACGCGAGATCTGTCAAACGAACCTCAGTCCACCCAACCCGATCTATGTCACTCGACCCCGCCTCTTCCGGGCCGCAGCGAACCCGGCACCGCATGCACCCGGACTTCAAGGTCATCCTGGTGATGCTCGCCTGCTTCGTGGTGCCGTTCACGCTCACGCTTTCGACCGTGGATTTTGTGCGCCCGCTGGCGCCGTTGCAGCACCCTTACCTGCGGCCGCCCAACCCGGCGGCGGTGATGGAGCCGCAGGCTGACCCCACGCCTCTGGGCTACACCTGGAGCCTGTCGCTTTACCTCGTTCCCTGCGCGGTGCTCCTGGTCTGGTTCCTGCGCCGGAAGCACAGCCTGATCCAGAAACGCGCCTTCTGGCTCACCACGGGGCTGATGGCCACCTTGGGGATGCTCCTCGACATTCTCTTTGGACGGCTGTTCTTCACGTTCCCGAACGAGGGATCTGTGATCGGGCTCCGGTTCCACGGGTACCTGTGGGGGGAAGGCTGGAAGCAGACGATTCCGATCGAAGAAGTGGGCTTTTACTTCTTCGGCTGCCTGTGCATGCTGCTGGTGTACATCTGGGGGGACGAGTACTGGTTCGGGGCCTACAACGTGGATGCGGACGAGGAATGCCGAACGGTGGACCATCGGCAAAGGCCGGTCGTCCGCCGGTATCGCAAGCTGGCGTCTTTTCATCCCTGGTCGGTCGGTTACGGGTTGCTCTTCTTCGCGTTGGGCTGGTGGTACAAGAAGTATGGCAACCACCCTTACCACGAGGGTTTCCCCGGTTACTGGCTCTTCATGGTGGCGGTGGCCTTGACCCCGAGCATCCTTTTCTACCCCGTGGCGCGTCCGTTCATCAACTGGCGGGCCTACAGCCTCGCGCTGGTGGCGTCGCTCTTTGTCAGCCTGTTTTGGGAGGCAGCCGTTGCGTTCCCCTACCAGTGGTGGGGCTACAACGAGAGTCAGATGATGGGCCTCTTCATCAACGGTTTCTCAGGACTGCCGATCGAAGAGCCTGTCCTCTGGATCCTCGCGAGCTGGGCCATCGTGATCATTTACGAGACCATTTACATCGTGATGCATATCCACCACGAAAAGCAGCAGGGGCGCCTCGCTAACCCGTCAGTTTGAAGCCGAAATAGAACACCACCAGCATCCAGGCCCCCTCGAGCAGGCCGAGCAACGCGACGACCGGCCAGGAAACACGCCTCACCAACGAGACGAGGAACGGGAGCACCAGCGAGAAGAGCGTCTCGCTCAGGATGGTGATGTAGGGCACCGTGTTGAAAAGCATGCGGCAGTCGTGGTAGGTCCAGAACTCGGCGCGCCTGGCGAGAAACTCATACACCGGCACGTTGACCCCGCCCAAGACCGCAATGGCCAGCGTCGCCCAGCCGAGCCCCCAGCGCTTCGTGCACCAGTAGGCCAGGTAGCCCAGTTGCACCATGACGACGACGTACGAAAACGGCATGTACAAAGGCGAACTCCAGATGAAGGGGCCCGATGGGGGATAAGTCATGATCTTCAGCACCGCCACGGCGTAGTGGTCGGACGCAAGTTCCGCGAAGCCCGCGAACAATCCGAAGACGAAGAGCCGCGCAAACAGCTCATCGCGATAGTGGAAGATGAAGGCCAGGATGGCTGCCAGCAGCACGACCGTCAGTCCCGAGGCGATCAGCCAGCCCTTGTCCGAATGCAGCCAGTAGGCGATCAGGTCGTCGACGGTGGCGACCGCCATGGTGACCAGCACGAAGGCCAACCGCTTCGAGTCCGGGGCACCTGACCACCATGAGGCGGGGGGCGCCGCCGGGACAGAGGAGGGGACTTGCATCGGTTTGTGGGTTATCGCGAGCACCTCCCGCCCCGTGACCGCAGGCTCGGCGGGGCCGCACATGACGCAGCAGCTTGACAATCAAGGCTCCGGGCGTCAATAGGGGGCATGGCTGCTCCCAAACCCGCCTTGTTTTTGGGCATCCTCCTAGTCACGTGGTGCAGCAATCCCCCGCTCGTTCACGCAGCCGAGTCGGCCCTGGCCACACCCGAGGTCGATACGTTGCGCGGCTTGTCCCTCGAGGACCTGCTGGTGACCTCGGTCTCGAAGAAGCCGGAACCGGTCTTCGAAGCCCCGGCGGCCGCCACGGTGATCACGGGCGAGGAGATCCGGCGTTCCGGGGTGCGCACGCTGGCCGAGGCCTTGCGCCTGGCGCCGGGCATGGACGTGGCGCGGATCAACTCGGGAACGTGGGGCGTCACGGCCCGTGGCTTCAACGGCCAGTATGCGAACAAGCTCCTGGTGATGATCGACGGCCGCAGCATCTACCACCCGGCCAACGGCGGCGTCGTGTGGGGGGTTCAGGACGTCATGCTCGAGGACATCGAACACATCGAGGTCATTCGCGGTCCCGGGGGCACTTTGTGGGGCGCCAACGCCGTGAACGGCGTGGTGAATGTGATCACCAAACACTCTTCCGAGACCCTCGGCGGGTATGCTGACGGCGGGTACGGCTCGGTCGAGCAGGGCTTCGGCAGCGTCCGCTACGGCTTCCAGGCGGGTCCGGAATGGACGGCCCGGGCCTACGCCGAGTACGACAACCACGGCGCTTTTGAACTGGACGGCGCCGATGCGTTCGATGGTTGGTCCAAGTCCCAGGCCGGGTTCCGGACCGACTGGACCCGGGACGTGAACGCCGTCACGTTCCAGGGCGACGTGGTGTACGCCGAACGCGAAACGCAGGTGGGAGTGCCGCTGTTTGTGCCCCCTTTCCGCGCCGTGGACCAGGACTTGGAACGTAACCACGCCGGGAATCTGCTCGGCCGCTGGACGCATACGTTCGATAACGGCACCGATCTTCAACTCCAGGTGTACTGGGACCACTGGCAACTCGACGCCGACTGGGCCGCCTATGAGATCAACACGCTCGACGTGGACTACCAACACCGCGTCCTCCTGCCCGCCCGCCAGGAGCTTGTCTATGGCCTCGGCTACCGCTACCTGCCGGACGACTGGTCGCCTTACAGCCCCTACCTGCTCCTGGTGCCGCAGACCAGCTATCACTCGCTTTACAGCGCCTTCGTCCAGGATGACCTCACGGTGGTCGAGGACCGGCTCCACTTCATCGCCGGGGTCAAATACGAGCACAACGACTACACCGGATCCGAGTGGCAGCCCAACGGGCGGCTCCTGTGGACCCCGAATTCCCTGCACACCGTCTGGGGAGGCGTGGCCCGCGCCATCCGGAGCCCGACCCGGGCGGATGCGAACTTCTACGCGGTCCTGCCGGGCGCCGTGCCCACGGGCCAACCGCCCCCGTTCGACGTGGCCTTCCTGCGCGGTCAGGGCAACCCGGACGTGCTTTCCGAGGTCCTCCTGAGTTACGAGCTCGGCTACCGGGTCCGGCCGGTCTCCCGGCTGAGCTTCGACGTCAGTGGTTACTACTCGGACTACGACCAGGTCCGCAGCGCCACGCTCGGCGCCCCGGAGTTTGTCCCGGCGCCCCCGCCCGGGCATCTCGAAGTGCCGGTGCTTGCGGGGAACGATGGCGATGCGCGGACCTACGGGGTCGAGGTTGCGGCCGAATTCCAGCTCGCCGAGGGCTGCCGGTTGCGGGGAGGATACGACTACTTCGGCTATGAAGAACACAACTCGTCGACTCGCCTCGACAGCGCGCCCCGCAACGAAGCCTTCCTGCGCTGGTCGTCGGACCTGCCGCTCAACCTCTTTTTTGACACGTGGTTGCGCTACCGCGACGAGGTCCAAGCCTTCGGGTTGTCCGACTGCATCGATGCCGACGTCCGTCTGGCCTGGCGTCCGCGGAAGCAGCTCGAGGTGGCGATCGTCGGCCAGAACCTCTGCTCCGATTCCCGTCGCGAATGGGGTGCAAGCCAGTTCGATCTTGGCGGTGTGATCAGCGAGATCCCCCGCAGCATCTATGGGATGGTCAGCGTCCGCTTCTAGCGCCCGACCCGGCGCCCCATCGGGTCGCGGAACCGCCGAGGGCTTGCGTGCCGGCGGCGGAGCGCGGACCGTGGCCGCCTTGTTGCCGGGGCGGCGCCGAGGGCTGACGGGCGCTTTACGCCCGACGGGGCTAAGCGTCGTCTTCGCCGTCTTCGTCCTGCTCCAGAACGCGCTCGCTCAGGGGGCGGCCCCCGAATCGCTCACCCCTCAAGAATGGCGGGCAGGCGTCATCTCCAAACTCCCGGCCTACATCGGCTGGCCGGCGGAGAAGCTCGGATCCGAAACCAACGCCATCCGACTCGGCGTCCTGCAGTTCGAGGACGACGACGACGCGGTCGTGGGTCTGCTCTCCGCCCTGCTGAAAGAAACCCGCGTCGATGGACGCCCCGTGGTGGTGTCCCCGGTCAGCCGGGCGGCCGATGCAGCCAGTTACCATTTGCTGTTTGTCCCGCAAGAAGCCAATGCCCGGTGGTGGGAGGCGGCCGCCGGCCTCAACCTCCATGGCACCGTGACGATCGGGGACAGCAATGACTTCCTGCGTCGGGGCGGCGTGTTCAATTTGCGGACGTCGTCGCGCAAGCTCGAGATCGACCGGCGCAATGCGTCACGGGCGGGGCTTACCGTCAGTTCGAAGCTGCTGCGGATCGCGCATGTGCAATGAAGCCCCGGGCCCGCCAGCCTGATTTCGTCTCCATCCGCAGCAAATTGCGGCGGATCGTGCTGGTGGCCAGCGGTGTTGCGTTGCTGGCCGGGTGCGGGCTTTTCCTGGTCTTCGGCCTTTTCTGGTACGAGGGACGTTCCGAGCGCGACCTTCGCACCAGCGCGCGTCTGATCGCCGACGCGGGCAGCGCGGCGCTCGAATTCGACGACCCCAAGGTGGCCCAGGAAACCCTGGGCTGGCTTCGCGCCAACGATGACGTGCTGGTGGCCGCCTTCTACAAGGAGGGTGGCGTCTTCGCGTCGTACACGCGTGCGGACAGCACGGCCAAGCCACCCAAGATCCTCCCTGAAGAGGGCTACGACCGGAAGGGCGGGTTCATCGTCGGGCCGGTTCGCTCCGCCAACGGCCGCCAGGTGGGGCTGGTTTACTTGCGCCAGGCTCCCGAATCGCGACAGCGCTTCGTCGTGCGGGCCGTGATCATCTTCTTCGTCATTGTGCTCGCCGCGATGGCGGTGGCCGTTCCGCTGGCCAATCGCCTGGAACGACTCATCACCCGTCCGGTTCTGACCCTGCTGGCCACGACGCGGCAGGTCGCCGCGGAACGGAGCTTCGCGCTGCGAGCCGTGCGCACGAGTCACGACGAGGTGGGACAACTCGTTGACAGCTTCAACGCCATGCTGGGCCAGATCGAGGCCCGTGATCGGGAACTCGAACGCCATCGCGGTCACCTCGAAGAACAGGTCCGCGCCCGCACCGCCGAACTCGAGCAGGTCAACGCCGACTTGCGCGATGCGAAGGAGCGCGCCGAGGCCGCTCAACGCGCCGAGGCGGCGGCGAACACCGCCAAGAGCCAGTTCCTCGCGAACATGAGCCACGAACTCCGCACGCCCCTCAACGCGATCATCGGCTACAGCGAGATGCTCCAGGAGGAGGCGACCGAAATCGGCGCCCCCGCCCTGGCGCCCGACCTCGAGCGGGTCCACGCCGCGGGCAAGCACCTCCTCAGCCTCATCAACGATATCCTGGACCTTTCGAAGATCGAGGCCGGCAAGATGACGGTTTTCCTCGAGCACTTCCCCGCAGGCAAGATGGTCAACGAGGTGGCCACGACGGTCGAGCCGTTGGTGGCCAAGAACGGGAACGCCCTCCACGTCGACTGCGCGCCGGACCTGGGCGTCATGCGCGCCGACCTGACGAAGGTTCGCCAGGTGCTGTTCAATCTCCTCAGCAATGCCGCCAAGTTCACCGACCACGGACAGATCCGGCTCGAGGTGCGACGCGTCGTCCCCGCGAGCGTTCCGGCCGCGGAAGGAGCGGTGGCGGCGGACGGCGCCGCGCCCGCCGTCAATCCCGCGTCGGCCCAGACAGGCGCCATGCCCCCGGAACCGCGGATCATTTTCCGCGTCACGGACACGGGCATCGGCATGAGCCCATCCCAAGTGGGTCAGCTTTTCCAGGCGTTCTCGCAGGCCGATGCCTCGACGACGCGGCGCTACGGCGGGACGGGCCTTGGCCTGGCCATCAGCCGCAAGTTCTGCGAGCTGATGGGTGGATCCCTGTCCGTGGAAAGCCAGCAGGGCAAAGGATCGACGTTCACGGTGGAGCTGCCCCTCGAAGTGCAGGAGCTGCCCCTTCATCCCGTCCGGCCTTCGCCCGAGCTGCCCGGTGGCGAGGCCGTGCCGCCGGGCAAAAAGCCGGTGGTGCTCGTGGTCGATGATGACCCGGCCGCACGCAACCTCGTCTCGCGAGTGCTCACCCGGGAGGGCTTTCTGGTGGAAACCGCCTCGGGCGGTGCCGAGGGACTGGCCCGCGCCCGGGAACTGCGGCCTGCCGTGATCACCCTCGACGTGATGATGCCCGGGCTGGATGGTTGGGGCGTGCTGAGCCAGTTGAAGTGCGACCCCGCCACGGCCGGCATTCCCGTGGTCATGACGACGATCGTCGAGGACCGCAATCTGGGCTTTGCGCTCGGGGCTGCGGAGTACTTCACCAAGCCGATCGACTGGGATCGCTTCGCCACGGTGATGGGCCGCTACCGCCCGAAGGTCGGAAACGGCGCCGTGCTGGTGGTCGAGGACGACCCGCAGAGTCGCGACATGCTCCGCCGCGCCCTCACGCGCCAGGGCTGGGAAGTCGTCGAGGCCCCCGACGGCCGCAAGGGACTGGCCTCGCTCGACCAGGTCCGTCCCGCGCTGATCCTCCTGGACCTGATGATGCCCGAGATGGACGGGTTCGAGTTCATGGACGAACTGCTCCAGCGGCCGGAGGGACCGCAGATCCCGGTCATCGTCGTGACCGCGAAAGAACTGACCGACCAGGACCGGCAGCGCCTGAACGGCGACGTCACGCAGATTTTGCAGAAGGGAGCCTTTTCCCCGGATGACCTGGTGCGCGAAGTGCGACGCCTGCTTCAGGTGAGAGCGCCTTTGCTCGAGGCCCTGGCCCGGGCGCCCGGACCCGCGGTTCCCTCCGACAACCAGGCGGCTGGTGAAGGTGCTGCGTCGCCGGCGCCCACCACCACCTCCCCGCCCCCCTCGCCTCATGCCTAGAATCCTGCTTGTTGAAGACAATGAGATGAACCGGGACATGCTCTCGCGTCGTCTCATCCGCAAAGGGTATGCCGTCGTTTGCGCCGAGGACGGCCAGCAGGGCCTCGACCTGGCCCGCACCGAGAAACCGGATCTCATCCTGATGGACATGAGCCTTCCCGTGCTCGACGGCTGGGAGGCGACCCGCCGCCTCAAAGCGGACCCCGAGCTCCAAAGGCTGCCCGTGATCGCCCTCACCGCGCATGCCATGGCCACTGACGAGGAGAAGGCGCGCGAGGCGGGATGCGATGATTACGACACCAAGCCGATCGAACTGCCGCGGCTGCTCGGCAAAATCGAGGCCTTGCTCAACCGACCGGCCGCGTGACCTGCCGCCGAGCCATGAGCCTGCCCTTTCCGGTAGGGCGGGCACTCCGTGCCCGCCGAGTCCGGCGCGCTGGGGACAGCGCGCCCTACCTGGAATGGCACGTTCATGGTCCGGTTTACCGGCACTTGCACGTCGATGCTCGCCTTGCGCCAACCCTTGAAACCGTCACCACCCTCCTTCCCATGAACCTCCCCAGGAGCGCGGACTTCAGTCCGCAGGAAGCCACGCCGGCCAAGGAACGTCCCTGCGGGCTGAAGCCCGTGCTCCTCACGGGTTCTTGGCCATCGCGCATGGCCTCGGGGCCAAGGGGACTCTCCATGCATACTCGTTCATTCCTCACCCGTGCCTTGGCGCTGTTGTGCCTCGCCGGCGCTGCCCACGCCGTTCCGTTTCCCCGCAGTGCGCCTGAGGCGCAGGGGATCCAGTCCGGCGCCGTGCTGGCCTTCGTCGAGGCCGCCAACCGGCAAATCGACTCGCTCCACAGCTTGATGCTGGTCAGGCATGGCCACGTCGTGGCGGAAGGTTGGTGGCGGCCTTACAATCCCAACAGCCCGCACGAGCTCTACTCGCTCAGCAAGAGTTTCACTTCGACCGCCGTGGGTCTGGCGATCGGGGAAGGCAAACTCAGCCTCGACGACGGGGTGTTGAAGTTCTTTCCCGACGAGGCTCCAGCCACGGTGGACAACAACCTCAAGGCCATGCGCGTGAGGGACCTGCTTTGCATGTCCACCGGCCAGCAAAAGGAGGCGCGCGCCTTCCCCGGGGATCAACTCACGGTGAAGCGGTTTCTGGCCGAACCCGTCACGTTCAAGCCGGGCACCCATTTCCTGTACAACACGCCCGCCACCTACATGCTCTCGGCCATCGTGCAGAAGGTGACCGGCCAGCGCGTGGTCGACTACCTGCGCCCGCGTCTCTTCGAGCCGCTCGGGATCGACAATCCGCTCTGGCCCGCGAGCAACGAGGGCATCACGCTGGGCGGGTATGGACTGAGCATCCGGACTGAAGACATCGCCAGGTTCGGCCAGCTTTACCTGCGACGCGGCACCTGGGAGGGCCGGCAGCTGGTGCCCGCTGCCTGGATCGACCAGGCCACGGCGCGCCAGACCTCGAACGGCAGCAATCCCGGCAGCGACTGGGACCAGGGCTACGGCTTCCAGTTCTGGCGCTGCCGCCACGGCGCCTACCGCGGCGACGGTGCCTTTGGGCAATACTGCGTGGTGTTGCCGGCCCAGGACACGGTCGTGGCGATCACCGGCGGCTTGCGCGACATGCAGGCCGTTCTGAATCTCGTCTGGGACATGCTGCTCCCGGGAATCGCCGACCAACCCTTGCCCGACAACGCCGCATCCCACGCCGAGTTGAAGCGGGTCCTGGCGGGATTGACCCTCCCGCTGCCTCCGGGTGAGCCGTCCTCGCCGGTGGCGGCCGAGCTTGCCGGCAAGACCTTCGAGTTCCCGCCCAATGAACAGAAAGTGGAGACCATCCGGTTCGAACCGGGTGCCGCGTCGGACAGCCTCACGTTGCGGATCCGGATCGGCGGCCAGGAGCGCCGGATCGCCTGCGGGGCCGGGGACTGGCGCCAGGGTCGACTCGCCTGGGGAGGCGCCGAGGAACGCGCCGTGGCCATCGCGGCGGCCTGGCCCCAGCAGGACACGCTCACGGTCCGGGCCTGCTTTTACGAGACGCCGTTCGTCGCGACGCTCACGTTCCGTCGCGCGGGGACTGAACTCTGGTATGATTCGGAGGTGAACGTCTCCTTCGGTGCCACCCGCCAGCCGCGGCTCACCGGGAAACAACGCTGAATGAACCAGCCCGGCTCCACACCACCGGATCCCACGGGCGCCGCGAGGCCCGCCACCGCCGACGTTCCCGAAGCGCACGCCGGATCCGTGGACCCATGGGCGCGCACCCGGCACGACCTGCGCACTCCCGCTTCCCATATCCTGGGCTACGGCGAAATGCTGCTCGAACAGGTCACCGAGGCGCGCCTGGAGCAGTTCGCACCCGACCTGAGACGAATCGTCGAGGCCGGCCGCCTCCTCGTGGAACTCATCCGCGACGAGCTCTCGCCGGAACGCCTCGCCAGCGGCCGGGTTGAACTGCGCCGGCTGCATGCCGAGCTCCGCACGCCGCTGAACCACGCGATCGGTTACAGCGAATTGCTGATCGAACTGGCCGAAGCCGAGCAGAAGTCGGATTTGATCCCTGACCTCGAGAAGGTTCACCAGGCCGCGGAACAGTTCCTGGGCATCATGGATCGCGAACTCACCCCGGAACGGCTGAGCTCGGTGCACGCGGCCAGGCCGGCGGTGGTCTCGGCGGCGCACCCGGACGCCCTGGCGCTCTCACGGCCGAGCACCGAACCGGCCCGGACTGAAGCGACTCCGCTGGGGGGCAGAATCCTCGTGGCCGACGATGATCCCGGCCACCGCGAACTCCTGGTGCGGCGATTGCATCAACAGGGATTCCTCGTGGAGGAGACGGTGAATGGCCCCCAAGCCCTTGAGCTGTTGCGCACGCGACAGTTCGACCTGCTCCTGCTCGACCTCATCATGCCGGGCCTCGGCGGCGACCAGGTCCTCGCCGTGTTGAAAGCTGATGCGGCCCTGCGCCACATCCCCGTGATCATGTTGTCCGCCTTGGACGAGATGGACAGCGTCGTCCGCTGCATTCTCATGGGAGCCGAGGATTACCTGGCGAAGCCGTTTAACACGGTTTTGCTGCGCGCCCGCATCGGGGCGTGTTTGGAAAAGAGCCGGCTCCGTCGCCAGGAGGAGGCTTACCTCGCCGCGCTCGAGACCGAACGCCAGCGGTCCGAATCCCTGCTCTTGAACGTCCTGCCGCGTCCGATTGCCGACCGGCTCAAACGCGGTGAGACGACCATCGTGGACAGCCTGCCCGCGGTGACCGTCCTCTTCGCCGACCTCGCCGGCTTCACCGCCTTGTCGGCCCGCATCTCGTCCGTCGAAGTGGTCCGCATGCTGGACGACATCTTCTCCGCCTTCGATGCCCTGGCGGAAGCCCAGGGGTTGGAGAAGATCAAGACCATCGGGGACGCGTACATGGTCGTGGGGGGGCTGCCCACGCCGCGGGATGATCACGCCCAGGCGGTCGCCGAGGTGGCCCTGGAAATGGTGAGCTATGTGGACCGCGCCTTCGGTTCCTTCGATCCGCCGATCCGAATCCGGGTGGGGATCAACAGCGGCCCCGTGATCGCCGGCATCATTGGACGTCACAAGTTCAACTACGATCTGTGGGGCGACACGGTGAACACCGCCAGCCGGATGGAAAGCCACAGCCTGCCAGGCCGTATCCAGGTCACGGCCGCCACCTACGACGCGCTCAAGGACAAGTACCGGTTTGAGCCGCGCGGCGAGATCGAGGTGAAAGGCAAAGGCCTCATGCCGACGTGGTTCCTGGTGGGGCCCGCGCCGTAACTTCCGCGCGCCCCGGCCCCGTCAGCAATGGCGCCTTTTATGAACCCGTCCGACCCCGGTGCGATCCTCGTGTTCAATGCGGGCTCGTCCAGTGTGAAGTTCTCCATCTTCCACGTGGGCGGAGCGGCCGATCTCCGTCGGCTCGTTCGGGGACAGGTCGACGGCTTCACCGCGGGTCCGCGGTTGCTCGTGAAGGATGAAATGGGCGGCGTCCTGGCCGATCGGGCGCTGGGGCCCGGCGCGGTGCGGGATACGGGGCAGGCCGTGCTGATTGCTGGCGAGTGGCTCGCGCGTCACCTCACGAACGAACCCCTGCTTGCCGTCGGCCATCGGGTGGTTCACGGCGGTGCCGCGTTCAGCGAACCGGTCCGGCTGGATGAGCCCACGGTGGCGCAACTCGAGGCCTTGGTGCCGCTTGCCCCGCTGCATCAACCCCACAACCTTGCCGCCATTCGTGCGGTGTCGGCGTGGCGTCCGGAGCTGCCGCAAGTGGCCTCCTTCGATACGGCGTTTCACCGGACACACTCCGCCCTGGTGGACCGGTACGCCCTCCCCGCGCGTTTCTATGAAGCCGGGATCAGGCGCTACGGGTTCCACGGCCTGTCCTATGCCTCGGTGGCGGCCACGCTCCAACGCACCCTGCCCGAGCTGGCGTCCGGCCGGGTGATCGTGGCGCACCTGGGGAACGGCGCGAGTCTCTGCGCCTTGCGGGCCGGCCGGAGCGTGGATTCCACGATGGGGTTTTCCACGTTGGACGGATTGTGCATGGGCACCCGCGCCGGGTCGCTCGACCCCGGGGTGTTGCTGCACCTGCTCGCCCACGATCGCATGACGGGACCGGAACTGGAACGTCTGCTGTACCGGGAGTCCGGCCTGCTCGGTTTGTCCGGGGTGACCGGGGACATGCGCCAGTTGCTTGCGAGCACCGAGCCGGCGGCGGCAACGGCGCTGGATTATTTCGTGTGGCGAATCGTCAAGGGGATCGGGGCGCTTGCCGCGGGGTTGGGCGGGCTTGACGGGATTGTCTTCACGGCCGGGATTGGCGAGAACCAACCCGGTATCCGGGCCCGGGTCCTCGAAGGCTGCGCCTGGCTCGGTTGCGAGCTGGACGCGGCGGCCAATGCGGCGCACGGACCCCGCATCACCACGCCCCGCAGTCGCCTCTCCGGCTGGGTGATTCCGACCGCCGAGGAGGAGGTGATTGCGCGGGATGCCTGCCGGGTGCTCGGGCTGGGAACGGAGGGAGTCCGATGAGGACGTGAATCAGATTCCGAGCGTTATCAAACGCATTCAGTCCGGCGGATTCGAGCGAGGGGAGACTCGCCACTACGACTTCATGCGGGAACGAACTCCGTAGTGGTTGACCTATGTCAACAACACCCAGCGCTAAGGAAGGCCGCAGTCCCTCAACGCTGCCTCAAGTCCATCTGCGACATCATGCGCCGGTCGAACTGCGCCGGCGCTAGCCGGCCCGGCCGGTTTCTCATTTCACCGCGGGACCCGGCTGGTACACTGCGCGCCATGAGCACGCACCCATCGTGGCGCCATTTCAAAGAAAGCTATCTGACGTGTCCGACGATCGGCCTGGGGCTGGACCTCAGCCGCGTCGGGTTTCCTCCTGACTTCGAGAAAAAGACCGCGGCATCCCTGAAGCGCGCTTTCGCCGAGATGGCCTCCATCGAGGCTGGCAAGGAAGTGAACACCACCCACGGCTGGATGGTGGGGCACTACTGGTTGCGCGATCCCAAGCTGGCACCTCAACCCGACTTGCAGGAGGCCATTCGCAAGGCCCTGGACGAGGTGCAGAAGTTCGCCGCGGCGGTTCATGGAGGGGAAATCCGCGGCGCCCACGGCCCGTTCCGCAACGTCCTGCTCATCGGCATCGGCGGATCAGCTCTGGGACCTCAATTCGTTGCCCGCGCCTTGGGGCACCCGAAGACGGACCAGCTGCGTCCGTTCTTCTTCGACAACACGGATCCCGACGGCATGGATCGCGTCCTCGCCGAACTGGACGGGGAACTGGGCCGAACCCTCTGCGTGGTGATCTCCAAGTCCGGCACGACCCCCGAGACGGCGAACGGCATGCGGGAAGCCATGGCCGCTTACGCCCGGGCGGGCCTGCCTTTTGCCGCGCATGCGGTGGCCGTGACGATGTTCGATGCGAAGAGCCGGCTCTATCAGATCGCGATGGACTCGACGGCGCCGTGGTTGAAGGTTCTCCCCATGTGGGACTGGGTCGGCGGCCGGACCAGCGAGACTTCCGCGGTGGGCTTGCTGCCGGCGGCTCTTCAAGGACTGGACATCGGAGGACTGTTGGCCGGGGCCAAGGCCTGCGACGCGATCACGCGAGTCCCCGACGCCCGGCACAACCCCGCCGCACGCCTGGCACTGGCGTGGCTCTACCTGACCGGTGGCCGCGGCACGCGCGACATGGTCGTGCTGCCGTACAAGGATCGCCTCGAACTGTTCGCGCGGTACCTGCAGCAGTTGATCATGGAATCCCTGGGCAAGGAGCACAACCGGGATGGCGATCTCGTGAACCAGGGAATCACGGTCTACGGCAACAAGGGTTCGACCGATCAGCATGCGTACGTGCAGCAGCTGCGGGATGGCGTGTCCAACTTCTTCGTGGTGTTCATCGAGGTCCTTCGGGACCGCGCGGAAGGCTGCGCCGAGGTCATGGTCGAGGAGGGAGTGACCAGCGGCGACGTGCTCTCGGGCCTGCTCCAAGGCACGCGAAAGGCGCTCTGGGAAAACGGCCGACCCTCGATCACCCTCACGCTTGACCGGATTTCGCCCGAACGGATCGGTGCCCTGATCGCGCTCTTTGAACGAGCCGTGGGCCTTTACGCCGGCCTGGTTCACATCAATGCCTACGATCAACCGGGCGTTGAAGCGGGCAAGAAGGCCGCCGCCTCGGTCCTCGCCCTTCAGAGGCGAATTGTCGCCTATCTCGCCGGCTATAACGCGGGCCGACAGGCAGCGCTTGCCACGCCGGAGCGGATTGCCGCCGACCTGGGCGACGGGACCGAACCGGAGACGGTTTTCAAGATCTGCGAGCACCTGGCAGCGAATCCTGGTCGTGGCGTCGCCCGCGCCGGGGGTGATGCCCCGGACGACGTCCATTACACCCCTGCGTAAGCAACGCGGGGTTGGGTCGGACGCCCGCTGGAATCCTTGAACCGCGGAACTGGAAGCAGACTTGCGGTTCCGAGCAGCCGCCGTGGCTGGTTGCCCCGGATGCGGCGGGAGACCGACCACGCCGACGACGGACCGGAAAACCTCTTGCTTTGGCCGGCACCGATCCTACTTTGCTGCCTCTTCGACCGCGGATGGAAACCAGCAAATCCCATGATGCCTGATCGCCCTGCCCCCATGGCGGTGACGCCCGAAACGACTTTCGCCCGACGCCACATTGGCCCGGATGCGGAGGAGCAGAGCCAGATGCTCGCCGCGCTTGAACTGCGGTCGCTCGCGGAGCTCGTGGACCGCGCCGTCCCGGCGAGCATCCGGCTGGCTCGCGCGTTGCAGCTGCCGGGACCACGGACTGAGTCGGAGGCGTTGAAGAGCTTGCGCGCGCAGGCGGAACGCAACGAGGTTTTCCGATCTTACCTGGGTCTGGGGTATCACGACTGCATCACCCCTCCCGTGATCCAGCGCAACATTCTCGAGAACCCGGGCTGGTATACCCAGTACACCCCGTATCAATCGGAGATCTCCCAGGGCCGTCTCGAGAGTCTGCTCAATTTCCAGACCATGATCTGCGACCTCACCGCGCTGGCGATCGCCAATGCGTCGCTGCTGGATGAGGGCACGGCCGCCGCGGAGGCGATGATGATGTGTCATCGGCTCATGGTGGGTGGCTCCCGCAAGGTGTTCGGGGTTGCCGCGAACTGTCATCCCCAGACCCTCGAAGTCGTGCGCACGCGCGCCAAGCCCCTGGGGATTCACGTCCACGTGGCGCCCGCCTGTGAGCTTCCGCTCGACGAGCAGACGCTGGGAATTCTGCTTCAATACCCGGCAACCGACGGCTCGGTGCACGACAACCGCGAGTTGGTCGCCCGGGCGCACGCCGTTGGGGCTCGCGTGGTGGTCGCCACGGACCTGCTGGCGCTCACGTTGCTGTCGCCGCCCGGCGAATGGGGCGCGGACATCGCGGTGGGCAGCGCGCAACGCTTCGGCATCCCGCCCGGCTACGGCGGCCCGCACGCGGCGTTTCTGGCGACACGCGACGAGTTCAAGCGCCAGCTTCCCGGCAGGCTGGTGGGTGTGTCCAAAGACTCCCAGAACCGCAAGGCCTACCGCCTGGCCTTGGGCACGCGGGAGCAACACATCCGGCGCGAAAAGGCCACCAGCAACATCTGCACGGCCCAGGCGCTGCTCGCGAACATGGCTGCCATGTTCGCGGTCTACCACGGGCCGCACGGCTTGCGGGCCATCGCCGAGCGCGTGCATCGTTTGACCGGCTGCCTCGGAGCCGGTCTGGCGAAGCTGGGACACACGATTCTGAACGAGGGTTTCTTTGACACGCTGACGGTGCGCCTGCGGTCCGGCCCTGCGACCGGGTTGCTCCGGATTGCCGTCGCGCATCGGATCAACCTCCGCCCGGTCGACGAAACCACCGTCGTCATCGCGCTCGACGAAACCGTCACGGAGGCCGATGTCGCCGAGTTGCTCCAGATCTTCAACAACGACGTGCCTCCCGGCTGGGCCGTGAGTGAGCTGGAGCCCCTGCCGCGCACCTGGACGCAGCGGACCTCGGCGTTCCTGACGCACCCGGTGTTCAATCGGCACCACAGCGAGACGGAGATGCTGCGGTACATTCGCCGTCTGGAAGCCAAGGACCTCTCGCTGTGTCACTCGATGATTCCCCTCGGGTCCTGCACGATGAAGCTGAATGCCACCAGCGAGATGCTTCCCGTGACCTGGCCCGAGTTCGCGAAGCTTCATCCCTTCGCGCCGGCCGACCAGGCCTTGGGTTACCAGTCCGTCTTTTCCGAGCTGGAGCAGTGGCTGGCCGAGATCACCGGGTTTGCCGCCGTTTCGCTCCAGCCCAATGCCGGCTCCCAGGGCGAGTATGCCGGCCTGCTCGCCATCCGCGCCTACCACGAAAGCCGCGGGGAATCGCACCGCACGGTGTGTCTGATTCCGACCTCGGCGCATGGCACCAATCCCGCCAGTGCGGTGATGGCCGGGCTGCGTGTGGTGGCGGTTGCCTGCGACGCTCAAGGCAACATCGACATCGCCGATCTGCGAAGCAAGGCGGCGCAACATCGCGCGGAACTCGCGGCCTTGATGATCACGTACCCGTCCACCCACGGCGTGTTCGAAGCGGGGATTCGCGAGATTTGCAGCGTCATTCATGAGCAGGGCGGACTGGTGTACATGGACGGTGCGAACCTGAACGCCCAGGTCGGGCTCACCCGCCCCGGCGACATCGGCGCGGACGTCTGCCATCTCAACCTTCACAAGACGTTCTGCATCCCGCACGGAGGTGGCGGTCCTGGGGTGGGCCCGATCGCGGTGGCGGCGCACCTGGCTCCCTTCCTCCCGGGTCACCCGCTCCGCGCCAACCAGCCCGGCTCGGAGCCGTCCAGGCCGGGTCCGGTTTCCGCCGCGCCTTACGGGAGCGCCGGGATTCTGCCCATCTCCTGGATGTACATGGCGTGCATGGGGCCCGGCGGGCTGACCCAGGCGACGCAGGTGGCCATTCTGAATGCGAACTACATCGCCCGCAGACTCGAGCCCTACTTCCCGGTGCTCTACAAGGGTGGAGGCGGGTTCGTCGCCCACGAGTGCATTCTGGACCTTCGCCACTTCAAGAGCGTTACGGCCGAAGACGTGGCCAAACGCCTCATGGATTTCGGGTTTCACGCCCCGACCCTGAGTTGGCCAGTCGCGGGCACACTCATGGTTGAACCCACCGAGAGCGAGTCGAAGTTCGAGCTCGACCGCTTCTGCGAAGCCATGATCGCCATTCACGGCGAAATCCAGGAAGTCGAGGCCGGCCGGATGGATCGCTTGAACAACCCCTTGAAGCACGCCCCGCATACCGCCGAGATGGTGTCGGCGGATGAGTGGGCCCACCCGTATTCGCGGACCCAGGCTGCCTTCCCGGTTCCTGGACTGCGCGATTTCAAGTTCTGGCCGGCGGTGGGCCGCGTGGACAATGTCTTCGGGGACCGGAACCCGGTTTGCACGTGTCCCAGCGTGGAGGAACTCGCCGGTTCGTGAGCGGATGCCTCCTCGATCCCTGCTTCGGTCACGGGCGGTCGCGAGGGCGTGTCGGGTCTGCCAAGCTCCCTTGGCCCGGCGACCATGCGTCGTGACCAAGAAGCCAAGAGCGCCGGTAAACCGGACGCACTCCAAACGCTTCGCGCCGCTCCCAGGCACGTCCGAGGTCGCGAAGCGGCTGGAGCGCGGGCTTCAGCCCGCAGGGACGTTCCTGCGCCGGCGTGGCTTCCTGCGGACTGAAGTCCGCGCTCCTGGCGCCGTTCCCCGAAAAGGCGAAGGCCGGTTCCAAACGAAACCGGCCCCCGCGCGATCTGTCAGTTCAGGTCTCCGGGCTTACTGTTGGAGCCGGTAGAACTTGGCGGCCCCGCTGGGCGTGACGGTGTAGGTCGTTCCGGTCGGCGGCGGCGTCACGTTCGTCCAGACCGTCGGGCTTGCCACGGCGTCGGCAGACTGGAGCACGCCAGCGCCAGTCCAACTGACCACAACACTGGCACCGGACTGGGCGATGGACAGCCGGGAGGCCGGCGGGAAGCCCTTCACCACGGCGTTGTCCCAGGTGGCCTGGATGATGTTGCCGAAGCCGTTGGCGAAGTTCACGTAGGTGCCGAACCCGAACGTGAGCCCCTCGGAGAACGGGAAGGGGACTTCGACGGCGAAGAGGTTGTCGAGGTAGAGCTTGACGGTGCTCCCGTTGGCGAACAGCCGCATCTGGTGATTCGCCTCATCGGCGTAGGCCGGCGCGCTGAAAGCGGGGATGTAGGTGCCGGTGGTGTCCGGGTTCCCCAGCAACACGTCGCCCGCCTGCCCGATGGACCGATGATACTGCCAGCCCCGGCTCACCGAGTTGTAGCTCCCGAAGTCGGAGAAGAACACGTAGTGACCGGCGGCGTCCTTGACCCAGATCCCGGTGCGTTGCTTCGAGGCATCGCCTCCGACCAATTGATAGGTGAACTTCACGCGGTCGATCTCGAACATCACGGGCAGGGCCGCGGTGGCCGTGTAGGTGTCCTTGGTCCAGACGGTGAAGCCGGGCCAGTTGGCGGCCTCGGCAGTGACGTCCATGACAACGGCGCCGTTGGCGATCTTGACGGCGGATTCGGCCGTCGCCACGCCCGTGGTTACCAGGGGAGTTGGGTCGACGGTCCACTCGTTGTCGTCGAGCGTGCTGGAGGAGAAGTCGTCGCTGAACACCACCACCGGCGGCGCCGTCACGGTGAGACTGACCGGCGTGCCCACGCAGACGCCCTGGTCGTTGCTCATCGTGAACTGGGCGGTGCCGGTGCCGGTGGTGACGACCTTGAGGTTTTTCACGTTCGTGCTGCCCGGCGGGAACACCACGTTGAGAACGCCGTTCACGGCTCCTTCAGGAACGGCCACGCCCGGCGCGCTGCTGGTGAGGGTGACGGTCGTGCTGGAGGCGTTGAGCAGTTTGGGAATCGTGAGTTTGACGGAGGCGCTCGTGTCGCCTTGGACCACGGAGATGTTCTGCGGCGCGAGCGCCATGCACGGCATGGTGTTCTCGATGCGGACATTGTCGAACACGCCTTCCACGTAGTCCGGGTTCAGCACGTCACGCCCATAGGCCCCGACCTCAAACCGGATGCCGGAAGTTACCGGGAACGGGAACGTCCCGCCCGACTTCCCGTCCAGGAAGACCTCGACCGTGGACCCGTTGGCCACGAGCTTGAGGCGATGGTTCCCCTGGTCGGTCGCCAGGTCGGTGAACGCCTCGAGCGCCGTTCCGGACCCGGTGGGGTTGCCAGGATTGACGTTCACCTGCCACCCGGTCTCGCCGAGATCCTGGCCGAAGAACACGAAGGTCGAGCGGTCGGCGGTGGTGATGAACACGCCCGTGCGCACGGCGCTGGCGGGAGTGCCGAAGTAGAGGTTGTCCACCGAAACGCGATCCACCTCGAAGGCCAGCGAGAGATCCGGCGTGGCGATGAACTCCTCCACCGTCCGCAGCGAGGCTCCGTCCCAGTAAGCGGTGATGTCCTGCGTCCCGGAGATCTTCAGCGTCCCGCCGCTCTGGGTGACTTCGTACGTGCCTTCCCCGGTTTCGAAGGGCTGGAAGCTGGTCTCCCATTTGGCGGTGTTGATGCTGCTTCCGGCGAAATCCTCCGTGAGCCGCACGCCGGGTCCGGGCACGACCGTGACCTGGAGGAAGTTGCCGGCGGCGAGGCCAATATCATTGGCGATCGTCAGCCGCGAACCACCCCGATCGACGCTCTGAACATCGATCGTCTGCTCGTTCGAGCCCCCGGCGGGGAAGGTCAGCGTGAGGGTTCCGCCCGTGGCCCCCGCGGCGACGGCGGCGGCCGGGTTGCTGGCGACGATGCGCAGCGTCACGGCTTGCGCCGCGTTGGCTCCCGGGGGAATGCGGACTTTGATGCCGGAGGCGGTTTGACCCAGGCCAAGCGTCAGTGTGGTTGCCGAGAACGTCGCCGTCCCGACCTGTTCCACCTTGAGATTGTCGAACTGGGTTCCGACCGTGTCACCGTTGGCCCGCGCGTAGCTCCCGATATGGAACCGCATCTTGCGGAACGGGAACTTCACCGGGGTGGTGGTTCCGAGCACGTCGTCCACATAGAGTTTCACGCCGGTGCCGTCGGCGACGACCTTCATGGTGTGCAATCCCGAATCATCGAACGTGCCGCCGTTGAGCGGCGCCATGTCGGTGCCGCCGCCCGTGGGCACGTCACCGGTTTCGCCGATCTTGCGGTTGTAATGCCACCCGCCTTCGCCCCGCACGTCGGCAAACAGCACGTAGTAGCTCTCGGTCTCGTCCATGATCCACAGCGCGCTGCGCGAGGCCGTCCCCACGCCGCCTTCCGCCACGCGGTCCACCGACACCACGACATTGGTTTCGGGCGATGCTTCGAAGGTGGGGAGTAACCGCAAGGTGGCTCCCGCCCACCATTGCTGGCTCACCGTTCCCGTGAACTCGAGCACCCCGCCTTGCTGCGAGGCCGAGATGTCGCCCAAACCACCTTCGAAGAACGGGGCGTCGGGCGCGAATTTGGTCAGATCGACCGAGGCCCCGGAGAAGCTCTCGGAGAAGATCACGTTAGTGATTTGAGCCGTGACGCGCGGTGCCAGGGTCAGGGTCAAGGCAGCGGCGGCGGCAAACAGGTAGGTTCTTGATCGGGTCGGTTTTTTCATAGGGCTCGCGCCTGGGGCTGAGCATTTCAGGGAACTGGGTTGATCTAAGCCTGCGCGATCGACCTGTCAACGCTGCGTTACGGAAACCTCGGTCTGCCTGGTTTCCAAGGTGACCACGACCTCGCCGCCATCGGGCCAGCGCACCGAGAGATGCGTCGGGGCACCCGATTTCCCCAGCACCACGGTTGCGGAATCCTGCGACCAATAGCCACCGCCTGCACGGATTTCCCGGACCGGGCCCAGCTCGTTGTTTGCGTACACCAGCCGGACGCGAGTGCCCACGGCGCCCGGGTTTTCCGGGCCCCCCTGCAGACGCACGCGCAGCCCTGGCGCGCCCCGACGATTGTGAAACAGCCGGGTCGTTTGCGCGTTCTGACCGACCACGACCTCGACCCGGCCGTCCTGGTCGAAATCCGCTGCGGCCACGCCCCGTCCCTCACCGTGGATGCGCAGGCCGCTCCGCGACGCGGGCACGGCGGACAGGCCGCCCCGGCCATCGCCTTCGAGCAGGACCCCCAGACCGGCATCCAGGCGGGAGGTCAACGCGGACACGCCGAAGAAGTTCTGAGCCAGCACGACATCCTCGTTCCCGTCGCCATTGAAATCCGCGACGGCCATCCCGAACACGGGCGAAAACTGGGCATCATCCGGCAGCGGGCGCGCCTCGAATGAATCGCCTCGGTTCAACAAGAGCAGACTTTGAAAAGTCCGCACTTGCTGGTGCAGCATGCCCGGGAGTGAGGCTCCCAGGATTTCGGAAACGCTCGCGGTACTGAAGGCGGTGTAGCTCCCGTAGCGATGTCGCAAGGCGGGGATCGCGCCCAACATGGTCCCCCAGTCCCGCAACGGCACCAGCCTCCCCAGCTCGGAAGCGTGGTACGCTTCGAGGAGCTCCCAAAATCCGTCGCCGTCCAGGTCGCCGGAGTACACCTCCAGCGGCGCCGCCAGGTGACTTTCGTGCCTGGTGTTCCGACCCCAATTGCCCGCCACCAAGTCCATCCGGCCGTCCCCGTCGAAATCGCCCGCCGCGACGCTGTTCCACCAACCCGTGAGTTCGGCCAGATCGCACTCACCCGTGTTGGGCACCTTCACCCGGGGGAGCCACTCCCGGAACTGGCCCTCCACGTTCCGGAACAGACGCAGTGGACCCCATTCACACGCGAGCACCAGGTCGACAAAGCCGTTGTCATCGAGGTCGGTGAACAGGGCGCCGCTCACCAGCCCCGCTCCGGCCAGCAGTGTCGCGGATCGGGAGTCAGGCGTGAACTGTCCCGACTGATTACGCAGGAGCATCGAATCCGCCGGACGAGGGTATTGCCCGGGGACAACCCGTCCGCCGACGAACAGGTCCAGATCTCCGTCACGGTCGACATCGGCCAGCGCGAGCGGTCCGACGCTCGCCGCTCCCGGGGACGTCACGGTGCGGGCCGCTCCCGTCACCAGATCGTACGCCACCACGGCGGGCAGGTTCGTGCCCGTGGCTTCATACGAGGCGAGGCCGGCGAGGACCTGGCGGTGATTCGTTCCCGTCTGCCAGCCCAGCAGGGTGGTCTGGTCGCACGCCGCCACGCCCTCGAAGGGAGCCTCGCGCCACGGCACAAACCCTCCTTTCCGATCGTTCCGGAAAGCGCCCATGCGCCCGCCGCGCCCGGCGCCCACCAGCAGGTCCTCCCAGCCGTCACCGTCGAGATCGAACCAACTCACGCCGGGGCCGAGTTGGCTGAGTCGGTGAGGAAGCAGCGGCTGGCGTTCGAAGTCATTGAACCCCTCGTCGTGGTGCACGTGCGCCAGGCGCGCACTGACATCTTCGAAGAGGGGCTGCTCCGCGGCGGCGGCCGCTGGTTCGCGCGCGGCGACCGACGCCGAGTTCGAGGTCGAGGACGCGACCTCCGGGGTGGCGGCGGGTGGTTCTTCGATCTCGCAGAGCCGGTTGGGCTGAAGGTCGCCGACGAAGGTGCGGGCGCCGCTTCGCCAGCGCACCCGGAGCTCCAGGCGGTTCGTCGCGTGGGCGGCAGCAAAGACCCGGAGGGTGTCGTCGCTCGAGAGATACCGTCCGCCACTCGCGATTTCCTGGGCCTGGGCCGGCATCTCCGGCTGGCTCACCTCGATGCAGGCGCCCACGCCGCGCGTGTTCCCCGGCCGGCCGCGCAGCCGGACCGCCACGCGGGGGCGAACGCTCTCGTTGCGACAGAGCAGCGGCCCGTCGTTGAGGCAGTTGACCACGACGTCGAGGTCGCCGTCGTTGTCGAGGTCGGCCAGCGCGACGCCCTGGCACACCTTCCGCGAGTGGAATCCCCAGCGTTCGCCCGCCTCCTCGAAGGTCAGGTCGCCCCGGTTTCGAAAGGCGAAGTTGGCCGTGTGCAGTGGCTGAAACCGCCGCCGAAGCAGCATCTGTTCGCGCCAGGGCAGGTTTCGTTGGCGGATGATCGCGTCGATCTCCCGGGCGATGTCGATGTTCTGCGCGTCCCGCACGTGTCCGGTCACGGCGAGGAGATCCTCGTAGCCGTCGAGATCCACATCGAGGAAGACCGGGCACCAGGTCCAGTCGGAGGCTTCCAGGCCGCTGAACTGCGCGATTTCGGCGAAGCTCCCATCGCCCCGGTTCCACAAGAGCGTGTTTCGCGAATACTGCGGCCGGTTGTCGATGACGCCCTCAGGGACGAGCGCCGGCTGGCGTTCCATGAGCTGCACCTGGCGCTTTGCATGTTCGCGGCTGAACATGTCCGCCACGAAGACATCCGGGTAGCCATCGCGATCGACGTCCGCCATGTCGACGCCCATCGAGAAGATGCTGGTCTGGCGAATCGCCAGGCGAGAGATGGCCCGAAAGCGGCCCCGGCCATCGTTGATCCAGATGCGGTCGGGCGACTGGAAATCGTTGCAGACGTAGAGATCGGGGTCTCCGTCGCGGTCGAGATCGTGGAACATGGCCGACAGTCCCCAGTCGTAGAGTGGCGAAACCGGCCGGCCATCCTCGTCAAGGAACCGCCCGTCGCTCCAGCTCACGGCCTGGAAATGAGCGTGGCCGTCATTCAGGTAGAGCACGTCGGCCTCGCCGTTTTCGAGGACGCCGTGTTCGCGATCGACGGAGAAGCGGCCCACCAAGTCGGGCTCGGTTACCGGACGACCATCCACGGCCAGCAGTTCGAAGCGGTTGTTCGCCGTCGAGACCCGGTAGCGCTTCGTCGGTTCATCCCGAAACGTCGTCGTTCGATAGTTCACGACGTACACATCAAGGTCGCCGTCGCCCTCCACATCCGCGAGCGCGAGCGAATGGGCCCCGGTCGAGCCCCGCAGTCCGGAAGCGGCCGGGGCCTCGTCGAACTTCCCGCCGCCGGCATTGAGGAACAACCGGGTACCTCGTCCGAGACCGTTAACGAGCAGGTCCAGATCACCGTCGCCATCCAGGTCAGCGAGAGCGGCGCCGGTGGAGTCCTGGCCGGCGCAGGCGACGCCTGCCGTCGTCGTTACATCCTGAAAGCGCCAATTTCCGAGGTTGCGGTACAGTGCGTTGGGCTGGTCGAGTCCGCAGAAATAAAGATCGCACCAGCCGTCGCCGTCCACGTCGCCCGCGGCCGTTCCGGAGCCATTCAACAGGATCTGGTTGGTCAGATAGCGCTCCTCCGCCAGCCGATTGGTGAACAGGATCCCGAGAGGAACCGGGTCCAGTTCGGCGAAGCCCGAACGTCCGTCCGCGGGCGGTCGCACCGGTCGCCAGCGTCCGCCCGGAATCTCGATCCACGACCCGCCGGAGTTGTCCGGCGTCTCGGTAGAGCCAGGCTGCGCCGAGCCGGTGGCTCCGGAACTCAGGGCGCCAAGCAACCACGCCAGGGCCAGAACTCGGGCGAACATGCCCTTAGTGGGTCAGAGCCGTGGTCGAAACGCGAGCCCGTTACGACGACGATCAGTCAATAAAACGCGGCTCGACGACGTCCCGCCTGCCGTGGCGACGCAAGAGTTGGGTGAAGACCCTGAGTCCCTGCCTGGCCGGTGCTCCGAGCTCGAACCGGACGTTCTCGGTCAGGTACTCCCGGCGAAACTCGAGGGTGTAGTCCGTGCGCGCCCGGATGAGTTCCTCCAGGCGTTCGAGGCCGCGGTCACGAGCCTCGCGCAATGCGGCTCCCAGCCCTGGCGCGGTAACGCCGGGGCGCACGGTCCAGGCCGCATGCACAAAGGGCAGGGAAGTGAGTTCAAACCACGCCGCGCCAAGATCCCAGATCCGGTACTCGCCGGGATTCAGAGCGAAGTCCAAGGCCCGATCACCAATCAGCAGCACGGCATCGTGGGTCCGTGCGTCCTCGTACCGCGCCAGAGTCTTGAACGGCGGTTGCTGGCCGCGCTCCCCCAGCAGGACGCGGAGCAGGCCCACGCTGCTGAGCGAGGCGGGGTCGCAGTGCACTTTGCGGACGTCGTCGAGAGGGACGCGATGCGCGAGGAAGACGCTGCGGACCGGACCCGCGGAGGCGATCGCCACGCCGTCCACGACGGCATAATCCGCGTTCGAGATCGCCTCGGTGATGCTCACCAGCGCCACGTCAATCTCGCCGCGCCGCAGGAGGCCCGCCAGGCGGGAAGGCGTGGTGAAGACCACCCGGTCCTCGAGTCCGCACGTCAGCGGCAGGGCGTTCAAGTAGGAAACGGAACCGATGCGCGGTTCTGGGGAAGCGACCTGGGCCGCTTGGACCTGCTCCGTGGTCATGAATCGTCGTGGCGCGCGGGCTTCAGCCCGCAGGGACGTCCTTTGGTCGTGGCTGCCTGCGGACTGAAGTCCGCGCTCCGGCGGAGGTTCAGGGGCAGCTGGCGGCAGGGCGTGGCCATGCGCTTCTGGCATGCGGGAACTCCCGGGATGAGGATGGCCGGACACGGGTCCCGACTCAGGCGGTGGCGAGGTTGCCCTCCAGGATTGCCGAACGCGTCGGCAGTCCTGGCGGGCCGTCGGGTACGTCGCCGTCCCAGACGCGGACCGGCTCGTAGAAGGTGTTGCGCTGGACGGGAACCCGGCCGGTCTCGCGAATGGCTTTCCTCATGGCGCCTTCGGTTTGAGTCTGGCCCGCCTGGCCGCCGGCCATGCGGAAGATGTGCTCCTCGAGGATCGTGCCGTGAAGGTCATCGGCTCCGTAATTCAACGCCACCTGCGCGAGTTTCATGCCGAGCCCGATCCAATACGCGGTGATGTGGTCGAAGTTGTCGAGGTACAACCGGCTCACCGCGATCGTCCGCAAGGTATCAAAGCCGGTAGGGGGCTTGTCGACCGGGATGCCGTTGTTTTCAGGCTGGTAGGGCAACGGCACAAAGCCCACGAACCCGCGCGTCTCGTCCTGGAGCGCGCGCAAGCGACGCAGATGGTCGACGCGATCGGCGAGCGACTCCACGTGTCCATAAAGCATGGTGCAGGTGCTGCGTCCCCCGAGTTGGTGCCACGTGCGGTGCACGTCAGCCCATTCCTCGGCACTCTCCTTGCCGCGGGCGATACGCTGGCGAACTTCCGGCGCGAAGATCTCCGCACCGCCGCCCGTGAGCGCGTCCAGGCCGGCCTCCCGCAGTTCGGTGAGGACATCCCGAACGGATTTCCGCGCCAGCCAGGCCAGGTGGAGAATCTCGATCGCGGTAAAGCACTTGAGCTGGAGCAGGGGGCCGGTTTCGCGAAGCGCCCGCAGCATCCCGACGTAGTAGCTGAACGGCAACGAGGGATGCAGGCCGCCGACGATGTGCAGTTCCGTGATGCCCCGCGCGAGCGCCTCCCGGGCTTTCTCCACCATTTGCGGAATCGACAACTCGAAACCGTCCGCATCGCGCTTCTTGCGGGCAAAGGCGCAGAACTGGCAGCTGAGGATGCAGTAGTTCGAGTAGTTCAGATACCGGTTGACGATGTAGCTGGCGCGGTTCCCGTTCCGGCGTTGACTGGCCAGGCTCGCCAGGGCGCCAAGGACATTGAGGTCGTGCGTTTCGAAGAGGCGCAGGGCGTCGGCTTCGGACAAACGCGCGCCCGCCTGCACCTTTTCGTGAAGGTCGCTCAGTTCGCTTGCTGCGAGAATCCGGTTCATTCCAGTTTCACTCGAAACCACGGGAAAGCCACTTCCGCCACGGTCACCACCAGGAAAACCACGCTGATGATCGCGTTGAGCCGGAAGAACGCCAGGTTCACCCATTTCAGGCTGCGCCTCCGGGCCAGCCAATGCTCCATCAACAGGCAGACCAGGATGATGAGCATCCCCACCAAGAATGCCACGCGAAACCGGGCCAACAAGCCGAAGGCCCCCAAAGCCAGCCACATGATCATGTGCGCCAGAAAAGCCGCCAGCAGCGCATTCTGAACCCCCCAGCGTACGACCAGCGAGTGCAGGCCATGGCGACGGTCAAACTCATAATCCTGGATGGCGTAGATGATGTCGAACCCCACCAGCCAGAAAACCACGCCCACCGCCAGCAGCACGGGCAGGATGGCGCTGTGCTGCAGCGAAAACCGGCCTTCGGGCCGTGGCAGAAAATCGAGGCCGCCCGTCACGGCAATCCAGGCGCCCAGCGGCGCCAGCGCCAGCGCCACCCCCAGGAAGACGTGCGTGAAATCCGTGAACCGTTTCGTGAGGGAGTAGAAACAAACCACCACCAGGGCGAGCGGGGAGAGAAAGAAGCACAGCGGATTCAGCAGCCAGCTCGCCCCCAGGAGCCCGCCCGCCGCCAGGCCCCAAAGCGTCCACGCACTCGCCAGGGTAATGCGTCCCGCAGGCAGATCGCGGTTCGCCGTGCGCGGATTCGCCGCATCAAACCTCCGATCCACAATGCGGTTGAAGGCCATGGCGCAAGTTCGCGCACAGACCATCGCCGCCAGGATCAGCAGGAAGACCCGCCAGCCCGGCCAGCCGAAGGTGTCCCGTGCCGCCACCACCATCGAAGCCAGGGCAAAGGGAAGCGCGAAGACCGTGTGTTGGATCTTCACGAACTCCGCCCATTTCCGGATTGTTGCGAGCATGCGCAGGTGCCGTTGAAGCGTGAACCGCCCTTCGACGCAAGCCTCCTGTCATCCGCCTCCGCGCTTCCCGACGGCGGCAGGCCGGACGTACAATCCCTCCGCGCCGCTGTAATTCGCGTACCGCGGAGAAGCGACTACGCTGCGCCCTCGAACGGACAAACCTATGAAGACCATCGGCAAAGACGAGTTCTACAGCAATGTCAGCGACTTCATGCGTTCGAAAGGCATCGAACTCACCGACGGCGCCTACGCCGAGCACATCCGCCGCGGCTGCGGCCTGCTGACCGACTTCATCAACGCGACGCAACGGACCGTAAGCCGTGCGAAGGGTGAGGTGGACAAGAAGCTCCTTCAGCTGCGCCAGTGCATCCACGAGGCGACCGCTCCCCCCAACCCGGCGCCCGAGCCACCGGCGCCTGAGCCGGAAATCGTCGCCGCGGCGGACGAACCGGCGAGCGCCGTCGCCCCTGAACCGCCCCCGGCCACGACTCCCTCCCGGAAGCCGCGCAAAAAGCCGGGTCCGCCCCGGCCCGCAGTCCGGGGTCGCGTCCGCCGCACCAAGGGCAGGTCCGCAACCTGACGTTCATCCCGAAATCCCGTCTGGAACGTTCCACCGACGGTGGGCGCCGGCGTGAGGAGGCGACTCGAACCGCGGGCTCACGCCCGTGCCTACAGCACGGGATGCCAGGAGGACCAGTCACGCCCGCGCCTGCAGGCCGGGGCTTGCGTGGCGGCGCCTCGGTGGGGGCAAGGGCGTGCTGTGGCAGCGAACGGCATCAGCCGAGAGTGGCTTGAAACCGCGGCGGGCGACGAACCTGGGTCGCCTGTTCGAAGGCATACGCGATGCCGATGAGCCGTCCCTCGGTCCAGGCCCGGCCGAAAAAGGAAAGCCCCACCGGCAACCCTTGAATGAAGCCCGCAGGCACCGTGATGCTCGGGTAGCCTGCAACGGCCGCGAGCGACGTGCTGCCACCCGTGTCGCGATCTCCATGCACCAGGTCGGTGACGTGGGCCGGGCCGGTCGTGGGCGCCACCAACGCGTCCAGGCGCTGGTCCCGCATGACCGCGTCAATCACCTCGTCCCGCGCGAAGCGCCGGCACTGCGCGCGCGCCTCGAGATAGACGGGTTCGCTCAGCGGCCCTTTCGCTTGCGCGGCGATGAGGATCTCCTGTCCGAAGTAGGGCATCTCCGCGCCGCGGTGGCGCTCGTTGAACGCGATCACGTCCGCCAGCGAATGGACCTTGGCTTCGGAACCCAGCGCCGCGAGGTAGGCGTCCAGGTCGGCTTTGAACTCGTAGAGCAGCACTTCGTACTCGGGGCCGCCGAGCTTGCGGGATGGGAGTTCGGCGGGGTCGATCAGTTGCGCGCCGGCTTGCTTGAGCGCCTCGAGGGCTTTCCCCATCAAGTGCTGAACCGCGTCGTTGTCGCCGAAGAGTGCCCGTGCCACCCCGATTCGGGCGCCCCGGAGCGCCCCGGGATCCAGGAACTTCGTGTAGTTGGCCTCGCGCCGCTCGCCCTCCGGTCCGCCCGGGGGGTCGAGGGGATCCCCGCTCCCCGCGAGGCTGTCGAGCAAGCAGGCGGCATCGGCCACCGTGCGTGCCATGGGCCCCGCCGTGTCCTGGCTGTGGGCGATCGGAATGATCCCGGCCCGGCTGACGAGTCCGACGGTGGGTTTGATCCCGACGATCCCGCAGTACGAGGAAGGCGACAGGATCGATCCGTCGGTCTCGGTGCCGACCGCCGCAGCGCACAGGTTCGCCGAGACTGCGACGGCGGAACCGGAACTGGATCCGGAGGGGTTGCGATCGAGAAAGTACGGGTTTCGCGTCAGTCCGCCCCGTCCGCTCCAGCCGCTGGTTGAACGCGTCGACCGGAAATTCGCCCACTCGCTGAGGTTGGTCTTGCCCAGGAGGACCGCGCCGGCGCCCCGCAATCGTTGGACCAACGTGGCGTCGCGACGCGGCGTCGAACCGACGAGGGCCAGCGAGCCCGCGGTGGTTTGCATCCGGTCGCGGGTGTCGATGTTGTCCTTGAGCAGGATGGGGATTCCGTGCAGCGGACCCCGTGTCCGGCCGTGGCGGCGCTCCCGGTCCGCTTCCCGGGCGAGATCCAAGGCGTCGGGGTTGACTTCGATGACGGCATTCAGCCCCGGCCCGTGTCGGTCGAGTTCCTCGATCCGGCGGAGGTATGCGCGCGTCAGGGATGCGGCGGTGAACCGGCCCGCCTGCATCCCGGCCTGGAGCTCGGCGATCGTCCGTTCCTCGACCGCAGGCGCGTTCGTCTCAGGAGGGCGGCTTGCCCGCGAAGCGGTCCCGGAGCGAGCGGCGGGCGAATTCGTCGCGGCTGCGGTGAGACTTGGCACGCAGCCGGCGCCAGCGACGGCTTGGAGGAACACCCGGCGGTTCATGGAGGAGAAAGCTCCCGGTACTCCCGGAAACCCGGCCAGCGATGGAACGTGAGGTAGTTCGCGTCGTGCGCGTTGTGCGCGCCGCCTTCGGCATCGTCGTAGGCCGTGCGCACGAGCGCCACCAGGTCCTCACCGTCAAATTGCCAGTCCGGGTATTGGAATCCGTGTTTCGCTGTGTCCGGGTGCTGCAGCAGGATGCGCCGGGTCTGCCAGGCGCGGAGGTCCGGCGAAGCCACCAACGCCAGGGTATTGCGCACTCCCGAAGGGTTTTCCCGCCGGAAAGCCTCCGGGACGATCGTGGCCAGGGCGAAGTAGGTCGAGGTGCGCGGGTCGCGACGGATCAGGAACTTCTTGGCGCCGCCCGGGAACGCCACGAACCCGGTAGCGGGATCGAACGACAGGGTGCGCCCGTCTTTGCTGACGTCGACCCATGCGAGTTTTTCGTCTGGAGAACGGGTGTGGACGCGGAGCAGGTTGGCGAGTCCGCCTGCCGGGGTGACGACGAGGTTGCCCTCAAGCCATCCGCCCATGTCGCTGCCATTCCAGTCGCGGCCGCTGGGGAGGAACTCAGCCCAGGTCCAGTTCGCGGCGTTCAGCAGGTCGGCGTCCACCGGTGCGGACATCACCCCGGCGCGATAATTGGCTCCCCAGGCCACGGGAGGATCACGCCGTTCCATGGCGCGCCAGAGCCGGCCGGCATGCTCAACCACCTGCATCGGGGCGCAGTGGTATTGGCCATCATCGCGAAGGACCCCCGAGGCGGCGTTGGTGGGCAAAGTCCAGGTCACCCCGCCGTCCAGCGAACGCCGGATGAGGACATTGCCATGGTGTCGGTCCGGTCCCACCAGGTAGAGGGCCTGGCGATGAACGAAGAGCGTCGACCAGAAGGCACCGTCGATGCGCGCGATCCGCTTCCACGAAGCGCCGCGGTCCTCGGAGCGGAAGACGTGGCTGACGGCGCGGGTGTGCTCGGTGCTCTTGGGGCCGAATTCGTCGTGCGACGCCACGTAGCGTCCGTCGGGCAGAACCACCAGACTCGGCGAACCGATGTAAATGCCGGACGACGCCGGGCTGTAATCCACAACGACGCCCGGGACTCCAGTGCCCGAATCCTGCTCTCCCGCGGGCGCACTGCGCGTGATCTGGGCCGCAAAGAAAGCCAGGCAGACGACCTTGGCCAGTGTACGGGCAGACATGGGCGCGAGCATCACGCGAAGCCTGACGGGATGCCACGTTAATCCGGCGAACCGGCTGCGAAAAGCGGTGCCCCCCACACTCCACGCGCTTCGCGACTCCGGAAGTGCCTGAGGGCTACGCGAAGCGCCTGGAGTGCGTCCGCTTCAGCGGCGCTTGAACAGGTCGCATTCCATGAGCCTGCCCCAGGAGCGCGGACTTCAGTCCGCAGGAAGCCGCGCCAGCCAAAGGACGTCCCTGCGGGCTGAAGCCCGCGCTCCGCAACGGTTTGGCGTCAATGCTTCCCATGAACCACCCCCGGAGCGCGGACTTTAGTCCGCAGGAAGCCACGCCAGCCAAAGGACGTCCCTGCGGGCTAAAGCCCGCGCTCCGCAACGGTTTGGCGTCAATGCTTCCCATGAACCGCCCCCGGA
>CAZHUS010000023.1:0-94716 GCA_964535555.1 uncultured Verrucomicrobiota bacterium
AGCGGCGCGAAGCGTTTGGAGTGCGTCCGCTTCAGCGGCGCTTTTTGGTTCATGGTCACGGAGCAGGTCCGCAAGGAACAGGTCGCTTCCCCTGAACCGCAGCCAGGTAGGGCGGGCACTCCGCTGCCCGCCGAATCTGGCCCCCATGCGACGGCGCCCCCAGCCCGAGTCGCCGGACTGTCCAGTCCGGCGCACCGGCAGGCGCGCAAGCCTGGCCTGCGACAGAGTTCGTCGCTTCGATGCGTGACTGTCCCTGGTCCTCAATCCCTTCTATGAACCTTCTGGCGACAAGCCTCACCCCCGCGAGCCTGGCCCCGCGGATCCCGTCGACCGGTGTGAACCCGCGCACACGATTTCTGACGTGGCGGCCTGGAGGTGCGACCGTTGGCGCGCGGCCCGCCTCGGCGCGTCTCGCGCAAGGGTTCACGCTGGCGGTTCTTTTGGCCTTCCTTCCTGGCTGCCGCAGCGTCAAGCCGGAGCCGGAGTTCGAGTCCGTATTCCCCATCAGCGGACCACCGCTGGGCTGGGTTGTGCGTGCGTGGAATGACGTGAGCCAGCCGGCCGAAGGCAACCCGCAGTGGAGTCTCACCGATCGCGTTCTCACGGGCGGAGAGCCGCGCGGAAGCTGGTTGATGAGCGACCAGGAATACGGCGATTTCATCCTCGAGTTCGAATTTCTGCTGGGTGAGCGCGGGAACAGCGGTTGCGCGTTGCGTGCGCCGATGAAAGGGGATCCGGCGTTCGACGGGCTCGAACTGCAAATGGCCGACCTGCGCTACAACCCCGAGGCAAAACCCAACGAACTCACGGGCAGCCTGTACCGCGCTGTCGCCCCGCTCAAGCAGGTGTACAAGCCCACCGAGTGGAACAAGTACGAGATCGCCTGCCGTGGACCCGAGATCAAGGTCATGCTGAATGGCGAGTTGATCCTGGACTTGAACCTGGATCACGAAACCATCCGCCCCCTCCGTCACGACAACACCGAGGCGCCGCCGCTCAAGGACCGCCCGCGCCGCGGTCACATCGGTTTCCAGGAGTTGAGCCGCGAAGGGAGCCACGTCCAGATTCGGAACGTACGGCTCAAGGTGCTTGATTGATCCTCCTGGATCGGGTTCCGCTCCGGCGTACTTCCTTCAACCCGCATGACTCAAAACAAGGCGACGCCGTCGTCCGAACTCCCCGCCTCGCTCGGGTACGCCATGCCCGCCGAGTGGGAGCCGCACGAGGCGACATGGCTCGGCTGGCCGCACAACGAAACCGATTGGCCCGGCAAACTGGACACCATCCGCTGGGTCTACGGTGAGATGGTGCGGAAGATCACCCCCGGCGAGGTTGTGCGGTTGCTCGTCAACGGCCGGGCGGACGAGAAGCTGGCGAGGGGCTATCTGGGGAAGGCGGGCGTGGATCTGCGGCGGGTCGAGTTCGTCGTTCATCCCACCAACCGCGGCTGGACCCGCGATACCGGGCCGATCTTCGTCAAACGTCCGAAGGGGCGAAGTGCCGAGACGGCCATCGTTCATTTCCATTTCAATGCCTGGGCCAAGTACGCTGACTGGCAGAAGGACCGCAAAGTCCCGGAAGCCGCGGCGCGCCTGCTCGGGAAGCGGCTGTTCGACGCGGAGTTGAACGGCCGGCCTTTTGTAGTCGAGGGCGGCGGGATCGAGGTGAATGGCCGCGGAACGCTCCTCACCACCGAGGAATGCTACCTGGATCCCAAGGTCCAGATCCGCAACCCGGGCGTGGGCCGCGAGGAGTTCGACCTGACGCTTAAGAAGTACCTTGGCGTGACCAACGTGGTCTGGCTCGCGGCCGGGCCCGTGGGCGACGACACTCACGGCCACATTGACGATATCTGCCGCTTTGTGAATCCGCGCACGTTGGTGCTGATCCAGGAGAAGAACCGGCGCGACATCAATTACCGGCCTCTCGCGGAAAATTGGGAACGGATCCAGGACGTGCGGCTTGAGGACGGTTCGCGCCCGGACGTGATGCCACTCCCCATGCCGGCGCCAATCTTTTTCGAGGACTACCGGTTGCCGGCGAGCTACGCGAATTTCTACATCGCCAACGACGCGGTGCTGGTGCCGACCTTCAACGACCCGAACGATCGCGTCGCCTTGGGAGTCCTCGGCGATCTCTTCAAGGATCGACAGGTGGTGGGGATTCACGCCGTCGATTTGGTGCTCGGCTTTGGGTCGCTTCACTGCCTCACCCAACAGCAACCAGCCACGCGGCGTAAGTAAGTCAGAGACTGGCGGTGGGCTCTCTCCATGGGCCATCCCCCGGAGCGCGGACTTCAGTCCGCAGGAAGCCACGCCGGCGCAGGGACGTCCCTGCGGGCTGAAGCCCGCGCTCCTCGCGGGTTCACGGCCATCGCGCATGGCCGTCAGGCCCAGGACACCTCCCAGCCGCGGGGCGAAATTGCGCCGCGCCGACGGGGTGGAATTGCCCCGCCTCCTTACGTCGGCGCCTACACGGGAGTCTCCGTGCGGTGAGGCCGCCGAGCCAAAAGGTAGGGCGGGCACTCCGCGGCCCGCCGAGGACCATGCACCCGTCACGCCGCCACGATGCGTCCGTCCTGAAGTTCCAGAATCCGAGGCGCACGTGCCGCAACCTGATGATCGTGCGTGGCCATCACGAGGGTCATGCCGCGTTCCGCTTGCAGCGCACAGAGCAGGTCGATGATCTCGCTCCCGGTCTGCGAGTCGAGATTGCCTGTCGGTTCGTCGGCCAGCAGCAGCACGGGGTTGTTGATCAGCGCCCGAGCCATGGCCACGCGCTGTTGCTCGCCTCCTGAAAGCTCCGCCGGGCGATGGTTCATCCGGTGCTCCAGCCCGACGCGGGTGAGCAGATCGCGCCCGCGACGCTCGCATTCCGCAACCGAAACGCGCGCCATGCGGCCCGGGAGGCAGACGTTCTCGAGGGCTTCCAGGTCCGGCAGCAGGTGATACGCCTGGAAGACGAATCCCACCTTCAGGTTCCGGAACGCGGCCAGCGCCCGGGCCGAAAGCGAACCGAGCCCTTGCCCCTCGAATTCGACCTCGCCGGAGGTGGGCGTGTCGAGTCCGCCCAGCAGATGCAGCAACGTGCTCTTGCCGGCGCCCGACGCACCGCGCAACGCGACGAAGCTCCCCCGCTCGATTTCCAGGTCCACGCCTCGCAGCACCTCGACGGCGCGTTGCACGAGCGTGTAGCGCTTGTGCAGGTCCCGGCCGACGAGCAGCGGCACCGCGGGTGAGTTCGTGGCCGGCAGCTCACTCATGCCGCAGTGCCTCCACGGGTTTGAGCCGTCCCGCGTGCCAGGCCGGGATGAGACCGCCCAGCAGACACATCACCAGCGACACGGTGGCAATCACCACGATGTCACCCGGGATGATCAAGGCGGGAAGTTCATAGAAATGGTAGATCTCTGCCGGGAACAACTCGAACCCCGTCAGGCGACGCATCAGGAACAGGAAGTCGTTGCGGTACGTCACGCCCAGCACGCCCAAGCCGAACCCCGCCGCCACGCCCAGAATGCCCACGACCAGGCCCTGGCTCAGAAACACCCACATGATTTGCGTGCTCGAGGCGCCCAGGGCTTTCAACGTCCCGATCTCGCGCGTCTTCTGCACCACGAACGTGATCAACCCGCTGCAGATCCCGAACGCCGCCACCAGGGTGATGAAGAACAGCAGGTAGTACATCATCTGTTTCTCGACCACCACGGAGTCCATGAACCGCGCGTGCTCCTCGTACCAGGTCGTGATGTGGTACCCTCCCCCGAGCGAGGCGATCAACTCAGTCTTGGCTTGCGAAGCCCGCTCCGGCTCGTGAAGCGCCACGACCAGTCCGTGGACCGAATTCTCGATCCCGAACAGGTCCCGCGCATTGGCCAGCGAACACACCACGATCATGGCGTCGAGATCGTAGAAGCCGACGTTGAAGACGCCGTTCACCGTGAAGTCGTCCGCGAGCGGGACCTCCTCGGAACCCTTCTCCCGGCTTTGCTGCCAGCGGTCGAACTGACTTACCGCGAAGATCGCCACCGGATCTCCCACCCGAAGGCCGAGCCGCAAGGCCAGTTCCTCTCCTACCAGGAAGCTGTAGCCGCGAAGATCGTTCGTGCCCGCCCGAATGCTGCCCAGCAACGTGCTGACCGGCGGGACGTTGGATTCCGGGTCGATCCCAAAAATGGAAGGGACATGGAACGCCGGGCTGCCTTCGGCCGGCTGCGTTTTCAACAACACCGGCCCGCTGACGTACGGGGTGACGCCCGCCACGAGGCGGTTGGCGGCGATCATTCCGGAGATCTTCTCGTAATCCTGAAGCAACCCGTCGCGAGGCTCGATGCGAAGGTGGGCCGTGTACGCGGCCAGCGTGCGGCGAAGTCGTTGGTCAAAGCCGCTCATGACGGCGATGACGATGATCAACACGGCGACGCCGAGCATGACGCCGATCACCGAAATCAGCGTGATCACCGAGACGAGCCTGCGCTTCGGACGCAGGTATCGCAGGGCGAGCATCAGCTCGAACGGCAGCCTCGACATGGCGCGCGCAGGCTACGGACGCGCCTACGGGGTGTCAACGGAAGGGGTGCAAAGGCGGGGGCCGGTAGGGCGGGCACTCCGTTGCCCGCCGAACCAGGGTGGAGCGAGGCCCGCTTCCGGTCCGTCGGCCGCCCAACCGGTGGGGCGAAGCCGCGCCGCTTGGGTGGTTGAGCGGAACGCCTCGTCACCTCGGCGCCTACCGAGCACGGGTTTATGAGGCGCCCGCCACTTGCGGGGACGCTTGCCCCAGCGACCTTCTCAGCCCTTCAGCCCCTCCGTCTTGAACTCCAGGCGCTCGGCCCGCTTCATCATGTCGTCCCAAGTCACGAGCTTCTGCGTGTAGGCTGCTTCGCGGCCGAGAATCGTGGTGAGATTGCTCCGGACGCTGGGGGCGACGGTCGGATTGGTGCAATCGCCCTTGGTGATGGCGTCATGGAAGCTGGCGATGTTCGCGACGGCCCCCGTCTCGTACAGGTTCGCGGAATTGCCGTTGTACCCGTCATCGGTGGCGCTCAGCGTGACTTTGCCGGCATAATGCGTATCGACCGTCCCCTGGGTGCCGTACATGCGGCAGAGGATGTCGTCGTAGCCGTGCCCCATCTGCTTCGAGTTGAAACTCACGAGAACGTCATCCGGGAACCAGTAAATCACGGCGAAATGGTCCCAACAGGTCCCGAAGCCGCGGGCGAGGCCGCCCGTCCCATAGGCCCGCAGCGGGTTGGAGTCAGTGAACCACGTCGCCACGTCGAGCGCGTGGATGTTCTGTTCCGTGATCACGTCACCGGAGAGCACCCGGTCGATGCCCCAGGCACGCAACCGGGCCTCGGGATCGTTCTCGCGCCCCTTCAACGCGTCCTTGAGCTGGGGAAACGTCGGACCGCAGTGATAGGTGGCTTCGCCGGAAACCAGCTTGCCGATCTGTCCGTTCCGCACGCGCTTTACCACCTCCTGGAAGGCGGGATTGGCGCGGGTCTGGAAGTCCACAAGGAAGACCAGCTTGGCAGCCGTGGCCTGTTTTGCGCTCTCCGCGATGCTCTGGCACCCCGGGACGTCGACGGCGATCGGCTTGGCGAGATAGACGTGCTTGCCGGCCTTGACCGCGTCGCGGGCTTGCTCCGGATGAAAGTAGGGCGGGCTTTCGATGGCGACGGCATCCAAGCCTTCTTGCTCCAGCATCTTTCGGTAACCGTAAAGCCCGCTGAACCGTTGGGCGGCCGGGACTTTGAACTGGTCACCCGCGGCATGAGCGCGGTCTTCGAAGTAGTCGAAAACGGCGGTGACGTTGAAGCCGCCGTGCTTTGCGAAGAGGTTGGTCACCCAGCGACCGCGTCCGCCGCACCCCAGCAAGGCGATGTTGACCTTCCGAGTGGCTTCTGCGCCGCGGACCGCAGCAGCAGGGAGCACGGTCAGCCCAGCCGTGACGGCGCCGGCAGTTGCCAGGAACCGTCGACGGCTGAGGTCGAGCAGGGCCTGGTGTTCGCTGCACAAGCTAAGGGGAGTATGCATGCCGGAAGAAAACCGCCTCCGCGTGCGGGGGGCAAACAGAATCAGGACGGGGTTCGGGGTTGAGCCGCGCGGAGGGCCTAATTCCAAGGAGTAACAAGCTGAGGCCAACTGACATGTTGATTAAGGAAGATTCCTATTGCCGCGGAGGCGGGACTCCTGTTCACTCCGTTCAGTTTGTTTTGAACGCTTCAGGACACCCGTTGTCTGGAGTGTCAGTGTTGGAGCGGTCGACCCTTGCGAATCCACGGGCACGAAGTGTGCCTTCCTCCCGCTTGCCTCACGCCGTTGCCGTGCCGGCCGAAGTGAAATCCCAAGGACGCCTTGCGCTCATCGAGGCGGGCGGGAACCTGTCGAAGCGCCTCGGCCTGCCGCGAACGGTTGGTCAGATCTACGGCTTGCTCTTCGGCTCGTTGCAGGCGCTTTCCCTTGAGGAAATCGCCGATCAACTCGGCATCAGCAAGGCCAGCGTCAGCACGGGGACGCGGCAGCTGGTCTCGTGGGGAGCCATCCGTCAGGTCTGGGTCCACGGTAGCCGCAAGGACCATTTCGAGGCCATCCCCGAGATCGGGGCTCTCCTCCGCAACGCCTACCGCGAAATCTTCCACCCTCGCCTCGACGCCGCTCAGAAGCGCGCCGAAGGCGTTGTGGAGAAGTTCCGGCACGACCGCGAAGCGGGGCGGATTTCGCAGGAAGAGTTCGAGTTCTGTCGAGCCCGCCTGCAGATCGTCGCCCGTTTTCAAAAGACGCTTCAGTCTTTTGCACCTTTCCTGGAACGACTCCTTTAGCGAGGCGCGCCTCCGACCCATGAACGTTGTCCCCATCAGCTCGACCTCCCTCCTTTTGCTTCACCGTTCCCGCGCGCCTCGCTCGATAGAATGCTCGAAGGATCGAAGCGAAGGAGGCATCGGAGGCGTCGCGAAAAACTTGACTTGATCGCAGCGAAATTGCCCATTCGAGGATTCTAGACAACCCACGACCGCCTCTCCGAACCACCTGTGCCAGACCCCACCGCCCCGCGTATTGCCATTGTCGGCCTCGGCTATGTCGGCCTGCCCCTGTCGCTCCAGTTCGCCCGCTCAGGCGTCAACGTTCTGGGCCTCGACATCGATGTCGCCAAGGTCAACTCGCTCACTGCGGGAAAGAGCTACATCCAGCACATCAGCGACGAGGCGATTGCCGATCAGGTCAACGGCGGCCGGTTCGCAGCCTCGACGGACTTCAGCCAGGTCCGGCAGGTGAGTGCTGTGATCATCTGCGTGCCGACGCCGCTGAACAAGAACCGCGAACCGGACATTTCCTACATCCTCAAGACCGGTGAGGCGATCGCGCCGCACCTGTCCCGGGGTACCCTGGTCGTCCTGGAATCCACGACCTACCCCGGTACGACCGACGAGGACCTTCGCGACGTGCTCGAGCAGGGCTCGGGCTTGAAGGCTGGTACCGATTTCCACCTCGCGTTCAGTCCCGAGCGGGAAGACCCCGGCAACCCGCAAAGCGTGGTGGCTCAGATTCCCAAGGTGATCGGCGGGTACACGAGGGCCTGTCTGGATCGGGCGTTGGCTCTCTACGGTCGCGCGATTCAACGGTTGGTCCCCGTATCCTCTTGCCGGGCCGCCGAGGCCACCAAGCTGCTGGAGAACATTTTCCGTGGCGTGAATATCGCCCTGGTGAACGAGTTGAAGCTCGTCTATGGAGCCATGGGGATCGACGTGTGGGAAGTCATCAACGCCGCGAAGACCAAGCCCTTCGGCTACATGGCGTTCTACCCCGGACCGGGTCTCGGTGGGCACTGCATCCCCATCGACCCGTTTTACCTTACCTGGAAGGCACGCGAGTACGGCCAGCACACCCGATTCATCGAACTCGCGGGTGAGATCAACACCGCCATGCCGGAATACGTGGTGAACCGTGTGGCGGAGGCGCTGAATGACGCGGGCAAGCCGGTCAAGGGCAGCAAGGTTCTGATCCTGGGTCTTGCCTACAAGCCGGACGTCGACGACGACCGCGAGTCACCCAGCTACATCTTGCTCGATCTGTTGAAGAAGCGGGGAGCCGAGGTGGCCTATTACGACCCGCATGTCCCTGTGATCCGTCCCAGCCGTGAGCATGGACACTGGGCCGGCACGCGGTCCGTCAGTTGGGACCAGTCAACGCTGGCCGGCTTTGACGTCGTCCTGGTTTCCACCAATCACAAAGCCGTGGATTATAGGCAATTGGCGCAATGGGCTCGGTGCATCGTCGACACGCGCAACGCGATGGCCGGCATCGAAGCGCGTGCCGGCCGTGTGTGGAAGGCTTGATTCTCTCGCGTCTCCGCCGCGAAACGAATGAAGCGGGCTCTCATCACCGGCATTACCGGGCAGGACGGCTCCTATCTCGCGGAGCTTCTGTTGGAGAAGGGGTACGAGGTCCACGGAGTCATTCGTCGTGCGTCCACCTTCAACACGGAGCGGCTGGACCATCTGTACAGCGACCCTCACGGGGAGGATGTCCGACTGCATCTCCACTACGGGGATCTCGCCGACTCGGTGCAGATGGTGAAGCTCCTCTATGACCTCAAGCCGGACGAGATCTACAACCTCGGGGCGCAGAGTCATGTGCGCGTATCGTTTGATGTGCCCGAGTATACCGGTGACGTCGTTGGCTTGGGGACACTGCGCATCCTGGAGGCCATTCGTGAATCGGGATTGGTGAACCGATGTCGTTTTTACCAGGCCTCGTCGTCCGAGATGTTCGGCAAGGCGCAGGAGGTACCCCAGACCGAGAAGACCCCGTTCTGGCCGCGATCTCCCTACGCGTGTGCCAAGGTGTTTGCCCACTGGCTCACCGTGAACTTCCGGGAGTCGTACGGGCTTCACGCCAGCAACGGCATCCTGTTCAACCACGAATCGCCTCGGCGGGGAGCCACGTTCGTGACGCGGAAGATCACGCGGGCGGTGGCCCGCATCAAACTTGGCGTGCAGGAGGCTCTGTACCTGGGCAACTTGGATGCCCGCCGCGACTGGGGATATGCCAAGGAGTACGTGACCATGATGTGGCTCATGCTCCAGCAGGAGCGTCCCGATGACTATGTGGTGGCTACCGGCGAGACTCACAGTGTGCGGGAGTTCTGTGAGGAGGCGTTCCAGGTGGCCGGGCTCGACTGGGAGCGCTATGTGAAGTACGACCCGCGCTATGAACGGCCCGCGGAAGTGGATGTGCTCATTGGAGATGCGAGCAAGGCCCGGCGGCAGCTCGGTTGGGAACCGAAAGTGAGATTCAAGGAACTCGTGCGCATCATGGTGGAAGCGGACCTGGAGCTCGCAAGGCACGAAACCACAGGTTCCCGGTCGGGGCGGGAAGAAGCTCGAACGGCATGAGAATACTGGTCACTGGCACCGCAGGTTTCATCGGATTGCATACCGCGCTGCGCCTGCTCGCTCGTGGTGACGAGGTTATCGGGATTGATAGCGTCAACGACTACTACGATGTGCGGCTCAAAGAGGCTCGCCTGGCGCAGTTGAACGGTCGGGCGGGCTATGAGTTCCATCGCTTGAACCTCGCCGATCGTCGTGCGGTTGAGCGGCTGTTCGCAGACAAGCGTCCGCAACGGGTGATTCACCTGGCTGCCCAGGCCGGCGTCCGGTACTCGCTCACGAATCCGCATGCCTATATCGAAAGCAACCTCGTCGGTTTTCTGCATATCCTGGAGGGCTGCCGGCACCACGGGGTCGAGCACCTGGTCTATGCCTCCTCCAGTTCGGTCTACGGCGCGAACACGCGGATGCCCTTCTCGATCCACCACAACGTGGATCATCCGCTGAGCCTGTATGCAGCGAGCAAGAAGGCCAACGAGTTGATGGCGCACACGTACAGCCACCTCTACCGACTGCCGACGACCGGGCTCCGGTTTTTCACGGTGTATGGGCCCTGGGGTCGGCCGGACATGGCTCTCTTCCTGTTCACCAAGGCCATTCTGGAGGGCAAGCCAATCGACGTGTTCAACGAGGGGCGGATGCAGCGCGATTTCACCTACGTCGATGATATCGTCGAAGGCGTCGTGCGCGTCTGCGACCGGATCGCGGTTCCCAATCCGACGTGGTCGGGGGATCATCCGGATCCGGGGACGAGCCTCGCCCCCTATCGCGTTTACAATATCGGGAATAACAATCCGGTGGAGCTCATGCGGTTGATCGAGGTGCTCGAACAGGCGCTTGGCCGGCAAGCTTTGAAACGGATGCTCCCGATGCAACCCGGCGATGTCCCGGCCACCTATGCTGACGTCGACGACCTCATGAAGGACGTCGGCTTCAAGCCCGCCACGCCCATCGAAGAAGGCGTGCGACGCTTCGTCGCCTGGTACCGGGAGTTTTACGGGACCTGACGTTGGTGGGGCGAGGCTGCGGCCGACCAATGTTTCCTCCAGGTTCACCCGGCTCGCGCGCACGCTCGCCCCACCAGGCTCCTCATGCATGCCGGTTGACCTCGATCAAGCACGCGCCTTCCTGCGCCAAAAGGAAGCGCGGCGGCAAGCGGAAATCGAAATCCGGTTTCAACAAGCCTGGCGTGACTTCCGTGCCATCGTCACACACATCGCTGCGCGCTATCACCCGGCGCGCATCTATCAATGGGGCTCGCTCCTTCAGCGCCCCCATTTTTGCGAGTGGTCCGACATTGACATCGCCGTCGAAGGTCTGGGCGCGGCCGAGGAGTTCTTCGCGCTGTATGGCGACGCCGATCTTCTGACCCGGCTGCCGCTTGACCTCGTCGAAATGGAGCGGATCGAGCCGGAGTTCGCGGACATCATCCGGATGAAGGGGATTGTGGTCTATGACCGAAACCTCCCCGATCCAGGTCCTCATTTTAGAGCTGGATAAGGCCAGAGCCGTCCTCGCCAGGATCGAAGGGTTCTACGCGGAGCTCCTGAAGGAGGAGGCGCCGCTGGTGAACCGCACGACCCGCAACGCGATCCTCCTGGCCGACGTGTTGGTGAGCTACTACACCTGTGCCGAGACTGTGTTCCTCAGGATCTCACGGCACTTCGAGAACGCCCTGGACGCCGAGCGATGGCATCGCGATCTGCTGAGCAAGATGTGCCTCGAGATCCCCGGCATCCGTGAGCGCGTGCTGCGGGACCAGACCCGGGCTTGCCTCGACGAACTGCTGCGATTCCGCCACTTCAAGCGCTATTACTTCGAGTTCGATTTCGACTGGATGCGGATCGAGTACCTGACGAAGCAATTCGACCTTGCCCGGGTGCTGCTCCAGGCCGACCTTGATGGCTTCCGCCAGTTCCTCGTCCGCCTGGCTGCCGTCACATAGTCACCCACTGCGTCACCCCGTCTTACGGACGCACCGTCGCACCGATCTTCGATCTCCAATCTTCGATCTCCCGTCTCCCCCATGGAATTCATCGACCTCAAACAACAGTATCGCCGCTATCAAACCGAGATTGACTCGCGGCTTCACAAGGTGCTGGAGCACGGCCACTTCATCATGGGGCCGGAGATCGCCGAGTGCGAAGCGGTCCTGGCGAAGTACGTGGGTGTGAAGCACGCCATCACGGTGGCGAGCGGCACCGACAGCCTGGAGATCGCCCTGCGCGCCTTGAACGTCGGCCCCGGGGACGAAGTCATCACGGTGGCGTTCACCTGGATCAGCACCGCCGAGGTGATCGGCCTGGTGGGGGCCAAGCCTGTCTTCGTGGACATCGAGCCGGCCACATACAACATCAACGTCGATCTCATCGAACGCGCCATCACCGGGCGGACCAAGGCGATCCTGCCCGTCAGCCTCTTTGGGCAGATGCCAGACTACGACCGCATCAATGCTCTTGGGGCAAAGCACGGAATCCCGGTCATCGAAGATGGCGCGCAGAGCTTCGGGGCCACGCAGAAGGGCCGCCGCAGTTGCGGCGTGACGCTAATCGGGAGCAGCAGCTTCTTCCCAGCGAAGCCGTTGGGATGCTACGGCGATGGGGGCGCGCTCTTCACCAGCGACGATGCGCTCGCCGAGAAAATGAAAGCCATCCGGACCCATGGCGGGCTCAAACGGCATCATCATCCTCTGCTCGGCATGAACGGGCGTTTCGACACGCTGCAGGCGGCGGTGCTCCTGGCCAAGCTTCCCCACTTTCAAGAGGAAGTCGAGGCCCGCGGCCGACTGGGCGCCCGATACACTGAACTCCTGCGTGGCACCGGCGGGGTGCCTGAGGTGGCCGACGGCAACACTCACGTTTACGCGCAATACACGCTGCGAGTACCGAATCGCGATGCTCTTGGGGAAAAGCTCAAGGCGGCTGGTATCCCGACCGCCGTCTATTATCCCAAGTGCCTCCACGAACAGCCCATCTTCGCGAACAACGGCTCACCGGTTGGCACCCTCCCGGAATCTGAGAAGGCCTCGCGCGAGGTCATCAGCCTGCCCATGCACCCGTTTCTGAGCGCGGCGGACCAGGACCGGGTGGTCGGGGAGGTGCGGAGGGCGTTAAGCGTTGAGCGTTGAGCGTTTATTGTTCTATCGCCCTTCTCCGGCGCTGGTAACAAATGCACTGCTCTGAGGGCTCTGTGCCTCCGTGCGAGTCCCCAGTCCTGGTTCGCGCCGTAGACACCAGGAGCGGAATCTCCCGCAGACTCCCACACCCGCATAGCCGTACCACGGTGCAGCTTTTCCGCGAGTCGCCATCCAAGTGACTCTGCTTCAACAAATCGCCAACCCTTGGACTGGCGGCAGGCCTGCCTCTGGAGCCTTGAACGCCCGTATAGCCCAGCTCCCCGGTTGCCTTGTAGACCTCCCCCGCTTGCTCTGCGCCTCTGTGAGAGTCAATCGCACCGCCCACTGTCGCGCCGATCCCCCATCTCCTAGCTTCGATCTCCGGTCTCCGCCTTGATCATCCGCTGCCAAGCCCATCCGCGCGCCGGCCTCATCGGCAACCCCTCCGACGGGTATCACGGGAAGACGATTTCGTTCATCATCCGAAACCTACGCGCCGAGGTTCTGCTCTGGGAAAGTCCCGAGCTCGAGATTGTTGCGAATACCCGGGATCACTCGCTCTTCAAAGGCATCAGGGAACTGGCGGAGGACGTTGGTCAGCACGGCTATTACGGCGGCATCCGCCTTCTCAAGGCCACAGTCAAGCGGTTCTTCGATTATTGCGTGGAGCACGGCCACGGGCTTCACGACCGGAACTTCACCCTCCGTTACAGTTCAGACATTCCCAGTCAGGTCGGTCTAGCGGGGTCCAGCGCAATCATCACCGCCTGCCTGCGCGCCCTGATGAAGTTCTATGAAGTCGAGATCCCCAAGCCGATCCAGCCCGGGCTGATCCTCTCCGTGGAAACAGAGGAACTCGGCATTCCGGCGGGCCTGCAGGATCGGGTGATCCAGGTCTACGAAGGCGTGGTCTACATGGACTTCGACCGTGAGTACATGCAAGCGCATGGCCACGGCCGGTACGAGGAACTCGATCCTGCGCTGCTGCCGCCACTCTACGTGGCCTATCGTTCCGATCTCGCCGAAGGGACCGAGGTGTTTCACAACGACATCCGCAGCCGGTTCAACCGGGGCGAGCCGGCCGTCGTGAACGCTATGAAATACTGGGCCGGCCTGGCCGACCAGGTTCGCGACTGTCTCCTCCGCGGCGATCTCCAGCCCGTTCCCGAGCTTCTCAACCGGAACTTTGACAAGCGCCGCGAGATCTACCAGATCAGCACGGGCAACCTGCGGATGGTCGAGGCCGCGCGATCGGTCGGCGCCAGCGCCAAGTTTACAGGCTCGGGCGGCGCCATCGTTGGAACCTTCACCGACGAGGCGATGTACGACGCCCTGGTTGCGAAACTGGAACCGATGGGGATTCGGGTGTTCAAGCCGGTGATCGGTACGCCAGTGCGTCCGTGCAACGGTGCGACAGTGGGTCGGTACGACGGTGCGGCAGGTAGGACGGTGTGACGTTCGAATGAGCAGATTGGCGCAGACGTATCGTGAGCTGGAAGTGTACCAGACCGCCTTTCGCCTCCAGCAGGCCATCCTCGGCCTGACGAAGCAGTGGCCGGCCGAGGAACGTTACGCCTTGACGGGTCAGATTCGGCGTAGCGTGCGCTCCATTGGAGCTAACCTTGCAGAATCCTGGGCCAAGCGCCGCTACCCAGCACACTTCCTCAGCAAACTGACCGATGCCGACGGAGAACTTCAGGAAACGCAGCACTGGTTGGACACCGCTCATGCCTGCAGCTACCTCCCAGAAGCGGAGCATATCGCGGCGATCCAGCAACTCCAGGCGATCGGCCGCATGCTCGGTTCGATGATCGCCCAGCACGAGTCCCTCGCCCTCTCTTGAACGTCCGACCGAGCACCGCCGCACTGTCGTACCGTCCCCCTCCGACCGTTCCGACCGCCCACCGTCGTACTGCCGTACCGTCCCACCTGTGACCTGTGATTAGAAAGGCCGTCATCCCTGCCGCCGGGTTTGGCACCCGCTTCCTGCCGTTCGCCAAGGCTCAGCCAAAGGAGATGCTGCCCATCGTCGACAAGCCGGTCATCCAGTATGTCGTTGAAGAGGCGGTCGAGGCCGGCATCACGGACATCTTGATGATCATCGGCCGCGGCAAGCGCGCCATCGAGGAGCACTTCGACCGCAACTTCGAACTGGAGGACGGACTCGAGGCCAAAGGCAGGACCGAGGACCTCGATGCGATTCGCCGCATCTCCAACCTCGCGGACATCCACTTCGTTTGGCAGAAGGAACTCAACGGCCTGGGGGATGCCGTGCGGCATGCGCGCCACCACGTCAACAACGAGCCCTTCCTCCTGCTGCTGGGGGACACCCTGATCCAGTCCAAGACATCGCTTTGCCGGCGATTGATGGACGTCTACGACCGCTACGGCGAAAGCGTGGTCGCTCTGGAGGAGGTCGAACCTGCCAAGGCGCATCTCTACGGCGTCATCAAGGGACGTTCCATGGGGGAGGGCCTGCAGTTGATCGAAGATCTGATCGAAAAGCCTCCCGCCGGTGAAGCGCCATCCAACCTCGCCATCGCCTCGCGCTACGTTCTCAGCCCGCGCATCTTCGAGTATCTCGAACGTACGCCGCGCGGCAAGGGCAACGAGATCCAGCTCACCGACGCGATGAAGCTGATGCTCGAAGACGTCGCCATCTACGGCGTCACGCTCGACGGCCTGCGCCATGACATCGGCAACAAGTTGGACTTTCTGAAGACGAACGTGCTCTACGGCCTGGAACGAGAGGGCTTTGGTCCCGAGTTTCGGGAATTCCTTCATCGTCTGCTCCGAGAGAACGCTTGCGCGCACGATGCTGAGCGATCGAATCACGAGACCGAGGTAATTCCTCATCGGTCAGCCGTTGGCAACTGACAGATGAACATCTGCTGCATCGGTGCGGGCTACGTGGGTGGGCCAACTATGGCCATGATCGCCTCGAAGTGCCCCTCCCATCGGGTGACCGTGGTGGATTCGAACGAGGCTCGGGTGCGCGCCTGGAATTCGGGGGAGCTGCCGGTCTATGAGCCCGGCCTGGACGAGGTCGTGCGTCGCGCCCGGGGACGCAATCTGTTCTTTTCGGCGGATGTGGACGGCGCCATCCGTGAGGCGGAGATGATTTTCGTTTCGGTGAACACACCCACCAAGACCTATGGGCTCGGTGCGGGTCGTGCCGCCGATCTGCGTTTCCTGGAGCTCGCGGCGCGACGGATTGCCACAGCGGCCGAGACCGACAAAATTGTGGTGGAGAAGTCCACCCTGCCCGTGCGCACAGCCGAGTCGCTCAAGCGCGTGCTCGAGGCCAACAGTCGGGGGCAACGCTTTGAGATCCTTTCCAATCCGGAGTTCCTGGCCGAAGGCACCGCCATCCGCGACTTGGAGAACCCGGATCGAGTGCTCATCGGGGGCGATCCGACACCCTCGGGCCAATTGGCAGTTACGCAGCTTGTGGACGTCTACGCATCCTGGGTGCCCCGCGAGCGGATCATAACCTCCAACCTCTGGTCCTCGGAGCTTTCGAAGCTGGTCTCCAACGCTCTTCTGGCGCAGAGGATCTCGTCCATCAATGCCGTCTCCGCGATCTGCGAGGTGACAGGGGCGGATGTGGAGGAGGTGGCTGCGGCTGCCGGCCGCGACACCCGTATCGGCCCCAAGTTCCTCAAGGCCTCGGTCGGGTTTGGCGGTTCCTGTTTCCAGAAGGACATCCTCAACCTGGTGTATCTCTGCGAGTCCTACGGCCTGACCGAGGTCGCCGAGTACTGGCAGCAGGTTGTCAAGATCAACGACTGGCAGAAGCGCCGGTATGTGCGGAGGATCGTGCGGACTCTCTTCAACACGGTGGCCGGCAAACGTATTGCCATTCTGGGCTTCGCCTTCAAGAAGGACACCAATGACACTCGGGAGTCTCCCGCCATTTATGTCTGCCGGGATCTCCTCGAGGAGCAGGCGCAGTTGGTGATCTCCGATCCCAAGGTCCCCGCGGCCAGCATCGAACGGGACCTGCGGTTAGTCACGGGACTGAGTTCGGACGAGTTGGCATCCCGGGTCACGATTGAACCCGATCCGTATACCGCCGCGGATGATGCCCATGCCTTGGCGGTGCTGACCGAATGGGACGGGTATCGAGACCTCGATTTTGGGCGTATCTACTCGTCCATGCAGAAGCCTGCCTGTGTTTTCGACGGGCGGAATCTCCTAGACCAGGCGGTGCTTCGCCGCTTCGGGTTTGAGGTGCACGGTATTGGCCGCTGAGTGCGGCCGAGATTTTCTGTTTAGTTTCGAGTGGGAGCATCGATGTCCCGCTTCCTTGATCTACAAACTCGCCCATGAAACCAGCAACAGACACCACTCCTTCCAGGCGAACGCTCGCTCTCGTCGGTGCTGGCTACTGGGGCAAGAACCTGGCGCGCAACTTCAACGCGCTGGGTGCCCTGCATACGGTCTGCGACGCCAGTACGGAGATCCTCGCCGGCTACGCCGATGGGTATGAGTCCGTGCGGAAGACGTCGTCGGTTGGGGACGTCTTCGGGGAGAAGGCGATCACCGAGGTCGCCATCGCCGCCCCCGCGGTTGCACACTATGCCCTGGCGAAGACGGCGCTCGAAGCGGGCAAGGACGTCTTTGTGGAAAAGCCGCTCTGCCTGGATGAGGGCGAGGGGCGGGAACTCGTGGCGTTGGCAGAGCAGACTGGTCGCGTGCTGATGGTCGGCCACCTGCTCCAGTACCATCCCTGCATTGAGAAGCTCCGCACCCTGCTGGCGGTCGGGGACCTGGGAAAGCTGAACTACATTACCTCGAACCGGCTCAACCTCGGGAAGATCCGTCGTGAGGAAAATGCGCTTTGGAGCTTCGCGCCCCATGACATCTCGGTGATCCTTTCGCTCGCGGGCAGCCACCTCCCCGAGCAGGTGCGCTGCGTGGGTGAGGACTATCTCAACGACGGCGTCGCCGACCTGACGCTCACGACCCTGCGCTTTCCGGATCGTGTTCGCGCCCACGTCTATGTGAGCTGGTTGAACCCGTTCAAAGAGCAAAAGCTCACGGTGGTCGGATCGCACGGACTGGTGGTGTTCGACGATACCAAGCCGTGGGCGGAGAAGCTCGTGCTCTACCGCCAGTATCTCACCTGGACCGATGGTCTCGTGCCGACACCCAGCAAGGCCAAGGGCGAGTTTGTCGTGGTCCCTGAATCCGAGCCCTTGCGCAACGAATGCCAGCACTTCCTCGACTGCTGTCGGGACCGCGTGCCGCCGCGAACCGATGGACGCGAGGGTCTGCGCGTGCTCCGAGTGCTGCAGATGGCCCAACGCAGCTTGGAGCAGGACGGAGAATCGATGCGCCCCGATGGAAATCAGCAGTCAACGCTCAACGCTCAACGTTCAACGGCCAGCATTCAAAGCCCGGCGGGGCCGGACTCCCTCGAGCCGCACGCCTCCGTCTCTCAACCCTCCGGACTCAACGCTCAACCCGACTATTTCGTCCATCCCACGGCCGTCGTGGATGAAGGCGCCGTCATCGGGAAGGGCACGAAGATCTGGCACTTCAGCCATGTGCTTAAAGGCGCCCAGATCGGCGAGCGCTGCATTCTCGGCCAGAACGTCAACGTGGACGGCGGGACGAAGCTGGGCAACAACGTCAAAATCCAGAACAACGTCTCGGTCTATACTGGAATTGAGATCGAGGACGACGTGTTCCTCGGCCCGGCCTGCGTGCTGACCAACGTCACGAATCCGCGTTCCCAGGTGAACCGGCACAGCCTGTACGAACGCACCCTGATCAGGCGCGGGGCAACGATTGGCGCGAACGCGACGATCGTCTGCGGCACGACGCTGGGCCGCTACTGCTTCATCGGCGCGGGTGCCGTGGTGACCAAGGATGTTCCGGACTATGCCCTGATGTTGGGCAACCCGGCGCGCCAAATGGGCTGGATGAGCCGGCACGGTCACGTGCTACGGCCCGGAACGGACGGGATCATGGTCTGTCCGGAGTCCGGTTTCCGCTACCAGGAAGTCCAGACGGGCGGCGTGCGCTGTCTCGACTTGGAAGAGGGATCGCCCCTCCCCGTCGCATTAACGAAGGGAACCAAGGCGTACGACGAGTTCAAAGCTGCTCTCACCCCTTCCCCCGCCCGGTAGAACCCGCCGGCTCTAAGGCCAGTCGGTCGCTGTCGTGCCGCCCAGACGGTGCTCATCACGACAAGGTTCGAGGAGGTGCCGTGAAGCACCACGCCCCACCAGAAGGAAACCCTGTGAATCCTTGCATCCAGATCGGTAACCGCATTATTGGCTACGACCATGACCCGGTGGTGATCGCCGAGATTGGCATCAACCACGAAGGAAGCCTGGCCACCGCCATGGAGATGGTGGACGCCGCTCACGCCGCCGGAGCCGAGGTCGTCAAGCATCAGACGCACATCGTCGGTGATGAAATGTCCGCCGAAGCCCGGCGTGTCATACCGGGCAACGCTCGTGACTCGATCTACGATATCATGCAGCGATGCTCGTTGGGTGAGGCCGACGAGCGACGCCTGATGGAGTACGTCCAGTCGAAGGGAATGATCTTCATCAGCACCCCCTTCTCACGTGCCGCCGCCGAGCGGCTCAGGGGATTCGACATTCCCGCGTATAAGATCGGCTCGGGCGAATGCAACAACTATCCGCTGATCGAGCACATTGCCCGCTTCGGGAAACCCGTGATCCTGAGCACGGGTATGAACGGCATTCCGGCCATCGCCAAGGCTGTCGCCATACTGCGCAGACACAAGGTGCCCTTCGCCCTCCTGCACTGCACGAATGTGTACCCGACTCCCCCGCGGTTGGTCCGGCTGTCTGCGCTGAGCCAGCTCGGCCAGGCGTTTCCGGATGCTGTCGTTGGCTTGTCGGATCACACCACGGATAACCTGGCCTGCCTCGGGGCGGTCGCTTTGGGAGCTTCCATCCTCGAACGACATTTCACCGACCGCATGGATCGGCCTGGACCGGACATTGTCTGTTCGATGGACCCGGCTGCCCTGCGTGAGTTGATCCACGGGGCGAAAATCCTCAGGCAGGAGCGTGGCGGGGAGAAAGGCCATGTGCAGGAGGAACAGCCCACGATCGACTTCGCTTACGCGACGGTGGTCACCACGCAACGAGTGCCGGCGGGCACGGTACTGACCTCGGACAACCTGTGGGTCAAGCGACCCGGTACGGGTGAGATCCTGGCTGAGCATTATCCGAGTTTGCTCGGTCGGCGGGCCGCACGCGATCTTCCCAGCGATACCCACGTCCGGTGGACTGACCTGATGGCGCCATGACCCGGAAATTGCTCTTCATCACGGGCACGCGTGCCGACTTCGGCAAGCTCAAACCATTGATCAAGCAGGTCCATGACGACCCTGACTTTGAGTACCGCATCTTCGCCACCGGCATGCACATGCTGGCGAAGTACGGGAATACCGTGGTGGAGATCGAGCGGGCTGGCTTCCGAAACCTCTTCATGTTCATCAACCAGATGGACGGGGAAGCCATGGAAGCCGCCCTGGCCAACACCATCACCGGCCTGACCCGCTACCTGCACGAAAACCCCATCGACCTCATCATCATCCATGGCGACCGGGTGGAAGCGCTCGCGGGGGCCATCACGGGAGCCCTGCGCAACATCCTCGTGGCTCACGTCGAAGGTGGGGAGCTTTCCGGGACCGTCGATGACCTGATGCGGCATGCCACTTCGAAGCTCTCGCATCTCCATTTCGTGACGAATGGTATTGCCAAGAAGCGGCTCCAACAACTCGGCGAGGATCCGAGCGCCATTTTCGAAATTGGCTCGCCGAATATCGATATCATGTGTTCGCCGGACCTCCCATCTCTGGATGATGTGCGAGCCCACTACGGCATCACCTTCGATCGCTATGCCGTGGCCATGCTGCATCCGGTGACCACGGAACTCGATGATCTACCCCGGCAGGCCCGGGTCTTTGCCCAAACCCTCGTCGAAAGCGGGCACGCCTACGTGGGCATCTTCCCGAACAACGACCTCGGCTCGGGGAGCATCATCGGGGCGTATCACGAAGTCTTCCGTGACTGTCCCCAAATCCGGCTGTTCCCATCGTTGCGCTTCGAGTATTTCCTCACCCTGCTAAAGCACTCCCGGTTTCTCATCGGGAATTCCAGTGCCGGCGTCCACGAGGCTCCTGTATACGGGGTGCCTACCATCAACATCGGCACGCGCCAGCAGGACCGATTTCACCACCCCTCGATCTTTCACGCGGACTTCAACAAGAGAGAGCTCCTGGACTTGATCGGGCGCGTGGCGGAGTTGCCGCGCTTCCCGCCGTGTGCGCATTATGGCCAGGGCGACAGTGCCTCGAAGTTCCATCGTGCCCTGCAATCGGAGGGACTTTGGCGCGTTCCCAAACAGAAGCGGTTCCGGGATTTGAACCTTTGAACCTGGGACTGCGCCACGCAGCCCGGGGTCCGGGTTGAGCCACCGGCGCTGGTCTGCTCGGCCTTCTGATTTGCCATGCACGCGCTAGTCATCGGACTAGGTTCCATTGGTCGGCGTCACTTCCAGAACCTGCGCACCTTGGGATGCGAGGCCATTTCGGTCGTGACCCGCAAGGCCGCGACCGCGCGTGAGCTTGGGGCCGATGCGATACATCTCGACCTTGAGACTGCGCTGCGCACCCGGGTCTATGAGGTCGCGTTCCTGTGCACTCCCACCGCGTTGCACTTGGAGGGATTGCGGGCGTTGCTGGACGCGCGGGTCGAGCGCATCTACACCGAAAAGCCAGTCAGCCACTCCCTCGAAGGTGTGGAGGCCATCCTTGATCGGCACCGATCCTCTCCGAGCCAGGTGGTGGTGGGGTACGACCTGCGGTTCGATCCCGGGCTGGGACAGGTGCGCGAGGCGATCGGCCGTGGAGCGATCGGCCAGGTGCTGTCCGCCAATGCTGTGGTGGGCCAATACCTGCCGGACTGGCGGCCGCAGGAGGACTACCGGCAGGGCATGAGTGCCCGGCGTGCCTTGGGTGGGGGAGTAATGCTCGATCTGGTCCATGAATTCGACTACCTTTTCCATCTCGTCGGAAGAGTCCGCACCGTGGGGTGCTTCTGTCGCACCACCGGTTCGCTTGAGATCGAAACGGAGGACCTTGCGGAGGTGTTGCTCGAGTTCGAGAGCGATGTCCTGGCCTCGGTCCACCTCGACTATCTGCAGCGGAAGTTGGTGCGCCACTGCCTGATCACGGGCAGCGAAGGGACAATTTTCTGGGACCTGGCGAAGAGCCAGGTGGCGCTCACCACCGCGCGAGGGACGGAGGTGCAGTCCTATGCCGCTTTCCAGCGAAACGACCGGTTTCTCGCCATCCTGAAGACTTTCCTTGAGGAGCCCGGCGATCGACGGCTCTGCTCGCTCGAAGACGGGGTGGAGAGCCTTCGCGTCGTGGAGGCCGCCAAAGCCGCCAGCCGGGATCGCGCACTCGTGTGTCTCCGCTAACCGGGCGCGGCCGCGCCTCATCCCAGCCTGCGAACCTATGATTCTCGGCTCCATCTGTTGCCGCGGCGGCTCCAAAGGTGTCCCAGGCAAGAACATCCGGCCCCTGGCTGGCAAACCCTTGCTGACTCACACGGTGGAGGCGGCCAAAGGCAGTCGGCTCCTGAATGACCTCGTCCTTTCCACGGATTCCGAGGCGATTGCCGAGGTGGGACGCCAGGCGGGCATTGCCGTGCCCTTCATGCGCCCGGCTCACCTGGCTACGGAGTTCGCCAACAAGTGGGACGTCTTTCGCCATCTCGTGGAGCAGTATGAGAGCGCGCACGCCGCCCGGGTGGATCTGCTCGTGGACATGGACGTTACCGTCCCCCTCAAGACCAGCGCCGACATCGACGGCGCCATCGCGCTGGCCCTCGACCAGCCGGCACTCGAGGTGGTCATCACCGGGTATGAGCCCGAGCGCAATCCCTACTTCAACATGATGGAGATCGGGCCGGATGGTGCGGCCACAGTCGTGAAGCGTTCCGAAAAGCCGATCGTACGGCGTCAGGACGCCCCGGTGGTTTACGGCCTGACACCCGCGGCGTACGTCGTGCGGCGCGAGGCGCTCTATACCCACGATCACTGGTCGCGTGCCCGGTGCGGCATCTACCCGATGCCGCGCGAACGTGCTGTGGACATCGACAGTGAATTGGATTTTAAACTGGTAGAAGCCTTGATGACCCTGACGAGATGAGCAATGACCTGTTCAGTTTGAAGGACCGGGTGGCCCTGGTCACCGGCGGCGGCGGACTCCTGGCCTCGGAACATGCGATCGCCCTCGCCGGGGCCGGGGCAACCGTGGTCCTGGCGGACGTCAATCTCGACAAATGCGCCGCGGCCGCGCAAGCCCTCACCCAGAGCGGCGTGGCAGGCGTACGGGCGAAGGCCCTCGACGTCACCCGCGCGGACTCGTGGCGAGCCCTGCTCAAGGTCACCCTGGAGGAACTCGGCGCCGTGGACATCCTCGTCAACAACGCCGGGTTCACCAATCAAAGCCGGTCCACGAACTTTGCTGCGCCCTTCGAGGACTTTCCGCTCGAGGACTGGAATGCGATCATGGCGGTCAACGTGACCGGCACGTTTCTCGGCTGCCAGGTCATCGGGAAGCACATGCTCGAACGCGGCAAGGGCGCCATCATCAACCTGGCCTCACTCTACGGTGTCGTGAGTCCCAACCACGCGATGTATCCCGGGACCGGGATCTCCCAACCGGTGGCCTACACGGTAAGCAAACACGGCGTCGTGGGCCTCACCCATTACCTCGCCACCTTGTGGGCAAAGCGTGGCGTGCGTGTGAACTCCCTGACTCCGGGGGGCATCTCCAACAACCACCCGGCGCTCTTCGTCGAAAGGTTCAGCCAGCTCAACCCCATCGGCCGCATGAGCCGCAAAGACGAACTGCGCGGCGCTATCGTGTATCTGGCTTCCGACGCCAGTTCGCATGTGGTCGGACACAACCTGGTCGTGGACGGCGGCTGGACGGTGTGGTGAGTGCCGGAGCTACTGCTGATCAAGGGCGACCCTTGGTATATCCGCAACTTTTCACGTGACCTCCGTTGGTCCCCGCCGGTTCCTATGAAGATTCTCCATGTCGCCACTTTCATTGGAAATATCGGCGACAACGCCAGCCACCAGGGCTTTCACCGGGTGCTGGACGCCGTCTTGCCAGGGGCCCATTCGGTCACGCCGCTTGAGATCCGGAAGACCTACGGAGTGTATACGCTGGCCGACAAGTGGAGGTTTGACCACGACTTCGCCCGCTTGGCCAACGCGCATGATCTTGTCTTGATCGGTGGCGGGCATTTTCTCGATTTCTGGGTCAAGTCCAGCGTCACCGGCACCACCCTCGACATCGCGCCGGAAGTGCTCGATGCGATCCACGTTCCCATCGCGATTGTCAGCATGGGGTGCATGCACCGTACGGAGGTGCCGGAGGAGAATGTTGTCAAGCTCCGCCGCTTCCTGGATACGCTGCTTGCCCGGCCTCTCACGTTCGTCGCCGTTCGCAACGACGGCTCGAAAGCGGTCCTGCGCGATGTCGTGGGTGCGAAGTACCATGAGGCAATTCCGGAGGTGCTCGACAGCGGCTTTTTCTATGAGAACGATGGAACCGCCTACCGTCCTTCCGAGCGGGACTATGTGGTGCTCAACAGCACCGTGGACCAGCTTCTGATGAAGAGCCGGCGCGTCGGGACCACCGACATCGATCATTACCGCAACGAGGTGGCGGGCCTATTGCGGTTCCTCCTCGAAGAAACCGAGCTGCAGCTTGTCTTCGCGCCCCATATCTACAGCGACTACACCGCCATCCAGTTCCTCCTCGAGAAGGTGAACGATTTTCACGTCCGGACCCGGGTGATCGTTACGCCCTACGCTCAGGGCGATTTCGGTTGCCAGCAGGTCTTTTCCGCTTACCGCAACGCCCGGCTGGTCATCGGCATGCGTTTTCATGCGAATGTATGCAGTGTGTCGATGGGCAAGGCGACTGTCGGTTTGGCAGCCACCGATCGAGTGATCACCGCCTACGAGTCCCTGGGTCTTTCCAACCGGTACTGCCGGGTAGACCGTCCGTTCGCGGCGGAGGTCATCGGCCGGGCGCGCACCTTGCTGGCGAACCCCACCCAGGCCATGACATTTGCCGACACACAGTTGCGTGCTGCGCGCGCCGCCACCGTGGAGACGTACCGCGGAATGGTGGGGAGGCTCGGACTGTGAGTGCTCCCTGGCACAACCCCATGCAGGAGGTCGGCGTGGTGGGGCTCGGTCAGTTGGGGCAACGCCATCTCGAGGCGCTCCTGAAAGCCCGGTCGATCCGGACGATTCATCTCGTGGATCCCCTGCCGGAGGCCCGCGCAGCGGCCATGGCCATCACGCGGGCAGCTTCGGTAGCCGAACCGATACAGGCGTTCGCTGTAAGCTCTCCGCCGGAGTTGCCACCGCAACTCGACTTCTGCGTGGTCGCCACAAGCTCGCTCGAACGCCGCCAGGTGTTGGAAGCGCTTCTCGGGAGAAGCCGCATCCCCCATCTGCTCCTGGAGAAGTTCTTGTTCCCGCGCCTCGAGGACTACGCCGCAGTAAGCGCGCTCCTGGAACGGTCCGGGAGCCGTGCCTGGGTGAATTGTCCGCGCCGCACGTACTCCTTTTACCGGAGCGTCCGGGAGGCCCGGCAGAACGCCGGGAGTCTGTCGGTCACGGTGAGCGCCTCCAGGATCCAGGTTGGCACCCATGCGATCCACTTCTTGGATCTGTTCGCCTTCCTGGCAGGTATCACCGAGTTCGATCACGTGGATGCCAGCGGCTTGCACCGGCGTGTGTACGACAGCAAACGCAGGGGATATATCGAGTTTCGGGGCACGCTCACGGCACGCCGCGGGCCGCACGCGTTCATGTTTCAGACGCTCGATGGTGGCGATTGGCCGCTGCAGGTCAACGTGACCGCCGACTGCGGACGCTTCGTGGTGATGGAGAATGAAGGCGTGGTTCACTGCAACCGGCAGGGGGCACGACTCCAGACCGAACCGTTTCCGAAGCCGTTACAGAGTGACCTAACCCACGTGGTGGTGGACCAATTGCGCGATCGGGACGACTGTGACCTGACGCCGTATGGTGAATCGGCGGCGCTCCACCAAGCGCTTCTGGCGCCGTTGCTCTCCCACTTCAGCGCCATCACGGGACGCGCGACCGATCTGTGCGCCATCACCTGAGTACGGCGCGCCGTGGGAGCCCGTGTAGGGCCATGCACCATGCGGCCGTTTACTCTGCCATCCTTTCATAGAACCGACCGATCGCCTCGGCGATGCGTAGGCGGATTTCCACCAATTCCTCGGGCGTGATTTTGAAGGTCGGTTCCACCGCCTTGGGACGTCCCGCCGCCCATCTGTGGTTGAAGTACTGCGAATAGTCCTCGGGGATGCGTTCTCTGAGTTCATCGATAAGCACAGCGGCGGCCACCGCGGGGCCCGAGTCAGGGGAGGCTTTCGCCAGTTCCTGTTCGAGCGTGGCGAGGTACCAACCGTCCTCGACTCCTTCGCGAACGCACTCCGAGAAAGGGGTGGGGATCAATCGATCCGGAGTCGCGTAGGCAATCGTCGCTGAGTCCGGAACGAGGCCGTCGAAGTCGTTGAAGGGGTCGCCCCTGGTCGCTCGGTAATGCCATTGGGTTCGATGGACCGCTCGGACGCGCCAGGGGTACAGTCCCCAAGTGAAGCGATCAGCCACGGGGCCCAAATTATAGAGACCGAATGGCTTGCCAGCTTCCTGGAGACGGGTCAGGCACGTACGGTCCTGGAGGACTTCGTAGTTCAGGAGCGGCAGGTCAATCCACTCCAGGTGAGCAAGTTGACCGACGCCATTCACCGTCTCGAAGGTGAGGACGCCGCCCGCCTTCATCGCCCTGGCGATGGTACGCGCCCTTTGCCAGCCCGCTTCCCGTTGGGTGCTGGCCTCGTCAAGGGTGGCAAACCATGTCGGTGGCCAGTTGCCTCGTTGTGATTGGTAGGCCAGGGCGCTACAGTACGCGGTGATGCTCGCGTCGTATCGGGAATCTCCCCCAACGGCGCTTCCGGAGACGCTCGAGAAGTCAGTCCATCTGTCGCGAGGCACGTAGTAGGCGCCGCTGGTGGCAAAATTGAGCACTTGGTTGGTGAGTCCATGCCGGGCCAACAGGTCCAGCGTCTGCCGGTAGTCGGCGAAATCGAGTGCGGGCCTCTCCGCGGTCCACTCCAACTCGGGCAGGAAGGTCGTGAAGATACCTCGCATCCCTAACTCACGCATGAACTTGAAGTCCCGTTCGACGAATTTCCAGAGGCGCTTCTCAGCATGGCCCCGGTAGAAGACCCCCCGGTGCGGCAGGCCGTAGTCGGGGTTGTGGATCATCGAATGGACTATCCCCTCGGGAGCTCGCAACTGAAACGGGTGGACCGTGAGCGCGAGGGTGAGGGTTGCGGCTGCCATGTCACCTGGTTCCAGGACGATTTTGCCGGTGTAAACCCCCGGCGCCGCGTTCGGGGGCACAGCGAAAGTCAGCCATATCTGGGTGACATTTCCGGCAGGGTAAGGGCGCAGGGGGCCGGCGAGTGTCGCCACTTTACAGCCGGTCTCCAGGCGCATCGGCGGTTGATCGAGCATCCTCGGGTACACGAAGAAATCGCGTGAGCGTCGGGCCCAGACCGATTCCTTGAAGCGGGTTCGATACAGGACGGCATTCGTGGCGGACAGAGTCCGTCCGTCGGCTCGGCGGAGGTCGGTCACTCGGACCGCCAACGAGGGATAGTCAAGGTAGGGTAGGAAACCTACGGTAACCGGTTCCGTTTCTCCCCGGGCGGCCGCGAACCTGATCACCGGTTCAAGTTCCAGTTCGGTGGGGCGGGATTGCGGGTACACCGGACGCTGGAAGAGCCTTTGAAATACGGTGAATCCGCGCTCACGGTCAGCCGCCGATGCCTGAAAGTCGGTTGGGGAGAGGGTGTCCGCCTGCAGGATATACGGTCGCACTTCCGGGTACGCGGATTCAAACAGCGCCTGCCGGTCCTTCGCGATGGAGGCCAGGGTGCCCTCGAGTTCGCCCCGATAGCCAAGGGGTGCCACCAACAAGGCATTCAGGAAGAAGTGGGGTTGCAGGGTCACTTCGAGGACCGGGCCGCTGACCCGTACGGCGAACGTTTCGACCCGATATCGATCCTTCATGTACTTCCAGATCGATTCACCTGGCCACCAGCCGAGATCCGCATGCTTGAAGAACTCAGCTTCCTCGGGTCGCCAGTCAATCATGGTTCGGCTTCCGAGGCGCAGCGTTTGTGGCTGCAGGAACGGGAATTGGTGGAGGTTGCCGGATACGATGGAGACGAGATACCTCCCGGCGGGTAGCTTGACGGCAAAGCAAGCTTCGCCGTCCCGCGGGCGGCAGAAGTCTTGCGTCAGGGGGTCGTACTTGGATTCATCCACCGCCGTGACGGTTCCTTTTCCCTGCCGCCAGCCAAACCCCAGAGAACCGGAATACAGCGTCTCCGGGCTGACGGCCTGGAATCCGGGCCAGACGGGGCTTCCTGCCGGGCCGAAATCGAATCCCCGGATTACTTCGGGCAGGGGCGTGACTGGTGTCGGCCTGCTTCCAAGGGCTGCGTTCCCGTCAACGGCTATTAGCCCGATCAGGCAGCTCACGAGGAGTGCAAACGGCGATCCGGTCGGCAGCGGTCTTCTGAGGTGTGGCCTCATGGCCAGCGGGGCGTTGATCACAGCAGCATCGTATACGTCGGTGGGACGCCGGCAAGCGGATGGCGCCGGCCTGCCTTCCTGTCCACGGCGTGGTCTGTAGGGATTCCCGCTTTGGCGCCGTAGGTTCGCATTGACCCAGTCCCACCCATTGTCCGCCTCACCGCCGAGCGCCGCAGCCCGCGATCGCGGCTGCGATGTCCCGCGGGGTACGATTCGTTCCCGATTGACCCGGGGCTTCTCGTACACCATGGCGGCGCAGATCGCCACGCAGGGCGTCGCCTTCCTTGTGGCGCCCCTCTATGCGCACGCCCTCACCCCGGAGCAATACGGGACGATCTCGCTCGCCAACTCCGTCCGCTCGCTCCTGGCGATGCTGATGCCGATGGGAGCGACGGCGGGCGTGGCCTATTGGTACAACTTGCATCGCAAGGAGCCGGCACAAGCCCGGCACGCGGTCGGGGCCGCCGGAGGCCTGGCCCTGGCCACCTCGACCGCCTGGTTGGTCTTCGCGCTCCTGGCTGGCGCCTGGTTGCAGGAGCGTCTGCTCCCCAACTTCACCCTGGCGTTCTGGCCCTACGGAGCCCTCATCGCTTGCAGCGCCTGGCTGATCGGGATCGAGACTGTGCCCTTTCGCTACTTTTCGGTGCGGGAGCGACAGGACCTCAACGCCTATCTCGGGGTGGGGACCGCCGTCATGCAGATCGGCTTCCTGTTCACTTTTGTCGTGGTGTTCCAAGGGGGGGCCGAGGGCCAGGTCAGAGGCATGTTCTATTACGCCGTGGTGAATGCGGTCCTCTACGGCTGGCTGTTGCAGCGCCAAAGCCCGGTCAAGGTCGACCGGAAACTCTGGGTCGAGATGTGGCGCTACGGTCTTCCGGTGGTGCCACACCAGCTGTCGGGTTGGGGGATGAACCTGGCGGACCGGATTATCATTGGCTATTACGGCGCCGCCTACGCGCACGACCTCGGCCTCTACTCCTTTGGCTATGCCGTCGCGAGCCTGATGCTGGCCATCACCTCCGCCCTGAACACGATCTGGTCGGCGGTCTACATGGAGCAGGCGCGCTCCAATCCGCGCGCGCAGGAGGTCCTGGGCCGGGCGGCCTCCTGGTGCATCCTGGGCCTGGCGTTGGTGGCGGCCGGCCTGATTCTGGGTGCACCCGTGCTCATCGCCATCATTGGCTCCACCCGGTACGCGGACAGCGAACGGTATGTCGCACCGCTGGTCGTGGCCTTCCTCTTGCGAGCGGCCTACATGTTTCCGACCATGGCCATGTTCCACCTGAAGAAGACCCAATGGCTGTTCACCATCACGGGGACCTCGGTCATCGTCAGCGTCACCTTGAACTTCCTCCTCGTTCCCAGGTTCGGCGTCATCGTCGCCTCGTGGGCGAGCTTGATCGGATTCGCGATTCAACTGGGTCTTGGCATCCTTTGGGGGTATCGACTGTTCCCCCTGCATTACCTTCGGGGCCCCCTGATGCTGGCCGTGGCGGTGGTGCTGAGTGCTTGCGCCGGAGCGGCTTTGCTGTCCAGCGATGCCACGGGAACGGCGACCAAGGCACTGCTCTGGTTCGTCTTAACCGGGGCGGCCGCGGGAGTGTGGTACTGGCACCGCCGCGCCCCCGGACCGAAGTTGGACTCCTCCCCCCACCGGTGATCCGCTCTCCACAAGCCCAGGCATGAACGACCGGAAGAAAATCAAACTCGCGATGGTCGGTGCGGGTCGCATGGCGCGGGAACACCTGCGCGCGTTCGCCGCCTCCCCGGAGGTCTGCTTGGCTGGAATCCAGAGCCGGACCCGCGGTGGGGCCGAGGCTCTCGCACGGGAGTTTGGCATCGCCCATGTCTGCGACACCCTCCCTGAGCTTTACGACCGGAGCCGGGCCGACCTGGTGGTGGTGACGGTCAGCGTTCTGGCGGTGCAACCCACGGCCATCGCCTGTTGCGAGTACCCCTGGAAGATCCTGGTCGAGAAGCCACCCGGGCTCAGCGTGGCCGAGACCGGGGAACTCCGGGCCGTTGCCGAGAACCGAGGCCGGGATGTCCGTGTGGCGTTGAATCGCCAATGGCTCTCCTCGACCCAGACCGTGCTGGCACAACTCGCCGCGGTCGAGGGTCCGCGCTTCGTGAAGGTCCAGGACCAGCAACCCTTCGCGAGCCTCGCCAGTTCCCGGCACCCGCCCGAGGTGCAGGCCCGATGGATGTACGCGAACTCCATCCACACGATCGACTACTTCCGAATCCTCGCGCGCGGCAAGGTGACCCGGATCACCCCGGTCTTCCCTTGGCAGCCCGAGGCCCCCTCCGTGGTCGTAGCCGGTGTCCAATTCGACAGCGGAGACACCGGCCTCTACGAAGCCATCTGGCACGCTCCAGGACCGTGGGCGGCGACGGTGACCGTGTCCGGTCGCCGCTGGGAGATGCGGCCGCTTGAGCAGGGGATCACGCAAGTGCTGGGTGGCAAAGCCGCCGGCCTCCCACTTCATCAGTGGGATCAGGTATTCAAGCCTGGCTTCCGACTCCAGGCAGAGGCAGCGGTTGCTCTAGCGGCCGGTGTGCACTCGAGTCTACCGACTCTCGGCGAATCCCTGCAGACCATGCGCTTAATCGAGCAGATCTATCCAGGGAACGCCGGCCCTCTTTGAACAGGAGATGTTCTCCGAAACACAGGTTCTGGAACTCGCACCGAAGCTTAGTGCACTCGAAGCTGAGGAGCCCGTGATCTCAGCCTGGCGATGCATGGCGGGTCGCTCATCTCGGCCTGTAGGCTTCTCTCGGCGCATGCTGTGGCTGCTTAGGGACTTCATGTACAAGGTGAGGCCGCTGGCCAGGCCCCTGCCAAACCAAATCGTAGCCGTCACGCACTCGATGGCGCCATCGACCATTGCATCGTTGCGCCTCGTTCTCCATGAACTGAGGGCGCGGGGCTGTCCGGCTTTCATCGTTACGAATCGTGCGACACGTGGATTGTTGAAGGAGAATCTTCATATTGGGCACGCCGACTTGGGAGCTCTATGTGCCGCCCTCCCTTGGAAGCGGAGGAGTCAGCTCCGCCGACGCGCAGGTGAGCTCGCATTCGAGGTGAAGAAAGCCCTGCCAGTCGGCAAAGATGGCCAGGCCGCAGCTTGGATTGAGCGAGGGTTGGTAGCGCGGGAGGCTACTCTGGCTTGGTTGGGACCGGCCCGGACGCTACTTCTTCCGGTGGATACGCAGGCGGACGCGAAAGGCATGGTTCTGGCTGCAAAGCGGCTAGGCATCCCGTCGGTAGTGTTGCAGCATGGAATGATAGGGGCACGCGAGTTCCCAGTACACGCGAGCTACATGTTCTGTTGGGGCGATCTGTTCGCTGAAGAGGGTCGCCAGCTCGGCGCACCTGCGGCACAACTCGTGCCCGTTGGCTCACCCCGGATGGACAGCTTGGAGCGAATGCGCCAGCAACAACAGGAACCGAACATCAGGGCCGAGCTGGGCGGTAGAAGTCGTCGACCGCTACTGATGGCTATCTCAACCGCGCATGCCACACCACGAAACCCATCGCTCTATGCCGAGTACTTCGAGTCCATCAGGGCCGTCCTCCAGAGTGGAACACCTCTCGCGTTGAAGCTACATCCTGCCGAACAGGGTCTAGGCTGGTACGAGAAGCACCTGCCCGAAAACTTGGTCCCGCTGCTCAGATTGGTCCCGCGGCACCTTGATTTGCACACTGCGATGCGGCATGCAGACGCCGTATTCCATGTTCACTCGGCTGCAGCTCTTGAGGCCATGTTGCTAGGCGTTCCCGTGCTAACTCAATACCCTCCAGCGCCAGGACCGACGCCTAAAGACCTGCCGCAAAGAGGCGGAGGCTTGTGGACTTCTGCAGCAGATATTGTTGAACGCCTGTGTCGCATAGTGAAAGATGCTTCCTTCCGTGGCAGTTGCGTGGAACGGCAAGACCAGATGCTGGATCTCGCCTTCGCTAACCGTGGCCGGGCAACGCAGTCGGTCGTGGAGCAACTGCTCCGGTTGTCCCCGATACCTAATAGCGAGGTCGCACTCCGAGCCATCTGACCAAGGCTTCCCTCCCCGATGAATGCCCTGAAGAACTGGCTTGAACTGCAGGTCGTGAGACTCCATTCGCTACTCATCGCTCGGAGCCTCGAATCCTACGCACCGAGTCGCGTGCATTTCACAGTTCGGCTCGACAACCCCAAGCACATTTCGCTAGGCGGCGCGTCAATCGGTCGGGGAGTATGGTTGTATGCGATGACATCCGATTCGGCGGGACGACGGTACGATCCCCGGTTGAGTATCGGTTCCGGGACTTCTGTCGGGGACTACTGCCACATTACATGTGCACACAGCGTTCGCATCGGATCGAAGGTGTTGATGACGCAGGGCGTGCTAATCACTGATGCGGTCCACTGCTACGATGACGTAGAGAAGCCGGTAATCAGCCAAGGCTTGGCCGTTAGTTCGACCTCCGTGGGGGATGGTTCATGGATCGGCAACCACGCAGCCGTCATTGGTTGTCACGTTGGACGGAATTGCGTCATCGGGGCGAATGCGGTTGTCAAGCGAGATGTTCCGGACTTTTGTGTCGTCGTCGGCGCTCCGGCGCGCATCGTGCGGAGATATGACCCTGGGCAAGGGCTGTGGCGTGCCACTGACGCTACAGGTAGCTTCCGTGCTGCCGAGAGCGGGCAAGCCTCCTTGCTGGCTGCAAACATCCCTAAGCCTGCAATAGACCCGTGACAAACGCATGAAGACCGCGAAACCACCTTGTCCAGTATGCGGCACGCTCGCAGGCTTCTGGGCGAGCGCGCCAGATCGCCACTACGGCAATGCAGGATTATGGGACGTTTACCGATGCAGCGCGTGCGGTCACCTCTTTCAGTATCCCATTCCTTCGGAAGAGGAGTTGGCGCACTTCTATCCAAAGACCTACTACGCTTACAAAGAGGTTGCGGCCCCACGTATGCATTGTTACTCTTGGGTGCATCGCGGGATGCTTCGGCACCACTATCTCAAGCTCTGCCGAAACTACAAGCATCTCAAGGTCTCTGGAAACCCATTGCTAGCGTTCCTTGGTTACCTTCGACTTCGACGGCCGTTAAACTATGACGCACCACTGTTCATTCCTGGGGGGAAGCTCCTCGACTATGGCGCTGGAAGTGGTAGCACGGTCAAGTATGCCACGGAAGTGGGGTGGGACGCCATGGGAATTGAGTTCAACCGGGATGCTTCAGAGGCGGCCTCGAGGAACGGCATCAACGTGAAATGGGGCAGCATCGAGCTTCTCGAAAAGTCCCCAGAGATGTATGATCACATCATGAGCAGTCACTGCGTCGAGCACGTCCCCGAGGCGATGCGACTGCTGCGTGCGTTCTTTAGCAGCCTAAAGCCCGGAGGACATCTTACGCTAGATGTGCCTAATGCCGACGCGTTCGCAGTGAGTCTTTATGGGGCCTATTACTACTATCTGGGGATGCCTGTCCATGTGAACCTGTTCTCTAAGCGATCGTTGCTCCTTGCACTGGAAAGCTGTGGATTCATCGATATTCGCGTAGCGACCTACAGTCCACTGTACACTCAACGGGAATCCCTCCTCTTAGCAAAGCGATGGCTGCCCAAGATTGAACCCACCGTGAGCTTCCATCGACAGGGACTTGCTCGAAGGGCACTGGCGTCGCTGCTTGCATTACCCGGTTGGATGCTCTCACGACTCCCTGGCCGGGGCGATTGTCTAGTCGTGAGGTGTCAAAGACCTCACGTCGCTGCCCAATAGCGATCTGTTATCCGCGATCGTCTTTGAGCGCTTCGGCGGTGTCCCGTGTCTCGCAGTTAGTTTGTGGCCAATACGATGTAGGTCGTGGTGAGCATCTGATGAATCGACAATGAGTATGGGAAGACGAATCCTGATCACAGGGGGAGCTGGCTTTATTGGATCCCACATCGCGGACCGCTACCTCGCAGGAGGCTGGTCGGTTCGGGTACTTGATTGCCTGGACCCGCAGGTACACGGGAGTGGTGGTCTCCGACCTGCGTATCTGGATCCCCGTGTCGAGTTTCTGCAAGGCAATGTGATTGACCGGGCGGCGGTGGAAGGGGCTTTGGAGGACGTGGATGTCTTGTCGCACCACGCGGCCTGCGTTGGTGTGGGGCAGTCCATGTATGAGATCGAGCGCTATGCGCGGACGAACGCCTTGGGTGCCGCGGTGGTATTGGATGTGGTCGCGGCCGGGAAGCACAAGCTCAAGAAGATGATGGTGGCCTCCTCGATGAGCATTTACGGGGAGGGGTTGTACCGGTGTGGGACGCACGGTGACATCGCGGGAGCGGCCCGGAGCGCGGAACGCCTGGCGGCACGGCAGTGGGAAGTGGCGTGTCCATTCTGCGGTTCGGACCTGGAGCCGCTGCCGACACCGGAAACCAAGCCGATCCAGCCGAGTTCGGTCTATGCCATCCACAAACGGGACCATGAAGAGCTGTTTCTGGTGGTGGGGCGGGCGTATGGCATTCCGACGGTGGCTTTCCGGTACTTCAACGTGTACGGCCCGCGGCAGGCGCTCTCAAATCCCTATACGGGAGTGATGGCGATCTTTGCCTCCCGGCTGCTCAATGGAAAACCACCCCTGGTCTTCGAAGACGGCCGGCAACGGCGGGATTTCGTGAGTGTCTATGATGTAGCCGAAGCCAACTGGATGGCGGGAACCGGGTCGGCAGGCGACGGCGAAGTGATGAACGTGGCGTCGGGCGCCTCGGTCACGGTGCTCGACGTGGCGGCCGCGATGGGTGAGGCGCTGGCCGTACACCTGTCTCCTGAGGTGGCGGGCAAGTACCGCGAAGGCGATGTCCGGCATTGCTTTGCGGATATTGGCAAGATCAAGCGGCTGCTACGGTGGGAGCCTCGTCGCACCTTGCTCGGGGAGGCTCCGGCCTTGGCGGCTTGGGTGAAGTCGCAGACCGCGGTGGATCAAGTGGACGCGGCCCGACGCGATCTGGAGCGTCGCGGATTGGCACGGTGAGTCTGAACGTTCTCCTCCGGGATGGCCAGATCGGCAGCGTGGCTGCCAGGCTCGCTGCCAGCCCCGCCAACCAGCAAACCGTCCAAGGCTCGATGATCAGATTCATGGGTTGTCGCATAGTTCCGCAGCAGCCTTCGCGGCTGTGGCAATAGAGCACGGCGCGTCAGGAGCAGGTTGGACCGGGCCATCGAAACGTTAAGTTGGGCATGATGACTATGACCGAAAGACCCGCAGATAGCAGGAGAGGGCCGCTTCTGGTGGCCCTGGCTGGCTTCCCGCCGTTAGTCACCGGCAGCGCGACCTTGAACTACAATCTGTGGGCGACCTGGCCGGGCACGGAGGTAGTGATTGCAGCCCGGCAGTGGGATGTGGTGCGGGGTGACGACCGCCACCTGGCCCTTCGGCCAACGCTTAGGCGGGTCCAAACGTTCCTCTTCCGTCACCCTGGTTTATGTCACCGGCTTGAGCCGCTGGCGGGGCTGGCCGTAGCTCGCCAGCTCAGGGGATTCGCTCAGGAGACAGGAGCGCGCGCGATTTGGGCAAACTGGCCGACGACCTCCTTTTCGTTGGGCGCCTGGTGGGCCGCAAGGCGACTGCGGATCCCGTTGTACTTCCATATGCATGACATGTGGGAAGAGAGCTTTCAACACTCCAACCTGTGGGTGGAGCGGTTGGCCGCGAAAGCGTTCGAGAGGCGGATTCTGCGTAGTGCAAGGCGCGTCTTTGCCATCACGACAGAGGCGCGGTCCTATTTGGCGACCAAGCTGGGCATTGATTCCTACGTGCTCGATCATCCGGTGCCAGACGCGGATTTGGCCGATCCGAGCACCGGCACCCTTGCTGGCGCGCCACGCCCGGTGATACACTTCGCGGGGAACGTTTACCGGCTGATGAACTTGGACGCCGTCCGAAACGTCGCGGCCTGTTTACCGTTGCTGCCGGAGGGATACACATTTGAAGTGTACACTCCCAGGTCCGTTGAGGCCCTGGCCAAGGCAGGCGTCCCCTTGACGCGCGTGGACGTGAAGTTCGGCACGAAACCCGAGGTCATGCGCGCGCAGCGTGATGCGGCCGTTCTTTGCCTGCCCTTAGCCTTCGACTCTTCCAGTCCCACAGAGATCCGGACCGTGTTCCCCACCAAGCTGCTTGAGTACTTCGTCTCCGGCCGGCCGATCCTCGTGCATGCCCCCCCCGACAGTTGGGCCAGCCAGGCAGCGCGCCGAGATGGGTGGGCCGAGGTCGTGGACCAGCCCGATCCGGTGCTGCTGGCCCAGAAGGTGCGCGCCCTCCTGGAGGACCGGGACCGACAACAGGCGCTCGTGCGGGCGGCATTCGCTGAAGCGCGGCGGCGTGCAGTCTCGCGCGTGGTGGCGGGCCTACGCAGCGAACTAGGCCGGCTGGAGGGACAGGTCCAGACCCAGGCCTAGCGGCACGTCACACTTACAGGGTATCGTCCCGCGGAGCGGCGGAGGTCAGCGTATGCTTGGAGCGATTTGACCCGAAGACTCGGCAAGCTCCGGTTCGGAGTGTCAGCCTCTCTCTCTTTTCTGTGAGTTACGATCTGGGTAAACTCGCCTTGTTGGCCCCAGCCGGCACCGTGTTGTTCTGTCTGGTTCTGTGGAGGCCTCTGGTGGGCTTCTGGCTGCTCGGTGGCAGTGTGAGTCTGGACTACCTGTTGGCGGTCGCCGGGTACTCCACCCTGGGCGCTTTGTCCGTTGGTCGGCTCAGCATCTTGTGCCTCCTCGGTGCGGCGATTGTGCGGCGGTTTGCGCGTCCGGTTCGCGTTCCGCCGGCCGTCGGCTGGCTGTTTTTTTGGACTGCCGTTTGGGCGGTGGTGTTCTGTTGCTCTGCCGTGCTGGCCTTTCAACCAAGTCTCACCTACAACCTGGTCATCACCGGCGTTTTCACGGCCACGCTGCCCTTCATCATGCATACGCTCGTGCGTACGCCGGTCCAGTTGCGTCGGCTGCTCTGGGCCATTGCCTTGGGCATCTCGCTCTCGGGTTTGATCGGCGTCCTCCATTTCACAGGCGCGTTGCCGTCCGTGTCCTTGGAAGAGGCTGCGGATCTGGGAGATGTTCGTGGTAAGGCTCTGGCGATATCCGGTCGGGGTGGCGAGGATGCCCTCCAGCGGTTCTCCGGACCCATGCGGAATCCCAATGGGTTCGCCATCACCCTGCTCGGCGCGATGCCCCTGCTGTGCTTTTTCCTCATCAGCCGCATCAGCCTCTGGCAGCGGCTGACGGCAGGCGTTGCCCTGGCCGCCTGCGGCTTCTCCTTGATGCTCACCGCCAGCCGCACGGGCATCCTGGCATTCGCGCTCTTCCTGGCCGTGGCAGCCGCTCTGGTGGTGCGGGCGACTGGAAGACGGCGCTGGGTAATTCTCGGCGCAGGGGGCCTGCTCGCCGTCGCCTTTGTGGGAGCCGTGATGATGACCGGCGGACTGCTGCAGCGCCTTGGCAACGCGCTACCTGGCTCAGAGGACAATTCTGTCAGCGCCCGCTATAGCGTGTTCCTGGGCGGGGTGCATGCTGTGCTGGCCCATCCGCTCTTGGGGCTGGGGCCGAACAACACGCGAGTGGCGAATTTCAATGGTTGGGGACTACCAGCGCACGACGCCATGGCCGGCGTCGCTGGTGAGCTTGGTTTGCTCGGAGTCGCCGCCATGCTTGGTATGGTCTGGCAGACATTCGCTCTCTTGATTCACACAGTGAAGCAGCGAGCGCCCGAGGAGATCGCATTGACAAACTTGGGGAGGCTGCTCCAAGCGTGGCTGATCCTCATTCTCATTCAGGGGTTCGGCAACAACATCTACGGGGACCGTGCGTTCTGGTTGGTCCTTGGCCTGGCGGCAGTCTATTACCAAGTACGGCTGGATTCCTCCCGCGCGGCCGCGGGAGCGAAGCGGCTGCCTTTGCGGCGTGCGCCATCACGGTCTGATCTCCGAGTTGGCTCCTCCCACGCAACCGCACGCCCAAGGCCCTCTGTGGGTGCCGGGGTTGCGCTTCGGCCTCCCGGCGGATGACCTTTGAAGCGATCAGGTATTGTGCGGGCTACGGATACACGGGGTGGCGCATCCTCCGTGTGTTGAGGGAACTGCGCCTCATGGAAAGCTGGAGCCCGGCCGCTTTGGAGCGGTTACAGAGCGCCAGGCTCCATCGGCTCCTCCAGACTGCACGCCATCATGTGGCGCCCTGGCGGGATATGCCCTGCTCCGAGCCAGAGAAGTCAACCGGATGTTCTTCACGGGCAATGCTGACCGGTTGGCCGGTATTGGAGAAATCCGCGCTGCGCGACCACCCAGACCTCTACCTGAACAGCGCCCTGCCCACGCGGTCGGTGCGCTGGCACTCGACGGGTGGCAGCACCGGGCAGCCCCTGCGGTTGGCGAAGACATCGGCCCAGCGTATTATGGAGCAGGCTGCGATTCTGCGCGGCATGGCGTGGTGGGGGATCCGGCCTGGGGCCCGTTATGCCACCGTCAAGGGCTACGGGAGGGCCTCGCTCCTGGGGCGACTGCGGATGGCGGTGCTGGGGATTTGCTGGCTCAACAGTCAGCGTTGCGCGGCTCCGGAAGCGTTGAACCAGCTCGCCCGCTTCAAGCCGCGTTATCTCACAGGTTATCCGTCCGAATTATGCTGGCTCGCGGACGCGGCGGGAGAGCGTGGCCCTCAGGTTCCTGCCATTTTCTCGACCGGCGAGATGCTCTGGCCTCACCAGCGGGCCCGCCTCCAGGCGGTCTTCGGCGCAACCGTCTCTGACTACTATGGCTGCACCGAAGTGGGGGCCATCGCCTTTCAGTGTGAAGCGGGCAGCAAGCATGTCGCCGACGAATTGGTCATCGTCGAGACGCTCGACGCGCAAGGGCAACCGGTCTGGGACGAACCCGGGCGGATCGTGCTGACAGACCTCCACAGCTTCGCCATGCCGCTGATCCGGTACGCGGTGGGAGATGTGGGCGTGCTCAGCCGGGCACCCTGCCGGTGCGGCCGCGGGCTTCTGCAATTGAAAGCGCTGGAAGGCCGCCAACAGGAATCGTTGCGGGCCCCCAACGGACAGAAGCGCTCCGCCTTGTATTTCTCGGACCGGTTCAAGGGGTTCTGCGCCGTCCGTCAGTACCAGTTAGAGCAACCCGATTGGTGCACGGTCATCGTGCGATACGTCTGTGCGCCTGGATCCCACCCCGAAACCGAGTTGGAGCTGATTCGTTCTGAGGTACGCGACCTCTTGGGGGAGCAGGCAATTGTCCACTTCACCGCCGTGGAGTCCATCCCGCGTACGCCGTACGGCAAGACCCGAATCGTCATCGGCCTTCCGGAACGCGCCGGTGTTGATTCGCGCTAAAGCCGACACGGCAGATGGGATGAGCCTGGGAGAACACTAACGCAGCGTGGAGCCTTGCTTCGTCCACGCCGGCCTTGTCGGAACGAGACGGGAACGCGCGTTCATGAGCTGCACGCCGGACTGCCCTCTGCAACGTGCGTTGAGGATGTGGCGCTGCCCGACCGGGTGACGCGCCAAGCGAGCCGGCAGCGTGCCAAGCTATCTCACCGTGTATGAACCATCCCGGGGGCAATTCACTGCGCACTGGAGCCGGCGTGCTGGGCCGACCTCTCCCACTTCAGACGCCGGCGGACGTTCGCTTGACGCTCGTATTCCGGCTTGCCGACGTGACCAGCGTCCCTCCGGCCCCGCCGGCGCCTGGGTTCTCGCTCCCTTTCGTTGGCGCCTGGGCGGACTTGAGCGGTGTCCGCGGTCTGCTGCTGCGCCAGTGGGGACCTCGCGTGGCGGTCAAGGCGTTCGCCAAAGTGGCCACCGGCAAGCGCAAGCTCGCACTGGCGGTGTGCGATTCGTCACGCTCGATTGCGGCTTACGCCTGGTTCAATATTGGCTTCAGCCACCGATACCCTGTCGGCCCGCGGGATGTTGTAATTGGGCCGATGGAGACCTATCCCGCATTCCGGCGGCGCGGTCTTGCCAGCAGTTTGCTCGCTCTTGGCTGTGAACGCCTGATGCGCACAAGGCATCGTGTATTCTATCTCGACACTCGGGAGGATAATGCCGGGATGATCAAAGCCTCCTTGGCGGTGGGCTTTCACCTCGTGGCCGCCCATTGGATGTTCCCCGACTCAAACCCGGCCGTCGCCTGACTCCAACCTGTTATACCGTGTCCAATCTCTCAGCCAGTTCGCCGGTGCCTTCCCCCAGGGTGCAGCCCACCCCAGCGGGTGCGCCGCTCGTGAGGCCGCGTCTTCAACTCCTCCCCACCTCCCGCCACGCCGACTGGGACACCTTCGTCGCTGACCAGCCTACCGCCTACGCCTTTCAGACAACGTGGTGGTACCGGGCTTGGGGGTTCGAGCCGGTGGTTCAGGCACTTGCGGAACCCGATGGCAGGATCACCGCCGGCATCTGCTATTCGGTCGGCACGCGCTTTGGCACCCGCGCCATTGTGCGCCCGCCTTGTACGCCTGGGAATGGCCCGGTCCTCCTGCCCACCAAGGGCGAAGGGCGCTACAAGGAAAGCACTCACGTCAAGGCCATGCATCTGCTGGCCCTGCATAGTCTCCCACGCCTCGGCTTCTACGATTTCATTCTGCGCCCGGCCGATCGCGACCTGATGCCCTATCTCTGGAACGGTTTCGACACGCATGTCGGCTACACCTACGTGATCCCAGCCGCCGAGAAGGAGACATGGATGGAGGGGGCTTCCAAGACCACTCGCAAGGAACTGCGCCGGGCCGTCCGCGAGATTGCGGAACAGGGCTACCAGCTTGAGGAGAATCCCGCCGCAGCGGACATGCTCCCGCTTATCCGGGATACCATCGCGGCCAAGCAATTCCGGTTCCCATACTTGGACTCGCGCTTCGCCGCTTGGTGGCAGGCCATCCGCGCCCACGGGGTTGGCTCTGGTTGGCTGCTCCGCGACCGCGACGGCAACCCCATGGCGGCGGATGTACTCGTTTGGGACCATCACACGGCCTACAGCGTTCTGGGTGGCATCCGGGCGGACCTCCGTAAGGATTCCCGGGTGGGCACGATCCTGCTCGATCGCATGGTTCGTGAGGCCCACGGGCGGGGGCTGGACTTCGATTTCGAAGGCTCGGTCCTCCCCGGTGTCGAGCGCTTCATGCGGAGCTTCGGCGGGGAGCTCCGCCCGCTCTGCCGCGCCGTCAAAATCCGCTCCCCCTTGGCTTTCCTTTTCTGGCAAGTCCACCGCTACCTCACCAAGCACCGGAAACCTTGGGTTTGGGTGGATTGACCTGTTGTAGGCGTCCCTTTTGCGCGCTTCCGTTTCGCTGGGGAGAAGCCGTCAACGGCTCGGGTTCGCGTTGATTTCCGGTTCTGAGTGATGTCCTGCTCATCCCAGCCACGCGTTTGCATTCTCACCACGGCTCACGAACCGAGGGACGATCGTGTGTTTCACAAGCAAGGCCTGTCGCTGGCGGCTGCGGGCTACGCAGTGTCCTTGGTTGGCCCGTGGCAGCCCGGAGAGGATTCCGGGCCGATCCGGGCCGTGGCTTTGCCGACTTTTCGGATGCGTCTGGTGCGCAGGGTGCGAGGGCCTTGGGCCGCCCTTCGCCTCGGCCTCCGAGAGCGCGCCGCCGTTTACCATTTTCACGACCCCGAACTGCTGCCCGTTGGGGTTGCCCTCAAGCTGTGCGGAAAGCACGTCATTTACGACGTCCACGAGGACTATTCACGCAAGGTGCGTTCACGGGGGCTTCCTCAGCCCTTGGGCGCCATTGTCGGTTGGCTGGTTCGGGCTTTCGAAAGGGCCTGCGCTCTCACGTTCGACCATATCGTCACTGCCGATTCCCACGTCGCCGGGCTCTTTCCCGCCCACAAGACGACGGTGATCGCCAACTATCCGCCTAGGACATTCGTGGAGGAACCAGCCTCCGGCGGCGTCCCGGGTGGTCGCTTCCGACTCGCCTATGTCGGAGGGATTAGCCGAATCCGCGGTATCGCTAAGATCCTCGAAGCCTTGGACATCCTCGACGACCCAACCATCGAATTCCATCTCGCCGGCAATGTCTCCGACGGCGAGTTGACGAAGGCCTTGAAGGAGCATCCTCGGGTCGTCTATCACGGCGTCCTACCGTGGGAAGCAGTGAATGCCCTACTACGCCAGGCCGACGTCGGCATGTTGGTTTTGCAGCCCGTAGCAGCTTTCACCTACTACCCCGGCGAGAACATCATCAAGTTGTGGGAATACCTCGGCCTGGGCCTTCCGGTCATCATCTCCCACTTCCCGAAGCTCGAGGCCTTGATCCAAAAACTCGACGCGGGACTGCCTGTGGACCCAACCGACGCAGCCGGGATTGCCGCGGCCATCCGCACCTTGCACGAGAACCCGGGACTTCGCCGTTGCCTTGGGGCCAATGGCCGTCAGGCGGTGCTCACCGAACGCAACTGGGAGGCTGAGGCTCGAAAGCTCGTGGCACTATACCGGCAGTTGGTCCCCGTACCATAAGCCGCTGCTTCCAGGTCGATTGGGCAGGCCGCCGCAAGCGACATCGCTCCTGGTCCTTCGGTCGGCCGGGGCGCTCCGCCACCTTGGAGAGCGTCGGGCGCACTCTCCTGTGGTTCCTCCTGCCACAGCAGGCTCCTCAGAATGCAAACGCGGTCTTCGGTCGAACCGGGGCAGAGTTGCGGAACGGGGTGCTGACATGAGGGACATGAGCCAAATAGCATTCGTCACCGGCAACTATCCCTCGGATGCTTTTCCTAGTCAGGGACCGTTCGTGAAGGAGTTGGTGGAGGCGATCGCCGGGCACGGAGTGGATTGCGTCGTGGTCCATCCTTGGCCGTTCCATCAGTGGTTGAGGGCGCGCCGGTCTAGGCCTGAGCAGGGGGCAGGTGGCTCATCTGGATCGCCCGTGCGAGTCCTGCGTCCGCTCACCCTTTCATTCTCGAACCGCCAGTTCGGCTCTTTCAACTCCTTCGCTCTCACCTACGCGGCCTTCCAGCGCGCGGTGGGGCGTGCCACGCGGCAGCTCCGCAGCGTGCCGGACGCCGTGTATGGTCACTTCCTCTACCCGGCGGGAGCGACGGCTGTCGTGTTGGCGGAACGCATGCACCGGCCAGGCTTTGCCGCAGTGGGCGAGTCGTTCACGCCTGGCGATGGAGGGCTTTGGTCGCTACGGGGAGTTCCCTTGGAACGAAGCCGGCGTCGTTTCGCAGCAGCCACCGGTGTCGTGGCGGTTTCGGAAGCCCTCAGGCGGCAGGTGACCGCGGAGCTGGGAGTGCCTGCGGACAGAATTGGGGTCTTTCCCAACGGGGTTTGCACGGTCAAGTTTCGACCCCGAGATCGTGCCGAGATGCGGCGCAAGTACAAGCTGCCACAGGAGCGGTTCGTGGTTGCATTCGTCGGTAGTTTCGAGGAACGCAAAGGAGCGCGCCGGGTCGCCCAAGCAATCCAAGCCCTGCCCGACACCGTCGGGGTCTTTGTTGGTACTGGTACGCAGCCCCCCGAAGGAGACAAGGTGGTCCTCTGCGGTAACGTGGACCACAGCAGGGTGCCTGAGTATCTGTGTGCTGCGGATGTCTTTGTGCTGCCGAGCCTCGCCGAGGGCTCCTCCAATGCCACGCTGGAAGCCATGGCTTGCGGGCTGCCGGTGGTGGTTTCGAACGCTGAGTTCAATCGAGGCTTGGTCGAGGATGGCCACACGGGCATGTGCGTGGCGCCTCATGACGTTGTCGCCATAACGGCTGCTCTGCGGCAGTTGCAGTCCGAGCCGGCCCTTCGGGACCGGCTAGGCGCTGCCGCGCGCGCGCATGCGGCGTCACGCGACATACGCCGGCGTGCCGCCGCGATTTTGGATTGGATGCAGCAGCAGGCCAGTCGCAGCCGTTCCGCCGTTGCGTAGGGCCGCCGGGGTGCCATCCTGCTGTCGTTTCGTTCCATCGGTACCAAGAGCATTTGCGGCCCATGGGCCGGAGAGTGGATGCTTCCATGTTGTTGTACTCTTCCTCCACAGCGCGAACCGACGAATACGCGTGCGAAGTATTGCGAGGGGCGCTCCAAGAACGTGGCGTCGCGGCGTCTCAATTGGCCCGGGCTCGGCTGAGCTCGAGTGGCTTTGTGCTGGAGGACCAGGTGTTGGCCTCCTCGGAGGAGTTGAATCGCATTTGCGCCAGCGCCAGCCTTGCACGGGAACTGGCCACTGGTCGGCTTGATACCTTGGGGCGGTTCGACGAAGGGGCCGTCACGTGGGATACCAACTCTCCATGGGTGGATCAGCGCGCGTCGACCTTGCTGGGACAACTCGGAGAACGGACAACGACCACCGCCCACCGATTCCGAGTCATCATTACGCACGACGTGGACCGCACAACTGCGCTCGAGCCGACCGCCTTCGCGAGCGCACTCTTGAAGAGCCTTCGTCTGCGGGGTGCGCCTTGCCTCGGTCCACGCTTCGTGCTTTCACCGCGTGCCTTGGTGCGGAACGTGGAACGTCTGCTCGAATTTGAGCACGCTCAACGCGTGGGCGCATACTATTTCATGATGAGCGGCCCGTACCGCGCTGGACGGCACGGGACGCGCACGGATATCCGCTGGCGTGCTTCGCGAAACATGGTTCGGCTGGTGTCAGACGCAGGAATGACCGTCGGGTTGCACGGGAGTTTTCACGCGCGCGAGTGCGGCAGCTACGGGGAAGAACGAGAACGACTGGAGCAGGTCACGTGCCGGCCGGTTACTATGCACCGGAACCACTACTTGCGGTTCAGTTCAGAACGGCTGGCCAATCAACTGGAAGCCGCCGACATCACCCACGATTTCAGCGTCGGCTTTCGCAGCAGGATCGGCTTTCGCGCTGGCTTGGGCCGTGTTTATCCGGCTTTTGACTGGGTTCGCCAGCACACCGCCCGCCTGCGTTTGGTGCCGCTCTTGTTCATGGACAACCTGCTGCTCGGTGGCGACGTCTCGGTGCTCTTCAAGAAGCTGTGCGACGCACTGCAGGAGGTGAAACAGGTTGGGGGATGCGTCTCGTTGTTGTTTCATCCGGAGACGTTTCTGATCGCCCCGGAGACTTGGTCTTTCTTCCAGCGAACCGTGGCTTGGTGTCTGGATGCGGGGGCGGACTTAAGTGGATGCCTTGACGCAGCCCCAGCCCCAGAACGATTGTCTTCTTGATCAAGCACAGGGCCGGATCCGCTCTGTACGACGTGAGGCTCTGACCGTTCTACCAGCGACAGGGATCCCAACGACCGAAACCTCGGGTACAGGTGCAGGCAGCCTGAAGCCCCTGTCAGTGAGATGTGGTGAGCGGCTGCCCCATTCCGCCTGGACAATTTACCGCACGCTGTCCGGGGGAGGGAGTAGGCCCGTTCCAGGTGCCTGCTCTGGCAGTTGATCGATGACCTGCAGCCGATCTGTCTGCAACATGTTGGTGTGAAAGGGTTTAGCGGAAGCAGCAGAGGCTTGCCACAATCGTGAGCCCGCCACCAGGAAGGCCACCCGCTATGGAACGTACAGTAGACCGGAAGGACAACCACGAGTGGGCATGAGGGTTTGGCTGCTAAAGACCAGCGAGCAGGCTCCGATTCCTGGGACAGGTACGATTCGGCTGATGCGCGCCGGTTTGATGGCGAAGGCGCTGGTGGACCAGGGACACGAAGTGGTGTGGTGGAACGGCACGTTCGACCATGTGACTCGTCGGCAACAGTTCGATCGCGACACCCGCGTCGAAATCCGGCCGGGTTGGGACATATGGTTTCTACACGGAAGGGCCTACCGCAGGAACCTGTCGCTCGCGCGTATCCTGAACCACCGCGAGGTCGCACGACGGTTTGTCATGCTGGCGGCAGGGACCCCGCGCCCCGATATCATCGTCTGTTCCTACCCGACGATCGAATTTGCTAGCGCAGCAACGGATTTGGGGCTCCGGAGTGGGGTGCCCGTCGTTCTCGACCTGCGGGATATGTGGCCCGACATCTTCCCAGCGCACTTCGCCGCCTGGCTCCAGCCCGCGGTCCGGTTGGCGACATTGCCTCTCAGGATGCACGCGCGACGAGCGATGAGCCGGGCGACGGCACTCGTAGGGATAACGGACGAGTTCGTGGAATGGGGACTGCGGCATGCGCGGCGCCCGCGGGCGCCGATGGATCGGGTCGTGCCGCTGGCCTACTCAGCCTCGAAACCTGGGCCGGAGGAATTGAGGGCCGCGGAGGTGTTCTGGGATCGCCACGGCATCACGAGTGAGCGCCGGGTGTTCACCGCCGCGTTCGTGGGCAGCCTGGGTCTGCAGTTAGATGTCGAAACCGTCATCGAGGCTTCGCGGCAGCTCCAAGCGCTGGGAATCGAACATCGGTTGGTTATCTGCGGCACAGGTGAGAAGGAACAAGCGCATCGCCAGAGGGCGGCGGACCTCGCTCACGTCTTACTCCCAGGATGGATAAAGGCCCCGCAGCTCTACGTGCTTCTTCGTCGTTGCCACCTCGGTGTGAACCCTTTACCCAGTCGATTCGACTTCCTGGCTACCATCAACAACAAGGCCATCGAGTACCTGAGCTACGGTTTGCCCGTGGTCTCGTCGCCCCGAGCGGGTGCGCTCTTTCGATTGCTGCAGGAACACAACTGTGGGGAGAGCTACGAGGCCGGGGACATTCAGGGACTGGCTGATCTGCTACGACGGCTAATCAATGACTCCCACCGGCTGAGGGCGATGAGCGTCAACGCCCAGCGGCTTTTTGAAGCTTCGTTTGCAGCAGAACGGGTTTATACTGATTTCACCACCCACCTTGATACGATCGTCAAAGCCGGTGCGAGGCCGATGGACTGTCAACGAGCGATTCCTAAGACCAGCATATAGCCTTGACGCTTCCGCCGAACCGTGGTTTGCCGCGCACCTTAACCGCCGATTCCAATATGTTCTGGCGTTCGTGAACCGAGGTGGTCTTGTTGCACTCTCTCGTTCGCGATTTGTGAAGTGCTTTCGCCCCTTCGCTCCGGCTGCGGACGCTTTACGCCCGTCGGGACCTGCATCGGTGTTCCTTGTAGCCAATAGCCCGGCGCCAGCTCCTGCAGTCACTGTTGGGTGGCGAACCGATCCCGCAGCCAGTGGATGTAATGTGGATGGCCCGGACGATCCGCCGCGTCGTTCTCACAACCTGGGACGGTAGCAGCATGATTGTATGCCAGAAACCCCTGGACTCCGTCTTCAGCATTTCCGCCCCCAGATCCCAAGCCAGCAGCAGCAACCTAAACCGCGCCTTCAGATCCGAGGCTGGTGCCGTGATCACCATGGGAGCCCGGTTCCAAACCATTTCGTCGACCGGCATCCGCAGCGCGTTGACCCCGTCATGGAGCGCCGGAATGGCGTTGTTCCGGTCGCAGCGGTGGTTGGTGAGATAGAAGCGGCTTGGCAACGACGTCTGGAGGACCAGCGGCTGAGCTCGGCTTGACCCGTGATTAATTAGATGATTGCGACCACGACTGCGACGTACGGCTTAGCCAGCTTTGCCATTGCAGCGTGCCTGGCCTGGGCTTCCGGCTTTGCGGTGCGCGGCTTCCTGCTCTCGCGGGGCATCATGGATCGGCCGGGGGAGCGCTCCAGTCATCATGAACCCACTCTGCGCGGGGGGGGGATTGGCATCATGGCGGTGGTTTTCGCGGGGGGGATCTGGCTGGATTGGACGTCAGGAGGGGTCAGGTGGGCTGGCGTTATGACCGCGGGTCTTTTTCTGGCCATCGTTTCATTCTGGGACGACATCCGCTCGGTTGGCGTGGGCTGGCGCTTCGCGTGCCATGCGATCGCGGCGTGTGCGGCATTAGCTTCGCTCGGGTGGCCGTTGTGGGTACTGGCTCCAAGCGATGACCTTAGCTTGGTGCTTCCCTTCGGCGTGAGTATCGTGGCAGGATTTCTCTGGGTTGCTGGTTACACGAATGCCTTCAACTTCATGGACGGCGTTAACGGTTTGGCTGGCCTGCAAGCCACGATCACCGGCCTAGGCACAGGGCTCTTGGGAGGACTGGCGTCAGGGCATTGGGACGCCGCCTGCATACAGTTCGCGTGGATCGTGGGGGGCGCAGCCGCAGGCTTCTTGCCTCACAATTTCCCCCGGGCGCGTATGTTCATGGGCGATGTCGGTAGTGCGCCGTTGGGGTTTCTGCTTGCCGTTCTGGCGTTGTGGACCGCCCGCGACTGTGGGGCGTGGTTGCTCATCCCGCTGCTGCTGCTACATCTCAACTTCGTGTCGGACACGGGGATCACTTTGGTGCGGCGGGTAGGCCGCGGCGAAGTCTGGTTCCGTCCGCATCGAGAGCACTTCTACCAGCGCTTGCTGCGGTCGGGAAGGAGCCATACCTCGGTCACGTTGTGGGAGGTCACATTGCAGTTGGTCGTCCTGGTCTTGTTGGTGCTCTATGTGTACGTGGGACCTTTGCTGCGAGGCGTGATCATCGCGGCGGCTTTCGGGCTCTGGAGCGCCTTCTTCCTCGGGTGCGAACGCGCGTTTCGACGAGCGGACAACTTGGTGGTGGCAGCGGGCGCCCCGCAAGCGTAGGTGCGACTCTCGTTCTTACCTAGGAGCACGTTGCAGCATGAAGTCCTTGGTGGTTGTCGGGGCGGGGCGCCATGGGCGGGTTGTGGCGGAGACGGCGATGTCTACGGGGCAATACGAGATTTTCGGTTTTGCTGACGAGGAGGCCGCCAAGCACGGCCAGGAGTTGGGTAGATGGAAGGTTCTCGGCCATTGGCGTGACGTTATGGCGGAGGCTTATGTCTTGGGGATTGGCAGCAATGGGACCCGAAAGCGCATTTTCGAGAGCTTGGTCGGAATGGGCCGGAACGTGGTGGCGGTGATCTCGGACCGGGCTTCGGTTTCCGAGCAAGCCCAGGTGGGCCGGGGCGCGGTGATCCTTGCCGGAGCGGTGATCCAGGCAGGTGCTATCATTGGGGACAATGCGATCATCAACTCGGGTGTGGTCGTTGACCACGACGCGGTGGTGGGTTGCCACGCGCATGTTGGGCCTCAGGCCACCGTGGAGAGCTTCGCGAACGTTCGCAGCGGAGAAATGCTGCCGGCAGCCACGGTGCGTTCGCGCACGGAGTCATTCCAGGCCCTCCATGTTGTGGCGGAGGACGAAGCGTTGGGATCGTCGACCCTACGTCCGGCAGGAGTCGAGTCTCCCCCGCGAACCAGCGCCAAAGCGCTGTCGTCGCGCGTCCCCGACTGTGAGCCCGGCACAGACCGGATGAACAGCCGACGCATCGGGCTTTCTGTGCCACATATGGGTGGTGCGGAGCTGGACTACGTCAAGCAGGCCTTTGCCAGCAACTGGCTCTCGACCGTGGGGCCGAACCTGGCGACGTTCGAGGAGCGGTTCACCCGCTGGTCCGGCTTGCCGTCACTGGCCGTCGCGAGCGGAACCGCGGGGCTGCACCTGGCGCTGCGTTTGGCGGGGGTTGGCCCCGGCGATGAGGTCATGGTCCCCACACTGACCTTCGTGGCATCGTGCAACCCGGTGCTCTACCAGGGCGCACGCCCGGTCTTCCTGGATAGCGAGCGGGCGTCCTGGAATCTGGACGCGGGTCTCCTCGCGGACTTCGTTGAGCGCCGCAGGCGCGCGAACCGACTACCCAAGGCAGTGGTTGTCGTGCATCTGTTCGGTCAGGCCGCAGACCTGAGTCCCGTCCTGCGCATCTGCCGAGCGCATGGCATTCGCGTGATCGAAGATGCGGCCGAAGCCTTGGGGGGAGTCTATTTGGGGCGCCCCGTGGGCACATACGGTGATGTCGGCGTTTTCTCCTTCAATGGGAACAAGGTGATCACCGCGACTTCGGGCGGGATGTTGGTGTCAAACGATCCTGAGCAGATCCGCATGGCGCGACATTGGAGCACACAAGCCTGTGATCCGGACCCCCGCCGCAACTACCTCCACTCGGAGATGGGCTACAATTACCGCATGAGCAATGTGCTCGCAGGGATTGCGCTGGGTCAGCTCGAGGTGTTGGATCTGCGGGTGCAACAACGACGGGCGGTGTTCGATCGCTATCGCAAGGCTTTCGCGGACTTGCCCGGCATCGAACCGCAGCCGGAAGCGATGTTCGGAGATCGGAGATCGGAGACCGCAGATGGATCCCCCGCGGCTCTGCCGGAACCGAACCCCGATCTCCGGCCTCCGATCTCCGGCTCCCTCCACACCCGCTGGCTGAGCTGCTTCCTTGTGGACGAGAGTGCATTCGGGATGTCGGCGGACGACCTGATCCGGCACCTCGAGGCGGCGAATGTGGAGTCGCGTCCGGTCTGGAAGCCGATGCACACGCAGCCGCTGTATCGGGGATATGAGTGTGTGGGAGGAGAGGTCGCTGAGGACTTAAACCGGCGCGGCATTTGCCTTCCGAGTTCCAGTTGCCTGACCGAGGAGGAGCAGACGTTTGTGATCGAACGGGTGCGGGAAGCGCATATCAAGTCAGCGCGGACGGTGCGGGGTGTCGGACTGCCGGGCAAATAGGGCTCCTGACCGCGAATGGACACGAATGGACACGAATGGACACGAATGGACGCGAATGGACGCGAATGGACGCGAATATGAGACGGCGGCTTCTTCCTGCTTACCACGCGAGACACGAAACACACGAAAGGGGACTTTTGACGACAACCTGCTCGCCACTACCCTTGAGCGTAATTCGTGGGTCTCGTGGTTGCGGACCCGACCGGGGCTTGTTTGCCCCTCCATGAACCGACCCTCTCCCCATCCCTCTCCCGTCCGACGGGAGAGGGTGCCCCAGGGCGGGTGAGGTGGGCATCGCCGCGAGGCTTGCCGATCCGTCCAGCCCCCGATTACACCGAAAGCCAGGAAGGTCGAGGTTTGAGGTCGCCGTCAGCCACTTGCAAGAAGCCGATTGCGATTCCGGTGTTTGCGGCACGGGACGTCGAAGTGGCGGTGGGCTTGTTATCGGCCGTCCCCGGCGTGCGACGCATCTGGCTTTTTGGTTCGGTGGCGAAAGCGCGGAAGCCAGATTTCCGCTCCGATCTGGACCTGGCGGTGGAGGGGTTGGCGGCGGATCGGCAGCTATCCGTCTGGGCGTCCTTGGACGAGGCGTTGGAGCTGCCGCCCGACCTGGTGCGTTTGGAGGAGGCCAGCCCGACGTTGCGCGACGAGATCCAGCGGTGGGGCATCCTGTTGTATGAAAGGACCTGACAGCGCCATGCGCGCCAGTCTGGCGGCGGTCATCGCGCATGACCTCGATGCGCTCGGTCGCATCGGAGGTGCGCTGGCCACGCTGGATCCCGAAGCCGGCTTCACCGTGTGTGCCGGGGTGGCTTACGCGCTGCACAACCTGTACTCGGCCCTCGAGAACAGCTTCGACCAGATTTCTCGTTCGTTCGAGAATCACGTTGTGGACCGGGAGCAATGGCACCGGGAACTGATGCTCAAGATGTTCCTCGAAATCCCCGGGCTACGTCCCGCCGTGCTCCCGGACGAACTGAAGCCGTTGCTCAACGAGTTGCGCAGCTTCCGGCACGTGTTCCGTCACAGCTACGAGTTCCAGCTCGATCCGCTGAAGCTCAACGCCTTGGTCGCGGCCTGGGGCCGCCACGGGGCTGCGGTGACGGCGGCCCTGACCCGGTTTGCCGCTTGGCTGCGCGTTAATGAACCCACCGATGTCCAAGACTGACCAGGCGGAGCAAGGCGATCCCGCTTCGACGCAGGCCCGTCCGTCCCGCTGGGCCCAGCGTTCCTTCACCTCGTGGGAGCGCGGCGCGGTCCTGGGCGTAGGGTACGGCTTGGTGTTCCTGGCGAGCCATTTCGTGGCCTTTGGGTTGCGGTTCGATTTCAACGTCCCGGTGGGGAGCACGAGGGCCATGGCGACCGGCTGGATGTTGACGGTGCCGCTCAAGCTGGCAGCCATGTGGGGGTTCCGGCAGTACTCCGTCCTGCTCAGCTACTTCGGGCTGCCCGATCTCTGGCGGATCGTGTATGCCCTGGGGGCGTGCGCGATGTTACTCCTGGCGTCGTTCTATCTCGATCTGGTGGACCTGCCGCGCAGTGTCATCTTGATTGACTCCATCCTCTCGGCCGCAGGCGTTATCGGAATTCGTGTGGCGTTCCGCCTGGTACGCGAGCGGATGCGGTCGAGCGAGGGCATGCCGCACAAGCGTGCCAAGCGGGTGGGCATCATCGGCGCGGGCGACGTGGGAGCCACGCTGGCGAAAGAGTTGCTGTCCCGCCGGGGTCTTGGACTAGTGCCGGTGGTCTTCTTCGATGACGCCCCAGAGAAGTGGCGGACGCATGTGCACGGCATCGCGGTCGACGGCCCACCGGATCGGCTTCGGGACCCCACTTTCAAGCAGGACTTGGACGAGGTGATCATTGCCATGCCCAATGCGCCCGCAAAACGCGTGGGTGAGGTAGTACGGCTGCTGCAGGAGGTTCATCTCAAGTTCGAGACGGTGCCTTCCATGGATCAGTTGGCCACGGGGCAGGTCAAGGTGAGCCAGTTGCGACCGGTCGAGATCCAGGATTTGTTACAGCGGGAGCCGGTCGAGTTGGACGCCGAGAACATCCGGCAGCAGATCAAGGACCGGGTCGTGCTGGTCACGGGCGCCGGAGGCAGTATCGGCAGCGAAGTCTGTCGCCAGATCGCCGAACGCAGTCCGCGGCTGCTGCTGATGCTGGATCAGTCCGAGGTGCAGTTATTCGTGATTGAGCAGGAGATGGTCGGTCGCGGCTACGGCGGCCAGATCATCCCGGTCATCGCGAGCATCCGTGATGAACCCCGCCTGCGGTACGTGTTCGAGCGGTTCAAGCCGGAGCTCGTCTTTCATGCCGCGGCGCACAAGCACGTGCCGATGATGGAGAGCCAGCCTGGGGAGGCGTTGAAGAACAACGCCTTGGGGACAGCGCGTCTCGCCACCCTGGCCCGCGAGTACGAGGTGGGGCGGTTTGTGTTGATCTCCACGGACAAGGCCATCAACCCGACGAGCGTGATGGGGGCTTCAAAGCGGTTGGCCGAGATCTACCTTCAGGCGCTGGCTGCCAGTCAGGCGGACGGGACGAAGTTCATGGCGGTGCGGTTTGGGAACGTCCTCGGTTCCTCCGGCAGTGTGATCCCGGTCTTCACCCGGCAAATAGCCCAAGGCGGTCCCGTCACCGTGACTCACCCCGAGGTGACCCGTTACTTCATGACCATCCCGGAGGCGGTGGGCTTGGTCCTGCAGGCAGGGTTTATGGGTGAGGGGGGCGAGATCTTCGTGCTCGACATGGGGCAGCCGGTGAAGATCGTGGACTTGGCACGGCAATTAGTCAGGCTCAGCGGCCTCGAGCCGGATGAAGACATCGAGATCCGGTTTACCGGGCTGCGTCCCGGCGAGAAACTCTACGAGGAACTCAGCCACCACAACGAGAACCACCAGCCGACCAGCCACCCCAAAGTGATGCGGTTCGTCAGCCAAGCTCGACCGCTGGCGGAGATTCAAGCCGCTTTCGCGGCTCTGGAATCACAAATCCACAGCACGGAGCGCAACCAGCTTAAACAGCGCATCAAGGAACTGGTGCCCGAGTACCACCCGTATCTGGTCTAGGCCCTCGCCGGACTTCTGCCTCACGTGGCGTTGCCCTGCCGACTGCAGGGGCCAGACGGGGGCCCATCGCCCCGCCACCGACGCTGGCCCAGGCATAGCGTGCCCTGCGTGTGCTCTACGAATGCTGCGACACTGCACAGGTTGAAACCCGAACCCGCCTCCATGGAGCCCGAACACCTGCTGAACATCGTCAATTTCATCCGCGCGAACAAACAGCAGCCCCCGATCCAGTTCCTTGCGGAAGCAATGCATTTGCGTGGAGATCTTGGCTTTGACTCGTTCGACCTCGCGGAGCTCACAGTGCGGCTGGAAGAACAGTTTGGTGTTGATGTATTTGCGGATGGACTGGTCCAGACCGTGGGTGAAGTCTTGGCGAAGGTCCCACGGTTCTGAGGCACGAATCGGACCGGAGGTCTGCCCGGCGACGGGCCTGAAAGAAGGCGCCGGACTGGACCGGTGGCTCCGGACGAGAGGACGGTACGGGACTAGGAGCTCCGAGGCAACCGCAGTTACCAGCATCTCCTCCCAAGCGTCAACTGGGGATGGGGGCAACTCGGCGAATTGAAACGTCCCTTCCTCCATGACCCAGTCTCCGGCGAAGTCGTGGGCTACGACACGTTGGCCCGCTTGGTTTGCGGGGAACATCTACGCTACCGCCCCTGTTGCCAGCCGGTCCGCATCTCCGACTGTTTTATCGCCGTGGTCACTGCCCTGGCGGCGGATCGTGACTTGACGCTCGTGGATGATGGGTTGAGCGCGTGGGAACTGGCGGAGCTGGGGCTGGACGAGACTTGGATGCGTGACGGAGAGAGCGTCACCAATCCCCAACCGAACGCCGGCTTGGGGGAGTTCCTGGCCCGGCTGCGGGTGTCTTGTCGGTCGCGACTGACGCTGTACACATCCGGATCGACGGGGTTGCCGAAGGCCGTCAGCCACGTGCTTACCACGCTCAGCCGTGGGGTTCGAGTGGGTGAAAGGCATGCAGGTGATATTTGGGGTTTCGCCTATAACCCCACGCACATGGCCGGGCTGCAGGTGTTCCTGCAGGCATTGTTCAACCTGAATCCGTTGGTCAATCTCTTCCGGCTTCCACCAGCGACCATCTTGGGTTTGACGCGGGAATACGGCATCACCCACATCTCCGCCACGCCCACGTTCTATAGGCTGCTGCTCCCCTCAGACACCGTGTGTCCGAGCGTTCGGGCTGTGACCTTTGGTGGAGAGCGTACCGACGCCGCCTTGATGGATCGCCTGCGGCCGTTGTTTCCCAACGCTCGATTCCGCAACGTCTATGCCTCGACAGAGGCGGGGACGTTGTTTAGCGCCGAGGGGGACCTGTTCGCCATTCCTCGTGAATTGGAGCTCCAAATCCAGATATGTGAAGGCCGCCTCCATCTCCACCGCACCCTGCTGGGGGAGTTCGGCGCCTCGGGTGGAGCGAGGGTGCCCGCGAGCGGGTTGAGTTTGGAGGGGACGATGGCTCGGCAGCAGCCTCGTCCCGCCGAGGCCGGCGAATGGTACGACACAGGCGATGTGGTGGAGGTGGTAAGTCAGGTCCCGCTGCGTTTCCGGATCGTCGGGCGGGATCGGGACTGGATCAACGTCGGAGGGAACAAGGTGAACCCGGCCGAAGTCGAGGCCGCCTTGCTCGAACACCCCACCGTCCGTGAGGCACGGGTATTCGGTCGCGACAACGCGCTGCTGGGGAAAGTTCTATGCGCGGAGGTGGTTCCAGCCGGGCAACCCGTCGGGGAACCGGAGCTGCGCCAGTTCTTGGCAGCGCGGCTTCAGGCCTTCAAGATCCCGCGTCTGATCCGTTCCGTGCCGGGGTTGAGGGTGACGCGCAGCGGCAAACTCAAACGCGATGAGTAAGCACATCGTTGTCACCGGGGTCTCGCAAGGACTCGGGTTGGCCATCACCCAGGCGTGTCTTGAGGCGGGATGGACCGTGTCGGGGGTCAGTCGGCGCCGGACGCCGGCGTTCGACCGCCTGGCGGAGCAACACCCGGACCACGTCAGATTTGTGTCCTTCGACCTTGCGGGAACGGACGCCGTCCACAAGGGCCTGTTCCAGGAGTATCTGCCGCTGCGACAGCGTTTGGATGGACTGGTCAACAATGCTGCGTCCGCCTACGACGACATCATCACGAACTTGGACCCCGAAGCGCTGAGAGCGATCTATGCGCTGAACGTGTTCACTCCCATGATGATCACGAAGCACTTCATCCGCAATCTGCTGTTCCACCGAACCCCGGGTGCCATCGTACACATCTCTTCGATCAGTGCGCACACCGGGTACAAAGGTCTGGCGATGTACGCTTCGACGAAGGGCGCCATCGAGGCCTTCTCAAAGAACACAGCCCGGGAGTGGGGCGAGCGTGGCGTGCGCTCGAACTGCGTGGTGGCAGGCTTTTTGGAAACGGCAATGAGCCGTTCGCTCAGTGCGGAGCAGAAGGCACGCATCTATCAACGCACCTCCCTCAAGCAGGCCACCGACGTGAGGAGCGTGGCCGCCACCGTGCGGTTCCTGTTGAGTGACGAATCCGCGTCCATCACCGGTCAGAACGTCTTCGTGGATTCGGGAACTATGTGAGTGGCGATGGGAGTGCGGTAGGCCGGTTGCAACGCCGCTGGGGCGTTTGAAGCCACGGCCCACGCGCACAGCCCACCCTGACGTGAAGCAATGGAATCCGAAGGCTTCAACGAAGTGTTGCCGGCTCCCTCCACCGTGTGTGGTCCGGGCCGGCTGGTCCCCCAAGCGGTACTGCAGCGGTGGTTGCGGCACTGCGGGTCCGGGGTGCGCATCTTCGAGGGCGCCCGGCTTGTGAATCCCGAGGCAATCACCGTTGGGGATGGGACCCAAATCGATGAAGGGGCGTTCCTATTTGGTGGTGAAGCGCTGGAGGTGGGGTGCCATGTCCATTTTGCCTTCAGCAGTTCAGTTTCGGGCGGGGGACGCTGCAGCGTCGGTGACTTCGTGGGCATTGCCGCGGGCGCGCGGATCATCACCGGCACAGACCTTGTTGACGGAAGCGGCTTGACGAATCCGACCGTGCCACCACATTCCAGGGCAGTGAGGCGAGGACAGGTCCGGATCGGCGAGCACGCGCTGATCTTCACGAACTCCGTGGTCCTGCCGGACGTGACGGTTGGCGCCGGAGCTGTGCTGGGGGCGGGCTCGGTGGCTCACTTCGACCTGCAGCCTTGGACGATCTACACCGGCACGCCGCTGCGAAGGGTCGGCGTCCGGCCGCGCCAACACATCCTGGAACTGGCCGAGCAGGTGCGGTCGCGGGCGACCCGGGCGCATTGATCGCACGCGGGATAGAGATGGAGCCTGAGGTGACTATGTTGCGAACGCGAGCCGCGCTTTTCGGGACTCTGGCATTGACGTTGTTCGTCGGCGGACTCTGGGTGTTTCCCAGTCTCTGGTACACCCGCTCCGCCGCAGGCGGAAAGCCCGTGTGGCTGAGCGAGCGCACGAACATCGTGGGTTGGACTTACCAGGAGATACCGGTTTCCGAGTCGGCCGAGAGACTCCTGGTGGCGGATCGCACGGTCAACGGGGAGTTCGCCCGGAACGGAGGACGGGACGTCGTACGCGTGTTCTCTGCCAAGCGGTACTCGGCGAAGTCCCATGACATCGGTCTCTTTGTTCACACACCGGACCGATGTTGGACGCAAGGTGGCTGGAAATTTGAGCCGGTGACGCCCGACTTTGTGGAGTTGACCGTTCACGGAGTGAGAATGGTATTTGAGCGACGAGTCTTCGTTGCAGGCGACCGACCCGAACTCGTCTATTTCGGAGGATTGGTGGGTGGACAACCACTTCCGTACCGGCTCGACCACAACCTGTCTGTTGGCATGAAGTATGCCTTGAACCAGACCGCCAGGCAGCGAGGAGCCATGGGGGCCGGTATTCGAGCGACTGACAAGCGCTTCTGGCAGCGGATTTGGGAGGCGTTCAAGGCGCGCCGCCAGATCCTGGGGCCGAAGCAATTCCTTCGGATCTCGACTTCAGCGCTCGGTGCCGATCTCGATGCCAGCGACAAGGTGCTGCAGCAATTTCTTGAAGCGTGGCTAACGCCGGAGGACTACGAGGCCGAGTTGAAGGCCTGGGAATCCCGCAAGGTTTGATCCTGCCACCGCCTTCCGAGTACCCGATGATGCGATTCCAGCCGCTTCTGCTCCTCGCGCCGGCTTTTCTGGCGATGGCTTGGCTCATCTCGCGGGCCCAGTGGTTCTGGAACAACAACCCCGACCTGCAGTTTGGCTGGGTCGTCGTGCTCCTGTGCGCCTACCTGTTCTACGAAGCGTGGGAGAAGCGCCCGGAAACCCGGTGGAAGCTCCGCCCGCTGGCGGTTGCCACTGCGGGCTTGGGGCTCGGTCTTCTCTTTGTCGTCCAGATCTACCAAGCCTCTCTCGGATCAAATGCGGCGAGCACGGTCGGACTAGCGCTCGGCGCGATGTTGGTTGTTTTCGGGAATCTTGGCTTGGTCTTCGGCTGGCCAGGCATCCGGATCTTCGGGATGTCTTTCGCCTTCATCCTTATAGCCATGCCCATGCCGAGTGCCGTGCAGGGGCCCATCGTCAGCGGTTTGCAAAACAAGGTGGCTTGGGTAAACACGGAAGTTCTGAACCTCATCGGGATTCCGGCCACGCAGGTGGGCAGCCTGATCCATCTCCCCAATGGCACCGTCGGCGTCGACGAGGCCTGCAGCGGCATCCGCAGTCTGCAGTCCACCGTGATGGCCACGATTTTCATCGGCTATCTGACCCTGCAGCGTTTCAGTCTCCAGATCCTGCTGCTGGGCTGCGGGGTCGTCCTCGCGATCATCGGAAACCTGGTGCGATCCCTCTACTTGAGCCTGACGGCGAACGCCAAGGGCGTCGAAGCGATCGAGGGCGTTCACGATGCCGCCGGTTGGTCCATTTTGGCCTTCACCGCGGTGGGAGTGATCATCCTTTCGTGGTTCTTCAAGAGGCTTGAGCGACAGGTCGCGGAATTGGATGCAGCCGAACGCGTGGAAGAGGTCTCGTCGGGTGAGAACGTCGACCGCAGCCGATCTTCGACGACCGCTTGAGCAAGCGTCTTCTGGACATCCTGGTGCTTGGCTTGACGGCGCCGCTTTGGCTGCCAGCGTTGGCGCTTGTGGCAATCCTGGTTCGGTTGAACTTGGGATCTCCCATTTTCTTCCACCAGCCAAGACCTGGGCTCGGAGGCCGCGTATTCCAACTGGTCAAGTTCCGGACGATGACCCAGACGCGGGACCCCGAGGGTCGGCTGCTTCCCGACCATCAGCGTCTGACCCGGTTCGGCCGCTGGCTTCGATCCACCTCGCTCGATGAGTTGCCCGAAGTCCTGAACGTTCTGCGAGGCGAGATGAGCCTGGTGGGGCCGCGCCCGCTGCTCGTCCAGTATCTGGATCGTTACACGCCCGAGCAGGCACGGCGCCACGAGGTACCGCCCGGGCTTACCGGTTGGTGTCAGGTGAACGGCCGTAACGCTCTCAGTTGGGAGGAGAAGTTCCAATTGGACCTGTGGTATGTGGCCAACCGGTCGCTTTGGCTTGATGTACGCATTCTCAGCATGACTCTATGGCACGTTCTTCGTCGACATGGCATCAGCGCACCCGGCGAAGCCACCATGCCTGAGTTCATGGGCAATTCGCGGAAGGCGTAGCAGTCCCGCCGCCAGAGCGTCGAACTCAGGCTCCTTGACCCAATCGAACCCGACCCGCCTCCCGGCGGGTTTTTTTGTTTTTGGGCCCCAAAGGAAATCCTCGAAACCGCCCATGAGCCGTTCTACACTGGAGCTGTGTTCGGGCTGACCGATCGCAACTTCTTCCTGCTGGCCGTGGTGCTCTACGGCCTCGCTACCATTTACTCCGTGTTCCTGTGGCGGAAGGGATTTCGGCAGGACAACCGCGTCATCTTCATCCTCCTCCTGGCCGCGGCGGGGTTGCACACGCTGGCCATGATCAAACGCGGGTTTTCCTTCCAGCGATGTCCGGTCACGAACCTCTACGAGGCCACCACCTTCGTGGGCTGGACCATCGTTGTGAGCTACCTCGGTATCGGGCTATTCCGCCGCTTCAGGTTTCTCGGCGCCCTGGCCGCGCCGCTCCTCCTCGCCCTGGGCATCTTCGCGCTGATGCCGGAGCTGGACAAGCACGGGCCCGAGCCGCAGTTCCGTCCCCCCGCCTCCAGCCTGCACGCCTCCCTTGTGTTGCTGGCCTACGGCGCCTTCGGGATGGCCGGCATCGCCGGGATCATGTTCCTGACTCAGGAACGGGATCTGAAGCGGAACAAGCTGCGCGCCGTCCTCGCCTTCCTTCCCTCCCTGCAACGCCTCGAGCTGGTGGCGTCGCGCCTGCTTTGGGTGGGCTTTGGGTTGTTGTCCTTGGGCCTGTTGCTCGGCGCTGGCTGGCTGAAGCAGGAAAAGGGCGTGTACTTCAAGCCGGATGCCAAGATCATCTGGTCGGCCTTTGTCTGGCTGATGTACCTGGTGCTGCTCCTGGCTCGAACCGGCTTCGGCCAACACGGGCGACGGTTTGCGTGGGGGACCATCGGCAGCTTTGCCTTCGTGATGCTCACGTTCTGGAGCTTCAATCTGCTCTCCGAGATCCACCACCCTTAGCGAGGGGCGCCACCGATCGATGAACGTTCTCAGCCCCAGCACGACGACCTCGGCGACGCCGCCTCCGCATTCCATCACGCCTCGCTCATCGGCATCCTCGAAGCCTGGGGAGGTTGCGGGCATGGCAAGTCCCCTTGGCCCCAGGGCCATGCGCGAGGGCCATGAACATGGTAGGGCAGGCTTTCGAGCCTGCCGGTGGGCCGGACTTTCCAGTGCGGCGGGGCGGTGGGCGACGGGGACGTCGCCCCGACCGGCAGACAGGAATGTCTGCCCTACCTGCCTGCGGTTCATGGAGAGCTCCTTGTTCCTTGCGGGCCTGCTCACCGGCCATGAACCTGCCTTCCAGGGTAGGGCGCGCAGTCCTCTGCGCGCCGAACTCGGCGGGCAACGGAGTGCCCGCCCTACCTTGCGAGCTCGAGGATTCTAGGCATGCCGGTCGTCGTCGTCGGACTGAGTCATCGCACCGCGCCGGTCGAGATCCGGGAGCGCATGGCCTTTTCCGAGGCCGTGATTCCGGAAGTTTTGCGGAAGCTGCGTGAGGAGCGACTTGCCGAAGAGGCCGTGATCGTCTCCACCTGCAACCGGGTGGAGTTATACGCGGCCACCGAACAGGAACCCGCCGAAGCGGCGGCGCGGCTTCGGCGGTACCTGCTTGGCAGCCGGGGGGTGGAGGAGCCATTGAACTCCGAGGTTTACGCCCACGGCGAGCCGCACAGCCTCGAGCATCTGTTCAAAGTGGTCAGCGGCCTTGATTCGATGGTGCTGGGCGAGACCGAGATCCTGGGCCAGGTCAAGAAGGCGTACGATCTGGCCTTGCAGTGCCAGGCAACGGGGCGCCGCCTCAACAAGGCCTTCCAGCGCGCGTTCAATGTGGCGAAGCACATCCGCACCGAGACGAACATCCAGCGGGGGAGCGTCTCGGTGGCTTCGGTTGCCGTGGACCTGGCCGAAAAGATTTTCGACACCCTGACGCGATGCACGGTGCTGATCATTGGGGCGGGTGACACCGGCGAGAAGGCCGCCAAGGCGCTGCTGTCGCGCGGAGCCAGCGGAATCGTGGTGACGAATCGTTCGTTTGAGAAAGCGGCCACGTTGGCGGCTGAACTGGGCGGGCGCGCCGTGCCGTTTGATGACTGGTCTGCTGAGTTTGCGAAGGTCGACATCATCATCAGCAGCACCTCGGCGCCGGGTTACGTGGTCGACCGGGCGCGCCTGGAGAAATGGCTCCCCCTGCGGCGCGGGCAGCCCGTGCTGCTCGTGGATATTGCCGTTCCGCGGGACATCGATCCAGCGGTCAACACGCTGGACGGCGTCTTCCTCTACGACATTGACGACCTGCAGACCATCGCGAGCGGTGCGATGCGGCAGCGCGAGGAAGAGGTGGCTCGCTGCGAGGCCATCATCCGCGAGCGGGTCCGGGGGCTTCTCAGCCATCCCGCCGCGCCAGCTTCTACGAACGAAGGGAGCGTACGCGCCTCGCGTGCCGTGCTCGGCGCTTCGCCGAGCCCATCGTAACCCTCGGGGGAAGCCACCGATGACGCCGTGCCATGGAATTGGCTGCCTGACTCGACAACCGCCTGCTCCCGGGCGTCCGGGCAGGCATGCCCGGCAAACCGGCAGGCTGGAAAGCCTGCCCCACGGGCGCGCCCTCGCACCGCCGCACTGACGCACCGCCGCACCGAACTCCCATCTCCGATCTCCGATCTCCCATCTCCGATCTCCCATGCCCCTTTCCAACTCCCTCAAGCTCGCCACGCGCGGCAGTCCGCTGGCCCTCGCTCAGGCGAAAATGGTGGCTGCTGCCGCCTGCGCCGTGTTCCCGGAACTGAGCGTCGAATTGAAAATCATCCGGACGACAGGGGACAAGCTTCAGAAGGCGTCCATGGCCAAGCCCGAAGCCGGATTGCCGAAGGGTTTGTTCACGAAGGAACTCGAGGTGGCATTGCTCCAGGGTGAGGCCGACCTGGCCGTCCACAGCCTTAAGGATCTCCCGACGGATTTGCCCGAGGGACTGGTTCTGGGAGCCGTGCTGGAGCGCGCCGACCCGCGGGATGTCCTGATCTACCGAAGTATCGAGCTCGCCGAGGCACCACCTTCTCCTGTCGGTGGGTCGACGCCAAGCGGAGGCGAAGGACCCAGCATCGACAGACCTGTTGTCGAAGGCTCGGCGCAGCCTCGCCCCACCCAAGAGGGAGCTTCGGGAGGCTCGCCGCAGCCTTGCCCTACCGGGGGCGGACTGCGGCGGGGTTTCGCGCCGAATTTGCGATTGGCAGACCTGCCTGACGGAGCCGTCGTGGCGACGAGCAGCACCCGCCGCCGTGAGCAGTTGCTGGCGCTCAGGCCGGACCTGCACGTGATCGAAATCCGGGGGAACGTCGGGACCCGCTTGCAGAAACTGGCCGACCGATCGGATTTTGACGCGACGATGCTCGCGGCCGCCGGACTGGCGCGTCTTGGCTTTGAGATCGGAAGCGGCGGCAGCCTGATCGCGCCTGCGACAGCGGGGGGAGCGGGGCCGGTCGCCGGGGCTGGAGGTGCGTCCGTGCCTGAAGGCTTGCTGGCGGTGCGTCTGCCGGTTGAGGAGATGATTCCCTGTGTCGGTCAGGCTGCCATCGGGATTGAAGTACGAGTGGCGGACCCGCGCATGGCCGAGATCTGCGCGCGCCTGAACCACATGGAGACGTTCCAGTGCGTGACGGCGGAGCGGGCGTTTCTGCACGCCCTGGGTGGGGGCTGCCAGAGCCCCGTGGCGGCGTTTGCAGTGGTTGGCGGGGGGAGACTTACGTTACGTGGTGTGTCGTTTCGGTCAGCCCCAGCGCGGCGGGGGGAGGTGAATGGATCGCCTGATAGTGCCGCGAGACTGGGCCAGGAGTTGGCGAAAGCGCTGCGGTGATGCTTGGGAACGAGAATTCCGAGTTGGTCGGCGAGGCGCCGACCACAGCACGCGCGGCGCGTGCGCTCCCCGCGGGGAGCTGGAGCCCAGGCTACTTGGTGCTTCGCTTCGCCAGCACGGCGCCCCCTGTGATGCCCGCGTCGTCGCCGAGTTTGCTCGGAATGATCTCAATGCCGTCCGCGGTGCCGTTCATGGCGTAGTCGCGGGCGGTTTCGACGATCACAGCCATCATGTCGTCCTCGAGGGCGTCCATGACCCCGCCGCCGATGACCACCACCTGCGGGTTGAGCAGGTTGATGATGTTCGCCACGGCGATCCCGGTGTATTCCGCCGCTTCCTCGACGATCTTCTCGACCAGTTTGTCGCCCTTCTTGATCGCCTTCCGCAAGTCGCCGCTGCGCATGTCGTCAAGCGAAGAGCCGAGCATGTCGACGAGGGCGGTCTTTTGACCATCCTTCACCGCCGCTTCGATCATGCGAAAAATGGCGGTGCGACTGGCGAGGGCTTCGAAACAGCCGCGATTCCCGCAGCCACATTTGGGGCCGCCCACCTGCAGGACCATGTGACCGATCTCGCCCGCGGTGCGGTTGAACCCCGAGAAGAGTTTCCCCTCGAGCACGATCCCGGCGCCGATCCCCGTCCCAAGGAAAATGCCCACCATGGACCTGGGCTTGCCGCCCAGCTCCTTCTCGAAGACCCCGAGCGCCTGGATGTTGCAGTCGTTCTCGACAAAGACCGGGATGCCGACGTGCTTCTCGAGTTCTTTCCGCAGCGGGTAGTCCTTCCAGACCAGGTTGGGCGCGAACAGGACCGTGCCGGTTTCCGGGTCGCAAGCCCCCGGGGCGCCGATGCCAATGCCGCGGATCTGTTTCGCCTGCAGATCGCATTCATCGATGGCGTCCGAAATGCAGGCGGCAATCCGCTCCACCACCTTGTCGGCGCCGCGTTGCGACTTGGTGCTCTTCTTGGACCGGCCCAGACAGTCGAGTTTCTCCGTGAAGACTCCCGCCAGGATCTTGGTGCCGCCGAGATCCACGCCCATCACGTATTCCTTGTTGCCTTCAGCCATGCGTTGGTTGGTTGGAGTTCAGGGTCGTCGACGGGATCGGCCAAGGCCGGGAATCAAGCCCCGTCGGAATTTCCGGAGTGCGTGATCATGAAGCGAGCAGGGACTCGATCTTCTGCCGCAATTCGAGGTTCACCTCCGAGACCGAACGGTTGCCGTCCACGAGGGTGAAGCCGTAGATCTTCTGCAGGTACTGAAACTTCTCTCCGACGAGGCGTTGATACCGGCAGAAGCTGTCGAACATGTCGCGCGACAGGCCGAGGTCCATGCCGCTCTCCCAATAGTCAAGGGAGTGGCTCTTGGCGAACGTCCGCTGGATCAGGTCCTCAGGGGAGACCTGCAGGTAGAAGACCACGTCGGGAACGACCGCAATGTCGTAGAGATTGCGAAGCCAGGCGATGTCGAAGCCACGCACGAGGTCGCGGGCCATCAAGGTGTAAATATACCGGTCGGCCAGGACCATGAAACCTGACTTCAGGGCCGGGAGAATGACGTTCTCGAGCTGATCCGCAAAATCGGTGGCGTAGAAGAGACTAAGCGTGGTGCGGTTCAGGATGTTTCCCTGCTGGGCGCGGTCCAGTTCCTCGCTGACGAGTGTCGAACGCTTGAGACCGACCTGGACGGTGGGATGCCCCTGCGCTTCCAGCCAGTTGACGAGTCGTGCGGTTTGGGTGGACCGGCCTGAACCGTCAGCCCCCTCAACCACAATGAGCCGGCCGGTCAGGGAACTGGGATCGACGCCGGGAATGCCGTGTCCGTAGAAGCGCTTGGGGGCCGGTTTGGGCACGCAGACCGTGATGCCGGCCCATTCCCTGGGTGAGGCCGGAACCGCGGGTGGGGGGCGAACGTTGCTCTTGCGCGGGGGCATGGAATTGGGGTTATCAGGCCACGGCCGGGAAGAGGTATTTATCCAGGGGAACGCGGTCGGAGACTATCCGGCGCAGGACCGCCTGCTTGCCTTCGACGGCCTGCCCCGCATCCAATTCGTGGAACCTGAACTCGTTGCTCATGGCGAGGTACTGTTCGAGGAGCCGCCCTTGGAAGAGCCGGTAGCTTTCCTGCGGATCGGTCGACAGGTGCAGGTCCATCCCCGCCTCGAAATACTTCAACTCGACGCGGCCGTTGAGAATGCGCGCCAGGGAGGTTTCGAGGTGCGTCTTGAGGAAGAAGGTCAGGTCCGGCAGGGCTGCAAAGCTGTACAGGCCGCGAACCCAGGCCGGCGGGCAGCCGCGAACGACATCCCGGGCGAAGGCGGTGAAGATGTAGCGATCGCAGAGCACCACGTAGCCGGCCCGGAGCAAGGGCAGGAGTTGTCGCTCGTACCGGTCGGCGAAGTCGGTGGCGTGAATGAGGCTGAAGGTCGTCGGGGTGAGCAGATGCGTCTTTTTGCCGCGGCTGGTGGCGCTCTTCACCAGTTCCGACGAGTTCCACTCGCTGAGAAAGACCTTCACCTGGAGTCCTTCCAGCCAGCGCAGCAGGAGGTGGACCTGCGTGGACTTTCCGGAACCGTCAATGCCTTCGACCGCGATCAGGCGTCCGGGGAATCCCAGCTCGGCGAATGTCTTCATCAGGTCGCGCTTCAGGCTACGGCGAGACCGGGCGAAGACAACTTTTTTTCGAGCAAGAAGCTCGGTTCGTGCAGAGACGCGGAACGCACCGGGGGGAGAACAGTCGTGGCGTCTCGCTGGCGGTGGGCGGATTCTGTCGGGCGAGGTCTTCAGTCTCCGACCGCCCGTGGGTTCGGGCGATCACCCAGGCTGCTGAGCACGGCGAGCAACAGCAGGAACATGAGGAGCACGGCTGGGTTCTGCAGGGGGAAATCTTGCGTGGCGTGTACCAGACAGCCAGCAGTAGGAATGAGCACGAACCAGCGCAGCCCGGCAAGTCCCGGAATCCCACGGGCTCTTCCCGGAGCCAGGAGCGCGGTCACCAAAGCCAGGAATGCAAGTCCGAGGCCAATCCACCCGAACGTGACGCGCGTTTCGATCCAGTCGCTGTGAACATGCAGGTCGATCATCTTGGGGGCGTTGAACTCGGGTAGTTGTACGAGAGCGGGGAAGGTTCCTGGTCCTGTGCCCAGGAGGGAGGGCGAGTTGCCAGCCATGCTTAACGCGAGTCTGTGCACTGACTGGCGGCTGCCGGTCGTCGCTGTCCACCAGGTTGCCAGTCCGGGGTCGCTTGGACTGATCGCGGCGAGCGGTTTAGGCAGGGAATCCGTCCACGAGTCCTTATCGGTGATCCGCGGGCGCGCCTCCGACAGGCGTTTGATTTCCGCGTCGGCTAAGACCCCGTCGAAGAGGGCGGCCTGCTTGATCTCACCGTGGTAAAGGAGCGATCCTCCGGCCAACGCTCCGGCCCAGAGCGCTGCGGCCGGGAACCGCCGCGGAACATCGGCGGAACGCACCGCCGAGGCTGCCGGGTTTCCAACCCGATACCCGTCGATGAAGAGGGCGCCGTTGGTACCTCGGCAGGTGGCGACAACATCGACGTCCCTGCCAAGGTAGCTGGCGTAGAAATCGGGAACCGTGGCGAAGAGTCGGGCCTTGCCAGCGGCGTCAAAAACCCCGAACTCGAGCGAGCGATTGCCTCTCACGCAGAGAAAAACCGCCCCCGGACGGCCATACATTAGTCTCTCGGAATCGGAGATTCCTATGAGCCCTCCGACCTTTGCTCCGGGTTGTTTGGCCACTCCGAAGACGCAACGCAGCGTCACGGCGGACAGTTCAGTTGAACCAGTGCTTAACACCCACCGCTTCGGGAACAGCCGGTCACTGAGTTTGTTCCAACCCAACCACCCGCCAAAGAGCGCTGCGGCAAGCAGCACCAACGCACTCGCGATCACGCCGCGGAGGTGCACGCGCGCCGGACGTAGGCCTCCGTTCGTCACCATTCTTCCGCCGCGCGGGAGGAGCGATCCCAAGACGATGACCAAGAGCACCCCGGCAGCCATCGCCAGACTCACGAGGAAGCCGCCCCGGCTCTCCGCGATCATCGGTCCGGCGATGATTAAGATGACCAGGAAGGGGAGGACCATCGTCGGCGAGCCGCCAACACGCCGCGACGATGGGTTGAGGCCACTCCCGCGATGGTGCTGCCACCACCAAAACCCGAAGGTCACCGGCCACACCAGGTTCAGGAAGGCAGCCCCGTTGTTGCGGTACGGGAACGGCCCCAGATGCGCTCGGGCGTCCCGACCCAAGGGATCCGTGAAGAGCCAAAGCAGCCGGTTCGTGTTATCGAGCCGTTGGAAGATCGCCACCAACACGAGCACCCCCGTGTTGATGGAGATCACCCACAGGAGGCGTCGCAGTCGTGCCGGAGGGTAGCAGGATCCGAACACCGCCTGGAGGTTTGCGGGGCGGCTGGGGTTGTCCCCGCTTCGAGCTCCGGAACTCGCGAGCTCTCTGAGCCTGGCGTCGCAGGCTATCGCCTCCCGTCGGGACATCCCCAGGAGCCAGTCGCGGGCCGCCCAGAAGAACCCGGCCGCACCGAGATACGTCCAAAACGCCGTCCAGGAGCTGGGGCCATCGAGGCTGTGAGGCAGCCAAGGGATGAAACTCCCCCGCTCCACAAGTTGTCCGCGGGCCAGGTCTGCGTGCGAACGTGCATTGGCCGCGTGCAGCAGACACCAGGCGAGCAGGGCCAACGTGATGCCTCCCAACAACCGCGTCAGGAACGTCGGGGTATCGCCTCCCCAAGCAGCTCGTCGAAATCCGACGCGCCTTCGCAGTATCCATTTGGCAACCCAAAGCACCCCCAGCGCAAAGCCACCCGCGTTCAAGGTCCAAAGCGCCCAAGGCACGGTTCCTGCCAGGGCCCAGGGCGAAAAGATCACCATGCCAAACAGAATGGCCTGAGTGGCGCTCTCGGCTGCCGCATGAGCGCGAGGTTCGACGGCCACGGGCTCCCTCTCCGGCGGCCGGGCACTCGACGCGTTCATGGTGCAACTGGTCTGGTTGCCAGGTGAGACACGGCTGCCCCGAGCCCCCTCGCTCAAGCCAACCCCACGACTCTCGCCAACGCCTCGATCGTCGTCCGGGTGGCCGTCTGGATCAGCCCGCGCACGAGCGGCAGCTGGACCACGAGAATGACGGCGATGAACCCGAACCGGGCCAGGTGCAGAAAGGTCTCATCGCGCATACCCACGAGGTTCTTAAGCACATGGGAGCCGTCCAGGGGCGGGATGGGAATGAGGTTGAAGAAGCACAGGACCAGGCTGATGACGGTCATGCGCACGGCCACATCGATCATGCTCTCCATTCCCGCGAGTTCGAACCCGCGGGCCATGGCCATGAGCACGGCTGCAAGCGCGAGGTTCATGGCGGGACCCGCCAGGGCGATGAGCGTTCCGTCGAGGCGGCGGTTGCGCAGATTGCTGGGATTCACCGGGACAGGTTTCCCCCACCCGATGATGAACGAAGCCAGGGCAGATTCGGCGGCGCTCAGAAAAACCACGAGAAGCGGCAGGACCACCGTTCCCACCAGTTCCATGTGCACCACCGGATTCAGCGAGACGCGCCCAAGGTTCCGGGCGGTGGGGTCCCCGCACTTGTCGGCGGTCCACGCATGCCCGAATTCGTGAAAAGTCAGGAGGACGACGAGACAGACGTACGAGAGGAGTCCGTCGAAGATGAGGGAGACGGGAATGCCCGCAGCGGCGATCATGTGGCGCGCAGCGTAACACAGACGGCTTCCGGGGCAAGGGGGGCCGCGGCCTGCCGCTGCGGACCTGAGCTTGGGTTCGAACGCCTCCTGACGTCGGCGCCTACATTGGTTCGGGGCTGAGGGGTAAGCGGGCGGTTGGAACGCCTCCTGACGTCGGCGCCTACAAGCGCCGCGTCCGGCGTGGTGCAGCCCGCAGCAGCAGCAGGAGCATCCACCCGGCGCCAATGAAGAAGATCAGCGCGATGATCCACGCGAGCAGCTTCCACGCGATCGCCTGCCGGCGGAGGCGCTCGGCTTCCTGTTGTTGAACCTCGTGGAAGGTCTCGAATTCCTTTTCGAGCGCCTCGGCCACCGCCGCCTCGTCGCGTAACACCAGCGTGTGCCATTCCCCGCGCACCGCGCCGAATCGCGCCGGCAGCTTCTTGAGGTCGGCACCCGTGGCGGGCTTGAAACCGGTCTCGCGCCAGGAGTCCTGGAGGTGCCCGTTCATCCAGATCCGGATGACACTCTGGCTCCGGGCGAGGGTCAGCAGGTGGTCCCAAAGAACAGGCCAGGCCTCCTCGGCTTGCGCGTGCGAGGCAAAAGCCGGGCTGTGCACCAGCGCCTGTTGACCCGTCGCCACGAATCCGATCGCGCCCGTGACCACGCCATCCGCGCGCGCTGCGATGTGAAATTCCGTCAACCGTTTCTCCAGTTCGTGGTAGGGCAGCCGTTCCAGCTGCCAAAGGCCGCGCAACACTTGAAGGTCGTCCAAGTTCGCACGACGCGCGTGGATATGGCCGGAGGGCACGGACGCAGCCTACGCACGGGCGCGAAACGTTCAAGCGGCGTTGCCACGAAGTGGGTGATGGGAAGATCCGTTGGCCCAAGCCCGTGCGCCGTGACCATGAACCCGTCATTCCAGGTAGGGCGCGCTGTCCCCAGCGCGCCGGACTCGGCGGGCAGCGGAGTGCCCGCCCTACCTGGCTGCGGTTCTTCGCTAGCTCGCCCCGCCGTGCTTCAGAGCTGGCGCAGGTGAAAACCGCCGTCCACGTTGATCACTTCTCCGGTGCTGAAAGGCAGCGCGCCCGAGGCGATGGCCGCGACGGCGCGCCCCACGTCCGCGGGTTGCCCCCACCGGCGAATCGGTGTCAAGCCTTCGCGGATCAGCCGGTCGTACTTCTCGTGAACCGGACCCGTCATGTCGGTCTCAATGATGCCGGGACGAATCTCGTAGACGCGGATGCCGAACCCGGCCAGTCGGGACGCGAAGAGCGGCGTCAGCATGCTCAACGCGGCCTTGGAAACGCAGTAGTCCCCGCGATTGACCGACGCCGTGTAAGCCGAGATCGAGGTGATGGTCACCATGGCGAAGTTCCTGACCTCGCCGGGGGCCTGGTGGGGAACTGCACCCGGGTTCGCGGTAGCGTCCGGAGCCGCTTCCGTTTCCGCCTGCTCGATCATCCAACGGGCGACGAGCTGCGAGAGGAAGTAGGGCCCCTTGACATTGATGGCGATCAGGCGGTCAAAGCTCTCCTCGGTACCCTCAAGAATGTCAGCGCGCGTTTGGGGGGCCACCCCCGCGTTGTTCACAAGCAGGTCGAGCCTGCGGAAGCTGGCCCGCACAAAGCGCACGAGTCGTTCCCGGTCGCCGCCCTGCGAAACATCCGCCTGGCAGGTCAGCGCTCGAATCTCACGGCCGGCCGAACGGGCCACGGAACGGCATTCGGCCGCGGTGGCCTCCGCGGCCCGTTCGTTGGAGACATAATTGATGACAAGGTCATGACCCAACCTCGCCAGTTCGAGCGCGACGCCACGGCCAATGCCTCGAGATGCGCCTGTGACCAAGGACACCGGATTCACGTCGGTCAGTCTAGCGACGGCGGTGCCGGATCAAATCCGAAACGCTGCTAACGGCGTGGAACGCTCGGGGCGCGACTGGTGGCGGGGAGTCCCGGGCGGGAGGCCGGCAGGCGGGATGACGTCGGTTGGACACCGATCCGAGGCGAGGCCATGGGGGTTGCTGTCCTTGCCAGCGCCGGAGCCATCGAGCGCTGCGGCATGACTCCCACCGTGCGAGGCACACTGGGATAATTCGCGACCTGCGGCAGGCGCGGCCGCCAGGGTTGCGGGGCAGCGAACGGTCTCGAGGCTACTACGGGGGCTGGGCTCGCCGGTGGAGGCGCGGTCTCGGCGGGCGGCGTGACGCCCGGACCAGCGGGGATCTCGTCCGGGGGGAGGTTGGTGCAAACCGGCCAGTCGATCCAGCCGTAGGTGTACAGCCACGGATAGCCCCAGCCGTACGTGGAGGTCTGGTACTGGTAGGCAAAACTCGCCGAGCTCAGGCTACGTGCTCCGCCTTCTTCTGCTTCCCCCTGGGCCTGCCCCTGGGGAACCGCCTGACTTGGAGGATCGAGAACCACGCGACTGGCGGCATGGCCGTTGGGCGAGGTGCCGATCACCCAGCCGAGACCCACCAGGCGATTGCCGGCAAAGATCTGGGCCCGGGTCGCGTTCGGCGCATCGGGCGACGTTCCCGCCGCGTTCGAGGCCGGTGCGTCACGCAATTGCCGGACTTCGTCGGCAAGGGTTGCGAGCTGACTCCGCTGCGTGGCCATCTCACTTTCCGCGGTCTTTTGTTGCGCGCGCAGCTCGTTCGCTTCGACCACCGCGTTCACGAGCTGGCGCTGGAGCGATTGGCTTTCCCAAAGCAGGGCACCCGTGACGCAGAGGAGGCTCAGGGTCACGCCACTCATCACCCCGGCGAGGAGAACTGCCGACGATCGGGCTTGCATAACCATTGCACGCTACGCTCAGGGCCGGAATCGTCAACCCCACGCGTTTGTCGGGTTCGTCGGGCAGGCGCGCTGCCAGCACGGCTCCGGCACGCGCCAAAAGGAAGTTGCCACCGGGCCGTCCTGACCAAGAGTATGCGACGCTTTACATGAGCAGTTCCACGCCTCAAAGCCAGGTTGCCGCGGACGGGGTCCGGCGGCCGGTGGAGTCACCACCGAAGCCGGTCACCCCTTCCAAGCCCGGGATCTTCCGCCTGATCCGGGACGTGCTCGACCACGCGGGGCCGGGCTACCTGCAGTTTGCCATCACCAACATCTGCAATGCGGACTGCGACTTCTGCGGGTTCGCCCGCTCGAAGTTCGATCCGAAGGCGCGGCGCAGCGTCACGCTCCCGGAGGCGCGGGACGTCATCGACATCTGCGTGCGCAATCACATCGGCTATCTACTCTTCGTGGGAGGGGAACCCATGGTGCATCGCGACCTCACCGCGATGGTGCGCTACGCCGCGGAACGCGGGGTTCGTCCCATGCTCTGCACGAACGGGGGGCTCTGGACCGACGCCAACCTTCGCGCCCTTGCCGACGCCGGCCTGGGCAGCGTCATCATGTCGATCGATGCGCACGACATCGCCCGGCACGAACAGAACCGCGGGCTCCCCGACGTGTGCCGGAAGATCAAACACGCCAACGAGTTCTTCAAGGCGGCGGGAATTCAAACCACGGCCAGCATCACGGCCAGCCGGTTGATCGAGGACTACGACAAGTTGCCGCCATTCCTCGAGAGCCTGGGCTTTCCCACGTGCACCTTCAGCTATCCCCTGACGGCGCTTGGTTCGACCTACTTGAGCTTCAGCGAGAGCGGTCTCGTCAACTACACCCGGGACGAACTGCTGGCGGTGTTCGAGCGGATCAAGGCGATGAAGCGCCGCAGCGGCTATCCCGTGGTCAACCCGCACGAGTCCCTCACCGAGATGCAGCGCCATCTGCGCGGGGAGAAGGAGCAGTTCGGCTGCCTGGGTGGCTTCAAGTACTTCTACCTCGACTGGAAGCTGGACCTCTATCGCTGCCATTTCTGGGAGAAACCGATGTGCAACATCTACGAGTTCGACGCGTCGAAGCTCATCCGGGACGGTTGCACCCGCTGCATGATCGACTGTTACCGGGACCCGAGCGTGCTCCAGTTCACGGCGGTGAGCATCCACGACGCGTGGCAGGACTTGAAGCGTGGCCGGCTCGCGGCGGCCGCGCGTCACGTCTTCGATCGGCGCAATCTGATCTCGCTCAAATCGGTCTGGGAGGAGCGCAAGTATATCGGTGGCGTGTGATCGCCGGCGCCGGCTTTCCATGCACGTCTCCTGGAGCGCGGACTTCAGTCCGCAGGAAGCCACGCCGGCCCAAGGCTGTCCCTGTGGCCTGAAACCCGCGCTCTTCGCCGGACTGGAAAGTCCGGCGCACCGGCCGGCTCCAAAGCCTGCCCTACTCAAGGTAGGGCGGGCACTCCGCTGCCCGCCGAGTCCAGCGCGCAAGGGACGGCGCACCTTCCCGCAAGGCGCACCCTGGCTTTCCCACTTGCTGCGACGGGGGGCAGTTCCTAAGTTCCGCCCATGAAACGGAACCGGATTCGTGGCCGCACGCAGCCGGCCTTGGTGGCCACGCTTATGGCCGTCTTCCTGCTGGGGGCGACGGACCGTGCCGTCGTCGGAGCCCTGCCGCCCGAAGATGCGGAGAAGATCCAACGCCTTAACGGGCTGGTGGAAGATTTGCTGGCGTCCCAGGCGACCCTGCAAAAGCGCCTCTCCGCCCTGACAGACGAGATTCACTCCGTTCGTGAAGACGGGACCAAGGCCGGCGACCGGCTGAACGACCGCTTCGCGACCCGCGAAGAGCTGCGCAAGCTGGCGGAAAGCGTGCGGGAGCTGGACCGGAAGCGCGAAGAGGACAAGCGGTTGATCCTTGAGGAAATTCGGAAGTTGGCGCAAACGCCGGTCGTGGTGCCCCGTGAGAGCTCGCGTCCAGTCCCCAAGGATCCGACCCCCAGCACGCCCGGCAAGGGGTACACGTACGTGGTGAAGAAGGACGACACCATCAGTGCCATCGTGGCGGCTTACCGCGCCAGCGGGGTGAAAGTGTCCGTGGACGATGTTCTGAAGGCGAATCCGAATCTCAAGCCCACCTCCCTGCCCGTTGGCACCGAGATCTTCATCCCCGATCCGGCGTTGAAGTAGGCGGCTTGCCGTCCAAGCCGGGCGACTCCCCGCGGCGAACCCCGATGTGGGGAGGGAAGATCGCGCTTCCTGCCTGCGCTTCGCAAACGCCCCGGCGAACGCTCCCGCACCGGATCCTTGTTTGGTGGGAGCGCTCACCCTTTTTGGACCCTGCGAAGGCCACCGTTCAAGAAACGTTGTTGGCGACCAAAACGTTTTCCCGTAAAAGGGCGGCTCACACAACGCACGTGAGAGCTGAAAGAGCGCAACATGAAAGAGTATTCGTCAGGTGACATTCGGAATTTCGCCATTGTGGGCCATGCGACGAGTGGCAAAACCATGCTGAGCGAGTGCATGCTGGCATGCGGTGGCGCGATCGGCCGCCTCGGCAGCGTGGCGGGGGGGAGCACGGTCTCGGATTACCACGAGAGCGAGCACAAACGGCGCATCTCGATTCATGCGTCCCTGCTCCACACCGAATGGTTGGGCAAGAAACTCAACATCCTGGACACCCCCGGTTACCAGGATTTCATCAGCGAGGCCCTGGGGGCGTTGCGGGTGTGCGATTTTGCGGTGTTGGTGGTCCATGGCGTGGATGGCCTCGGCCTGGGAAGCGAGACGGTCTGGAAGTACGCCGCGCACTTCGAGATCCCGAAGCTCATCGTGGTTAACATGATGGACAAGGAGCATGCCCGTTTCGACGAGATCCTGGCCCAGCTGAAGGAACGGTTCGGCCCCAAGGTCTTCCCCATGGCGCTGCCGATGGACCAGGGGACCGGGTTCCACCGCGTCTTGGATGTGATGCGCAGCGAAGTCATCACCTACGCCCACGACGGCAGCGGCCGTTACGCGGAGGCGCCGGCCGAAGGGGAATGGCTCGAGAAGGCCCAGGCCCTCCACCAGGAACTCATCGAGCACACGGCCGAGGCGGACGACCGCCTGCTGGAGAAGTTCTTTGAAAAGGGCGGCCTCTCGGAGGAGGAAATGCGCGCCGGGACGCACACCGCGTTTCAAAAGGCCGAGATCATCCCCGTGTTCTGCACCTCGGCCGAGACCAACGTGGGCGTCGCGCGCCTGATGGATTTCATCGCCAAGTACGGCTCCTCCCCCGTGGACCGCCAGAAGGTCGGGGCCCTGGACGCGGACAACGAGCCGGTGGACGTCAACCTCACGGACGGGGACACCGTCGCCTACGTCTTCAAGACCCTCAACGAGGCGCACATTGGCGAGGTGTCGTTCTTCCGCGTGTACTCCGGCACGGTGCGGTTCGGCATGGACCTGTTCAACGCGGACCGGAACGCGACCGAGCGCATCGGCCAGTTGTCCTACCTCAACGGCAAGAACCGCGCGGCGGTGAACTCAATCGGTGCTGGCGATATCGGGGTGACCGTCAAGCTCAAGGACACCCATACGGGCGACACGCTCTGCTCGCCGGGCTGCAACGTGCGCCTGCCGAAAGTCCAGTTCCCGAAACCCAACATCCACGTCGCCCTCAAGCTCAAGTCCAAGGGCGAGGAGGACAAGGTGGCGCAAGGGTTGGCCGCTCTGGCGAATGAGGATCCCACCTTCCACTACATGGTGGACGGAGAACTCCATCAGACCGTGCTGTCGGGACAGGGCGAGCTTCACCTGCAGGTCATCTCCGAGCGGCTGAAGAGTCGCTACAAGGTCGATTTTGACCTGATTGCCCCGAAGATCCGCTTCCGTGAGACCATCAAGGGCCGGGGTGAATCGAAGTACCGGCACAAGAAGCAAACCGGCGGTGCGGGGCAGTTTGCCGAGGTGTGGATGCGGATCGAGCCCAAGCAACGCGGGTCGGGCCTCGAATTCAGCGAGTCCCTGGTCGGACAGAACGTCGACCGCGTGTTCGTCCCCTCGGTCGAGAAGGGCGTGAACGCCGCCTGCACCGAGGGCATCCTGGCCGGCTACCGGGTCGTGGACCTGAAGGTCGACTTTTACGACGGCAAGATGCACCCGGTGGACTCGAAGGACATTGCCTTCCAGATCGCAGGCAAAGAGGCGTTTCGCGAGGCGTTCCAGGCCGCGCGCCCCTGCCTGCTCGAGCCCATCCACATCGTCGAGATCAAGGTGCCCGACGACGGCATGGGCAACGTGATCGGCGATCTGTCGAGCCGCCGCGGCAAGATCCTGGGCATGGATTCCGAGGGCGGATACCAGATCATCAAGGCCCAGGTGCCGGCGATGGAACTGTATCAATACTCGACGGTTCTCCGGTCGCTCACCGGCGGCCGCGCGGCGCACAAGGAAGATTTCGATCACTACGAGGAAATGCCCAAGGAAATGGAGGCGCGCGTGATCGCTGATGCCAAGAAGGCCAAGGAAGAACAGGCGGCCCACGGCTGAGCCGGCGTGCCCGGGCCATGACTTCGTGGCGACGGCGGGTGGTGAAAACCCTGGCGGTGGCGCTGCTCGCTCCGGCGGGTGCGGTCATGTTCCTGCGTTGGTTCGAGCACCGAAACGTCTTCCAGCCCACGGCAACCCTGTGGGCGGGTCCGGACGCCTTGGGCCGTCCGTGCGAAGAAGTGTGGCTGAAAACGGAGGACGGTGAGCGACTTCTGGCGTGGTACTTCCCGGCGGCGCCGCTGTCTCCCCGTCGCGAGTGGGCCATCCTTCACGGCCACGGGAACGGCGGCAACCTGAGCCATCGGCTCGAGTTGTTCGGGTTGCTGCTGGAAACCGGGGTCAACCTGCTGGCCTTCGACTATCGCGGCTACGGACGCAGCACCGGGCGGCCCTCCGAAGCCGGCACCTACCAGGACGTCCAGGCGGCCTACGCCTGGCTGCGGGACCGCGGCTTTCCGGCGACGAACATCCTGGCGTACGGAGAGTCCCTCGGGGGGGCGGTGGTCGCCGAACTGGCGGTGCAACAGCCGCTGGGCGGCCTGGTCCTGCAAAGCACGTTCACGAGCATCGCGGATATCGGGGCGGAGCTTTTCCCGTGGCTTCCCGTCCGCTGGCTCAATCGCATCCGGTATGACACGCTTGCCAAGCTGCCGCGGGTAAGGGTGCCGGTGCTGGTCATGCACGGGCGCGGCGACACCATCGTTCCGTTTCACCACGGGGAACGGTTGTTCGCGGCCGCCAACGAGCCGAAGCGGTTTCGAGAACTGCCCGGCGATCACAATGACACGGTGGAGTTGGGGCGCTCGGAGCTTCTGGCGAACGTGACGGCATTCCTCGAGCAGCTGGCGGCGTCGCGAGGCGCCACTCCCAAACCCGCGGTGGGCGTGCCGCCACCGCCGCGGGCGGTTGATCAGCCATGAAAGCCGACGAGATCGAGTTTCGCGCGTTATCCGAACTGGGGCGACGAACGCAAGCGCCGCCGATTTCCTGGCTGATGGACGTCGCCCTCCGGCGGCCCAAGCTGATCTCCCTGGCCGCCGGCTTCACCGACAATGAGACGCTGCCGGTGACTGAGACCCGCGAGGTGATGGAAGAACTGTTTCGCGACCGCCGCACCGGTGAACCCAGCCTTCAGTATGGGAACACGATCGGGCTGCCGAGGCTTGCCGCCTTGACCGCGGAGCGCGTGCTGGCCCAGGACGCGGCAACCGGCGAGGGCCGGCCCCCCGAGGCGCGGTGTCGGGCGGACCAACTCGTGCTGACGCACGGCTCGCAGCAACTGCTCTACATGGCCGCCGAGGTGTTGCTGGATCCCGGCGATATCGTCGTCGTCGAGGATCCGACGTACTTCGTATTTCTCGGCATTCTCCAGAGTCGCGGGGTCGAGTGCCGGGGCGTGAAGCTGGAGGCGGATGGGGTGGACGTGGCCCAATTGGAAAGAGTCCTGGAGCGTCTCAAGCGCGAGCGCCGCCTTGCGCGGCTGAAGTTGGTCTACCTCGTCACCTATCACCAGAATCCCTCCGGCACGACGACGGGTTTCTCCAAGAAGGCGGCGGTGCTGGAACTCTTGCGCTACTACGAGCGCGCCGCGGGCCACGCCATCTACCTCCTCGAGGATGCCGCGTATCGCGAACTGCGGTTCCGAGGTCCCGATCCGGCTTCCGCACTTGCGGTCTCCGGGGGTTCAAACCGCGTGCTCTACGCGGGCACCTACAGCAAGCCCTACGCGACCGGCGTGCGCGTCGGGTTCGGCTTTCTTCCGGAGCCCATCCGGACCGCCGTCTTGCGGGTGAAGGGCAATCAGGATTTTGGGACCTCGAGCTTGCTGCAGCACTTGCTGGCAGTCGCGATCGAGTCCGGACGCTACGATCGCCACGTGGCGGAACTGCGGGAACGCTACGCCCTGAAAGCCGGTTGGATGGGTCAGGCGTTGCGCCGGTATTTCCCCGCCGGCGTCGAGTGGCAGGAACCGGCCGGAGGCATGTACTTCTGGGCCCGGCTGCCCCGACGGGCGCGTTCGGGCATGAATTCGCGGTTGTTCAAGGCGGCGTTGGCAGCCGGAGTGCTCTATGTGCCGGGGGGGTTGTGCTATGCAACCGACCCGACGCGACCGCTGCCCGACCATGAGCTGCGTTTGAGTTTCGGCAACGCGAGCGCGGACGACATCCGGGCCGGCATCCGGCGTTTGGGCGGGGTGCTTTCCTCGAAGGGGTCAGTCAATAGTAATGTGCACTCCGCCGCAACCGGGGCCCGCGGCCGGCGCGCGTTGCAGGCTCGGGAACGACTGTAAGAAAAGCACAATACTATTGACTGACCCCTATGCGTCTCCTGACTCTGCTGGCCTGGGTCGCCCTGCTCGGATCGAGTTGTTCCGCTCCCTCGCTCCCCCCGACGCAGGTTGTCCTGGATCCGATCGGCCCGCGGATGGCCGGGCCGCGTCCGGCACCGCACGGGTATTTGCGTGTGTACACGGACACCCGGGACGTCCAGTCCGGCAAGCTTCCCTACCAGGTCCACACCTCCTACCAGATCTACAACGACCAGGGCCACCAGGTGCGAAGTGTCGTGAACCACGTGGGCGACACCGACCAGGCGCCGATGACGGTCACGCTTGCGCCAGGAAGCTACCGGCTGCTCGCGGAAGCTGCGGGTTACGGCCGGATCACGGCTCCCGTCGTGATCGGGGGAGGCATGTTGACCGAAGTCCACTTGCAGCGGGGAGGAATGCCTTACTGGGAGTCGGCGGGGAACGACGAACTGGTGCGCCTGCCGGACGGTCGGGTGGCCGGGTTCCGGGCTCGCAATGCCCCCGCGAAGGCAGTCTTGAAGTGAGGGCCCGCCCTGGCTTCAGGCCGGGTGGGCGTGGGCTGCTGCCCTGGGCGCTCCGCGACTTACGCCTCCGGGTCCGGCTTCAGCCTGCCCAGGCGGACTCGCAGTTCGGAAGGCGTCATTCGGAGCCAATGGGCAGCCTGTGACTCAGTCTGCCTGGCGGCGTCGAGAGTGCGGCGAAGGACAACGCGTTCGGCGGCCTCAAGCGCGGAGGTGAGGACGGTCACGTCCTTGCCGGCCTGGGCCTGGTGGATCAGCCGGTCCACGAGTGCCTCGAAGGTGGGCGCCTCCGACGCGAACGTTCTTTGACCGCGTCCGAGGGCGGTCCGTATGTGTTCGACGCCGACAGGGAAACCGCGGGCTTCGAGCATGGCCTGGCGGAGCACATTGGACAGCTGCCGGACATTGCCAGGCCAGGGTTGTTGCTGGAGCAACTCGAGGGCGGCCGGAAGGATCGCGGCCGGTTGCTGGTGCATCTCCTCGGCGAGTTGGCGCGCCAGGTAGCGGGCAAGCGCCGGGATGTCGTCCACACGCTCGCGCAGCGGAGGCAGGTGGAGCACGAAGGCGCTCAGCCGGTAAAAGAGGTCCGCCCGAAAGGTCCCTTCCTGGATCGATCGCTCCAGAGGCGCGTGGGTGGCCGCGATCACGCGGACGTCCACGGAGATCGTCTCCCTGCCACCGACACGCTGGATCGTGTGTTCCTGCAGGACACGCAGGAGTTTGGCCTGGGTGAACATGGACATGTCACCCACTTCGTCCAGGAACAGCGTGCCCCGGTCCGCCTGTTCAAAGCGGCCGATGCGACGATTCTCCGCGCCGGTGAACGCGCCGCGCTCGTGCCCGAACAACTCGCTTTCCAGCAAGGTCTCGGGAATCGCGGCGCAATTGACCGCGATGAAGGGCTTCTCCGCGCGATCGCTGTGCTGGCAGAGTGCCCGGGCGACGAGTTCCTTGCCGGTCCCGGTCTCACCGCGAATGAGGACGGTCACGGGTTGGGCAGCCACGCGGCCGATTTCCTTGTAGACCTCCTGCATCGCGCGGCTCTGGCCGACGATGGCCTCACCGCGGCTCGTGGCTTTTCCAGGTTCGACCGCTTCGCGCTTGAGTCGCGCGGCCTCGACCGCCTTGACGACGAGACGGACAAATCCGCCCGTGTCAAACGGCTTTACCAGGTAGTCGAACGCGCCGACTTTGGTGGCTTCGATGGCGGTTTCCGTGGTGGTGAAGGCCGTCATCAAAATAATGGGCAGCCGGGGACGGGCCGAGTGCAACTCCCGGACCACCTGCATGCCGGTGAGGCCCGGCATCCGGAGGTCGGTTACGACGGTGTCGAACTCCTGTTTCCGGGCCAGTTCAAGCCCGGTGTCACCCCGCTGGGCCAGCGTGACGGCGTACCCTTCGTTCTCGAGCACCCTGACGAGCAAGGCGGCATCGCCGTCGTCATCCTCGAGCAACAGGATCCGGTTGGTCGGGTTGCACATGGCTGCAAGGGTTGCGACCGATCATAAGAAAGATCGCCTCCAGGTTCAACTCCGTTTCTCGCCGGGCGGCGAGCCCGCGAGCCCCCCGCTCTCGCTCCGCACGCCCCACCGGCCGCGTCACGTCAGTTTCAAGACCAGTCGATGTCCCGCGTTGACGGTGAGGGAGGGATCCAGTCGGACGCGCAGGTCCTGGCGGTTCGCCATCAGGGTGGCCTGAACCCGCTGGGCGCCGAGTTGAACGTCCACGGCCGAAGGAAGGGTGTCACCCGCCGGGCGAAGTGAGATTTCCGCCAAACGCACTCGTCCCCATTTCACCGTCAAGGTTGCGTGCCGGGCCCCGGCCTCGAGGCGCTGCTCGAAGGTGCCCCAACCCTCCGCCGCCGTGAAGGCGCAGCGAAATTCTTGCGAGTCGAGCGGGGGAGCGAAACCGATCCGCGCGCGCGGACCGTCGTAGGTGAAGCCACAGGCGGTCAGGAACACCCCGTAGCTGGCCATGCTGCGGGCGTAGTGATCGCCGCACTCGACTTCGTTCCAGGGATTCCGGCGCAGGGGATGATAGCGATCGTGAACCATCCGCGTGACCGCGAGCCCTTCCATGACCATGCCCTCCGCGATCATGTGCCCGGCGACCTGGTACTCGAAGCCGTTCATGCACTCGTTGAAGTAGCCTGCCGCCCAGTCCGGACCCTTGCCCTTGGCCTGGGCATAGTCCCAGTCGCGCCTCGGGAAAGTGCACATGAGCAGGCCGCCCTCACCGGCCATGGCATACCAGCGACCCGGCTTGTACGCCGCCCGGTACGGACCAACGTCCGGTGTGAAGTTGTAGCGCCAGAGCGACTGCAAAGCGCTCAGGGTCTCTTTTTGAGGGAGGATCCGTCCAAGCCCGACCTGGAAGGCCCAACTTTGGCCGAAGACCTGGTCGATGTGGCAGCCGGTTCCCGAGTTGATCGCCTCGGTGTGGGCGGGGTCGGGCTTGTTGATGAAGTACTCGCCGTCGAACAACTCGGTCACGAGCTGCGGGACGCCGCGGGCCAGGATCTCGCGGCAGCGCGCCGCAAAAGCTGTGTCTCCAACAACGCCTGCCATTTCCTCGCCGGCTCGCAGCGCGGCCAGGTAGAGGCCGCTCAGCCACGCCACGGGTCCGTACCAGTCGGTGTCGAGCGTGTTGTGTTGGCTGCCGACGATGAGACCATCCCCATCGCCGTCCTGGCGGATCAGCCAGTCGAGGGCGCTCCGGATGGCCGGCCAGTTGCGTTCGAGCCACGCCGCATTGACCGACATCTGGTGTTCCCGCAAAGCGCGCAGCACCGTTCCGGCCTGGGCGTCGATCGCCGGGATGTCGTTGTACTCGGCGCGGAAGTGAATCGCGCCGTTGGCCTGCAGCGCGAGGCCGAAGTCCACGCGTTCGCGGGTGTCGCGTTCGAGTTCCGGGAACAACCGCGCCATGGCGTGGGCGTACTGCCAGACGTGCCCGCAGGTTCCGTGACAACATCCCACGCCTTCCCAAGCCCAGAAGCGGCCGTTCGCGAAACGGTGGCACGTGGCGGTGGCCAGGATGGACGTGTTCAGGAAGGTGCGGTCGAGGAACCAGTAGGGGAGGGTCGAATCATACCAGGTGTCGTGCCAGAGCAGCGTCTGTTCCCGCAGCCGCGTGAAATGATCCCGGACATGGAAGGCCACGGCGCTGGCGGATGGGAAGCGAGCCCCATACCACCGACCGGGGGGCAGTCGGTCCATCTTAAGGTTAGGAAAGTGCCAGGTGACCACGAACGTCGCGGTGCCCGCCTCGCCCGGCCCGAGCGTCAGAACGCGGCTCACGGCTCCCACCAGACGCTTCCCCGGGGCGGCGTCGGAAGCGGCGCCATCCACGTTGCCGGCGCCAAACGCCACCTCCGGCAACGCCCCATCGGGCAGAGCGGCCACGGCGCGATCCTGGGGAGCTGGCTTCGCGGTTGCGGGAGGTGTTGTCGTCGACCCGTCGCGAGCTTCGAGCAAGGCGAGGGTCATGGTGCCGAAGTCCGGTTCATCGGTGAGCGGCCCCGGAGCGACGCGGGGTCGGTCGGTGAAGCGGATGTCGTCGATGCCAATGTTGCCCCACCCGCCGGTTTCCAGATCGACCACGCGCAGGGTGGCGATCTTGCCCTCCCAGCGGCGAACATCCCAGCTCGTCACCTGCATGCGGTTGTCGTTGCGACCTGTGGTTGACAAGACGGGCTGCCCCTCGACCACCAGATCGACACAGGTGCGCTCCTTGTGAGCCCCGCCGCCGACGAGGAACGAGATGAAGTGCCGTTCCACCGTGAACGGCTTGCTGGTCAAAGTCCCGGTGCGCGCGTCCTTGCCGCCCACGTCCGTTCCCGGCGCGCTGGCGTGGGAATTGACGCCACGGTTTCCGTGCAGCCCCAGATCGCCCTGGTAGCCTGGCACCTGCTCCTTGGAAACCGGGCCGGAGCCGAAGGCGTCGCCCGTGGCCGTCCAGTCGCCATGGGTCTCCCGTTCGAAGTCGTCGAAGAGGATGTCGGGTCGGCGCGGAAGGTCCGGGTCTTGCGGGATTTCCTCGGCGGCACACTCGAGGAGCACCAACCCGTCGCGCCTCACGATGCGGTTTCGACGGAGCAGCGCGTGGAGGGGAGCGCTGTGGAGACAGACGGCGTTCTGGAGCCAGCCGGCAAGCTCCACCTCGAGCCGTTCCGGGCCGGGGTTCCGTACGGTGAACCGCATGACCGTCGCCGGGAGCGAGGAGTCTTCGAGGTTGAGCGGAATGAACGGGGAGAAGGCCTCGAGGGTCACCTGGACCGGTGTCGCCGGATCGCGGTACTCGACGAAAGCCAGGGGATACTCGCCCGTAAACGCGATTTCCGCCCAGCCCTTCCGATCGAGCGCGCGCACCTGGGTCCGGCCTCCGGCAGTGACCTTCAGGGCAAAGCCCTGTTCAAGAGGCGACTGCACGGGCATGGGCTTGGCGTAATGTTCGGCGCCCGTCCCGACATGGCGGTTGAAGATGTCCCAATGCCACAACTTCCCATCACCGCCGAGGTAAACCTGGCCCGCGCAAATCCCGCCGACAGGCATGCCGATCTTTTCGAGTTCGGCACCACGATAGACCGTGCGGGTGCCGCGTTCGAAGAGGGATTTCACCCAGTCGGGCTTGAGCTTCTTGTCCGCAGGGACGAGTTGCGTGAAGTCCTCCCTCGAGAAAGGGCCCGCGGCGGTGGCGAGGTGGCTCAGGGCCAGCGTACCCAAGGCGGTCGAGCCGAGTTTTAGAAACTCGCGACGACGGAGCTCCGGGGCCTGGGGACCGGGGGTGCGTTTCCGGGTGTCCTCGAGGGGCTTGGTCATGGGGACGTGTTAACGCAGGCCGTCGTGGCTGCCAAGAACGGTCTCGGCGCTTTTGGTTTGGGCCGGGGCAGGGTAGCGTTCGCGGCATGTGGTTTCGTGCCGTTCTGTTGTGCCTCGCCGGGCTGTGGGTCGGCTGTGATTCGGTGCGCGGTCCGCACCAGGCAGTCGTGCTGCCGGCCGTGCGCGGACGCGTGCTCGACGCGAACACCGGTGAGCCGGTCAAGGCGGCCCGCGTGACGCGGACGGCGGGTGAAAGCGCCTTGCCGAGCGCCTCGAGCCCGGCGCACGGGGCGCAGCGCCTCCAGGAAACCCCGCCCGCCCGCACGGCGCGTGATGGTCACTTCGCGATGAGCGCGGTTCGGGCGGGCTTCCTGGTCTTCGAGCGAACGCCGCCGCTGCTGGTGTCGTTGCGCGTGGAGCACGGACGCTACCGCACCTTCACAACGAACGTGGACCTCCTGGTGGTGCAGCCGGTTCAGACGCCGGACGGCCCGGTCATTGACGTGGGCGAACTGGCGATCCAACCCAGAGTGAAGGAAGAAACGGTGAGCGTTGAGCGTTGAGCGTTGAGCCGTTCTGGATCGAGACATGCCTCACATCCGGCTTCAGGATCTGGGAAAGGACTTCACCGACGGCCGGGCTGCCGTGGTGCCGGCGTTGTCCCGGCTGACGCTCGAGGTGGGCCAGGGTGAGTTCCTGACGCTGGTGGGTCCTTCGGGCAGCGGCAAGACCACGCTCCTGAGGCTGATCGCTGGGCTGGAAGTGCCCACCACCGGCCGTGTCCTTTTCGACGGGCAGGACGTCACGGCAGTGCCCCCGGAGCGCCGCGGAACCGGTGTCGTGTTTCAGCGGGGCGCGTTGTTTCCCCACTTGAACGTCTTCGAGAACCTGGCGCTTGGGTTGCGCTTGCGACGCGAGCCAACCCGGGAAGTAGAGAGGCGAGTCAGAGCGGCTGCGGACTTGCTGGGCATCACGCCCGTGCTGGGACGTCGACCTCACGAACTGGCCGGCGGGGAACGTCAGCGGGTCTCGTTGGGCCGCGTCCTGGTGGCGGGCGCTTCGGTGATGTTGCTGGACGAACCTCTGGCCTCCCTGGATGCGCCGTTACGGGCGCAGTTGCGGCGTGAGATCCTCCAGATCCACCGCCAGCAGGCGCTCACCGTGGTCTACGTGACTCACGATCAAGGCGAGGCCTTGGGCGGGGGCGGGCGGGTGGCGGTGTTGCGGTCGGGCGTGCTCCAGCAAGTGGGAATCCCGGGTGAGTTGCTCCGAGCGCCGGCCAACCGGTTCGTGGCGGAGTTCCTGGGCACGCCGCCGATGAACCTGCTTGTGGGCCGGGTCACGGGTTCGGGGGACGAGGCGCGCTTCGAATCAAGTGATGCTGCCGGGGCGCGGCTCGTGATGAGCCTTCCGGAACCGATGTCAGGTGAGGACGGATGGAAGCCAATGCCGTCCGTAGTTCTGGGGATTCGTCCGCGGGATCTCCACGTGAGAAGCGCGGAAGCGGCATGTCGGCGGGGAACTGCGGAGCTTCGCGGTGTGGTGGAATTCCTGGAGGACACCGGTGGGGCGGCCTGGCTCCATGTGCGCTGGGGTTCGCGCGAGCTTCTCGCGGCCATGGAGGGTGGCGGAGTGGTTGAACCCGGCCGCGAGGTCTGTCTGGATTTTGATGGCACGCGTGCCCATTGGTTCGATGGCCGAAGTGGCGCGGTGCTCCGAGCCCCGAAGGTGCCATGAGCAATAGGCGCGCACGTTGGGACGAATCCGTCCGGGCAAGCACGAGGCTGTTTGTGGCGATCTGCCTGGCGGCGGTGCTGACCTACTTTCTGCCCGGGCTGCGTCAGTGGGGGATTGTTCCGCGCACGGTTTCGGGCGTGGTCGGGATTGCGTTTGCGCCGTTGCTGCACGCGAATGCCGGCCACCTCTCGGCCAACGCGCTGCCGCTGTTTGTGCTGATGACCTTGCTGTTCGCGGACCGCAGCTACCGTCCGGGATGGACGCTCGCCGTGATCTGGGTGTGTTCGGGCCTGGGCACCTGGTTGATTGGACGCGGGGGCACCGTGCACATCGGCGCCAGCTCAATCATCTATGGGCTGGCAGCGTACCTGGTGGCGTCCGGTTTCCTGAGACGCAACTGGCGGACGGCGTTGGTGGCGGTGTTGGTCTTGTTGCTGTACGGGGGCGCCGTCTACGGCTTGTTGCCGCGGCGGGGACCGATCTCATGGGAGGGGCACCTGTCCGGGGCCGTGGCGGGCGTGCTGGCGGCACGATGGCGGGGCCGACGCGCCAACCCGCGGGCACTCTGAGGCTGCTTCTTGACTACAGCGTGCAGGGGTTCTGGTTTTCGAACGCGGCGTTCCCCGCCCCGATTTTGAGATAATTCGGGGTTTGGGAAGCCGGCAACCGGGCGGCAATGGCGTTGCGGAACGCGTGGTAGCCGCCTTGGAACCGGCCGTTGTTCCACACTTTTCGCAGCGCCCCGGTGAAGGCGCCGTTTCGGGGCCCGTCCATCGAGAACTGATTGTCCATGCACCCGGAAATCAGCAGGACGGTGCCGCGGACCCGCGTGCGTTCGGCCGTGGGATTGTCGCGCTGGATGGCGTCGTAGAGCTGGCGGTTGGCGCGATAGACACGTTCGCTCTGGGCCAAGGGCAGCCAGCGGATGGCTGGGCCCGAGGGAACGGCGCCGGCCGCGGCGGCTGAAAGGAAAGAGGCAGGGGCTTTGACGACGGTCCCGCTATGGCAACTGTCGCTGAAGACGAGGATGCGAACGCCCTGACGGAACTTTCCCCAGAGCACGTACAATTCGTCGTCGACCAGCTGACGGTCGTAAAGCACCCAGGTCTCGTCGAGGTTGTCCCTCAATCCCGTCCGCAGGGTCTTCTCGTCATGGTTGGTGTCGGGGACCTGGCCGCCGTGGCCCGAGTAGGTGATCCAGAACAGATCCCCTTTCCGGCACTCCTTGGCGGCGTCGATGATGGCCTGGATCACGGCGCCCGCGGTGGCTTCGGCGCTAAGCAGCAAGCGGCTGGAGGCGAACTTCTGTTTCTGGGCGATGGTTCGCATGTCCTTGGCGTCGAACTCGCAGGCGGTGAGTTCGCCGTCCCAGCCCTGGTAATGGGCCGGATCGACGCGATTCAGGCCGATGTGGAGGGAGATTCCTTTGGGCATAGAATGCAGGGTTTGGTCAGGTTTTTGCCGGGCCTGTGATTCAGCAATGGCAGCGACAGGTTGCTCGTCACCGGCTGCGGCTTCCGTGAATCTGCGCCCCCGGCGGGTACGTGCAAGCCCGTTTTGGGGCGCGGCGTCACGGTGTTGTCCGACGGTTCCGACAGGTCCGATGGCAATCCGTGCAGCTGGTTTCGATCCTGGCCATGCGTTCGGCGAGCGTCGTGCCTGGCAACCGACGAGGCCGCAACCGGAGCCCTCACGGGTTGCCGCCCGGCTCGATGCGGAGATCGAAATAGAGCGGGTCTGCGGCCACGCGCGACTCGAATCGCTTCCAGGCGACCGACGATTGGCTTTCGCCGGGGCGCATGGCTTCGAGGGGCGTGTCGGTCTGGAAGACCCGGCCGGCACACTTCGTGAGCAGGGCGTCCTTGATGGCCTTCAACGGATGGTTCCAGCCCTTCTGGGTTTCGGCCCAAGCCCTGACGGCGGTGATCATGGCGGTGAACTCACGGGCGTGTTTGCCGCGCCCCATCCAGCTCAGGTTGGGGTGCAGGTCCTGAAGGCTCCCGTTGAGGGTGGCGTTATGACTGCCGTGGTGCCCCACCTTGTACAGGACCGTGCGTGCGAGCAGGTCTTTGACTTGAACGCGTTCCGGGCCATCGCTCCAGCCGGCATCCGCCCAGGACACCCAGTTGCCGCGCTGGGCGTCGGCGGCGAACAGGAGGACCTTGCCACCTACCCCGAGTTCGAACGCGAGAACCAGGCTGCTGTTGTTCGTGGCGTTGTTGACCTCGATCGCAAGTTGCAGGGCGGAGTGCAGCCAGTCGCCGTCAATCCGACGCCAGGGGGCGTCGTCGGGGACCTCCCGGGGAGCCGCGCTGATCGCGGACTCCGAAGCCGGGACGGCGGGAGCCCGCGGCGTCGGCGTCGGAGCGGTTTGGCCTGAGCCGTAATGGCGGCGGAAGAAATCGCCGTGTTCGGCATCCTCAAAGGCGTGCGTCGTTGGGAGGGCGTAGGCATCGGCAAACGGAGTGACCAGCGAGGTGCCGGCCTTCTCTTCGGCGAAGGCGCTGGCGAAGAAGGACGTGGCGGCCGCCTGGGCGACGTGAAATTCCTCCCGGCCAATCGGGTCAACATCCAGGAGCATCGCCTGGTCGCGCGGGGGGCCGAGCACGAACACACGGGCATTTCGTGCGCCGGGGACGGGGAGGATCTCCTGGTGAGGGCGGAGGTAGCGCACTCCTTCGCGGGCGCGGTCCTTTAGCAGCTTCAGGGACTGCTTGTTCTTGGACCCGGCGGGTTTGCCGGCGGCCCCCAGCAAGGTGGTGGCGGCAGCCAGATCAAACGCCTCTTCGTCGCCGCCGAGCTCGAAGGCGAGGAAATCGTCGAGCCGCGCCGCATCCGAGGCTTCCCCGGCCGCGGCCAGTCGATGGCGGGCGGCGATCAGACCCAGGAGCGTGTCCTTGAACTTCTTGCGAAGCGCGTTGGCGACGGCGTCATCCGGGTCCTCGGTCCAGGCCAGCCAGGTCTCTTTGATTTCGAGGCCGGCGAAGTTGGAGGCGGTGATTCCGTTCAGGTGGTCCTGGTGCTCGTGGGTGATGATGGCGATATCAATTTCACCTCCGGTGGCAGCGCGGATGCTGGCGGTGATGTCGGCCACGGTCCTGGGTTCCGGCCGGGGAATCTTCTCGGGAGAGCCAGGCTTGTAGCCGCAATCGATCAGCACATAAACCGGGCGGTCGGGAACCTGGCCGTCGAACGCAATCAGGAAGCAGTCGCCATGTCCGATGCGGTACATGCGGACGACGGCTCCCCCGGTCGGCGGAAGGAGCCGGCTCGGGGCACCTGCGGCTGTGGCGGGGGCGGGACGGGATTTGCGCGGAGGGGCCATGGGCAACTACGTGAGGGGTTCGTCGCGATGGAGGAGCGCAAACGGTTCCCGCGCGTGAAGGGCCTCGCGGGGAATGTCGAACGGGTTGTGGGGAGCGAGGCCGCCTTCGACCAGGAATTGCCGCTGGCGTTCCAGGGCGCGGTCGTCGGCGATGGTCCCGGGGGTACGGATCACGTAGCGGATGCTGCGACTTGCGAGATCCAAGAGAACCGTGCACCCCGCCCGGTACTGGAAATCGCCCAGGTCTTCCGGCCGAAACCGGGTGCCGGGTTGATCCTTGCGTTTCTGTTCCGCGGGATCGAAGTAGCCGCGTCGGCGTTGCGTGATTTCGATCACCAGGTCGGTGACCAGGCTGCCCCGGGTGCTGCGACGGCGGGCGGTGCGAACGGAGTGGACCTCGACGGCCGGTTGCCCTTCCGCCGTGAGGAAGACCGTGGGCGTGGCCGCGCTGTCGAGGACCAGACCAAGCTCCGGGGCCAGGACCCGGCCTTCCCCCTGGACCAGCCACTTCCAGAGCTTCCAGGCATTGGCTCTGACGCCCTGCCATGCTTTGAAGCGGTCACTTTCCAGGTCCCACGGGCTTAGCGGGAGCTTCTTGAACAACGGATCGACCACGTCGGACCATGGTTTGCTCGAGGGGCGACGCGCCGCCTGAGCGAGACCCGCGGGCCAAACCAGGGCTTCCACCGACATGTTGGGCATGCCGGAGGGGTAAATGCCCCATTGGCGGAAGCTCTCGACAAAGGCGACCCGGTACCCGGCGGTGTCTTCGGGATAATGGTCGAAGTCGGCGGTGATGATCGCCCGCAGGTAATCGCCAAAGGTGATTCCGACCGGCGGACAGTAATCGATGGCCCGGATGCACATTTGGAGGACGGAGTTCGCACTCCGCATCGCCTCGTCCGCGAGCCGGTTCGACAGGTCCGGATGAATCTCGCCTGCGCGAAGCACGCCGGTGCCCTCGCTCGCGATGCGATACAGGTCCTGCGTGCGCGCCCGATACACGCTGAGAAAGGCGCCGAACACGGCCGCCACCAGGACCGCACCCCGGTCGTGGGGGGCGCGGGCGGTGTCGAGGGCGCGCACATCGGGCACCCGCGCCGCCCATTTTCCGGTGACCGGATCGGTGATGCCGAGGGCGTCCCGCAAGGCGCTCCCGCGGCCCGAGGCTCGCCCGAATTGCTGCGCCAGTTGGGCGAGCAGGTTCTCGCTCGCGAGATTGCCCCGCGTTTTGGCGATCTGGTCGCGCAGGACGCCGGGGTACGAAAAGCGCTGGAACAAGGCGACGATATCGGCGAACGCCTCGTGAAACGCCAGCACGTCCAGGTTCGCCGGTTCGTTGAAACGCGGATGCACGCCGTCGAGGAGCGCGTGGGTCGTCTCGTGAGCGATGATGTCGTGTGAAAGGCACGTGAAGACGAGCGTCCCGGGTGCGGCGGAGGCGTCCCGCACGCCGACGGGAAAATAGCCGAACAGCAGGGCCTTTTTCTCCGGGCTGTAATACGCGTTCCGATCACGCAAGGCGTGCGGGTAAATCCGGAGGCGGCGGACGAACTGGTCCACGTAACGCCGACTCGAGCGATCGTAAAACCGGTGCGTGGACCACAGCGCCACGCGGCCGAGCGCCCTTTCGAAGTGGCCGATCGTGCTCATCGCCACCGCATACGTCATCTGCTGGTGGAACTGCGGATTGGATTCCGACGGGGCCAGCCCATCCTGGGCGAGGATGCGCGGATCATTCAGGTCCACCGGCTTGTAGAACACCTGGCTCGCCGGGTCGGCGTCCACCACCTCGACATACTCGCCCACGGGCCCGGGTTGGAGCTCCTGTTCCCACGGCACGTCGATCGAGATCTCCCCGATGGTGGCGGTCTCGATCTGGCCCGAGAGGCTCGGGTCAAACGCAAACACCCTCAGGGTGCGTGAAACCGGGTCGGGGATCAGGTCATTCGCGTGCATACAGCAGCTCGCCGGGTTGGGACGAACGCGGCGGCTTGGTGTTGATGTTGAGCGGAACGTAGTGACCCGCCCTTGATTGTCAATTCGCGCCGGATGGAGGAGCGGGAGGGCTGCCTTCAACCTCCACTCCCTGGCGCGCCGCGGCGAGCACGGCGGAGGCGAGTTCGTCCGCGGTCCAGTCGTTCCCGTCAAACTGGCGGAAAACCCGGCCGGCCGGGTCGAGGACAACGGTGCGCAGATTGTGCGAAAGGCTGGTCCCTTCCCGCATCACCATCAGGTCCAGACGCGGCGCCACCTCGGCCAGCGTCTCCGGGGAGGCGACGGCAAAGCGCCAGCGATCCCGGTTGTCGCCGCGGAAGGCGGCCGCGTACCCGGCGAGGACGGCCGGCTTGTCGAAAGCCGCGTCGAACGACACGCAGAGAAACTGCCAGTTCGTGACGGAAGGCGCGCGTTCGAGGAGTTGGGCGCGCGCGTCGCGGAACTGGCTGTTCATCCGGGGGCAGTAGTCGGGAAGCGGACACCGCGTGAAGAAGAAGGTGAAGGCCAGCGCGCGGCCCCGGTAGGCGCTCAGCCGGACGGGTTGACCGTCTTCGCCCAGGAACTCGGCGTCGGGCATGGCGTCTCCCGGCTTGAGTTCCGGAAGCTCCTTCGGAACAAACAGCGGCTGGGCCGCCACGGCCGTCTCCGACGCCCGCCCCACCCGCTGGATGCTGTCGATCCAATGCGTCTGCTCCGTCGCGTGCAGCGCAAACGTGACTTCGTCCCCGGGGCTGATGCCGTCCAGTTCATCCGGGTTGCGCACGATCAACTCCATCGTCATCCGCGGCATGTAGCCCGGGATTTCCTCGTGACGGATCACGGCCCGGCTGCGGTCGGCGGCGATCTCGCGGACGAGCCCGCGCGTTTCAAAGCGCCGGGCACTCTCCCCGGCCGGACGGGCCGGAGGCGTCGCGGGGCGGTGACAGCCCGGAAGTGCGCCCAGCAGCAGTGCCAGCATGGCTCCCTGGAAGGTCTTCATAGAGGCGAATTCGGTCAGACCGCGAAATCACCGGAGGGCGAGCGAAGCGGCGACTTCATCTCAGCCTCCGCTGCTCGCCCTTGCCTCGGCGCGCAGCCGGTTGAGGGTCTCGACGATGTCTCGGGGTGCGGAAGGCAGGAGTCCGTTGAACGTGGCGCGGACGCGCCCGTCAGGTCCGACCAGCAGCAGGCGGTCGGTGTTTTCAAACCCGCCGGGTATGAGCGACTCGAGCTCCCGCGAACGGGGCATGAAGCTCTCCTCGATCACGCGGTAAAGTTCGGTTTTCGGGCCGGTCAGGAACAGCCACCGCCGGGTGTCGGCTCCGTACTTCGCGGCGAACTTCGTCAGCACGGCGGGCGTGTCCGTCCGCGGGTCGACCGTGAACGAGACGAGGCGCACGTCGGGTGCATCGCCGAGGGACTGCTGGATCTCGGCCATGCGGTCGTTGACGACGCGGCAGCTGAGCGAGCAGCTCGTGAAGACAAAGCTGACCACCAGGAACTTCCCCTCGAACTCGTCGCGGGTGATCGTGCGTCCGGACCGCTCCGTCAGGCTGAACTCGACGAGAGAACGTCCCGGTTTGAGCGTGGGGACGAGGCTGGAGGCCACCGGGGGTTTCCGGCCGAGGAGCAAACCGGTGGCAACCGCGCCGCCGGCCAGGGTCAGGCCGACAGCGAGCATCACTGCCAGTTCCCGACCGCTGAGGCTCGTGGGGTTTGTCGAGGCCACTGGATCAGGGGCGGACGGGCTTGGCGCGATAGCCCGCTTCGACGATGACCTTTTGGAGGGCCTTCACGGTGGTGCGGTTCGTGTCGTAAGCGACGATGGCGAGCTTGTTGGTGAAGGACACCGAGGCGGTGGCCACACCCGGAGCGCGCTTGAGTTCGGAGGTGATCCCCTTGGCGCAGCTGTCACATTGCATGCCGGTGATGGTGAACCGATTGGTGGCATTGGCGACAACGAGGGTGGGGGGTGGGGTCTTGACGTCCGCACCGGACAGGCCAAGCGCGGCCAGCAGGATGGCACCAGGCAGGAGGATGGATTTCAGGTTCATAGCAGGGCTTGATGAAGGAGGAAGAGCACGAGTGGAAATCATGGAGTTGCCATTCGAGAATGGGCGCGCGGTCCTTTGCGACTTGGATCCGGCGGGCAGCGGAGTGCCCGCCCTACCTGCTGGGCCTGGTTCATCGAGAGCGCGTGCGGTTCATCGCCGCGGATTCCAAAGATCGAGATGCTGGTCGGGGTCGTCAACCGTGTCAAACCGGCGTGTCTCGCCATGGCCGCCGACGAAGGCGTAGTTGGCACGCGGGCGATGGCGTTCCGCGGCCACGTGGACGGCATCGGCGGGGCGGAGCCAGAGGTTGGGCATGATGCGATCGGCGCTCGAGGCGTTATCGGCGAAGAGAATCGTGGTCACCGGTTGCGGGGAGAGAGCACCAGCAGCAGCACGGTCAGGACCCGTGCAGCGGTGCGCCTGAAACGAGACCGTAGCGCGCCGGCTCATTCCGTCAAACCGAGGCGACAAGAAGGCAGAGCATCAGGCTTGTGGGAGAGCCGCTTCCGTGAGAGATTGCGGCCGCATTTCTATGCAGAAACCACGCTTCCTGGAAATAGTCACGCTGCTGGCGACGATGGGCAACTGCTGCAGCATGCTCCTCGCCCAGCCCATTCCCGTACCGAACGGTTCCTTCGAATCACCCACGCCGTTTCCGGGCTTCCCGGTGAGCACGACGATCGATTCCTGGCAGAAGTCGCCCCAGCCGGCCTGGTACGATCCCGTGACGGCCGGCATTACGTGGGACCAGCTCACCGGTTCCTTTCCGAACACCGCGCCGGGATCTGCAAACCACATCGACAACGTGGACGGAGCCCAGGCGATCTACATGTTTGCGGTGCCGGAGGTGGCCCTTTTCCAGGACTACAATTCCGTGGATTGGAACGACGGGGCGCCCACGCACGGCTTCGACGTGACGTATGAACCGGGCGTCGCCTACAACCTGACGGTGGGGGTGCTGGGCGGCAGCGACATGGCAGAGGGGGCTTCCCTGCGGTTCAGCTTTTATTACCGCGACTCCGGCAACAACCCGGTGACCGTGGCGGCGACGGATGTGATTTACTCACCCGCCGCGTTTCCCACCACCACCCACCTGATCGATTACCAGGTCAACGTGCCCCTCGTGCAGGTCACCGATGCGTGGGCCGGCCAGAAGATGGGGATTCAGATCGCCGCCACCAGTCCGGGAGGCACCTATTGGGATCTCGACAACGTCCGCGTCACGGCGACCGCCGTGCCGGAACCGGGGACATTCAGTCTGCTCGTCGTGGGGCTCGGGGCTCTGTTGCTGCGTCGCCGGTGAGAGGAGCGCGATCGGCCAGCGGGGCTTGTCGAAAGCCTGCAATTGGGCGGCCCGCCGACCGCCATTCGGGGTGCACGATGGATAGTGTTTCCCATGAACCTCCCCCGGAGCGCGGACTTCAGTCCGCAGGAAGCCACGCCGGCGCGGGGACGGCCCTGCGGGCTGAAGCCCGCGCTCCTCACCGCTTCATGGTCCCCATGCGCACCGATCCTCCCGTTTTCCTGGCTTTCCATGAACCGCAGCCAGGTAGGGCAGACATTCCTGTCTGCCGGTCGGGGCGACG